>NZ_UPHT01000084.1 GCF_900566085.1 Mycobacterium attenuatum
GGCACCGTCACCGCCGGCAGGTCCAGGCCCGGCACGTTGACTGTGGGTGTGGTCAGCGGGGGAATGCTCAGCTTGGGTGTGGTGAAGCCGCCCAGCAGTGCGCTGTCCAGGGTGAATCCGGGCACCGTCACCGCCGGCAGGTCCAGGCCCGGCACGTTGACTGTGGGTGTGGTCAGCGGGGGAATGCTCAGCTTGGGTGTGGTGAAGCCGCCCAGCAGTGCGCTGTCCAGGGTGAATCCGGGCACCGTCACCGCCGGCAGGTCCAGGCCCGGCACGTTGACTGTGGGTGTGGTCAGCGGGGGAATGCTCAGCTTGGGTGTGGTGAAGCCGCCCAGCAGTGCGCTGTCCAGGGTGAATCCGGGCACCGTCACCGCGGGCAGGTCGAGCCCGGGCGCATTGATCGCGGGTACGGTTAACTTCGGCAAGTCGATAGCAGGTATCGCCAAGTTCGATGTAACAACGGTCGGCAAATCGAGTGCCGGCACTGCTATGCCCGGAATATTGATTGGTGGCATGGTCAGATCCGGAGTGCTCAGATTGAAACGGAGACCGCCCTGGCCGGTGCCTCTGAAGGCGAAACCGTTATTCATATCACCCGAATTGAGGACGCCAGTGTTGACATTACCTGAATTGAAAAATCCGGTGTTCACATTGCCGGCATTGTAACTGCCCGTGTTGCCCGAGCCTATGTTGAAGCTCCCCGAGTTGTAGCTGCCGAAGTTCGAATAACCGGTGTTGCCGTCGCCCGCATTGAAGCTGCCGGTGTTGAAATTTCCCGGATTGTACGATCCAGTGTTGGAGTTGCCGGAATTACCGCTGCCGAAGTTCGCCAGGCCGGAGTTGAAGAATCCCAGGTTCCCGGAGCCGGAGTTGCCAATCCCGACATTTCCGGTGCCGGCGTTGAACAGGCCGATATTGCCGGTGCCGGAGTTGAACAAGCCGATATTGCCGGTGCCTGAGTTCAGCCAGCCAACGCCCACCCGGCCCGTGCCGGTGAGTCCGATGCCGATATTGTTGCTGCCGGTATTCCCGAACCCGAAATTGCTGCTACCGGTGTTCGCCAGACCCACGTTGAAGCTGCCGGCGTTCCCGAAGCCCGTGTTGTAGCTGCCCAGATTTCCGGAGCCGACATTGTTGCTACCGAGGTTCCCGTTGCCCACGTTGCCGACGCCGGCGTTGCCGAAACCTGCGTTGACGGGCGCTCCTGCCGCAGTGGCGGCCGCCGCGGCCGCCAGCTGAGCGGGCAGTCCCGCCAGACCCTGCAGCGGCTGGGTGAACGGCTCCAGCGCCGAGACCGCGGCCGACGCCCCCACGTGGTAGGCGGCCATTGCCGACACGTCTTGTGCCCACATCGCCTCGTATGCGGCTTCCACCGCGGCGATCGCGGGAGCATTTTGCCCGAACAGATTCGACCTGACCAAGGACACCAGGTCGAAACGATTGGCCGCCACTATGATTGGCTGCACCATCGCCGATCGGACGGCTTCGAACTCCAGGCCCAACGTCGCGGCCTGCATCGCCGCCTGCCGCGCCTGGGCCGCCGTGGCCGAAAGCCAATCTGCATACGGGGTTGCCATCGCCGCCATCGCCGCCGACGCGGGCCCCAGCCAGGCCTTACCGACCAGTCCCGCGGTTATCGCGCCGAATGACGTCGCGGCCAAATCCAATTCCTGAGCCAATCCGCCCCAGGCCGCCGCGGCTCCCAACAGGGGTTCCGATCCGGCCCCGGTGAATATGAGAGCCGAGTTGATCTCGGGTGGCAATACCGAAAAGTTCATCGCCCAGCCTCCTCATCCAGCAGTCGCCAACGACAGCTCACGACCACTCGGCAGCCGGTGAGTCCGGTGACGAAGAAGTCCTCCCACTACCCTGAACAACAGAAATATGCAGGTCAACGCGGTAGTGACAAGTTGAAATCGGTGGTCTGCAGCCCCCGCCCCGACCGTCTCAGCGCGCAAAAATGACCTGCATCGATAGTGAGAATAAGTGCTAGTTTTGTCTCAACCTTAGAAAATGTTTTTCTTTATTCTCACGGGAAGGACGCGTCCACGTGCCAGCCGACGATTGGCTCCTGGGAGGGGACCGCCGCGAAGCCGCCGCCGAGCGGATCTACGAGGCCGCAACCGAGCTCATCGCCCGCGACGGGCTCAACGCACTGGATATCGACAAGCTGGCCAGCCGCGTCCACTGTTCCCGAGCGACCATCTACCGTTATGTCGGCGGGAAAACCGAGATCCGTAACGCCGTCGTCAGGCGAACGGCGCACCGCATTGTGGATTCTGTTCGCGCGGCGGTCGAGCCGCTGAGCGGGGTGGAGCGACTCGTCACCGCAATCATGTTGACCATCAAGCAGATCCGCGCCGACCCACTGTGCCAGCTCATGGTCGGCTCAATTCGCGGCGGCACCCGGCAGGTTGCCTGGCTCGCCGAGTCGCCACTTACCGCCCAGTTTGCTACCGACCTTGCCGGTCTCGCCGGCGGTGATCCGCAGGCCGCCAAGTGGGTGGTACGCGTCGTGTTGTCGCTGGTCTACTGGCCGGGTGACGACGAGGAGGCCGAACGCCGGCTGGTGCAGAACTTCGTTGCGCCCGCATTTGCCCAACGAAACTGAGGATCGCCTACTCGTCGCCGAAGCGCTCGTAGAGTTGAGGCAAGAACCCCGCGAGATGATTCATCTCTTGCGCACAGTGCACCAGCAGGTTGCGAGCGGTGGCTGCCGGGTTGCCAAGGACCCGAGCCGCGATGGGGCGCACCGCCTTTGACGCCACGCCCGGGGCCTTGCGAACTTCGATGTACGGGCCGCCCATCCAGAATCGTGAACGCATCTCCGAGCCGCTCGGTGTCGACCGAATATGGTGGACGAACCATCCGACGTCGACGGGGGCGTCACCCGAGCCCAGCCGGGCACAAATCGCTACCGCATCGTCGGAATCCGCCGGCAGCCCCAGGCCCGCGGGTGCGACGAATTGGATTGCGGCATTGAGCATTGCCGAGCCGATGTACTCGCTGATCATCGACCAGCGGCCGATGTAGCGCTGGTTACCCCGGCGGCCCGCGTCGTCACCGTCCTTCCAAGCGGCCGAAAGGTGCGCCCGGGGATGCCACAGCTTGTAGCGCCGGGTGTCGCAGCCGTGCCAGCCGAACCACCAGACCCACATCGCCGGGGTGACCCCGGGCATGTCGGTGCGGACCGAGACGTGGAAGCTGCCGTCCTCGACAATTCCGTAACCGTTCTCGGTCTGGTGATAGCCCTCGTCGGCAACAGTTGCGGCGTCGCCGAAAGCCAACAACGCCATCCCGCCTTGCGGACCATGCTGTAGCGCCTCGACGACATGCGTTGGCAGGGAAGTCATCTCGGGCTTGAAGAACATGCTGAACGGCGTGCCGGCGTCGTCGTTGCGATAGCCCAGATAAAGGTCGCCGGTCATCAGATTCGTCCCATCCAGCCATTGAACAGACCTTCGGGATCGTAAGTCGCCCGTGCCTTGTCCAGCCGGACCATGGCCTCATCGGTGGCAAATCGGGCCGGCCGCTGGCCGAGGTTTTCGTCCGCAAGCTGAATGCCGGTGGCCAAGTGCGACATCGCCGCCATGTTCGACCGCGCCCAATCGCCGTACTTCTCGTCGTCGGCCGGGTCCTTCCACGAGCCGTAGAGCGCCAGGTAGATCTCGTCTTCGATGCTGTAGGCCATGTCCTGACGGGCCGGGGAGGGTCCCCAGTTCAGCCATAGGAAGTGCGACGGCGGGGGAGGCAAGGTGTCGAGAACGTCGCGAATGCCCGGCAACAGCTCATCGGCCGCCGCCGAGGTCCACATGTTGTCGGCCGTGTAGCGGTGGTCGCTCAGGTAATGGGTCATCACGACGTCGTACCAAGTTGGTAAATCCGTTGGCATGTAAGGGTTTTTGACCAGAGCCCGGTCGACGACCGGACAGGTGTCGAACACCGACAACGCTTCCCGAGCCTCGTCCTCCGAGTCGGCGAAGGCCGGCGATGCCATGACGATGGCGGGCATGTCGAGACCCATCTCCGGCACGCTGCGAGTGGCAAGGATCTGCATCTCGACGCGACGGTCCACGTCGGCGCTGACGTTGCGGGCCCACGTGTACACCTCGTCGGCCACGTCGAACGGGTACACGTACACGCTGGTGCCGCAAACGGCCGGGCGGGGATAGAGCTTGAGGTAGAACGACGTGACGACCCCGAAAAAGCCCGGCCCGGCGCCGCGGGCGGCCCAATACAGGTCGGGGTGATTGTCGGCGTCGCAATAGATCTGCTCGCCATCGGCGGTGATGACGTCGAGGCCGATGACACTCTCGCAGGCGGGGCCGTAAATCCTGCTGTTCCAGCCGTACCCGCCTTGTAGCAGGTAGCCGCCCAGACAGACGCCTTTACAGTGGCCGCCGGGGAAAAAGAGGTTCTGCGCCTGCAGGTCGGCCATGAGCATGCTGCCGCCCTTGCCGGGGCCCGCGACTGCTGTCATGTTTTCGGCGTCGATCCTGGCGTGGTCGAGGCGGCTGACGTCGAGCAGGAGGGCGCCGTCGCGCAGATGGCTTGCCGCGAAGCTGTGCCCACCCGAGACGATGCTGACCCGGTGGCCGTTGGCCTTGGCGTAGCGAAGGCCCGCGACAATGTCTGCGGCATCGACAGCCTGCACAATCACCTCGGGATAGCGTTCGGGTACTCGTTGATGCCATACCGAGCCGCGGCGTGCGGCCTCGTACCCCTCATCGCCACGGAAAAAATACCGCCCAGTCGGAAGCACGCTCACTGAGATCTCCTCTGATCCACATTTCGGTTCTTTAAAGTTCGCGGTGCGGACCACTATAGTGGAATTGTGGCGACAACGGAACGAAGTTCCCGGACGAATCGCGACGAAGGCATCCAGGTGCTGCGCCGGGCCGCAGCCGCACTGGACGAAATCGCCGCCGAGCCAGGCCAGTTGCGTCTGGTCGACCTCAGCGAGCGGTTACAGCTGGCCAAGTCGACCACGCGGCGCCTGCTGGTCGGGCTCGTCGAAGTCGGTTTGGCCAGTGTCGATGACCGTGGCCACTTTGCGCTCGGGGACCGCCTGCTGGGGTTCGGCAACGCCACTGGAGCGCACATCGCGGCGGTGTTCCGCCCGACCATCGAGCGAGTGGCCGCGGCCACCGGCGGCGAAACCGTCGACCTGTCGGTTCTGCGCGGCCAGAAGATGTGGTTCATCGACCAAATCGAGTCGTCCCACCGGCTGCGCGCCGTCTCGGCGATCGGCGTCCGGTTCCCGCTGAACGGGACCGCCAACGGGAAGGCGGCCCTCGCCGCACTCGACGACGCCGCCACGGCGGCCGCCCTGGCCAAGTTCACCCCCGGGGTCGCCACCGCGCTGAGTCGTGAAATCGCTGAAATCCGGAGCGCTGGAATCGCTTTCGATCGCGACGAACACACCCCGGGGATTTCGGCGGCCGCGATCGCGGGTCGAGCGCTGGGCGACAACGTGGTCGCGATCTCGGTACCCACGCCGACCGAGCGATTCCTGGAGAAAGAACACCGCATCGTTGCAGCTTTGCGCAACGCTGCCGATTCGCCCGCCTGGACACGCTGAGCCCGCCAAGCCCAGACCGGCACTGGCACGACGAAGCTGGTTGTTCTCAAACCTGAGACGAGGATGGCGGTTAATGCCAGTACTGCGCAGGTCCGAAAGCCGCGGTGAGACAACCCGGGGGAGCAGCGCATCGCACGGGGGTTTCAATTGTCGTAAAAGATGGTGTCGCGTCGTTGACGCCCGGCGCATCCACCGATCACTCTGGTGAGAATTGCTGCTTGTGCCCGGATTCATCCTCGGATTGATCGGCCCGTGGGCACGCCAGAAGAAAGGATGCGTAATGCCAGCCGTGCGGAGTGTCCGCCGTGCCGAGACATCCCGCGTCGAGGTGCTGCCCAGTTCGCCGACGCAACGCGCGCCGACCCGGCGATGGACCATCGGATGAGCTCCACCGGACTCCGGACCTGCCCGGTCGATGCCCGCACCTTCTTCGGTGCCGAATGCCTGCAAGATCCCTACCCGCTCTACGACCGCATGCATGCCGCCGGACCCGTCCACCGCATCGGTGACTCCGGTTTCTATGCGGTGTGCGGCTGGGACGCCGTCCGTGACACCGTCAGCCGTCCCGAGGACTTTTCGTCGAACCTGACCGCAACGATGACCTATACGGTCGATGGCGCAATCCAGCCGTTCGAGATGGACGCCGCACTGGGCGGGCCGACGCATGTGCTGGCCACCGCCGACGATCCTGCCCACGCACTGCATCGCAAACTCCTGGTGCGCCACTTGGCGGCCAAGCGAATCCGCGCCATCGAACAGTTTGCCACTCAGACCGCAAACCGGCTGTGGGTCGACGGCCTGCGCAACGGTCACATCGAATGGATGGATGCGATGGCCAACCGGCTGCCGATGATGGTCGTGGCTCGGCTCATCGGTGTGCCCGAAGCGGACGTCGCCCAGTTGGTGAAATGGGGATACGCGGCCACGCAACTGCTCGAAGGCTTGGTCAGCCACGAGCAGCTCGCCGCCGCGGGTGTCGCGCTGATGGAGCTCAGCGGCTACATTTTCGAGCAATTCAGCCGGGCCGCGGCCGCTCCCCAGAACAATCTGCTCGGGGAGCTTGCCACCGCCTGCCTATCGGGCGAGATCGATACGCTGACGGCCCAGATCATGATGGTCACCCTGTTCGCGGCGGGGGGAGAATCGACCGCCTCGTTGCTGGGCAGTGCGACCTGGATACTGGCAACCCGCCCCGACATCCAGCGGCAGGTGCGCGACGACCCCGAGCGGCTGGAAGCGTTCATCGAGGAGACGCTGCGTTACGAGGCGCCTTTTCGGGGTCACTACCGGCACGTGCGGCACCACACCCGCCTGGCCGGGGTCCACCTGCCGGCCGACTCGCACCTGCTGCTGTTGTGGGGCGCGGCCAACCGCGATCCGGCTCAGTTCGAGGCACCCGGTGAATTCCGTCTTGAGCGCCGACGGGGCAAGGGCCATGTCAGTTTCGGCAAGGGCGCGCACTTCTGTGTCGGTGCGGCGCTCGCCCGCCTGGAGGCCCGGATTGTCTTGCGTCAGCTGCTCGAACGAACGTCGATGATCGAGGCCGCCGACGTCGGACAGTGGTTGCCGAGCATCCTGGTGCGCCGCCTCGAACGTCTCGAATTGACCGTGCGCTAACGCTAACTGCGACGAACCGGCGATGCCGTCCAGTCGATGTCAACCGGAGCGTTCCTGGCCGCTCCGGCGTCGTGCAATGAGAATGACTGGCAGCGTAGCTATTTCACGCCTACTCGAAGGACATCGGCGAAAGGCCGACTCCGGTCACGACGAACGCCTCCACCGCGGTGGCCCGCGCGAAGCCCTCCACCTCCACCCGCCACTCGTAGATTCCCGGTTCCAGCGGGATTCCCGGCGGGATATTGAGGGCGAGCGGCATTCGGACCGACGTGCCGTGGATCGCCCCAGGCATCCGGCCCGCCTCGGCGGCAGCTTCGAACAGCATGGGCTGCGGGCCATGCGGGCCGGTGACTACCACCGGATCTCCATCTGTGGTCAGCAACTGGCACGTCAACTTGTGCGGTTGGTTGGTCTCGTCCCAATCGATATCCAAGAACAGCACCAAAGCAAAAGGAGGGGTTGGTGTTTGGCACTGCCGCCAGCCCAGGCCCAGGGCATGGACCTTACCCGACTGGGGATCGGCCTGCGCTGCGTCCGCGAGAAAAAGGCTGACCTTCATGCGGCCGCCGGCGTTGCGATCAACGATCGGGATGTCACCGTGAGAGGGTGTCCTGTGCTGCCGTCATGAGACCCACGAGATCCTGTCCTTGCTCGTCGTAATGCTAGGCCGTAGCGAACGGTCAGCATGGTGCCTTCGCCGATGTCATTCCTCGCCAGGATCTCTTGCGACCGGACCCGACATGTTGACGACCAAGGTCTGCCGCCGCGGGCTATTTGCCCGGCGGCAACTCACGCGGGCCATCGGGAGAACGCAACTCGGCCGGCGCATCCCGCCCAACCAGCTCACGCCGGTTCTGCTGGCCGGTCGATCCCACCGACAACGCGGCCAGATCTTCTGGAGATTGTTCCACCGACCGGTACCGCGCGTTGGCACCCAGCCTCTCGTAGTTTTGGTCGTAGGCGCCCGAATTGGCCTCGCCACGCGATGACTCGATACGGTTGCGGCCTGTTGGTGCCTCCGCGACCGGCGATTGCCGCGTCGGCTGGTCGCGGCTGCCGTCCGAGCGGTCGGCGCCTTCGGAGCTCTCGGAATTGACTGTCACTTTGCGGGTGCGCTTGAACGAAAACGCGATTTCTTCGACCTCTTCGAACACCTGACGCGCGGTACGCAGCGGTTGCGTGGTGTTGTCGATCACCCGCGCCACGAACGGAGGCATCAGCGGCCGAATCCAGCGCGCCGCGGCCTTGGTGGCGTCCGGAATCGACGGGATCAGCGGGCCGCCCCGCTCGGTCTCCTCGGCTGCCACGGCGCCCTCCGAGTCGACCTGCTCCGGAAGCTGGTCCGGGGCTTGAGCGAGGTGATCCGCTGTCGCAGAGGGCAATTGGGCGACGGCGCGGCTGGCGGCCTCCGCTTCGGCCGCGATGGGTAGATACATGTCTTCCTCTACTTCCTCGACTGGCTCGACTGGCTCGACTGGCTCGAAATGACGCTGCGACGACGCGCGCACCGGAATCTCGAGTGCTTCGATGACACGACGGCGTTGCTGCTCCCGGTCGATTTCGGCCTGTGCCTCGATCGCCAGGCGGGTCTGGGCCAGTTGATGCTCGGCCCACATGATTTCGGCAGCGCGGCGAACTTCGGCGCGTTTGATCGCGATCGCGGTCTCGGCCTCGAGTTCGGCGCGTTCCTGCTCGGCGCGCGCGGCCGCGTGACGATCGTGCGTTGTCTCACCACGCCATAGCCGCAGGACCAGCGGCAGTAGATACACAAGTGCGAAGAAGGCGATCAGCAGTGCCCGCAGCACCAATGCGCCTGCGCTGGCAAGAGTCACGTCGTTCATGGCGACCCAGCGAGTGCCCAGCCCGCGACCAGCATCGGCGACCACAGCGTGGCGAGCCGCGTTCACGGCCTGCTGGTCTTGCCGCACCCTGGCGTCGAAATCGGGTGCTTGACGGTCGCGAGCCGTCAAGGCGTTGTCCAGTTCACGCTGCGCATCGGCGAGAAGCTCATTGGCCGTTCGTGTTTCGGGTCCCTGGCCCGGAACGCCCGTGATCCTGGTCTGGGGGCAGCCCGGCGTGGGATGGTATTCGCAGCGAGCGATCACCAAAGCCGTGTCCAGGTGCCCCCGTGCCTGCTCCACCGCGTTGTCGAGCGCGGCACGCCCAGCGCGGGACTGCTGCAGCCATGCCGAGGCCTGGGCAACCGCCGGCGCGGAGTCGGCACGACGCAGGGCGCGTTCGTCGAGGCGCTGGTCGATGGCAGCGGAAAACGCGATCAGCGCGGCCAGCTCGCCGACCACGACACCGACGGCCAGAGCGACCCCGGCGCGTCCCGCGGTGCCGGCCCGCCCCCGGCCGGGGCCCCCGGCGGTGCCGCGGACCACCGCGCCGACCAGCAACGCGAACACCAGGGCCACGGCAACGACCGCCCAGCTGGGCCAGCCCGTCGACTCGTTGAGCGCCAAGCTCGCGACGAGCCAGGCCAGCCCTGCTCCGAAGGCCACGACCGCGCCGGCAACGGCGTGGGTGGACCGCTCGTGGCGCTCACCGAGTTCACCCCAGTGTCCGCCGCCGAGCCAGGTCAGCAGTGCCTCGAGCCGCGTTACGGCCGAGCGCTGATCAGGATTTTCGTGGGCGCGCATGAGACTCCAAACACCTCCAAGTACTTCAAGCGTGGCAGGCGCCCGCCCGAGTTATCGAATCGAAGCGGCCGCTTGTGGCGTTGTTCACAACGCTTGGCGGATGTCGCAAATCACACTGTCGCGGCAGGGTCCGGTCCGCCTGATGCACCTGACGTCAAATTTTGCGCGACGCGAACCGATCAGCGACCGTTAGGGCAGTTGACGTGAGACGGTATAAGCCTATGCAACATCACGACTACGTCACCTACGAAGAGTTCGGCCGCAGGTTCTTCGAGGTTGCCGTCACCCCGGAGCGGGTGGCGGCATCATTCGCCGAAATCGCCGGCAGCGAATTCGACATGGAGCCGATCGCCCAGGGTCCAGGAGGAATCGCCAAGGTAAGTGCGCACGTCAAGATCAACGAGCCGCGGGTGACCCGAAAACTCGGCGAGCTCATCACATTCGTGATTCACATCCCGCTGTCGATCGACTTGCTCTTGGATCTCAGGCTCGACAAGCAACGGTTCAAGGTGGCTGGGGATATCGCGTTGCGCGCCACCGCACGTGCCGCCGAGCCGCTGCTGCTGATCGTCGACGTCGCCAAACCGCGGCCCTCCGATATCACCGTCAACGTGTCGTCGAAGTCCATCCGCGGCGAGGTGCTGCGGATTCTGGCTGGTGTTGACGGCGAGATTCGGCGATTTATCGCCCAGTACGTCGCCGAAGAGATCGACTCACCGCAGTCGCAAGCCGCGCAGGTCATCGACGTGGCCACTCAGCTGGACACCGCCTGGAAAGGGATTTGACAGACTCCTGCGGGTGCCCAAGCTGTGTCGGCGCTGGTTGTGCGGCAATGAGATTGGGTCGACGTCCGGCCACATCGTGGGGCGCCTGTCGGCCCACCCGGGGGTGGCGGTAGCGGCGTATCGGAACTTCATCGACGGTTTATCGGGTCATCGCGCCTGGGTATGTCAACGCGAACACATTGGCCCCGCTGCGGCTGGTCAGGATCGCGGGGCGCCGAACCAGGGAGCGGGTAAACACATGGCGCATGTGGAGGTGTCAACGTCATCCAACGTCGATCCGGAATCCGCCTGGAAAACCGCCTCCGACCTACACCGATTCGACGAATGGATGACGATATTCGCAGGGTGGCGCGGAGCGGTGCCGGCGACGATCAATGAGGGCGTCCGCGTGTCGTCACTGATCAAGGTGAAGGGCTTTCGCAACGTCATTCACTGGACGGTCACCGAGTACGACGAGCCCACCTCGATCCGATTACATGGCTGTGGTCGCGGCGGAATCCGCATCGCCGTTGCGGTGACGGTCACCGCCAACCATCCGGGATCGGATTTTCACCTGACGGCCGACCTGAAAGGCGGCCTGCTCGGCGGACCAGTCGGACGCCTCGTCGCCAGAGTTCTGCGCCGCGAGATTCAGAACTCGGTGGACAACCTCGCGGCTTTGCAGTAGCCCGCCGTGTCTGGATATGGCCGGTGGCGCTACCGGTCACGGCGGTCGAACCGCCGGTGCCGTTCGGCTTCGCGAACTCGCCTGCGCTCCATGGCAAGCCAAGCCAGACCCGCACCGAAGGAGAGCAGGCCGCCGATGGCAGCGGCGAGTCCAAGTCCTATCTGTCCGAATGCGAAATTTGCGATAGACACCACGAAGGCCAGCGCAGCGCCGGCGATGACAACCAGACCGGGCGCGCGCTCGGCGTCGTTGCTGCATCCCGCTGGGTCGTGGGCGTCGAGACGTCGGTGGATGGCGCGGCGTGAAATTCCCCCCATCAACGCCTCCTCCGCTGCCGGGATCCGGACCGTCAACCGAACGGGCCAGGTCGCATCTTCGGAGTTACCCGAAATACCGCGCGGCCAAACGACTTCGCCTGCCGTGCGGGACGGCGGAGTGCGCAACCGCTCAGGGCGGCGGCAGCAATCGGCGCACCGGCCGGACTTCAATGGCGTTGATCGTCAAGGCGCGGCGGCTGATTCGCCAGCCCGTCTCGGTCAACTGGTACTCATCGTCGTACCGTAGGTGCCACACCACGTCCACCAAGTCGCCGGCGCGCCGGCTCCAATGGTGCGCGACGCAACCGATGCGTCCGCGCGCGACGCCGCCTGCCGGGCCCCGGTCATAGACCTCCCCGGCGATCGCGTGCTCGGTACGCAGAGCCTGGGCGACGGCCGCCACGGCCGCGGCGATGGCCGGCCGGCCCCGGTGTGCATGGACCGGCGTCAGCGTGGCGGGCGGGTCAGGCACCGCCAGCTCGGCGGAGACAGTGAAAAGCGCAGCTGCAGAGTCGAATTCACGGTCGTCGACGTGGGCAGCGTATCGATGCACCAGATCATGCAGCGCCAGCCGATCGGCCGGTGCAAGGGGTTCGGGATCCGTCAAGAGACCCAAGGCACCAACGCTAGACGTTGGGCACAAGCCGACAGGATGTCTTTGGCCTGCTCGATGTCGGTGGTCGGTGGCATCCCCAGCACGATCCGGTCGGCGCCCTCGTCGACCAGGCGGGCTGCTCGTTCGCTGTCGACCTTGGTCGTCAGGTGGCCCAGCGAGAGCTCCAGGGATGCCGGGTCGCGGCCGGCCAAGAGGGCCTCGTCACGCATCAGGGCGATCAGGGAGCCGAGTTGCGGCCCAGCCACGCCGAGCGGCTGGAAGCCGTCGCCGAGGCGCCCGGCCCGCCGCGCGGCCGCCCGGCTGTGCCCGCCGATGTGAACCGGTAGCCGCCCAACCGGTTTGGGGTAGCACATGGCGTTGTCGAAGTTGAAGAACTCGCCGTGATGCGAGACCCCGTCGGACTGGTCGGCCCACAGTGCCCGTAACACTGCCAACTGTTCGTCGGCTCTGCGGCCCCGGCTCTCGAACTCCGCCCCGCAGGCCTGCAGCTCCTCTTTGAGCCACCCCACCCCCACGCACAGCCGGAGTCTGCCGCCGGAAAGAGCATCGATCGTCGCAGCGCGCTTGGCCAGAACGACGGGGTGATGGTTAGGCAGCACCAACACGCCGGTGGCCAAACCGAGCCGCGTCGTCCGGCCCGCCAGAAACCCGAGCAGATCGAGCGGGTCGGGAATGGGGCAGTCCGCGGCCAATCCGACCCGCCCGGAACTGTCGTACGGATACCGGCTCTCGTATCTGGTGACGAGCACCGTGTGTTCAGCAACGATGATCGATTCGAAGCCGCACGCCTCGAGGTGCAGCGCGAAGGCGGTTATCCAGTCGGGGTCAGCGGTGAGTCCGCCGGCCACCGGGGCAACCACACCCACCTTGGGCGGGGCCTTCATCAGTGGGTCCCGGGAGAATCAGCGACGTTGGCCGTCGGAACTCTGACGTCGACCGAGCGACGGCAGAAGACACACCGCAAAGATGTCACGGCATCCGAAGCTAACAGGTTGCGGGAGCCGTCACCGCGCGCACCGCGTCAGCCAACCTCGCCGCCCCGGGATCGGTAAAGATTTCCTCGATCAGCATGGGTTTGCCGTCGCGACCGGTCAGCGGAACCCGCCAATTCGGGTATTCGTCGGTGGTGCCCGGCTGGTTCTGCGTCCGGCGGTCCCCAACCGCGTCGGTCAATGCCACACCCAGCAGCCGGGACGGCGTCCGGCCCAGGTATCGGTACAGGGCCAACAGCAGCTGCTCCGGGTCGGCGTCGGCCCCGTCCGCCAACAGCCCGACCCGCCGTAACTCCGCTATCCATGCCTGCCGTTCGGCCTGATGCGCCTCGAGTTCGGCTTCCGCCGGCCGGGTCAGCAACCCGAGGGATTCGCGCAGCCGCACGTGGTCGCCGGCCAGGTAACCCGCCGTCGGCGGCAGGTCATGGGTGGTGACGGAGGATAAGCAGCACTCGCGCCAACGCTCGGCGGGCAGCGGACCGCCATTGCCGTCCCGGTCCAGCTCGAACCAGAGAATCGAGGTTCCCAGCAGACCGCGCAGAAGTAGATAGTCGCGCACCCACGGTTCGACGGTGCCCAGATCCTCCCCGACGACGACCGCCCCGGCCCGATGCGCTTCCAGCGCGACGATACCGATCATCGCCTCATGGTCGTATCGCACATAGGTGCCATGAGTCGGCGCCGCGCCCGCGGGGATCCACCACAGCCGGAACAACCCGATGATGTGGTCGATCCGGACCCCGCCGGCGTGCTGCAGCACGGCCCGGATCAGCGCGCGAAACGGTCGATACTGCTGTTCGTCGAGTTTGTCGGGTCGCCACGGCGGCTGGGACCAGTCCTGGCCAAGCTGGTTGAACTCATCCGGCGGCGCACCGGCGGTGACCCCCAGCGCCAGCACGTCCTGCAGTGCCCACGCATCCGCCCCGTCGGGGTGCACACCGACCGCGAGGTCATGCATGACGCCCAACGACATGCCGGCCCGAGTGGCCCCGGACTGCGCCGCGGCCAGCTGTTCGTCGAGCTGCCACTGCATCCACCGGTGGAAATCGACTGCGTCGGCATGTTTGTCCATGAAATCAGCGACGCCGGCGGCGTCGGGATGCCGCAGTGACTTCGGCCATCGATGCCAGTCGCCGCCGTACTTTTCGGCCAGCGCGCACCAGGTGGCGAAGTTGTCCAGGGCACTGCCCTCCCGGGACCGGAAAGCGGCGTAGGCCAACTCGCGCCCGGCCGACCGCGGCACCCGGTAGATCAGCTCGAGGGCCTTGCGCTTGGCCCGCCACGCCGCGTCCCGATCGATGGTGTCGAGTCGGTCCGCCCGCTTCTGCAAGTCGGTGCGCAGTTGCCGGATTCGGCTGCGCTTGGCCAGCTCGCCGAACTCAGGAATGGCCTCCACGCGCAGGTAGAGCGGGTTGAAGTAGCGCCGCGACGTCGGCAGGTACGGAGACGGCTCCATGGGTGTTGTCGGTGTCGCGGCATGCAGCGGGTTGACCAGGACAAAGTCGGCGCCGTGTCGGTAAGCCGCCCACAGCGCCAGGTCGGTCAAGTCGCTGAGATCGCCGATGCCCCACGACCGTCGGGAACGCACGCTGTAGAGCTGGGTGGCCAACCCCCATGCGCGACGGTTGCCCAGTCTCTCCGGCAGCCCGACCCAGTCCGGCGTGACGATGAGCGCGGTGCTGGTGGTGTCGTCGCCGGAGCGCAGCTGCACGCGGTGATAACCGAGCGGCAGGTCCGTGGGTAGCACGAAGCTGGCTTCGCCGATCCAGCGTCCGTCCAGTTCGAACGGCGGGGTGAAATTGTCGACCTGTTGCGCCCCGCCGCGTACTGTGCCGTCCTCGAGGTGTAGCCACACCTCGGCGGGCGCGCCGTGAGTGACGTGCACCCAGAACCGCGTCGGCTCACCGGCGCGCGCCACGATGGTGGCCGGCAGCGAACGTGCCCAGTGCAACCGGAGTTGCTCGGCCAGTGCCGCGTTGCGCTCCTCCTCGGTGCGCGCGGTCACCCCGAACGCCGCCAGCACCGCCACCAGCGTCTCCGCAGATACCCGCACGTCACGCCTTGTCCAGTCCTGATATTCGGTGGCGATACCGAGTCGGCGGGCAAGTTCGACCAGCGAGGGCGCGAGCTCAGTCATGGCGCCCATCTTGCGTCCAGCGCCAGTGTCCGCGGACAGCGGGGCGGCCTGACTTGTCCGGTTCGCCGCGGGCTTGCCACGGCTCTGTGTTTACTGCCTGTTTGCTTGCCTGTTTACTTCCCAGCTCAGAGACGTTAGACCTGCCGCAACATTTCCACACGCCGCGGCGGCGATTGGTCGCTACGATGCAATGAAGACATGACGAATCCTTGGGGGATCTAGTGCGATAAGGGCCGTATAGCGCCGTCTTTTCGGGTGCCCTACGGTTATCGATGTCGTCAGCATTTCTCCACATATTTGGGCCAGTATCCAGGCGTTCTGAACAGACCGAAAGGTGATCTAGCGTGGCTGAAGAGAGCCGCGGGCAGCGGGGGTCGGGGTACGGCCTTGGATTGTCCACGCGGACCCAGGTAACGGGGTATCAGTTCCTGGCCCGCCGAACCGCCATGGCATTGACCCGCTGGCGGGTGCGCATGGAGATCGAACCCGGCCGGCGTCAGACGCTGGCGGTGGTGGCATCGGTGTCGGCGGCATTGGTGATCTGCCTGGGTGCATTGCTGTGGTCATTCATCAGCCCGTCGGGCCAGTTGAACGAGTCGCCGATCATCGCGGACCGGGATTCCGGCGCGCTTTTCGTCCGGGTGGGGGACCGGTTGTATCCGGCGCTCAACTTGGCATCGGCACGGCTGATCACCGGGCGGCCGGACAATCCGCATCTGGTTAAGGGAAGCCAGATCGCGAGCCAACCGCACGGGCCGCTCGTCGGCATTCCGGGTGCCCCGAACCAGTTCGCCCCCAAGAGTCCGCCGGCGTCGTCATGGCTGGTGTGTGACACGGTGTCCACCTCGTCGAGCCTGGGGTCGTCCCAAGGGGTCTCGGTCACCGTTATCGACGGCACCCCGGATCTCAGCAGCCACCGCAGGGTATTGAAGGGTTCCGACGCCGTCGTGCTCAGCTATGGCGGAGATACCTGGATCATCCGCGAGGGTCGCCGGTCCCGCATCGACGCCACGAACCGGTCGGTGCTACTGCCGCTCGGGTTGACGCCCGAACAGGTCAGTCAGGCCCGACCGATGAGCCATGCGCTCTACGACGCCTTGCCGGTGGGGCCCGAACTGCTGGTGCCCGAGGTGCCCAACGCGGGCGCTCCGGCGACGTTCCCCGGCGCTCCGGGCCCGGTGGGTACGGTGCTCGTCACACCGCAGATCAGTGGGCCACAACAGTATTCGCTGGTTCTGGCTGACGGGGTGCAGACCCTGCCGCCCCTGGTGGCCCAGATCCTGCAGAATGCCGGACGTCCGGGGAACACCAAGCCGGTGACGGTGGAACCCTCCGCGTTGGCCAAGATGCCGGTGGTCAACAGGATCGATCTGTCCGCCTACCCGGACGAACCGCTCAACGTACTGGACATCCGGGAAAACCCGTCGACGTGCTGGTGGTGGGAACGGACCAGGGGTGAGAACCGGGCCCGCGTGAAGGTGGTCTCCGGGCCTACCATCCCGGTCGCGGCCCACGAAATGCACAAGGTGGTCGACCTGGTGAAGGCCGATATGAGCGGCCGCGAAGCTGACCACGTCTACTTCGGACCCGACTATGCCAACTTCGTCGCAGTCACGGGCAACAACCCCGCCGCTCAGACCACCGAATCGCTGTGGTGGATCACCGATGCCGGCGCACGGTTCGGGGTGGAGGACACCAAGGATGCTCGCGAGGCGTTGGGCCTGAGCCTGGCTCCGAGCATGGCGCCGTGGGTCGCGCTGCGACTGTTGCCGCAGGGTCCCACGCTGTCCCGAGCCGATGCACTGGTCGAGCACGACACGCTACCGATGGACATGACCCCTGCAGAATTGGTGGTACCCAAGTGAAACGTGGTTTTGCCAGGCCGACGGCGGAAAAGCCGCCGGTGATCAAGCCGGAGAACATCGTCCTGCCGACTCCGCTGAGCATTCCGCCCCCGGAGGGCAAGCCCTGGTGGCTGATCGTGGTCGGCGTCGTGGTGATCGGCCTGCTGGGCGGCATGGTCGCCATGACTTTTGCCAGCGGGTCACGCGTGTTTGGCGGCGCCGGAGCCATTTTCCCGATCTTCATGGTCGGCGGCATGATGATGATGATGTTCGGCGGCCGGTTCGGTGGCCAGCAGCAGATGAGTCGTCCCAAGCTGGACGCGATGCGCGCGCAGTTCATGTTGATGCTGGACATGCTGCGGGAGACGGCCCAGGAGTCGGCCGACAGCATGGACTCCAACTACCGCTGGTTCCATCCGGCGCCCACCACACTCGCGGCAGCAGTGGGGTCGCCCCGGATGTGGGAGCGCAAGCCCGACGGTAAGGACCTCAACTTCGGCGTGGTGCGCGTCGGCGTGGGCATGACGCGGCCGGAGGTGACCTGGGGCGAGCCGCAGAATATGCCGACCGACATCGAGCTCGAGCCGGTGACCGGCAAGGCGCTTCAGGAGTTCGGACGCTATCAAAGCGTCGTCTACAACCTGCCCAAGATGGTTTCGCTACTGGTCGAGCCCTGGTATGCGCTCGTCGGGACGCGCGAGCAGGTACTGGGTCTGATGCGGGCGATCATCTGCCAGCTGACCTTCTCCCATGGGCCCGACCATGTGCAGCTGATCGTGGTCAGTTCCGATCTGGACGAATGGGACTGGGTGAAGTGGTTTCCACACTTCGGTGACTCGCGGCGTCACGATGCGGCGGGGAATGCGCGAATGGTGTACAGCTCGGTTCGCGAATTTGCCGCCGAGCAAGCCGAATTGTTCGCCGGACGTGGGTCGTTCACCCCCCGGCACGCCAGTTCGTCGGCGCAGACACCGACACCGCACACCGTGATCATCGCCGATGTCGACGACCCGCAGTGGGAGTATGTGATCAGCGCCGAAGGCGTGGACGGGGTGACGTTCTTCGACCTGACCGGCTCTCCGATGTGGACCGAAGTCCCCGAGCGCAAGCTGGAATTCGACGAGAAGGGCGTGATCGAGGCACTGCCCCGTGACCGCGACACCTGGATGGTGATCGACGACAAGGCATGGTTCTTTGCGCTGAGCGATCAGATGAGCATTTCGCAGGCAGAAGAGTTCGCCCAGAAGTTGGCGCAGTGGCGACTCGCCGAGGCCTACGAGGAGATCGGTCAGCGGGTGGCCCATATCGGTGCCCGAGACATCTTGTCCTACTACGGAGTTGACGACCCGGGCAGCATCGACTTCGACTCGTTGTGGGGCAACCGCACCGACACCATGGGCCGGTCGCGATTGCGGGCGCCGTTCGGTGTCCGTTCAGACAACGGCGAGCTGCTGTTCTTGGACATGAAGTCGCTCGACGAAGGCGGCGACGGCCCGCACGGTGTCATGTCCGGCACGACCGGTTCGGGTAAGTCGACGCTGGTGCGGACCGTGATCGAGTCGTTGATGCTGGGCCATCCACCGGAGGAGCTGCAGTTCGTGTTGGCCGACCTCAAGGGTGGTTCGGCGGTCAAGCCGTTCGCCGGGGTGCCGCACGTGTCGCGGATCATCACCGACCTGGAGGAAGACCAGGCTCTGATGGAACGGTTCCTGGATGCGCTGTGGGGCGAGATCGCCCGCCGCAAAGCAGTGTGCGACAACGCCGGCGTCGACGACGCCAAGGAGTACAACTCGGTGCGCACCCGGATGCGGGCCCGCGGCCAGGACATGCCGCCGTTGCCGATGCTCGTGGTGGTCATCGACGAGTTCTACGAATGGTTCCGGATCATGCCGACCGCCGTCGACGTGCTCGACTCGATCGGCCGGCAGGGCCGGGCGTATTGGATCCACCTCATGATGGCGTCACAGACCATCGAGAGCCGGGCCGAAAAGCTCATGGAAAATATGGGTTATCGCCTCGTGCTGAAGGCGCGTACCGCCGGGGCGGCGCAGGCCGCCGGCGTGCCGAATGCGGTGAACCTGCCGGCACAGGCGGGTCTGGGTTATTTTCGCCGGAGCCTCGAGGACATCACCCGCTTCCAGGCCGAATTCCTGTGGCGCGACTACTACGCCCCCGGTGGCATCATCGACGGCGACGAAGCGCCGGTTCTGGTGCACAACATCGACTACATCCGGCCGCAGCTGTTTACCAACTCGTTCACGCCGCTGGAGGTCAGTGTGGGCGGGCCGCAGATCGAGGCGGTCGCCGCGCACGCCAACGGCGAGGTGATCGAGAGCGCCGAAGCCGAGGAAGAGGAAGAAGAGGGCGTGCGGACTCCCAAGGTCGGCACGGTGATCATCGATCAGCTGCGCAAGATCAAGTTCGAGCCCTACCGGTTGTGGCAGCCGCCGCTGACCGTTCCGATAGCGATCGATGAGCTGGTCAGCCGATTCCTCGGCCACCCATGGCAGAAGGACTACGGTTCGGCGCGCAACCTGGTGTTCCCGATCGGTATCATCGACCGCCCCTTCAAGCACGACCAGCCACCATGGACGGTTGACACCTCGGGTCCCGGCGCCAACGTCTTGATCCTGGGCGCAGGCGGTTCGGGCAAGACCACAGCGCTGCAGACGCTGATCTGCTCGGCGGCGCTGACCCATACTCCCGAGCAAGTTCAGTTTTACTGCTTGGCGTACAGCAGTACCGCGCTGACCACGGTGGCCCGGTTGCCGCATGTGGGCGAGGTCGCCGGTCCCACCGACCCCTATGGCGTGCGCCGGACCGTGGCCGAATTGCTGGCGTTGGTGCGCGAGCGCAAACGCACCTTCCTCGAATACAGCATCGCGTCGATGGAGATGTTCCGCCGGCGCAAGTTCGGCGGGGAGGCCGGGCCGGTACCCAACGACGGGTTCGGCGATGTGTACCTGGTGATCGACAACTACCGGGCGCTGGCCGAAGAAAACGAAGTGCTGATCGAGCAGGTCAACCTGATCATCAACCAGGGCCCGTCGTTCGGGGTGCACGTGGTGGTCACCGCGGATCGTGAATCGGAGCTGCGGCCGCCGGTGCGCAGTGGCTTCGGTTCCCGGGTGGAACTGCGATTGGCTGCGGTGGAGGACGCCAAGCTGGTGCGTTCCCGCTTCGCCAAGGACGTTCCGGTCAAGCCGGGCCGCGGCATGGTTGCGGTCAACTACGTCCGCTTGGACAGCGACCCGCAGGCGGGTCTGCATACCCTGGTCGCCCGGCCTGCGCTGGGCAGTACGCCCGACAACGTCTTCGAGTGCGACAGTGTTGTTGCGGCGGTGAGCCGGTTGACCACCGCCCAAGCCCCGCCGGTACGCCGGCTGCCAGCACGGTTCGGCGTGGAGCAGGTGCGCGAGCTGGCTGCCCGCGACACCCGTCAGGGTGTGGGGGCCGGCGGAATCGCCTGGGCGATATCAGAATTGGATCTGCAGCCGGTGTACCTCAACTTCGCCGAGAATTCGCACCTGATGGTGACCGGTCGTCGCGAATGTGGGCGCACGACGACGCTGGCCACGATCATGTCCGAAATCGGGCGGCTCTACGCGCCGGGCGCCAGCAGCATACCGCCGCCTCCGCCCGGACGGTCCTCCGCGCAGGTATGGCTGGTCGACCCGCGCCGTCAGCTGCTGACGGCGCTGGGTTCGGACTATGTAGAGAAGTTCGCCTACAACCTCGACGGTGTCATCGCAATGATGGGTGAGCTGTCCGCGGCCCTGGCCGGCCGCGAGCCGCCGCCGGGATTGTCCGCCGAGGAGCTGTTGTCGCGGTCGTGGTGGAGCGGGCCGGAGATCTTCTTGATCGTCGACGACATCCAGCAGTTGCCGCCGGGCTTCGATTCCCCGTTGCACAAGGTCGTTCCGTTCGTCAACCGGGCAGCCGACGTCGGCTTGCACGTGATCGTCACCCGGACCTTCGGTGGCTGGTCTTCGGCGGGCAGCGATCCGATGTTGCGGGCGCTGCACCAGGCCAATGCGCCACTGCTGGTGATGGATGCCGATCCGGACGAGGGCTTCATCCGCGGCAAGATGAAGGGCGGTCCGCTGCCGCGCGGTCGAGGCCTACTGATGGCCGAGGACACCGGAGTGTTCGTGCAGGTAGCTGCCACCGAGTGGCGACGGTAAACGACGAGCGCTGCGTTGGGTCGGCTGAGGTCAGCCCCAGCGCAGCGGTAAGGTCTGGAGCGCGAACGACTTTGACGGGAACTGGATTTCGGGTGTGTATCCCGGGGCCAGTTTGAACTCGGGAATTCTCTTCAGCCATTCGCCGACCACCATCGTCAGCTCCAATCGAGCCAGATGAGAACCCAGGCATCTGTGCGGCCCGCCGCCAAATCCCCAGTGGCGGTGCAATTTTCCGTCCATGACCAGCTCGTCGGTGGACATCGCGTCAGTGCCGTCGCGGTTCACCGCGGCCATGCACAGTCGCACCGGGGAGCCGGCGGGCAGCGTCATACCCCCGACGTTGACGATCTGGGTGGTGATTCGCGGCGCCACCGGAGCCGACGGCTCCAGCCGGACGATTTCTTCGATGAAAACCCGGATCTGCTTGGGGTTACCGCGGAGCGTGGCCCGCAGCTCCGGTCTGCGCGCAAGTTCCAACAGGCAGAAACCCACCGCGGCGGTCACGGTGTCCAATCCCGCGAGGATCAACAGGTGACTGAGTCCCAGCACTTCGACCTCGGTCAGCGGATCATCACCGATGAGCACCTGCGACAAGACGTCGGGGCCCGGATTCTGTTTGCGTTCGGCGACTGCTCGGGCGAGGTATTCGAACAACTCGCGGGTCGCAGCAGCGTCGGTCTCGGTCGGGTGAGGCCGGTCCGACATGGCGATGACGGCATCTTTCCAGGCAATCAGGCGGTCGCGATCTTCCAGCGGCAGGCCATAGAGCACCAGAAACAGCTGAAACGGAAACAGATTTGCGAAATCGGCCATCACCTCACATCCACCGCGAGAGGCGAGGGAATCAATCATGGCGACGGTATGGCTCAGCAGCGCCGGTCGAACCTTGGCCAGAGCAGCCGGGCTGAAAAACGGTTGCAGAATCCTGCGGTACCGGGTGTGCTCCGGCGGGTCGAAGCCGAGGGGCACCAGTGGTAGAGGATTGCCCGGGGACCGAAAGGCTTCCCGCGACGAGAACGCCTTGGTGTTGCGTAACGCCGCGAGCACGTCTTCACGGCGGGTCAGGTAGTACCAGCCGTTCATGAACACCACTGGCCCCGCGTCGCGTAGCGTCTTCCAGCCCAGGCCCCGGTTGCTGGCCATCGGCAACGTCGAATACTCAAGCCGCGGAAGGTAAAACGCGCCGACCTCGCCGCCTTCGGTAATACTCACTCTTGTGCTGTCCGCTTTCCCTTTTCACGGCCTTCGAGGCAGCCGGGCCCGGTGACAAAGCCAATATCGCACGGGTGGCAAACACGCGCCAAGCCGACGACATGTGTGGGGACCTGGTTGACGACGGCGCGCTCGGCTAGCCTCTTGGAAGTTTGTTCGACGGACATGGGCGGCTCTACAACGCGAATGCCTGAGGCCCCGGGAGGAAACCACATGAGGGTTCGTTTGGAGCAGTCGCGGTGTGTGGGACACGCCCAGTGCTACGCGGTGGCGCCGGAACTGTTCCCGATTGATGACTCGGGCTATTCGGTCCTGGAAGAACGCGAGGTGCGCCCGGAGGACGAGCAGTTGACTCGCGATGGTGTCGCCTCATGTCCCGAGATGGCGCTGATCCTCGATGAGGACTGACGACACCGCTGTCATCCCAAGACATTTCATAGATTTATAGATCTTCATAGGTGTTCACAGACCCGAGATCGCATGCGAGCGCGGTGCGCTTAGGGAGTTCATATCGGACGGCGCCTTCGGTGTCCAGTCCTCCGCGAAGCCGGTTTGCGCAGGTCACGTGGGCACAACCGAACTCGGTGTTTAACGACAGCTTAACAATGGTTTGCGGGGAATGAATTGTTGGCGTCCTCGCCTGGTGAACGCCGTTCGGCGACTTAAAGTGTTTGATGTGCAACGGGTTCATAACGAACGAACTGCTGATTGGCGATGCTAAAATCCCGGGCTTTTGGAGCTCGAGGGGGCATTCCGTTGCAGGCCGTACCCGCGGGAGCGGCGGCCGTAACGGCCGCAGATGGACCCGGTGTCGGCTGAGCGATGACTGCCGGTAACGAGTTGACTCAACAGACGGCGGGGGCGCGCCACTGATGGGCATCGGCAGCCAATGCAACTCGCGGTATGGGCAGGTGCGGTCTAGAGACTGCTGGCCCGTGGTGAGTTCGCGACCAGGGTGATGGCGTAGCCGCAACCGGCTTGGCTGTCGCGATCGCGATCGGTCAAGCAGGGGCTTAGGAGGGGTGGGTGTTGGACTTCGGGGCGTTACCGCCGGAGATCAACTCGGGACGACTGTATGCCGGCCCGGGATCAGGTCCGATGATGGCCGCTGCGGCGGGCTGGGACGGGTTGGCCGCAGAATTGGACACGGCGGCGGCCGGCTACGGCTCGGTGATCGCCGAACTGACCAGCTCACCGTGGGTAGGGCCGGCGTCGGCGTCGATGCTGGCCGCGGCCGCACCCTACGTGGCCTGGCTCAACGCCACCGCCGAGCAAGCCGAGCAAGCGGGCATGCAAGCTCGCGCAGCCGCCACAGCCTACGACACCGCTTTCGCGATGACGGTGCCGCCTCCGGTGATCGCGGCCAACCGAGCGTTGTTGCTCACCTTGATCGCAACCAACTTTTTCGGACAGAACACACCGGCAATCGCGGCCACCGAAGCCCACTACGGCGAGATGTGGGCACAAGACGCCGTCGCGATGTATGGCTATGCCGCTTCCTCGGCCACCGCTACGCAGTTGAGGCCGTTCCAGGCGCCGCCGATCACCACCCAACCCGAGGCGGCAGCCGGGCAGGCCGCCGCCGTCGCGCAGGCCGTCACCACATCGGCAGCCAACTCCGCACCCACCGATGTTCCGGCCATGTCGACGACTGCACTGCTGGGCAGCCTGACATCGCCGCTATCCCAACTGGGTTTCTCGCTGACCCCGTCGTCGCTGGCGGTTCCGCCCTGGGTGGTCGGACCCACCGGACTGCTCGCCACACTATTCGGGGAGTCGACAAATATTTGGAACTCGGTTACCAATTACCCGTACTTCGCTCTGGGGTCGGTCAATTCGCTTATAGCGTGGGGTGGTGGTCTGTTGCCGGGCGCTCCGGCGCCCAATCCCGCGCTCGGTGGAGCGCTGGCGCCACCGGGAGCCGTGGGTGGTTCCTGGGGTGCCCCGGCGGCCGGTCTGGGTAAGGCCGCAACCGTGGGCCGGTTGTCGGTGCCACCCACGTGGGCGGCCATCACGGCCGCAGACATCAGTCCCTTGTCCGGCCAAGCTGGGACCGTCAGCGTCCTCGAAGCCACCGCGACCAACGCCGGAACATCGGGATTACTGCGCGGAATACCCCTGACCGGCGCCGGCCGGCGCACCGCCGGCTACGTCAACAAATACGGCTTCCGCCACCACGTCCTCGCCCGCCCGCCATCGGCCGGATAGCGAAACCACCGCGAACTGGGTTACCAGGGCGAACCCCCGACGTCACCATGTTCACCACGGCAACGTCGGCTGATCGCCATCCACGGAAGTCGGGTTGGCGACTTATGCCCGCACTGATGACGTCCGCCATTTAGCTTTATCCGCGAACAGATTTTTATCCGCGGAAGCACCGCGACTACTGGCCTAGCCGCAAGCTGGCGAGCTGCAGACGGGGTGAGCTCTCGCAGGTAGGAGCTTAGGAGCCGGCGGGCATCGGCCGGTGTGGCCGGGTCGCGACTAGGCCGTCCGCGTCACCCCCCGCTCCGTTCCGGCCGCGGTAAGCGGAGTTCGCAATTTAATGTGTTCGGTATGCAACGGGTTCGCAACGACCGAACTGTTGACTGCCGATGTTATAGTTCCCGGCTTCTCGACGCTGAGGGCGCATTCCGGTTGGTGACCGTATACCCATAAGCGGCCGTCGTTGGCGGCCACCGATGCGCCCCGGCATCAGCTCAGATAGCGATCAGTAGTGCTGGCCCGCGACGTGTTCGCGGTCAAGGTGATGGCGTAGCCGCAACCGGCTTGGCTGTCGCAGTCGCGGTCGGCCAGGGAGGGGCGGGTGTTGGACTTCGGGGCGTTACCGCCGGAGATCAACTCGGGACGACTGTATGCCGGCCCGGGATCAGGTCCGATGATGGCCGCTGCGGCGGGCTGGGACGGGTTGGCCGCAGAATTGGACACGGCGGCGGCCGGCTACGGCTCGGTGATCGCCGAACTGACCAGCTCACCGTGGGTAGGGCCGGCGTCGGCGTCGATGCTGGCCGCGGCCGCACCCTACGTGGCCTGGCTCAACGCCACCGCCGAGCAAGCCGAGCAAGCGGGCATGCAAGCTCGCGCAGCCGCCACAGCCTACGACACCGCTTTCGCGATGACGGTGCCGCCTCCGGTGATCGCGGCCAACCGAGCGTTGTTGCTCACCTTGATCGCAACCAACTTTTTCGGACAGAACACACCGGCAATCGCGGCCACCGAAGCCCACTACGGCGAGATGTGGGCACAAGACGCCGTCGCGATGTATGGCTATGCCGCTTCCTCGGCCACCGCTACGCAGTTGAGGCCGTTCCAGGCGCCGCCGATCACCACCCAACCCGAGGCGGCAGCCGGGCAGGCCGCCGCCGTCGCGCAGGCCGTCACCACATCGGCAGCCAACTCCGCACCCACCGATGTTCCGGCCATGTCGACGACTGCACTGCTGGGCAGCCTGACATCGCCGCTATCCCAACTGGGTTTCTCGCTGACCCCGTCGTCGCTGGCGGTTCCGCCCTGGGTGGTCGGACCCACCGGACTGCTCGCCACACTATTCGGGGAGTCGACAAATATTTGGAACTCGGTTACCAATTACCCGTACTTCGCTCTGGGGTCGGTCAATTCGCTTATAGCGTGGGGTGGTGGTCTGTTGCCGGGCGCTCCGGCGCCCAATCCCGCGCTCGGTGGAGCGCTGGCGCCACCGGGAGCCGTGGGTGGTTCCTGGGGTGCCCCGGCGGCCGGTCTGGGTAAGGCCGCAACCGTGGGCCGGTTGTCGGTGCCACCCACGTGGGCGGCCATCACGGCCGCAGACATCAGTCCCTTGTCCGGCCAAGCTGGGACCGTCAGCGTCCTCGAAGCCACCGCGACCAACGCCGGAACATCGGGATTACTGCGCGGAATACCCCTGACCGGCGCCGGCCGGCGCACCGCCGGCTACGTCAACAAATACGGCTTCCGCCACCACGTCCTCACCCGCCCGCTGCCGGCCGGGTAACTCGTGAGCATGCCGATTCAGCAAGTCCGAGCAACCCAAATGGAGGCTACAAACCGCATAGATGCTGATGCAAACACCAACTGCAGATTAATGCTCGATAGCAATAAGTGAACAGTAGCGGTCCAGGAATGAATAGTTGGCATCGGAACCATGCCGAGCCATCACGGCCAAGTACCGTGATCACGGGATGGGGTGCCCTGAAGCCGGTGAGGCACAGGGTTATTCGAGGGAGGAAACTGATGTCGTTTGTGACGACACAGCCAGCAGCACCGGCTGTTGCCGCCACCCCACAAGGCATCGGCCCGGCACCGAACGCTCACAACGCCGCCGTGGCGGTCCTCACGACCGGCGCCGTTCCAGCGGCAGCTGATGAGGCACCGGCGCAGTTCGCCGCCCATGCCCAGATGTACCGGATCGCATCCGCACAAGCCGTAACCATCCACGAGATGTTCGTCAAGACCTTGGGTGTCAGCGCCGCCTTGTTTGCGGCCCCCGAGGCGGCGAACGCAGTCGCGAGCAGACAAGGGTCAAACTAATGGATTTTGGGGCATTACCGCCGGAGATCAATTCCGCACTGATGTACATCGGCCCGGGCTCGGCGCCGATGACGGCCGCAGCGTCCGCTTGGAACGGGTTGGCAGCTGAGCTGAATGCCGCCGCCACAGCTTACGAGGCCGTGATCACCGGCCTGGCGAGCGAAGAGTGGCTTGGCCCGGCGTCGGCATCGATGGCCGAGGCGATCGCGCCCTACGTGGCCTGGATGAGCAACGCCGCCACCCAGTCCGAACTGGCGGCAACCAAGGCCACCGCCGCGGCAGCGGCATACGAGGCCGCGCACGCGGCGATCGTGCCCCCGCAGCTGGTTGCGCTCAACCGTGCCGAGCTCACGCAGCTGCTGACTGCCAACGTGTTCGGCCAGTACACCAACGCCATCGCGGCGCTCGAGGCCCAATATGGGGAAATGTGGGCACAAGACGCCGCCGTCATGTACCAGTATGCGGGCTCGTCCGCTACCGCTACGAAGATCGCTCCGTTCGCTTCGCCGCCGCAGACGACCAGCCCAGCCGCAGCGGCATTACAGTCGGGCGCGGTCACGCAAGCGGCCGGCACTGCGGCCGGCTCGGCGCAGCAAACATTCTCGAACCTGATTAACGGTTTGCAGTCCCAACTGGCAAGTCTCGCGTCGCCCTCGAACGTGGCTCTTGTCGGGCTGACTCCGACCAGCGAGACTTTGGGATCGGTAGTCTTCAACCCGAACTCAATCCTGGGCTCGATCTTGACCGGGATAGGTGGAAACAGCACCTTGAACCCGCAGTGGTTCATCACCGCATTCAGGAACTTCGCCGGTCCCGCATACAACATCGAAGGCCTGCCCTACTTCTCGACCGGTATGGCGAATACCTTGCTGTCGCTGAGCAAGGGGCTGACGCCGGCCGCCTCCTCGGCAGCCAGCAGCGCCGCTGCGAATGGCTTAGCGGGATTGGGCGGGCTGCTGGGCGGCGGTGGTAGTGGGGTAGCGGCAAGCATGGGCCAGGCGGCCTCTGTGGGGAAGTTGTCAGTGCCGGCCGCGATCGCGGGGATAGGCCCGGCGGTTGGTCACGCGGCTCCGTTGCCGATCAGCACCGTCAGCGCCGCACCCGATACGGCAGCCGGCAATCTGCTCGGCGGACTGCCACTAGCCGGTGCCGGTAGCGGAGCTGCGGCGACCGCCGGGCCACGCTACGGCTTCCGGCCCACCGTGATGGCCCGCCCGCCTTTTGCCGGCTGACAATCAACTTGTGCCGTGCCTCGCCGACGCTGCAGCACCCACGCGGAACGCGCCCCGATGCCCACGATCCGGGCCGGGCGTGTACCACCACGCGTGAGGTGTCGGCACCGGACTTCCTACATGTTTGCTTGGGAGTTTGCTGAGCGGACGACAAACAGGCCTTTCCGCTGTTACTGTGTCGTTACCACAGGTGAATTTGCCGTGCCAACACGTGAACACTTGCTAAATCGTGACGTTGAAAGCAACTTGGCGCCGGTCGGTCATCTACTCTCTTGCAGTAGAGCGGTGCCGGGGACAATCAAGGGAGGAAATCAGCATGTCATTTGTGACCACGCAGCCGGAAGCGCTGGCCGCTGCAGCCGCGAGTCTGCAGGGTATTGGCACCACGATGAACGCTCAGAACGCCGCCGCGGCGGCCCCCACGACAGGGGTTGTGCCAGCGGCCGCCGACGAGGTTTCGGCGTTGACCGCGGCCCAATTCGCTGCGCATGCGCAGATGTATCAAGCCGTCAGCGCCCAGGCCGCCGCGATACACGAAATGTTCGTTAACACATTGGCAACCAGTTCCGGTTCGTACGCGGCCACCGAGGCCGCCAACGCCGCCGCCGCTGGCTGACCACTCAGGCAGCTGGGGACCGGGGGATGGATTCTGCTACGGCCGTCAGTCCTAAGGCGATCTCGCGCCGGTCTGTCCGTCAGCGGTCCGGCTACTCGGCCGAGTCCGTGCCCCGAGGCTTTCGAGCGCCATGGTCGTCGGATCCAATGCTGCGGTCGGTGCCCGATGTCGTGTCGCCGTACCGCGATGCCCGGTGGCCGTCGGCTGGAAAGGGGGGATCATCCATAGTTCTCCGGTCGGCGGTTGCGTCAACGCGTAGCTGCTCGGCCATCGCACCCACGAACAACAGACGACACTGACCAAGGCAGTCTCTAGGCAAAGAAACCAAGTCAAAGAATCCAAGCAAACTCCCAAGCAAGGAGAATCAGGTGACTTCACGCTTTATGACCGACCCGCACGCGATGCGGGCGATGGCGGGCCGTTTCGAGACGCACGCTCAGACGGTTGAGGACGAGGCCCGCCGGATGTGGGCGTCCTCGCAGAATATCTCCGGCGCGGGCTGGAGCGGTCTGGCCGAGGCGACCTCGTTGGACACCATGGGCCAGATGAACCAGGCCTTCCGCAACATTGTGAACATGCTGCACGGGGTGCGTGACGGTCTGATCCGCGACG
>NZ_UPHT01000184.1 GCF_900566085.1 Mycobacterium attenuatum
TGTTGATCGCGAGCGGTATTGCGCTCCCACGACTGCGGTCGAGGAGATCTTGGCCGGCATATACGCGCGGGTGCTGGGTGTGCAACGCGTCGGCATCGACGACTCGTTCTTCGACCTCGGCGGCGACTCCTTGTCGGCGATGCGGGTCATCGCTGCCATCAACGCCATCCTGAATTCCGATCTCAAAGTGGGCGCGCTGTTCGACGCGCCGTCGATCGCCCGGTTGGCCCCCCTCGTCGATGGGTGCGGCAGTGCGCTCGAGCCCCTGGTGGCCCGGGAGCGGCCCGCGGTGGTTCCGCTGTCGTTTGCCCAGAGCCGGTTGTGGCTGCTCGACCAGTTGCAAGGCCCTTCACCGGTCTACAACGTGGCGGTGGCGTTGCGGCTGCGCGGCCGGCTCGACGCCCAGGCGCTGCATGCGGCGCTGGCCGACGTGGTGGGCCGCCACGAAAGCTTGCGCACCGTATTCGAAGTCACCGATGGCATTGCCCAGCAGGCCGTGATCGGCGCCGAGCAAGCCGATTTCGGTTGGGCGGTCGTCGACGCCGCGGGATGGCCGGCGGCCCGACTGGAGCGGGCCATCGGCGAATCAGCGCGCTACTCCTTCAATTTGGCAACTGAAGTCCCCATGCGGGCAACGCTTTTCACGGTCACCGGCGACGAAAACGTTTTGGTGGTGGCGGTGCATCACATCGCCGCCGACGGCTGGTCGATGACCCCGCTGGCACGCGACCTGGCTCTGGCCTACGCCAGCCGATGCGCCGGCGAGCGCCCCGACTGGGCTGAGTTGCCCCTGCAGTACCCCGATTACGCACTGTGGCAACGCGCGCAACTGGGCGAGCTCGACAACGGCCGCAGCCCCATCGCCACCCAGCTTGCCTACTGGCAGGATGCGCTGGCCGGGCTGCCCGAACGCCTGCAACTTCCCGTCGATCGGCCCTATCCGCCGGTCGCTGATCACCGCGGCGCCAAGATCACCGTGGACTGGCCGGCCGCATTGCAGCAACGGGTTCGGGGGGTGGCCCGCGAGCACAACGTCACCAGCTTCATGGTGGTCCAGGCGGCGTTGGCGGTGCTGTTGGCCAACGTCAGCACCAGTCGCGATGTGGCGGTTGGGTTTCCGATCGCCGGACGACGCGAGCCCGGGCTCGAGGAGCTGGTGGGATTTTTCGTCAACATGTTGGTGCTTCGCGTCGACCTGGCGGGGGATCCCAGCTTCACCGACTTGCTCGCCCAGGTCCGCCGGCGCAGCCTGGCCGCCTACGAACATCAAGATGTGCCGTTCGAACTGCTGGTGGAGCGGCTCAACCCGACCCGATCACTGACTCATCACCCGCTGATCCAGGTGATGTTAGCGTGGCAGAACAACGCTTCTGCCCCGCTGGCACTGGGCGACCTGCAGGTCACCGCCATGCCCGTCGATACCCACAGCGCGCGCATGGACCTGACCTGGTCCCTGGGCGAATGCTTCACCGACACCGGTGAATTCGCCGGAATCGCCGGGACCGTGGAGTTCCGTACCGATGTCTTCGATGCGGCCAGCATCGATGTGCTGATCGAGCGGTTACAGCGGCTCCTGGTGGCCGTGACCGACGCTCCCGCGGCGCCCCTGTCGTCGGTGGACCTGCTCAGCGACGCCGAACACGAGCGTCTGGACGGGTGGGGCAACCGCGCGGTGCTCCGGCGGCCCAGACTGCCCGCGGTGTCGATTCCGGCCGCGCTGGCCGCCCAGGTGGCGCGCACCCCGCACGCGGTGGCGGTGCGCTGCGCGGGTCGGTCGATCACCTATCACGAATTTGACGCCACGTCGAACCGGTTGGCGCACTTGCTGATCGGCCACAGTGTTGGGCCGGGTGCCCGGGTGGCGCTGGTGCTGCCCCGGTCCGCTGAGGCCGTCGTCGCCATGGCCGCGGTGCTCAAGACGGGAGCGGCGTACCTGCCGATCGACCCGGCACTGCCCCCGGCCCGGATCGGGTTCATGCTCGGCGACGCCGCGCCCGTCGCCGCCCTCACCACCACCGGGCTTGCCGACCGGCTGGACGGATACGACGTGACGGTGATCGACATCGCGGATGCTCGCGTCGCCGGCTATCCGGACACGGCGTTGCCGGCACCGGCCGCCGATGAGATCGCCTACCTCATCTACACGTCCGGCACCACCGGCGTGCCCAAGGGCGTAGCGATCTCCCACCAGAACGTCACCCAACTCTTCCGAATCAACGAATTCTTCGGTACCCGTCCGCAAAACAACGGCACTACAACGCCTTTTACGGTCTCCCAGTGGCATTCACATTCCTTCGACGTGTCGGTCTGGGAGATCTGGGGTGTGCTGCTGGCTGGTGGGCGGCTGGTCGTCGTGCCGGAGGAGGTGGCGGAATCGCCGGAGGACCTGCACGCCCTGCTGGTGGCCGAACAGGTAACCGTATTGAGCCAGACGCCTTCCGCGGTAGCGATGTTGGCGCCGCAGGGGTTGGAATCGGCGGCATTGGTGGTGGCCGGTGAAGCCTGTCCGGCGCAGGTGGTGGATCGGTGGGCGCGGGGTCGGGTGATGGTCAATGCTTATGGTCCCAGTGAGACGACGGTGTATGCGTCGATGAGTGCGCCGCTGGTTGTGGGTTCGGGGGTGCCGCCGATTGGGTCGCCGGTGTCGGGGGCGGCGTTGTTGGTGCTGGATGGGTGGTTGCGGCCGGTGCCGGTGGGTGTGGTGGGGGAGTTGTATGTGGCGGGTTTTGGTGTGGGGG
>NZ_UPHT01000108.1 GCF_900566085.1 Mycobacterium attenuatum
TCATCACCGGCACCAAACCAGCACACGACACGAGATTGTCATCATCGAACACCGCCGACGAGGGCGCGAACCTGTGACACACTCTCACCGAAAGTGCCTTTCTTGAGCTGGACGATTGTTGTCTGGAAACTCCAATCATCCCAGGTCAAAAGGCACTTTCCTCATCTCGACACCCGAAACGAACCCAATCCATCCGTGGATCGAGGCTAAGCTCACGGGACCCGGCACTGACCAAGGAGGCCCACCAGATGGCACCTGCACCCGCACGCCGTCCGCTCTGGAAACCGTTGGCCACCTTCTGGTTGATCCTCTTGGTCGCCGCGTGCTCGTCGGGCAACCGGAGCGGTGCCGGCGGCGGCGCATCGACCACCCCGGCCAGGTCCAACCCGCTCGCCGGTGTGACGGTGCCCGACGCGTTCACCCCGTTGACCGTTGCGCCGATCAGCCGGCCGACATTTCCTTTTCCCGGCAGCGACGGAAAGTATCACTTGGCTTTCGACGTGCAGATCACCAATGCTACCGGGGGGCCGGCCAGTTTGACCGCAGTCGACGTCGTCGACGCCCAGGAGCCCACGAAAGTGCTGGCTTCGTTCGCCGGCCCGCAATTGGTCGACCCCGCCTGTAACTACGGAAACTGCAACCGATTACGACAGCTCACCCAACAGAGCTCCCCGGACTTCGCCATAGCGCCGCAGACATCGCGGACGCTGCTGCTGGACTTCACGTTGGACACACTGTCCCAATTTCCGAAGGCGGTCATGTTGCGGCTGCACGGCACCGGGGTGACCAACCCGGCGGTGAGCAACGAACCCGGACCGCTGGATACGCTGGGTGCTCCGTTCGACATCTCGGCCGGCATGCCGCGGGTGATCAGTCCACCACTGCGGGGCAACAATTGGGTCGCCTTCAACGGCTGCTGCGATCCGGGCTGGGCGCACCGCGACGCTATCCTGCCGGTCAACATGAAGCTGAACAACAGTCAGCGTTTTGCGATCGACTGGATGCACATGGACGACCAGGGCAATTTCTACACCGGCGACCAAACCCGCAACGAGAGTTACGTCTCTTACGGGGTTCCCGTCTATGCGGTGGCCGACGGCACCGTGACCTCCACACTCGACACTGTCGAGGCCAACGTGCCGGGCATCCTGCCGGCATCCGATCCTGCCCTGGCGGCCAAGATGACAATCAACACCATCGACGGCAACCACATCGTGATGGACCTCGGTGACGGTGTGTACGCGCTCTACGCGCACCTCATCAAGGGCTCGTTGCTGGTCAAACCCGGTGACAAGGTCAAAAAAGGCCAACAGATCGCCAAACTGGGCAATACCGGCAACTCCAATGCGCCGCACCTGCACTTCCAGCTGATGAACGGCCCGTCGCTGCTGGAAGCCGACGCGGTGCCGTATGTGCTGGACTATTTCAGTTACCAGGGACAGGTGAGCACCGCCGCGGTATGGAACGCAGACAACTACCTCAGTGGCTCGTTCTTCGGGCCAGACCGACTGCAGATGCCAGAACTTCGCTCCAACCAGCTGCCGCTGTTGCTGGCGATAGCGACCTTTGCCTAACTTCTTCAAGGGAGGGACCGCACCCGTGGACATCTTCGCCGAATGGCACAGCGGCGGTACCGAATTGCGCTGGCGGTCGACCACCGCGGCCAATGATGGTGCCGAGGTGTCGGTGTTTACCCGCCGCTGCGGAACATCGGGGGCGCCGGCGCTGGTCCTGGTCCACGGCTTCCCGACGTCCAGCATCGACTACTTCGGGTTGGCGGGCGAATTGGGCTCGGATTTCGATATCTTCGTGCTCGACTTCCCGGGCTACGGTATGTCCGACAAGCCGCCCGAGCCCTACGTCTACTCGTTGTACGACGACGCCCGCTTACTCGTGCACGCCATCAGGGGGGTGTGGCAACTGACCGAGTTCCGGATGCTGACCCACGACCGCGGCAGCAGCGTGGGCATGATCGCGCTGGGCATGCTGGCCGCCGAGAACCCACCGGCACTGCCGCGGGACGTGATCATCACCAACGCCAACATTTACCTGCCGCTGTCGAACCTCACCGCGTTCCAGACGGCGCTGCTCGACGCGGCAACGGGACGGGCTACCGCCGCCGCGACGACGCCCGAACTGCTCGCGGCCGGCCTGGGGGCCAGCACGTTCATCCCGCGGCGCACGCTGGACGATCCGGAGATCGCCGCGTTGGCGAAGTGCTTTGCCCACAACGACGGCATCCGCGTGCTGCCCGACACAATTCAGTATCTGCACGAGCGGGCAGCCGACGAAACACGTTGGCTTGAAGAGCTTTCCACAATCTCTCTGAACACGACGCTGGTCTGGGGACTGCACGACAGCGTCGCCCCGCTGCGCGTCGCCAACCATGTCTGGCAGGCGTATCTGAAAGACCAGCCCGGGCGCAGCCGCTACTGGGTGATACCCGGTGCCGATCACTACCTGCAATGTGATGCGCCCGTGGAATTGGCCCGGATTGTCCGCCGCACCGCCACCGGCGAGGAGCTGCCCCTGCACACACTCGGAGACCGACCCGAGGGCGCGGTCTTGGTGGACCAGAGCGATTAAGGCAAGCGGCGATCGGTGCGCGCACGGCCAATTCGTTGGGCTGATCGGCAGTGCCGATGCGAGGCTCGCAGCACAACGCGGGGTAGCTTCGACCGTCCGGCCTACCGACCACAACCTAACTTTTGTTCACCGCTGGCGTTGGCGAACCGCGGCTTCAGTCGTCATGCCTTGACCTGGCGCCCCGGGCACCGTTAGCTTGGGGATCAAATATTCGGTATTCTTCGTCGCCGCAACCGAAGGGGCCACCGATGCCCTACCTGGTACCCGAACTGCACGTCAGGGACTCGACGTGGGTTGATGGGCTACGGCTGCGTGGGTCGGCAATGCGGTCGCCGTGTCTGCTGCGCTTCGGTGTGCAACCCCGCCCACCGGCGACGGCTGCTATCCCCCTAGTGTCCTGTCATTAATTCGCCCGCTCTTATGCCGAACAGGCGAGTTGGAGGGCTGGATGCGGCGCCGCAAGAGTGCTGCGGGGCTGGCATTGCGGGCTCGGATCGTGTTGGCCGCGGCCGACGGTGGTTCCAATGTCGAACTGGCAGAGCGGCTGGAGCTTGATCGCGGAACGATCCGCAGGTGGCGCAATAGGTTTGTGCAGTACCGCTGCGATGACGTGCTCGATGAGCCACGCCCCGGCCGGCCGCGGCTGGTCGGCGATGGGCAGATCGAAGCGTTGATCACCGCGACGTTGGAGAGCGCGCCGCCAGATGCCACGCACTGGTCGACGCGGTCGATGGCCGAGCACCTGGGGTTGAGTCAGTCGATGGTTTCGCGGGTATGGCGGGCGTTCGGATCGGCTCCGCACAAACAGGATTCCTGGAAATTGTCCAAGGACCCATTGTTCGTCGAGAAGGTCCGCGATGTCGTTAGGCTCTGCCTCAACCCTCCCGAGCGTGCGGTGGTGCTCTGTGTCGACGAGAAGACCACCCACACCTCGGTACGCCAACTCAACGCCGACATCCGCGCCTGGATCCAAACCTCAAACGACAGCCCCCGCCCCTACGTCTGGACCAAAACCGCCGACCAAATCCTCGAATCGGTCGCTAACAAGAGCCGCCGAATTAATGACTCAGGACACTAGGCGATCTGCAGCGGACCCGCGGAGCCGCGACAAACGAGAAACGATGACGCACCGTGTGGTGGTGTGGGCGACGAGTGGCATCGGGTCGATCGCGATCCGCGCCATCCAGCACCGTCGGAAACTGGAACGTGCTGGGGTGTGGGTACATTCGCCCCACAAGGTCGGCAAGGACGCCGGCGGGCTCGCCAACGGAGAGTCGATAGGTCTTGCCGCCACCGATGACGCGGACGCAATGATTGCCCTCGAGCCCGAATGCGTGGTCTATGCGGCCGCCGGCCCCGAACGCGACGCGCTCGCGATCCCCGACTACGTGAAGCTGCTCGAAGCTGGGATCAACGTCGTCACGACCAGTACGACGCGGCTGGTCAATCCGCAGGCCTACCAGCCACCGAATGGCGCGACCAACTCGCTGCCGCGGCCAGGCAAGGCCGGGTGTCGCTGTATGCCTCAAGTATCGAACCGGGCTTCGCCGCCGATTATCTGCCGTTGGTGCTGTCCACCCAGTCGTCGACCATCGAGAAGATCCATGCTCTGGAGATCGGCCTGCATGACGATCACGGCGTCGCTGACATCATGATCAACGGGCTGGGATTCGGACAGTCGCTCGACTATCAACGCTGGGTCGCCAGTGCCGGCGCGATAGCCGCCGAATGGCAGGGACAGATCCGATTGATCGCCGATGCGCTTGGCATCCAATTGCAGGAAATCCGTGAACGATTCGATCGCACCGTCACCAACCGGACGCTGGAGGTGGCGATGGGTACCGGGGCGGCCGGAACATGTGGGGCGATACGCATGCAGGCCATCACCGTGGCCGAGGACCGCGAAGTCATCGTCATCGAGCACGTCACCCGACTCGCGCACGATATCGCGCCCCACTGGCCGACCGGTGTGGGGAACCTGTCCTACCGCATCGTGATCAACGGGATCCCGATATCGACTGCACCATGGCGGCAACGCTGCGGGACCCGGGTCGGGCCGGAATCGCGAGCATGACCTCGGGGGCCGGCGCGATGGTTGCCACCGCAATTCGCGTCGTGAATGCCGTCCCCTATGTCATCGCCGCCGAGCCGGGCCTGCTCAGTTCGGTGGATTTGCCGTTGACCATCCCCGCGCACGCCTTTGCCGCCCGGTGACTCCGCACCGTTGCGCCGTAATCTGCAACGGTGACCAATCCGTTCGAGGAGCCGACGCTCGAGCAACTGCGGCGCCGCACCAGCATGAAATGGCGCGCGTACCCGGCCGATGTCCTGCCGTTGTGGGTCGCGGAGATGGATGTCAACCTTGCGCCGACGGTGGCCGCCGCCATCCACGGTGCCGTCGACCGCGGGGACACCGGATATCCCCACGGCACCGCCTATGCCGAGGCGGTAGCCGAATTCGCCTCTCAGCGTTGGCAATGGCACGACCTGGATATCGGGCGCACCGCGATCGTGCCCGACGTCATGCTCGGTGTCGTTGAGCTGCTCCGGCTGGTCACCGACCGCGGTGACGCGGTGATCGTCAATTCGCCGGTCTACGCGCCGTTCTACGCCTTCGTGTCCCATGACGGCCGCCGCGTGATCGAAGCGACGCTGGGTATTGACGGCCGGATCGATCTCGACACGCTGGAGCAGGCATTCGCTCGCGCTGCTGGTTCCGGCGGGAAGGTCGCCTACCTGTTGTGCAATCCCCATAACCCGACCGGCGCCGTCCACACCGTCGACGAACTGCGCGAGGTCGCCGAACTGGCGCGCCGGTTCGGCGTCCGGGTGGTGTCTGACGAAATTCATGCGCCTCTCGTGCCGCCCGGGGCCCGATTCACGCCGTATCTCAGTGTCCCCGGCGCCGAGAATGCCTTCGCCGTGCTGTCCGCGTCAAAAGCGTGGAACCTCTGCGGCATCAAAGCCGCCGTGGCCATCGCCGGCGCCGAAGCAGCCGCCGACCTTCGCCGCATGCCCGAGGAGGTCAGTCACGGACCAAGCCACCTGGGTGTCATCTCGCATGCCGAAGCCTTCCGCAGCGGCGGCATTTGGCTAGACGCCGTACTGCGCGGCCTAGATGCCAACCGAAACTTGGTGGGCGCTCTGGTCGACCAACACCTTCCCGGGGTGAAATACCTGTGGCCGCAAGGGACTTACCTCGCTTGGCTGGATTGTCGCCAGCTCGGTTTCGCTGAACATGCCGCCGACGGTCTTGCGGTGGTGTCGGACCTATCGGGCCCGGCCAGGTGGTTCCTGGACCACGCCCGCGTCGCGCTGAGTTCCGGGCACGTGTTCGGCACCGGCGGGGACGGGCACGTGCGCATCAATTTCGCGACCAGCCAAGCCATTCTGACCGAGGCCGTATCGCGAATGGGCCGGGCGCTATCCGACGTCCACTAGTTTGCCCCAGGCTCATGGAGCTACGCCGTCTCCTCGTCGACGCCTTCGTCGGCGCGGAGGAACTTTCGTGGGTGATGCATGGTGTTGGTGCGGGGTTGGCCGCGACCGCTTGCCGCCCAACTCCTCGGCGCTGGCTTGGCGGGCCAAGTTGTTGATCAGCTGATGCTCGGGCACGCGCAGGCGCCGGCGCACCTTTTCACACCGCTGCATCAACGCCAACCACACCGGGGTGGTCAACGCATCAAAGTTCAAATCCACCACCGTGTCCAGCGCCGCATCAAAACATCAAAGGCCGCCGTGACTGTCTCCCGATCCACGACACCACCCGAGCTCATACCCGCAATCTGTCGATGGACGCCGACAAGAACTGGGCAGAAAGTTACTGCCAGACAACCGATTTCACATGTTCACTCACAGCGAACAGGTGCCCGCTGTACCGGCCGGCACCTTGACCGCAGATCAAGGCTTGTGCGGCGATCGGTCGTTCTGCGCATTTCGGAGGGTAGCCGCCGGACCGTTGGTGGATGTCGAACAAGCCGGCCGTCCGGCAGCAGTGGCGAGGTGCCGCTCGAGTCGTGTAGCTCGTAATGCCTTCGCAGGTCGTCTCGCCGGGGAGTTCGATCAGTCGTGTTTGGCCTCGTAGCGCAGCAGGACTGCGCCGCCCGGGAAGGTGCGGTTTTCCAACAGTCGCAGCGAGATCCATGACGGCAGGGTTGGGAAGAACGGGGTGCCCCCGCCCACCGCGGTGGGCGTGACCACCATCCGGTACTCGTCCACCAGTCCGGCCCGCACGATTGGTGCGGCCAGCGTCGCGCCGGCCACCTCCAGCCTGCCGTCGGTTTCGGCTTTCAGCCTCCTTACCACCTCGACCGGGTCGCCGCGTTCCAGGCGGGAGTTCCAGTCGACGGACTTACACGTGTGCGAGAACACGACCTTGGGCATATCGCGCCAGATTTGGGCGAAGTCGACGATCAAAGGGGTGGCGTTCGGGGCCTTGTCAGCGGTCGGCCAATACGCGGACATCAGTTCGTAGAGCCGCCGGCCATAGAACGACCGAGCGGTCTCACGCTCGAAGTCGTTCCAGTACTGGTGCAGTTCCTCGCTCGGATCGGCCCATTCGATGTTGCCTTGCGCGTCGGCGATGTACCCGTCCACCGACACGTTGAAGCCATAGATCAGTTTGCCCATGCAGATCAGACTGCACCGGAGGGCAAAACTCATCGCCGCGTCACGAAAACATTGTCAAATCCTTATGGTGGATGGGCGAGATGGCGGAAAGCCCTTCTGCCGCAGCCGAAAGCTGCATACCAGCCCCGCTGAGGCCAATGGCCCAAAGCCACTGCCCGCACGCGGATCTGAACACCGTGCGAGCCCAATGCATCTGCTGAATCGCGTGACGATCCACGTCAGTCGCTACGTCGAACACCCCGGCGATCCAGGCCCTCGATGACCCAGCTGGCCCATTCGCTCTCTTGGCGGCTCCACCGCAACCCCTGCTCGAGAACGGCGCGGGCAAAGAAGCTGTCGTCGTCATCGTCGGACCAGTCGTAGGCGTCTCGGATCTGCTGATAGTGCGCATGCTCCTCCTCGGCCAGCGACAACAGCGATTCCAGGTACTTGCGCGCCTGACCCGGAGACAGTTGGCCGAGCAGGAACACCCGCAACAACGCGGCGTTGCGAATGGGCGGATCCTCCTGCGGAGAGGTCATCCAGCGATGTAGCTCCGCGCGCCCCGCATCGGTGATCGCATACTCCTTGCGACCCCGCGGCCCCACGTCGGACGCCTTGATCAGACCCGCGGCAGCCAGCTTGTTGAGTTCGCCGTAGAGCTGGCTCTGGGTAGCCGGCCAGACGTTGTCCATGGACAACTTGAACCGTTTCAGCAGGTCATATCCACTACCGGGCTCCTGGGAAAGCAACCCCAGCGCGGCATGTCGCAAGCTCACCCGCTCATCGTAACGTTCCAGCATTGACATGTCACTAGTGACATGCCAATATTCACATGTCATTGTTGGATGGTTGAGTCTGCGAGGAGCACCAGATGAACCACACCGCCCGCCCGGACGCACAGGCCCATCGCGGCGGCGACAACGACGCCCCGCAGCCCGCGGGCGGGCCGGAAACCAAGCGCCGAGCCGGCGTGATCGACTCGTTTCTGAAGTCACCCTTCGCTGGAATCGCGCCGTGGGCGCTGCTGTCGATCCTGTCCGGACCGGGCCGCTTCGAAGAGGCTGTCCTTGCCGCATTGGGGTTCTCGTTGCTGGTCATGCTGGCTGGCCTCATCCGGGGCATCAAGGTTCACGCCCTGGAGGTCTTCGGTGCGCTGTTCTTCGCGGCGCTGGCGGTGGTCGGATTGGTCGCGACGGACAGCATGATCGGTTGGCTGGAACTGTGGTCGGGCGAACTGACCAACATTTGTCTGGCGAGTTTCGCCTGGTTCACCCTGCTGATCCGTAAGCCGTTCACCATGGCATACGCCAAAGACACGACCCCCCAAGAGTATTGGGCCAGCCAGCTGTTTCGGCGAATCAATGCGGTGCTCACCGCGGTATGGGCAAGCGCGTTCACCTTCGCTGCCGCGGTCGGTTTCATCGGTGACTACGTCTTTCACGACCCCAGCAATTTCTGGACGGGCTGGATTCTGCAGCTGGCGGCCATCTTCTTTGCGGTGGCGGTCACCGAGTTCTACCCGGATTACGCCTCGGCCAGGCTCGACCTGGCCAACGGTGAACCGGTCCGGTTGCCGTCCACCGTCGGGCTCATCGAGTGGTTGCCCACGTTCGTCGTGGTCACCGGGATCGCGGGCCTGGTCACCGGCTCGGTCGATTTCGCAGTGGGTATCGCGCTGATCGTGACCGGCAGCGTGGCATCCGGCCTCGTCGTGAAGCTCTTCGCCGCGAGCCGGCCCTGACGCGAGCCGATACGTTGGTCCACAACGGAACCACGGCCGGGCTGCGCCCCACCGCTTGATCCGCAAGCGACTGATGAGAACTTCTCGACGCTAGGCCAGTCGACTTTGGGTATCACCGCTACCGGGCCGCCGGTTCGCGCCGCCGGTGACGGCCAGTACGGCCTCAGCCAGTTCCGAGCGGCACACCACCAGGTCCGGAAGCTTAGGATCCGCCCGGTTGTAGGCCAAGGCGGATCCGTCGATCCGAGAAGCGTGCAAACCGGCGGATCGGGCCACCGCCACCGGCGCGGCGGAGTCCCATTCGTATTGGCCTCCGGCGTGCACGTAGACATCGGCCAGCCCACGCACCACCGCTGCCACCTTGGCTCCGGCCGAACCCATTTCGGCCACCGTGGCGCCCAGCGCGTCGCGCACGGCCAGCGCGATAGCAGGCGCCCGGGTACGCGACACGACAATGCGTGGTCGACCGGATGCGGCGGGCGGTGGCGCCACGTGTGGTGTAGCCAGGGTGATGCCCTGCGCCGGCAGCGCCACGGCACCGGCAACGAGCGCACCGGCCTGCCACAGCGCCACATGCACCGCCCAGTCATCTCTTCCGGGTTCGGAGAACTCACGCGTACCGTCGAGCGGATCGATGATCCACACCCGGGCCGCCCGCAACCGCACCGGGTCGTCGGCACCCTCCTCGGACAGCACCGCATCGACGGGCCGCCGCATCGCCAGTGCGCGCATCAAGAAGTCATGGGATCGCTTGTCCCCCACAGCTTTTCGCTCATGCGCAGCGACACCGGCGAACTCCTGACGGACGTCGAGCAGCAGCCGGCCGGCCTCGGCGGCCAGCCGTTCGGCAAGAGCGTGGTCATCCATGGCGAACCGTTTTCTGCGTTTGGCAATCTTTGCCAAATTACCGCACCGCGGATCGGCTGATCGCCGTCCGGACGGGACGTATAGGCAAGCGGATTCAGAGGCCGAACTGGTCCTCGATGATGCCCAGCCACACCTGGGCGCAGTCGATGGCAACCTTCTCGCTGATGAAGGCGTGCTGCGTCCCGGTGTACATATCGCGGAACGCGCGTTCTAGACGACTGCCTTCGCGGATCGAGCTCGTCCCGGCGACCAGGTGCGCCCACTCCGCACAGCTTCGCGCGGTGTCGGTGGCGTAGACCGCCGCCGCGCGCATGTCGGCTCGCAACGGGGGGGTCAGGTCGTCACCGGCGGCGACCGCGGCTTCTGCGGTGGTGAACGCGTCGAGTACCAGCAGGCGCGCGGCCCGCCATGCCGCGACGTGGTGCGCGAGACCCTTCTGGAAGGTCGGGCGACTGGCCAATGGCGCCATGTCGCTCATCCGATACTTCGTGGCCGCCAGGTCGGCGACGTCGTCAAGCATGCTTTTACCCACCCCGAGCGCCCACGATGCATGACCGGCGGCGGTGACGGGCATCAGTCCCATCCGGGCGGCCGGGGAGCCGCCCCGGTAAGGCTCGCGGGTAAACAGCGGGAACGTTCGGCATTCCGGAACGAACACATCCTGGACGCCGTAGTCATAGGAGCCGGTTCCCTTGAGCCCCTGCACATACCAGCCGTCGTTGAACTGGATCTCGGCACGCGGAACCACGGCCACCCGCATGTCGGGGATGCCCTCGCTGATCCAGCGCATTTCGCCGTTGTCCACCGGGAAAAACCCCGCGGCGATGTATTGCGAATGACCGATGCCCGAGCCGAAGCTCCACGATCCGCTCAACCGGTAGCCGCCGTCCACGGCAATCCCCTGCCCGTTGGGGAAGAACTGGCCACCCATCGTGACGCGGTTGTCGTGGGAGCTGAACACCTCGGCAAATCCGTCGTCGGGCAGATACGTCGCGGCGGCGAACCGCGACGGCAGGTTGGCGATCCCGATCCATCCGAAAGACCCATCTTGCCAGGCCATTTCGATCCAGGTCTCGATCATGTCGGCCAATGGCGGCTCGACACCGCCGGCCGCGACGGGACTGAGCGCCGTCATCAGCCCGGTGGCCCACATAGCCTCGACGGTCGGATCGGTCAGCGTACGGTTTCGCTCGGATTCGGCGGCCTCGGCCCGCACCAGTTCGCGCATCCCGCGCGCCAATGCGACGACCCGCCCGCCCGCTTCGGCTGTCGGCGTCATGGGGCTTCCTATCACTTGTCTCAGTCGGGAAAACCGAAAAGGCGGACAACGCCGTGATCGCGTCCGGCCGTGTAGCCGCCGTCGACGGCAATGGCCTGACCCGTCACGAAGGACGCCTGCGTCGACACCAAGAAGGCGGCCACGGCCGCGATCTCCTCGGGGCGGCCCAGCCGGCGGAGGGCATGCTCGGTGACGATGGAGGCCTTCGGGCTTTCCATCCCGGGCATCCCGAAGACGCTTTCGGTCATCGGCGTGGTGATGAAGCCCGGGCAGACGGCGTTGGCGCGGATACCGCTCGGCCCGTAGTCGAGCGCAATGTTCTTGGTCAGCAACACCACACCGCCCTTGGCGGCGTTGTAGGAGCTACCGCCGGCCGTGCCTTCCAGACCCTCGATACTGGCCAGCGTCACGATCGAGCCGCGCTCGCCATCGATGCGGGACTGCTCGATCATCCTGGCCAGTGCGGCCTTGGCAACCAGGAACGTTGCTGTCAAGTTGATCCCGATGACCCGGTCCCACTCTGATCGGGGCAACAGGTGCACCGGGCCGCCCCCGGCGACCCCGGCCGAGTGCACGACCCCGTCGAGGCGGTCGGGCACGGCGTCCATAACGGCGGCGACGGCGGTTTCGTCGGTTACATCGGCCGCCACGAACGTGAATTGCCGACCGAGGTCCTCGGGCGGGGCGACGAGGTCGGCGCCGATGACCGAACCGCCGTCGTCCAGCAGGCGACGGGCGGTCGCCAGGCCGATGCCCGAGGCCGCGCCCGTCACGACGAACGTGCGCGAGCGGGCACGTTCAGCGTTGCCCACGGCCGGTCCTGTCTGGAAGCCGGTGGTCGATCTCGACCATGAGATCTCCTGTCTGGGCGCAGCCCGTACTTCCGCACATGCTAGACGCAGCCGAAATTCCGCCCGGCCGGCCCACCGGCACCTCGCGGCAGCATGGCAGGCTTGCCTCAGCAGACCATGCCGCCGCGAAGGAGCTGACCGATGGATGTCGTGAGAACACCGGATGCCCGGTTCGAGAACCTGGTCGGCTACCCGTTCGCACCGCACTATCTTGAGGTGGCGGCAACCGGTACTCCGGCCGTGCGCATGCACTATGTCGACGAGGGTCCCACCGATGGACCGCCGATCGTCCTGCTGCATGGCGAGCCCACCTGGAGCTACCTGTACCGGACGATGATCCCGCCGCTGGCCCGGGCCGGCCACCGGGTCCTGGCGCCCGACCTGATCGGCTTCGGCCGTTCCGACAAGCCAACCCGCATCGAGGAATACACCTATCTGCGTCATGTCGAATGGGTGACATCGTGGCTTGAGAATCTCGATCTGAAGGGTGTCACGCTCTTCGTGCAAGATTGGGGATCGCTGATCGGGCTGCGTATCGCCGCCGAGCAGGATGCCCGGATAGCGGCACTGGTGGTGGCGAACGGCTTTCTTCCCACCGCACAGCAACGCACGCCGCCCGCCTTCTACATCTGGCGGGCATTCGCGCGCTACTCCCCCGTGCTGCCCGCGGGTCGCATCGTCGACACCGGTACCGTGCGCAAGGTTTCGGCCGAGGTGCGAGCCGGCTACGACGCTCCGTTCCCCGACAAGAGGTATCAGGCAGGCGCGCGGGCCTTTCCCCAGTTGGTACCGACCTCGGCCAACGACCCCGCCATTCCGGCCAACCGCGCCGCCTGGGACGCACTGGGCCGGTGGGACAAGCCATTTCTTGCCATCTTCGGCAAACGCGACCCGATCCTGGGACGAGCCGACCGCCCGCTGATCAACCACATACCGGGCGCGGCGGGTCAGCCGCACGCCCGCATCAACGCCAGCCACTTCATCCAGGAGGACAGCGGACCGGAGCTGGCCGAACGGATTGTCTCCTGGCAGCAGGCGCTTCGATGAGTCCGGGGCAGAATTCGGCGTCGCCGGCCACCGCCAGTGCCGGCGCATCGCGTGACTCCAACCAGATCGCCGCGTATCGGATCGCCGCGCTCTTGATCGGCGTGGGCACCGTTCATTTCGTGGCGCCCAAACCGTTCGACGACATCATCCCCGCCGAACTGCCCGGCAACCCGCGCCTCTACACGTGGGTATCGGGTGTCGCCGAGTTGGTCATCGGAGCGCTGTTGCTGCCGCGACGCACCCGGCGCCGGGCTGCACTGGCGGCCGCGGGATTGTTCGTGGCGGTCTTTCCGGGCAATCTCAACATGGTCCGGCTGTGGTGGGACAAGCCCTGGCCGATGCGGATCATCGCGCTGGCGCGGCTGCCGTTGCAGATACCCATGATCACCACCGCGCTCAGGGTCAGCCGTAACAGTTAGGTTCCGCAACGGCAGGCGAAGCCGGCCGGCGCCTCGCGGATGAACCGAAATAGCCGTGGCAGCACGCGGTTTGAAGCCCAGCGCACCAGCCCTGGCCCGAAGTCTCGCCATGAATTCGTCATGGCGGGCCGCATCGCCCTGCGCCAGGGCGACCAGACCGCGTAGCCGCAGCAGTGGCAGTTCGTGACGACGAAGCCGAAGCTGTCGTGTCTTAGCGCGAGCAGCCGCAAAAGCCACCGACACGCCGAGCGTGCGGGGGCTTTTGCGGCTGCTCGCGGTAGGCGCCAGGCTTCCCCGACCTCTCCGACCTCCCCGACCTACCCGACCTACCCGACCTCCAATTTGGCATAACTTCCGGCGTAGAACAGGCCGACCGCGAGCGCTGGATCGCCGATGGATTCGATCAAGGCGATGAATTCGCCGGCCAGCCGCGCGAGCGTGTCCGTTGACGGCCAGCGCCACGATGTTTGGGGCATGCCAATCGCCAGGGAGATCTCGTCGTGGGCTTCGGCGCATAGTTCCCGCAGCTCGTCAATGCCGGTATCGCTGGCATTGCCGCCAGCGCGCAATGCGTTGGAGCGCAACAGGTTTTCTGTGCATTCTGCATCCCCACCCGACCCGGATCGGTTGTGGGCAGGCCTTCGGCCGCACTGCGCGCCCGTTGCCAGCTGGTCCGGGCCGACGCGAGATCGCGGTGTCTGGACCAACCTCCGGTGCGCATGTGCCAGGCGAATGCGGCGCGCGCGTCGCCGGCGGCTTCGAAGTGCTCGGCGAAAAGCGGCATCACGGGTGTGCGATTCGCAGTAGGTGGTGACTACCGCCACGCCACGGCCGACCCCCAACCGGGTCGCCGCAGCGACGGTGCGGCTCCAGGTGCGCCGTCGATTCGCTCAACATGACGCCGTCAGGCAGGCCCGCAGCGCGTGATCCTCGAGAGCGGCCGGTGCCCCGACTACCGCCATGATGCCGTCACCGGTGAACTTGTCGACCGTGTCGCCGTACGCGCTGCACCGCGCTGCCCGAGCGGATAAACACCTCGGTCATGGTCTCACGCAGCCGCTCAGCGTGGGGCCACCATGTCCATCGAGCCCACCACATCGGCGAACAAGGCCGTGACCTGCTTGTACTCCGCTGATCGGGGGCTACGGGTCAGTGGCGTAGCGCATTCGCTGCAGAACTTCGCGGTGGCGGCCGCCCCGTTGCCACACGACCGGCAGGAGGCGTGGCTGCGAAGGCTCCACTGACGTCCACCTCGGTACCGTGGCACTGCCCGAGACGCTGGGTCTACATATTCACCCGACGACGCGGGGCGGCTGACGATACAGCGCTGCACCCGCGGTCACGCCGGCACCGGCAGCCACGAACAGCACCTGGGCGCCCGCGGGCAAGCTGTCGACCTGGCCTTCGAAAGCGGCGGCCAGCGCCGCGGTGTGCATGTTCTCGTCGTCGGCCACGTGGATCAGCATTACCGGCACCCCGAGCCGCTCGCCCAGCGCCACGCGGAACCCCTGCCGTGGCGGGGCAGCAACGATCATGTCGATGGCCGAAAGCCGCACGGAATGTGCCGCCAGGCAGGCGGTAACCGCCCGGGCTGCCGCGGCGGCGAACTGATCATCGATGCCAGCCGACTCGCTGAACCGAAGAACATTGCGGGCATCGGCGAAACCGACTGTGGTGCAGAATGTCTCGTCGGCCGCCGCGTCGTCCAGGTTCGCCCACGAAACGCGGCTCAAACCGTAGTCGTCGTTGGTCCAGCCACACAACAACGCGGCTCCGGCGGCCGAGAACGGGAAGTGCTCGCTCATCCCGTGCCCCGGATCGGCGTCGCTGGCCACGATCAGCGCGCGGTGGATGCTGTGGGTGCGCAAAAATCCGTCGACGATCTGCAGGGCGGTCAACACACCGCAGGAACCGTTAGCGATGTCGAAGGAGAACGTGCCGTGCGCATCGGCGTGGGGATCCTCGGGATTGGCCCCGATATCGTCCTGGATGAGGGCCGCCAGCGCGGGTTCGCCCAGATTCCGGTCACGGTAGATGCCCGCGTTAACGACCAAATCCAACTCGTCGGGATCGCAGCCCGCTCGCTGCAGACAATCCTTGGCCGCGGTGACGGCCAGGTGCAGCGCGCTGTGGCGATGCAGCAGGCCCGGGTGCGCGAGGTCGACTCGGTCAATGACTGTGCCCATACCGGCTCACCATATTTTCATCCAGGGTCATTAGGACGATCCCTATTTCCAGCCCGGATGCCAACGCGATCAGCGCTATCCGCTCCCCGGGCGCGATGTGTCCGGCCTCGAGTTCCTCGACCAGGGCCACCGTGTGGGTGGTCGATGCCGTGTTGCCGTAGCGGTCGACGGTGATCACCGCGTCGTGCCGGGGCTTGTCGCCAAAGGACTGCGACATTCGGGCCATTCCCTTGCGAATTGCCCGTGCCGACGTCTGATGGGTGATCACGTGATCGATGTCGTGAATCGAAATGCCGGCGGTATCAAGGACTTCCTGTAACAGCAGCGGCGTGTTTTCCATCGCGGCCCGGTGGATGGCGCGGGCGTTGGTGAACATCCGCGCGCCCGGGTCGTGTCCGCGTGGGTAGGCCAGGCACAGTCGGCTGTAGTCGGCAACGGTAGTGAACCCGGCCAGAGCGATTCCCGCCGAACCGACGGGCGCGCGCTCCAGCAGCAGCGCCGCACCGGCATCGCCGAGGGTCAACGAGGCCAGCTCCTTGCTCATGATGTTGCGAATATGGCGCGCGGCGTTATGGCTGAGCTGGGAAATGTATTCGCCACTGACGACCAGTCCGCGCTCGACCACACCCTGCCGAATCCAGTTGTTCAGAATCGTTACCCCGGTGAGCATTCCGGCGCAGGCATTGGATACATCGAACGTCATTGCCCGCCCGGCCCCGATGGCGCGGGCGACGGCGCTGCTCATGGTCGGCTCCAGCCATTGTGTGAGGCCGCCGCGGAACTTGGTGATGCTGCAGTTGATCACCACATCCAGCGCCGCCGGGTCCTGCCGCGCGGCAGCCAGCGCGTTCAGCGCCGCGGAAGTGGCCAGGGAGTAGGAATCCTCATCGCCCACCGACACCCGGCGCTCCCGGATTCCGGTCAGCCGTTCCAGGTCGATGTGAGTGTGATGACGGGTGGTTGACATCAATTCGTCTGTGGTGAGATGTGTCTCGGGCAGATGCCGACCGGCGCCGGCGACCCGGGTGACGAACGGCACCTGCGGGCCGTTTGCGGCCTCCATTACCAGCCAATGTCGCGTCATGGGCGCGACCTCCTTCCGGCGGTTCCGGTCAACGCCGAAACTCGAGTACTTCCGTCACGGGCCGCCGCGCGGTGCGCTCGACGTGCTGGTCGTTGGCCGGTGATCGGCCGACTCGGATGAGCAGCTGCGGACGGCCCGCAGTCCCGGTGATCTGGGCGATGATGTTGCGGCTCATCGCGATTTCGGTCATATGCGTCAGCGTGCACGTGGCCATGCCCGCCATGGTGCATTCGAGCAGCACGGCCGACATCGCCTCGCCGCAGCGCAACACATCCAACGGCTCATCACTGTCCGTGGACAACACCACGATTTTGGACTGGTCGTGATCGATACCCGGACGCCGGTGCCCACCGCCTGCCGGTGGAAACGCCCGCGCGACATCGACTCGAGCCGCTTCGGCGCTGGACACCAGGGCGCCTTCCGGCGCGTGACTGGGGTCTTCCGTGAACGGTGATGTCCACCAACGCAATTCGGATAGGTAGGTGGTGTCGTAACGGCGCAGCATCTCGGTGAGCCGGGACGCTTCGGCCAGGGCCGGACGTTGGTCGTCGGCCACCACGGCCAATTGGACGTGATGGGGCGCGACCGCGCGGCGCAGCACGGACTCCGCCGCGGTCCAACGGCCGGGCGGGTCGAACGGCAATCGGTCGGTGCGGCGTCGCAGGATGGCCTGCGCCCGGCGCTGCTGCTCTGCCGTGACGGTTTCCGCACGACGAAATCGCAGCGTTGCCAGGTGATCCTGGTTGACAGGATCGGGAAGCCGTTCGTTGGTCGTCTCCCAGCCCGCGACCGACATGGCGACGCGCAGGTGATCCAGCACGGCACCACAGCTCAACAACAGCTCGCGGCCCGTGTGGTCGGTGGCCGGCATCGCCCGGTTAGGGTCGGCCCACAGCTGCAGCGTCGCATCGGCCGCGATCCACCGCCATGGCTGGCTGTTATGCAATGACGGAGCATGACACGCCAGCATCACCGCTTCGCGGATCACCACCGCATCGGGTCTATCGGGCCCCGGCGCAGCCGTCATGAGCATCACCCTTCGTCTGATGACGTCAACGCTAGGAACTGGCGCCGCGCGCCGACAGGGCCGTTGGTCATCGACGAGAGGGGCCTTGGGCTCGGCTCTTTGCCGTCAGGAGCGGATTTGCGACGGCTGTGCTACCCCGGCGCGCCGGCTCCGGTAGCACCGACCCAGACATCGCGGGCCTCTCGCACCGACAGCTCGAGCGGACGGGAGGTGTCGATTGGATGCGCGGTGCGCCAGCCGTTGTGCTGCGTGGCCAGGGTCGTGGCAATCTGGGGCGTCGCATCCGAATTGCCCGCTTGCCTGGTCCTTACTCGGTCGGCTGCCGTGTCGACCGGGACCGTGCACAGCAGTTCCACCAGCACCGAATGTGCTTCGGCGGCAAGGCGATGAGCTTGTGCTCGCAGCTGCGGATCTCGCCAGGTCCCGTCGAGTATCACCGGTCGCCCGTTCGCCAGACTCAGACGCGCCCGGCGCAGGGCCACCTGGTAGACGGCCGTGACGTTTCGCGGGCTGTACAGGCCGGCATTCAAGACACCGGGCTCGCCGGCGATGGCGCCCCATTCATGCAGCTGCCGCCGGACGTCGTCGGTTGAGATAACCCGTGCCCCAACGTGTTCGGCCAGAGCATGGGCCAGGGTAGATTTGCCGGTGCCCGGGTTTCCGCCGACGAGCGCCAGCCGGACGGCGCCCTCCTGCAAATGCCGGGCCGCTATGTCCAGATGTCGGACAGCCTCGCCCGCGGCCGCCGACTTGCCCTGCGAGAGCCGGACGCAGTCGACCTTGGCCCGCACCACCGCGCGATAGGCGATGTAGAAGTCATGCAGCGGTTTCGGCGCTGTGTCGCCGGAGTGGGCAAAGTAGCGTCCGAGAAAGTATTCGCCAAGGTCCTTGCGGCCCAGGAACTCCAGGTCCATGGCAAGAAACGCAGCGTCGTCGATGCGGTCGACACAGCGAAGGTCGTCGTCGAACTCGAGGCAGTCGAGCAGGGCGGGTCCGTCGGCCACGCAGAAAATGTCGTCGGCGAGCAGATCGCCGTGGCCGTCGACAATGCAGCCTTCCCCAATCCGGCGGGTGAACAAAACGTCACGGCCGGAGACGAATTCGGCGACCAGCTGCTCGATCCGCCGGATCGACTCGTCAGAGAACGACTTACCCGCGTAGCGGTGAAGTTCGGCCAGGTTCTCAGCCCAGCGTTGGTTGATCGCGCCGGCCTCACCCTTGGCATCGATCAGCGGGCTTCGCCCGGCATGCTCGTGAAAGCGGGCGAGCACTGCGGCGATGGTGTCCAGTAGTTCCCGAACGGTCGCGTCGGACCCGCCGCGCTTGGCCAGCCATGCCAGCCGGTCGCTGTCGCGGTAGCGCCGCATCACCACGACCGGTTCGGCCGGGCCGCCGGCGGGGTCGGAGAGGTAGGCGATGCCCAGATAACTGTCGGGGGACAGCCGGCTGTTCAGCTCCACTTCGCGCAGACACGCGCGCTCACGTTGCTCAGGTGTGCGGAAATCCAGGAAGTCGGTCAGGACCGGCTTCTTGGCCTTGTAGGCCCGGTCGCCGGCCAACACCACGACGCCGGTGTGGGTTTCGTGCACGTCGACGTAGGGCACCCCAACGGTCGTCGTTTCGTCGGCAGTATCTCTGTCGGCGTTGATGACGACCTCCCATGGCGCTCGTTCCGATCGATGCGGGCATCTCGGCGCTGCGGCTCCAGGATGGCTCAGGAGGGACGAGCCACGATCACCGGTGTCCGAACCGAGTGAACCACCGCGTTGCTGACCGAACCCAGCAGCATGCCGGTGAATCCTCCGCGGCCATGGCTGCCCAGCACCACCAGCTGGGCGGTTTGGGCCTCCTTGATCAGCTCCCGGGCCGGCCGGTCACACACGACAAGTCGATGCACCGTGACGTCGGGATAGCGTTCCTGCCAGCCAGCCAGGCGTTCAGCCACGGTCTGCTCCGCCTCGCCCTTGACCGTGGACCAGTCCAGCCCCGGCAGGTCAACAACTTCCAGGTCGCTCCAGGCGTGCACCGCCTTCAATTCCACGCCGCGCCGCGACGCCTCGTCGAAGGCAATGGCGGTGGCGAGCTCCGAGACCGGCGACCCGTCGATGCCGAGTACGACCGGCGCTTGCTGGAGATCGGGGGTGTGCTCGGCCGAGGACGGATCCTGGTCGCGGATGATCGCAACCGGACAATGCGCACGGCGCAACAGCGCCGAACCTACCGAGCCCAACACGGCCCGGGCCACGGCTCCTCGCCCATAGCTGCCCACCGCCACCAGCTCTGCATCGGTGGACAGCTCTACCAAGGTGGGCACCGGCGGCGACCATCTGAGCTCGCTGTGGATCGTGATCTCCCGCTGGCCCTGCATGGCCTCCTCGGCGATCTTGACCGCCTGTTCGAGGACCTGACGACCGTCTTCCTCCTGCCACGCGGCCATGCCCATCGACATCGGCATCTCGGGCCACATCGGCACGGACGCATTCACCATGTGAACCAAGGTCAGCGGCAGATGGCGCAGCATGGCGTCATGTGCCGCCCACGACACTGCCGCATTCGATGCGGCCGATCCATCGACGCCGACGACGATGCCCAGACGTTTCATGGTTGCAGACGTTCCCTTCTCCCTCAGCCGAAACGCTAGTGCGCGCGCTGCCGCCGGTCGTGAGGCTTAAGTCCCCAACGACATGGCCGTCCGACCTTCGCTGTGCGCCGGGGACTAACGCCGCACGAGGAAAGGTCAAACGACCCTGCTGGGAGCCGACGATGCGCAATAACCTCGTAGGGTGACTGGATTCGCCGGTCGGTAGGCGGGCCGTCTGATCGGGAGGACGCGATGAATCACCCGCAAGATTCGATAGTGGTGGGTATCGACGGGTCGGACGCCGCGATCAACGCTGCCAAATGGGCAGTCCCCGAGGCCGTCAGCCGCGACATCCCACTCCGGTTGATCCACGCGATCCCCCGTAGCGCCGATGCGCCCGCCGGGGACGAAAGCCTGGACGTCGAATATGCCGAAATGGCTCTCCACGGCGCCGCAAGCGCACTGCATGCGATGGACGAAGCGGTCAAAGTCGAGACCGAGATCGTACCCAAATCGCCCGGCAGCGCTCTTGTCGACGAATCACGTTCGGCGGCCATGGTGTGCGTGGGTTCGGTGGGGATCGGGCGGGTCGCTCGCAAGCTGCTGGGCTCAACCGCCGAGACGGTGGCCCGAAAGGCGCACTGCCCGACCGCGATCATCCGCAATGGCCAAAAAGACGTGCCGGATCCGCCCTGGATCGCCGTCGTCGTCGACGATTCGCCAGCCAACGACGCCGTGCTCGAGCAGGGCTTCCGGGAGGCGCACCTGCGCGGGGCACCGATTCTGGCAATGGGCGTCTGGCGCTGGGGTTTGGGTGAGATTCCCTATGAGCAGCTCAATCGCCGGCTTGATCGCTGGGTTTCCCAGTACAAAGACCTGCATGTCCAACCGGCGGCCGCCCGGCAGGGCGTCGTCGAATTCCTCACCAGGACAGCAGAACCCATCCAATTGGCGGTCGTGGGCAGTGATGACGCCGGGGATGTCGCACGGATGGTCGGCCCAGTGACGTTCCACGTGCCGCACCGCGATGGTCATTCGGTGCTGGTGGTACCGAAGTAGCGGCTTCGGCGCACGTCGGGCCAACCGTAGCGGTGACGACGTCACACGCCGACCTCACGTATCAGTGCTCGCCCAGCGGTGCGGTCCAATGGATCCGGGTGCCGCCGTCGGGCGGACTGCTGATCTCGCAGCTGCCGCCGAGTTGTTCGGCCCGGCGCTGCATATTGGCCAGGCCGCTGCGGCGCAAGATGTCAGCAGGCAGGCCACACCCGTTGTCGACGATGTCGAGACTGAACAGGTCGGTGACACCGACCTCGATGGTCAACCGGTTAGCCCCCGAGTGCCGCAGGGCGTTACTGACGGCCTCGATGGTGACCGCTTCGGCATGATCAGCCAGTTCGCCTCCGACGGCGGCCATCGGGCCATCGATGTGCACGGTGGTGACAATGTCACGGTCCTCGGTCAGATCGGCGACCACTGCCTGAATGCGGTGCCGAAAGCCGCCGTCGCGCTCCAGCGGAGATGTCAGCTGGAAGATGGCGGTGCGGATCTCCTCGATGATGGTCTGCAGATCATCGAGCGTGCGGTTGAGCCGACCGGCCACCTCCGGTGAGCGCGCCCGGGCAAGCGTGCCCTGCAGATCCATCCCGGTGGCGAACAATCGCTGGATGACATGGTCATGCAAATCGTGAGCGATGCGCTCACGCTCGGCCAGGATGGTCAGCTGTCGCGCGTCCTCACGGCCAGAGGCGAGCATCAGCGCGATCGTGGCGTGCGTGGCGAAATCGCGGACCAAATCCAGGTAGCTGGCATCGAAAGGCGCCTTGTCGGCACCGCGGGCAATGGCGATCACCCCGGCAACGTGATCGTGGGCACGAAGGGGCATCAGGATCGCAGACCGCTGTGCGACGTCGGTGAACGCGTGGATCCGGTGATTGAACGCCTCGGTGATCAGCGGTTGGCCCGACCGGAACACAGCGCCCGTCGTCGAGCCCTCCACCGGAACCCGCTGGCCCACGACCTCAGTGGCGTGCCGTCCGACCGCGGCGGAAATAACCAGCGTGTCGATCTCCTCAGCCGGCTGGTCGGTGTCGATTGGAATCAGCACAATCGCCTGCTCGGCGTCGGTCAGCGCACATGCCTTTTCGGCGATCAACCGCAACGGACGCCGCTGCGGCTCGACACTGGTCAACAGTGCGGTAGTGATCTCGCGGCTGGCCTCCATCCACTTCACCGCGGTCCGCTCGCGCTCGAATACCTGTGCATTGTCGATGGCGACCCCGGCCGCAAACGCCAGCCCGCGAGCCGCGAACTCGTCGGATTCGGAAAAGAGCCGGCCCGGGTCGACATGGGTGAGGTAGAGGTGCCCGAATACAGTTCCCCGGATCATGATCGGGACCCCGAGAAAAGCACGCATGGGCGGATGGTGCTCGGGGAACCCACAGGCGGCCGGGTGTGCGGTCAGATCCTGCAGACGCAGCGCCGGCGTTTCGACGAGCGAGACACCCAGCACTCCCTTGCCCACCGGCAGGTGCCCGATCCGCCGCGCCGTCTCGGCATCCATTCCCTCGTGGATGAACGAGATCAACGTGCCCTCTGGATCACGGACCGCCAAGGCGCCGTAGGGAGCGGCGGTCAACTGCCTGGCCGCGGCGACGATGCGCCGCAGGGTTCCGTCGAGGTCGAGATCCGATCCAATCTCGACGATCACGCGCAGCAACTGCGCCATTTGGTCACGCGCCGCCAGCAACTCGTCGAGCTGCGCATGCATCCTGTCGACTAATCCAGGCTGACCCAAACCCGCAAACGGTGAGCCGCTCTCGTCACTGGCCACCTGACTTGAAACCTTCCCACGCGTTCCGGCCCACAAGGCCCGTGCCGCAGGGGCCATACCCGAATGCCCCTGATCAGCTTAACCGGACTGCGGCACGGCAGCCATTGACATCGTGGTCGATGAGTTGCCGGCGGCGCCGCCTCGCGGCTGAGTCCGGTCGAATCGCCGCGAAACGCCTCAGTTGCCAGATGTTGGCGGCGCCGACCCTTGGCCCAACCTCGAGGCGAACACCGCAGCCTGAGTTCGCCTCTCCATGCCGAGTTTGGAAAGCAACCGCGACACGTAGTTCTTCACCGTTTTCTCCGCCAGAAACATCCGGGCGGCGATCTGGCGGTTCGTCAATCCCTCGCTGAGGTGTCCCAGCAGCGTGCGCTCCTGCTCGGTCAACCCCGATAGCGGATCGTGATGCTCGGCCCCGCCCCGCAGCTTTGCCATCAGCGCGGCGGCCGCCCTGTTGTCCAACAGTGATTTGCCGGCGCCGACGTCTTTGATCGCCCGGGCCAGCTCCATGCCCTTGATGTCTTTGACGACGAAGCCGCTCGCGCCGGCCAGAATCGCCTCCAGCATCGCCTCGTCGGAAGTGAACGACGTCAACATCAGACACCGCAGCTCCGGCTGATCCGACAGCAGGTCACGGCACAATTCGATCCCGTTGCCGTCGGGCAGGCGCACGTCGAGCACCGCGACGTCCGGCTGCAACGCGGGGATTTTCGCCATTGCCTCGGATACGGAGCCCGCTTCGCCGACGATCTCGAGGTCAGGGTCCGAGGCCAGCAGATCGGTCAGTCCGCGGCGGACTACTTCATGGTCATCGACCAGGAAAACCTTAACCATTGCGAGTCCTTTCGCCTGACCGCACTGTTTTCCAACTATTCCAACTATTCCCCACTATTTTCCCCACTATTGCTGATATTGGACGCCGATGTCGGCTGGCGGCTTTGTCGTGTTTGTCGGGCGGCCCCGGTCAAGGTCGGCTCGTGTCCGTCATACCGGCTCCGCAGCGCCCCGGATTGATTTCCCGTAGCGCTGCGCCGGCCGAAGACGACACGGCCGCTGCATTTTCCGGTTACCGGATCGAATGACCGAACGTGTTGGGCTGAAACCCATTTCGAGGCGAGTGCCACACTCCCAGCGGACCGGATCGCTCCCGGCGTGCTTTCTGAATTCAGTGACGCACCACCAGGATCGAGCAGTCCGGATAGCCCAGAATCGGATGGCAGTTGGGAGTAGCCAGGTCCGGGAGCCGCTCGGCGTCGGTCTCTCCGACCACGGCCAGGTCGACGGCTCCGCCATGGCGCTCGGCGGCTTTCGCGCCGGTAGCCGCGGCAACGATCTGGACGGGCACGTCCGGATAGCGCCGGACCCAGCTGTTGAGCCGGCGATCGATCTGGCGCACCGTGGCGTGGCGGCGCCGTCCTTCCTCCATCGCCTGGTGCACGACTTCGTCGTTGTCCGCGTCGTCGTTGAGGACGACGGCGATCACACCCAGCTTGGTCGGCGAACCGTCGGGGTTGGTCCGCACTATTGCGACGGGGCAGTGCGCGCCCGTCACCAATGCGGCGGCGGTCGGGCCCAGCAATCCGTCGGCCGCCCTGCCGCGCCGTGCGGTGCCGACACAGATCAACGCGGCTTCCTGTGATTGACCGATCAACACTTGCGCGGGATCACCGGACAGGATCGCGGTTTCCGTTTCGACCGGCCGCCCCTGGCTCTGGACGGCCCCGTCCGCTTCGTACAACGCCCGTTCGGCGCGTTCGAGCTCCCACTCGGTGTTCCGGGCCGCCCCGGCCCGCACATCCGGGCCGGCGATGACATACACCAGGCGAAGCGGCAACTGCCGGCCCCTTGCCTCTTCGATCGCCCACTTGGCCGCGTTAACCGCGGCTGGTGAGCCGTTGACGGCCACGACCACCGACTTCGGGTTCATGTCGGCTCCTGACTCTTCGACCCGCTCGATGCCAGGCTATTGCGGAAATCGCCTCGTGGACAGGGGCCGTTGGGCCTTACTGGTCTGGTTACTGGTCCCTACCTGGTCCCTACCTGGTCCCTACCTGGAAGAACGTTCGTCTGCGGCGGGTTGCGTGCCCGCATGCCGATCGTGCACCCGCGACTCGCGGTCCAGCGCGCTCACACCGCGCCGGCGGCTACGTCGGTGACTTCGGTGACTTCGGTGACTTCGGCGACTTCGGTGAGTTCGGTGACTTCGGAGGGCTTGGCAACCTGCTCGAACAGCCTCTCGACATCCGCGCGCTCGCAGGCCGCCGTGCCGGGTGTCAGCAACATCGCCGCGCCCGCCGCAATCCCCAACCGAACCGACTCGGCCAGCGACCATCCGCGACACAGACCCACCGTGATCGCGGCAACCATCGCGTCGCCGGCCCCGACCCCACTTCCGTGTCCCATCGGAACCGCCGCGAACCGCTCACTCGTCTCGTGTGTCGCCAGCAGCGCGCCATGCGATCCCAGCGACACCACCACGGCTTGCGCAAGCCCCCGGTCGATCAGCTCGTGTGCGGCGGCGAATTGCTCGGGCTCGGTGAGCAACTCGCGTCCGGCGCACTCCTGAAGCTCTCGCACGCTCGCCTTGAGCAGGAAGACGCCGCAGGAGACGTGCTGCAGGCCGCCACCGGATGTGTCCAGCACGAGCCTGGGACCCAGCTGGCGGCAGACATCGGCAACCCGTTGGTAGTAATCGGCGGGCACCCCGGGAGGCAGGCTGCCGCTGGCCACCACGAATTCGGCGGCGCGCGCGGCAAACCGCAGTTCCTGCAGACACCGCTGCTGTTCGGCCGGGCTCAATCGAGGTCCTGGGAGCACGAACCGATACTGCCGGCCGGTGCTGGTCTCATTGACGGTGAAGCTTTCTCGCGTCGACGCGACGATCGGGATGTGTGCGCAGGGCAATCGCTCCTCGCTGAGCAGGCGCACCAAGAGGCCGCCATGCGACCCGCCCGCGGGAAACACCGCAAATGCCGACCCGCCGAGGATCTGCGCTATCCGGGCAACGTTGATTCCACCGCCGCCCGGGTCGTAGCGCGTCGCCGAGCAGCGCAGCTTCTCGGTAGGCCGGACGACGTCGACGCTGGTGGTGATGTCGAGCGCCGGGTTCATGGTCAACGTGACGATTCGCGGTCCAGTCACCGGCGGCTCGGCCGGCTGGGCCGGCTGGGCCGGCTTTTTCATCTCCGGGTCATCTGCGGTGGCTCCGGCGGCTACAGGCCACTGGGATAGGTTTCCGGTGTCTCGCCGGCGATCCACAAACTGGTGGTCTCGAGAGGTTCGAGCGCACGAGTCTTGTCGATGTGGATCATCGCGTCGAATTGATCGGCGGGACGGACGTGGAAGTAATGGCTTCGCCGTTCAGTCGAAGGCCGGTAGATCACCCCGATGGCACGCCCCAGCCGCACGACACTGAGTGGGTCCGCGGCTTCGGGGGTCATCTGTGGTGACACCAGGAAGGCGTTTCGTCCGGTCTCATGGAGTAATTGCTCGATGCTGCCGTTGAGTGCCGGCCGAACCACCTTGCGTTCGGCGAGGCCGCCCCATTCGCTGGCCGCCGTCACCGTGCCGGCGTAGGTGCACAGCCCGATCAGGCGTGACTCGTCGCCGTACCGTTGCCGGACGAGTTGGCCCAGGGTCAGCTGCCCGTCGGCCCATACTTCGGTGGCCCGGGCGTCTCCGACGTGAGAATTGTGCGCCCACACCACTATTCGGGCCGGCGGGACGTCGTCGTGGCGGTCGAGGTGTTGGCGCAGCGCGTCCAGAGTCTGCGCCATGTGCTGATCGCGCAGATTCCAGGAGGTGACCCGACCGCTGAACATCGCGCGGTAGTACACCTCGGCATTGCGTACCGTCTGCGCATTGTGCTGGGCGTAGAACGCCTCATCCTCGGCGATCAGTCCGTCCTGGCGCGCGTAGTCGAGCAGGTGGCGTTGCAGATCGACCAATTGCTCGATGGCTTGACGTTCACATGACGGACCGGCGCCGAACGCTGCGGCGTACCCGTAAGCCTGGCCGTCATCGGCCGACGTGTGGTCAAAGCACGCGTAACGGGCGCGCGCCCGCGCTGCCGCGGTCGGGTCGACCTTGTCGAGGAAGGTGATCACTTCGTGCGTCGACCGGTGCAGGCTGTAGAGGTCCAAACCGTAGAAGCCGGCTTGTCGCTGACCATTGCCCCGATACCGCTCGTTGCGCGCGCGCAACCAGTCGACGAAGTCGCGGACCACCACGTTGCGCCACATCCAGGCCGGAAAGCGCTCGAAGCCGCTCAACGCCGCATCGGCGCTCTGGTCCTGCCCCAGGCCGCGCACATACCGATTCACCCGATACGCATCGGGCCAGTCGGCTTCCGCGGCAACGGCGCAGAATCCTTTCTCCTCGATCAGCCATTTCGTGATGGCGGCCCGGGCCGCGTAGAACTCGTGGGTGCCGTGCGAACTCTCGCCGATCAACACGATTCGCGCGTCGCCGATCAGCTCTTCGAGGGTTTCAGACGACGGGACACCGCCGGGAGCGTCGATGGCCATGCTGTTGATCACCTCGGCGGCTGTCGGCGCCGCGGGCCTGATCACCGAGATGCCCGACGTCGGGGTGGCCAGCAGCCGGCGTACCTCCTCGTCGGTGACCTGGCGAAAGTCCCAGAACGACTCGCCCACCGCCAGAAATGGCGTGGGCATGGACGCGCAGACGACGTCGTCGACAACTCCGGCGAATTCCCGGCAGGTGGATTCCGGGGCGGCCGGCACGGCGATCACGATCTGTTCGGGCTCGGCTTCACGCAGCGCTTGCACCGCCGCGAACATGCTTGCGCCGGTGGCCAACCCGTCGTCGACCAGGATCACCGTCTTGCCGGCGACGTCCAGCGGCGGGCGCCCCGCGCGGTAGCTGGCCTCGCGACGCACCAACTCGCGGCCTTCGCGCTCGGCGATGTCGCGCAGTTGCTGGGGTGTGATCCGCAACCCCCGCACCACATCGTCGTTGACGACGACGCGGCCACCACTTGCCAAGGCGCCCAGGGCAAACTCTTCGTGGCCGGGCACGCCGAGCTTACGGACGATGAAGGCGTCCAGCGGAGCGTGCAGCGCCGCCGCCACCTCCCAGGCGACGGGTATACCGCCCCGCGCCAAACCCAGGACTATCACGTCCTCGTCGTCGCGGTAGGCGCTCAACAGACTTGCCAGCACCCGACCGGCCTCGCTGCGGTCGCGGAATACCCGCCGGGGCGCGTGGCGGGTGGTCTTCGTAGAGCTGGCCATGGTGTCAAGCGATCAGTCAGTCGCGTGCTGGATCGGAATCCGCCGCTCGGCCGGTTTGGCGTCCGATACGGCAACGGAAACGGTGAGGATGCCGTTGTCGTAGCTGGCCTGGATGTTGTCTTCATCGGCGCCGACCGGCAGCGCGACAGTGCGAACGAATGAGCCGTAGGTGAATTCCGATCGGCCGTCGAATTCTTTCTTCTCGGTTCGTTCGGCCTTGATGGTCAGCCGCCCGTCGTGCACGGTGATGTCGATGTCCTTTGCCGGGTCAACGCCCGGGATTTCGGCGCGCACCTCATAGCGGCCGTCTTTCAATTCGTCCTCGAGCGGCATCAGCCGGCTTTCGAATGCGGCACGCGAGCCCGCAAATGACGGAAAGCCGGCGAGCAGCTCGGAAAAGTCCGGGAACAGTGACCTGGGGCGGCGCTGCAGGGAGAAAGAGGTCATGATTATCTCCTCGATTTTCGACGTGCCGTGGTGGCGGTTTCCATCCGACCAGTCAGCCCCGGCCGACGATAGGGACCGAAGTCCCGGGCCTACGGGGCCGTTCGTCGGCTTTCCCGCCGGCGCCTGAACTTCGACGACGCGCCGCCCCCAGGTAGGCCATGACATGATCCAAGATCAGGCCGTATGCGTCGCCGTCCTCGGCGAGGCGGACAAGTCCCCGGCGAAGCAGAAAGCCCTCGATGCGCCGATCCAGCGGCCACTCTGAGTATTTGTTGCGGTCGGCATAGGGCGAATTGAGGAACTGCACTGCCAGCGCGTCGAGGTCGGAATCTGTCAATAACGCAGCGTTGCCCAGTGGAGAACCCATTCCCATTCCTTTGTGTGTGCATCGGCTTTCGTCGATTCGCCGGGTTGGCCCAATGATGCGGCGCTTTTCGGCCGGCGCATAGGGTCTGAAGTCACCGGTGGGCAGTGCGCTCTACCGGTTCGCTGACCCGGTCGCCTTTGTTCAGCGGCGAAGCTCTAGCACATCGCGCAGCGGTCGCCGCGGCGTGGGCGGGGGGATATCCCCCGAAGGTGCCACGCCGATCCGGATCAACACCTGAGGTACCGCCGGGCTGCTGGTGAGATCGCCGACGATGCCACGGCTGGCTTCCATCTCGGTGAGGTGGGTGACCGGGCAGGTGGCCAATCCGGCGAGGGTGCACTCCAGCAGGACGGCCGAGAGCACCCGGCCGCAGTCGAGAGCGTCGGCGCGGGTGTCCCCGGGCGTCGACAGCACGACGATTCTGGCTTGATCCGGCCTGCTGGCCGAACTGCGCTCGCTGTGCCAGTCAGCGGGAAACCGGCGATTCACCGCCACCGCTCGCGCCGCCGACCCGGACGCCAGCGCACTCTCGGGTATCCCTTCTGATTCCCGGGAAGAAGCTGTCCACCAAGCTAATTCATGATGATACGCGTCGTCGTAGCGGCGCATGGCCTCGGTGAGCCGCGACGCCTCGGCGAGTCGCGGCCGCGCCTCGTCGCCCAATACCGCAAGCTCGATACCGTCGTTTTCGAACGAGCTGCGCAGCACGAGTTCGAATGACGCCCAATCGTTCGGCGCCCGGAACGGACGCCGGTCGGTTCGGCGACGCAATATCGCGTCGGCCCGGTCATGGCGGGGCTGGGTGACAAAGTCCATCGCGGCGAAGTCAATCGAGGCCAGGTGGTTCAGGTCGTTGGGATTGGGAAACTGGTCGACGGCCGCGTTCCAGCCTTCGGCAGCCATGGCGACCTGGAAGTGATCGAGCAGCGCACCGCAACTGATCACCGCTTCGCGCCCCGAGCTATCTGCCGAGGTCACCAAGCGGTGGGGGTCGAGAAACAGGTCGGCAGCCGTACTGCCGGCCACCCACCGCCACGGTTGGCTGTTGTGCAGTGAAGGAGCGTGGCACGCCAACTCCACGGCCTTCGTGATTACCGCGGCGTCGACCATCGCTTGGGTCATCGCATTCACCTGCCTCGTGATCTGATGTCGACTTTCGTCGAGGCCCGAATCCGGCGCCAGAGTCCTTGGTCCCCGGCGCCGTGGCCCATTGGCCTTGACGAGCTGGGTCCGTCCCGTCAGGCCCCTTCCCCACCGGCTGCCCCGAGTCGAAGGACAACCGGCAGCGCACTTAATGACTTTCTTCTCTATCGGGCGACCAGGCCCGGGAAAACGATGAAAACGATAAATGGGCCACGAGCTTCCCGCTGGGCTCCAGCCGTGCTGAATCGTTAGGACGATTTTATGGATGTTATTCACAAAACGCCCCACGACTACCGCGTCCAGCCCAATCTCACCGACTACGAGCGGGCGCGTGCCCAGTTTCGGTGGTCCGATGTGCCGGCGCTGTGTGAGGGCATGGGGGAAAACAGATGCAACATCGGCTACGCCGCCCTGGACAGACACGTCCAGCAAGCGGCCGGCCCGGCCGCAACGCACACCGCATTGCGGTTCGTCACCGACAAAAGCTGGGATGGCGCGATGTCCACGCGGGATCTCAGCTATGCGGAGCTGAGCCGGCTTGCGGCGCGATTCACCGGCGTGTTGCGCGCGCTGGGCATCAACAAGGGCTACCGCGTGTTCACGATCATGGGCCGCATCCCCGAGCTCTACATCACGATGCTGGGCGCGCTGCGCAACGGCAGTGTCGTGTCGCCGTTGTTCTCGGCTTTCGGCCCCGAGCCGATCGCCACCCGAGTCGAAATCGGGCAAGCCGACGTGCTGGTGACCACGAAGGCGATCTACCAGCGCAAGATCGCCAAGATCCGCGACCGGTTGACGTCGGTGCGGCATGTCCTCGTGGTGGACGACGACAAGTCGGGCGAGCAGCTGCCGGGAACGCTCAACTTTTGGGACTGGATGACCGCGGCCGACGAGGACACCCCGGTCGAGCCGACCACCGCCGACGACCCGGCCCTGCTGCACTTCACCAGTGGCACCACGGGTACCCCCAAGGGCGCCATCCATGTCCACGGCGCCGTCGCGATGCACTATGCCACCGGCCGCTACGCACTAGATCTTCATCCCGACGACATCTATTGGTGCACAGCCGATCCCGGATGGGTCACTGGAACGTCGTACGGCATCATCAGTCCCCTTCTGCATGGTGTGACCTCGGTTGTCGACGAAGCGGAGTTCGACGCCGAACGGTGGTACCGGATACTGCAGGACCAAAGCGTTTCGGTCTGGTACACCGCACCGACCGGCATCAGGATGCTGATCAAGGCGGGGGCCGAACTTGCGGAGCACTATCGCTTCCCGCAGCTGCGCTTCATCGCCAGTGTGGGCGAACCACTCAATCCCGAAGCCGTCTGGTGGGGAAAACGGGTGCTGGGCTTACCGATTCACGACAATTGGTGGCAAACCGAGACCGGCGGAATCATGATCGCCAACACCCCGGCGTTCGACATCAAGCCCGGCTCGATGGGCCGGCCGTTACCCGGGGTGGATGCCTGCATCGTGCGCCAGAACGACGACGGCAGTACCTCGGTGATCGACGAGCCGGACGTGGAGGGTGAGCTGGCCCTCAAACCGGGCTGGCCGTCGATGTTCCGCGGCTACCTGCACGCCGAGGACCGGTATCGAAAGTGCTTCAGCGACGGGCTTTATCTCACCGGCGATCTGGCGAAGAAGGACGTCGACGGCTACTTCTGGTTCGTCGGCCGCAAGGACGACGTGATCAAATCCGCCGGCCATCTGATCGGGCCGTTCGAGGTGGAAAGCGCGCTGACCGATCATCCGGCGGTGGCCGAGGCGGCCGTCATCGGCAAGCCGGATCCAACTGTCGGCTCGGTCATCAAAGCCTTTGTCACCCTCAAGGACGGTTTCGTCGCCGACGACGACCTGCGCCTGCAGCTGCTGGGACACGCCCGCAAGCGGCTCGGAGCTGCCGTGGCGCCCAAGGAAATTCAGTTCGTCGATGCGTTGCCGCACACCAGCAGCGGCAAGATCATGCGGCGGCTGCTGAAGGCTCGTGAACTCGGGCTACCCGAAGGCGATACGTCCACCGTGGAGAACTTGACCGCTCCTCAGCAACAGCAGCCCCAGGAGGTGTCGCAGTGACCGATACGAAGCTGGCGCAGGAACTGCTGGCGGATATGGTCCGGGTGCGCCGGATGGAAGAAAAATGCGCAGAACTCTACAGCGCGGCCAAGATTCGGGGGTTCCTGCATCTCTACGTCGGGGAGGAGGCCGTGGCCGCCGGTTCCCTGCGCGGCCTGGCCGAGGACGACGCGGTGGTGGCGACCTACCGCGAACATGCGCACGCGTTGCTGCGCGGTATCCCGATGACCTCGATCATGGCCGAGATGTTCGGCAAGCAGGAGGGCTGCTCGCGCGGCCGCGGCGGGTCGATGCACCTGTTCGACAAGTCCAGGCGGTTCTACGGCGGCAACGCGATTGTGGCCGGCGGCCTGCCGCTGGCGGTGGGTGTTGCGCTCGCCGACGCGATGCTGAAGCGAAACCGCGTGACAGCTTGCTATTTCGGCGACGGCGCGGTCGCCGAGGGCGCCTTTCACGAGTCGTTGAACATGGCGGCGCTGTGGAACCTGCCGGTGTTGTTCCTGTGCGAGAACAACCTTTACGCCATGGGTACCGCACTGGACCGGGCGCAGTCGCAGACCGACCTCACCGTCAAGGCGGCGTCGTATAAGGTTCCGACGCTGGCCGTGGACGGGATGGACGTAGAGGCGTGCCTCAACGCCACGCAACAGGGTGTCGACCACGTCCGCAACACCGGCGGCCCGTTCTTCATCGAGTTCCGTACCTACCGGTTCCGGGCGCATTCGATGTTCGACCCGGAGCTGTACCGCGACAAGGCCGAAGTCCAGCGTTGGCGCGAGCGCGACCCGATTCGGCTCTTCACCGAACAGTGCCTGGACAGCGGCACGCTCACCGACGACGACGTGCGCGAGATCGAGGATGCGGCGGCCGCCGAGATCGATGCCGCGGTGGCCTACGCCGAAGCCGGGACGTGGGAAGACCCGGCCGACCTCGAGCGTGACGTGCTGACACCGGTCGGGGAGAGCACCGCAAGCGACGAATCGACTTGGGAGCCGACGCGATGAAGACCAGCTACCGAACCGCGGTTCACGACGGCATTCGCGACGCCTTGAGCAACGACCCGCACGTCGTGTTGATGGGCGAAGACGTCGGACGCTACGGCGGAACGTACGCCGCGTCCAAGGGCCTGCTGGAGGAATTCGGCCCGGACCGGGTGCGCGACACTCCGCTGTCCGAGCTGGGTTTCGTCGGTATCGGAATCGGCGCGGCCCTCAACGGATTACGCCCGATCGTCGAAGTCATGACGGTGAACTTCAGCCTGCTGGCGCTGGACCAGATCGTCAATACCGCTGCGGCGCTGCGACACATGTCCGGCGGGCAGTTCTCGGTGCCGATCGTCGTGCGGATGGCGACCGGGGCCGGGCGTCAACTCGCCGCTCAGCACTCCCATAGCCTCGAGCCGTGGTACGCCCACATTCCGGGAATTAAGGTGGTGGCTCCGGCAACCATCGAGGACGCCTATGGCATGCTGGCCCCTGCGTTGGCCGACCCCGACCCGGTGATCATTTTCGAGCACGTTCAGCTCTACAACACCTCGGCCGATGTCGAGGCGCTCAAGCCGACCGATATCTGCCGGGCGGCGGTGCGCCGCGGCGGCGCCGACGTGACGTTGATCGCCTACGGGGGCTGTCTGGGCAAGGCGCTCGACGCGGCCAACGAACTGTCGCTGGCCGGAATCGACTGTGAAGTCATCGATCTGCGGGTACTGCGGCCGCTGGACACCGACACCATCGTGGAGTCGGTCCGCAAGACACATCGCGCGGTGGTGATCGACGAAGCATGGCGCAGCGGCAGTTTGGCGGGAGAAATCTCGGCGCAGATCATGGAGGGTGCGTTCTACGACCTCGATGCACCGGTGGGCCGGGTCTGCAGCGCGGAGGTTCCCATTCCGTATGCCAAACACTTGGAGGAGGCGGCGTTGCCGCAGCCCGCCAAGATCGTCGCCGCCGTGCACGACATGTTCGGTGACCAATCATGATCGAGTTCGCCATGCCTGCACTCGGCTCCGACATGGACGAGGGCACCCTCAATGAATGGCTGGTCAAACCCGGCGACAAGGTGACCCGCGGGCAGATCGTGGCCATCATCGAAACCACCAAGGCCGCAGTGGAAATCGAGTGCTGGCAGGAGGGCACGGTCAGCGAGTTGCTGGTGCCGGTGGGCGAAACCGTCGAAGTGGGAACGCCGTTGGCGACGTTGCTAGAACCAGGAGAGCGCCCGGGGAAACAGCCGAGCAAGCGCGTCCGGCCCCCGATCGCGGCCGCCGCAGCGCTAGCCGCGACGCCCTCGCCTGCGGCAGCACCGGCCAGCGCGGCAGCTGGGGGGCACCGTCGCTGGGTGTCCCCCGCCGCGCGCCGCCTGGCCCAATCGCTGCGCGTCGATCTCGACACGGTCACCGGCACCGGTCCGCAGGGAGCGGTCACCATCAACGACGTCGAGCATGCGGCGGCGGCCAAACCGGCCGAAAAGCCGTCGGCCAAGATCGCCACCAAACCGAGCGCGGCCGACCGCGCCGCGCTGATGCGGAAATCCATTGCGGCGGCGATGAGCCGGTCCAAGCGCGAGATTCCGCACTACTACCTTGCCGACGAAATCATCATGGAAAAGTCGCTGACCTGGCTGACCGCGCGAAACGCCCAGCGATCCATCACCGAGCGGGTGCTGCCGGCCGTGTTGCTGCTCAAGGCCGTCGGCCTCGCAGCCCAACGCTACGGCGAGTTCAACGGTTTTTGGCGCGACGACGGGTTCGGGCCCGCAACGGGTGTTCATGTCGGCGTCGGGATTTCGCTGCGCGGCGGCGGCCTGGTGGCGCCGGCCATCCACGACGTGCCCGACAAGAAACTCGACGAGTTGATGGGCGACCTCACCGATCTGGTGGCGCGGGCACGTTCCTTTTCGTTGCGAAGCTCGGAGATGTCGGACCCGACCATCACCGTGACCAACCTCGGCGACCAGGGCGTCGACACGGTCTTCGGGGTGATCTACCCGCCACAGGTCGCCATTGTCGGTTTCGGTAAGCCGAGCCAGCGGGTCTGCGTCATCGACGGCGGCATTCGCGTCGTCACCACCGTGCAGGGCACCCTCGCCGCCGACCACCGGGCCAGCGACGGCCACCGCGGCGCCCTGTTCCTGAGCGCCATCAATGAACTCCTCCAACAACCCGACCTCTTGGAAAAGTGAATGCACACATGACGACCCAACAGAAGACCCGTGATGCGGTGCTGTCCGTATTGACCACCATCGCACCCGAAGTCGACGCCGACGACATCCGCGACGATGTGCTGCTGCGCGACCAGGTCGACCTCGATTCCATGGACTGGCTGAACTTCCTTCTCGGAATTCACAAACGGATGCACGTCGACATCCCCGAGTCGGACTACGCGTCTCTTCGCACCCTCACCGACGTGGTGAACTACGTCGACAAGCACGCGGCCACAACAGCCTGAGCGGCCCTACGCACCTTCCTGTCCCCCAGACCAGGGCCGTGCGGCTGAACCAATCCACACACCCCAGAGTGGTTGTGCCGGCAACCCTCGTCCTGCCGGTTGGATGGGCCGTCGGCCTCAGTCGACTGCAGAGTTCTCAGCGGCCGATCAAATCGGTGCAATCAGCAGCGCAGCTGGCCTGCATTCCCGCAGATTTCGATGAACTCGGCGTTGATGGCTGCCGTCACCTCGTGTGGGTCGTCAACAGTTGCGGCGTCGGTCAACACGGCGATATTGAGCTGATCGACATAACTCCACACGGTAACGTTGAGCCCGCTCCACGGAGCCAGATGCCCCACTGAATATAATTCGGTGACCAGCGCGCCGCCGACCCGGCCGTACCGCGGGAAGTCCCCATGAACATTGGCAATAGTCACGTTGGGCATTTTGCTCACCGCCTTTCGGCTGGATGCCATCCGGAGACCGCATTCCACAGCCACGGGCAGCGCACAATCCAACCACCGGCTAAGTAGCCCCGAACCCCTGAGCCGGTGGCGCTGCTTACTCAAAATGGCATTTTCGTGGCAGCGTTGTACCCGCTCTAGCGGGTCTTGAACATCAACGGGCAGCGCAATGGACATCGCGTCAGCGCAATTCCCAGAAACCCGATCCACCGAAAAGTCGGAACTCACCGGAATGAGCGCCACCAAAGGGTCGGCCCTTTTGTCGTAGCGCAAGAGTAACGACCGCAGTGCACCGGCCGTCATCGCCAGCACCAGATCGTTGACGGTAACCCCGAGGTGTTTGGCAGTCCGTTTGACGTCGGCTAACGCCAGGCTGACGCTGGCGAATCTGCGCTCCGGACCGGCCAGGAAGTGGTTCATGAAGGTCGCCGGTGGCGCCGCCGACTTCGCTGGTGTCATCGGCGGCGGAGCTGCCGACCGCACTACTGCCCTGCGGGAACTGCGGTGCACCCGGGCCAGACTCTGCACCGTGTCGCGAATGGTGCACGGGATTCGACCAGCCTGGTGCAGGTGGTCCGCGAACGCCAACTTCACCAGCTGCCGCTTCCCAGGAGCGGGGTCGGGCAGGCACGGATCGGCTACCAGTCCCGGCTGCAGGTCCATGCTGCGGGCGAGCAGGTTTGCGGCACCGACTCCGTCGACGAGTGCGTGATGGACCTTGGCGACCACCGCGACGCGGCCGTCGGACAGGCCGCAGACGACGTACATTTCCCACAGTGGGCGTCGGCGGTCAAGGGGGGTACTGGCGATTTCTCCGATCGCCTCGTGTAGCTCGCGGCGACCGCCTGGACTGGGCAAACGAAACGGCCGGATATGGTAGTCGAGGTCGATATCGCAATGCTCGCGCCACATCGGGTGGTGCAATTTTAACGGTACGCAGACTAGCTGGTAGCACAAGGGCTCGAGCTTATACAGTCGACTGCGGATGGCCCGACGAAACACCTCGATATCAAAGTTCCGACAGTCCTCATCCAATTTCATGATTGCAACTTTGAGCGTGTGGATATGGACGTTAGGCTTTTCGCTATAGAGCATGAGCGCATCGGTACCATTAAGCCATTTCACTGTGGAACCTCGCTGACAAACCAATTCTTAGATAAACAACATGGGGCGCTTATTGAAGTGCTCTTTGCAGTGACCCAGATTTATTCGGACTGTTCAGCGCAAAGCACTTGCGCGTGGCGCTGACTTGACATGAACATGCTGCGCTAAGCGCGGCACGATTTGGCGGTTCACTACCGACCAAGCGGTGGTCGAGTTGTGACACGGTCATCGTCGCCGAGACAAGACAATGGCACCAAACGGCACCAAGACCACTACGCAGCCCAGGATCCACGCGAACGTCGGCGCCATGACAGGCCAGGTCACCGGTGGAACTTTTTTCGTGGTATCGCCAGCCAGAGCTCGCAGCGCCTCGACAAACTGAGAGATAGGTTGATTGCGCACAAATGGGTGGATCCATCGAGGAAACAGCTTTAGTGGCATGAGACCGACGGACAACAATCCGAAGATCAAAATCGGCAGCGACATGATAGGCAACATCGCATCCGGGTTCTTCGTAGCCGTGCCAAGCAAATCGGCAGCTAATCCCAGAACGACACCGATCACGAGCACCAGTGCGCAAAAGCCAACGATATAGATGGGCCCGCGATGAAATCGGAATCCCACCACGTAACCGCTAATGAGCGATACCCCCAGACCCCAGCAACATCGGTAGAGAGCAACGGACACGCGAGCAAGCACCGGCGTCAACGGCGCGATTGGCATTGTGGCAAACCGCCGATTGATGCCCCGCAAGGAGTCGGTGGCCGCTCGGAAGCCTGATCCGATGGCCGCAAAAGCGACGGCTTGCAATGCGACCAACGGCGTGATGTATTGCCCGACGCTGCTGGCTACTCCCGTGCCGCCGACGAATTGGTTCCATGGCTTGGCAAACGGAATGTAAAAACCCACCATGAACACTACCGGCGCACCGACCGTGGTGAGTTTCTCGCCGACGCTCAGACTCGGTGAGATAAAGCGGGTGAAGAGCACCCACCACTGCCGCAGCGCCAGCAACCATGGCGTCTTCATGTGCGGGCTCAGTCTTCGCAAGGTTGAGGCCCGGCCTGAATTTATGACGCGGATACTTATTGCATAGGCTGCGCGGAGCAGGGCTCGCTGCGATCGGGCAACCGGGCTCAAAACGGCATTGTCTTGTTGGGGCGACGGTGAGTCGAGTAGTGCGACGTCAGCATCGAGCTCTTTCCGCGACGCATCTGAAGCCAAGCGACGCCGGGGGTATTTGCGCTCGTCGGTGGTGCCGTCGGCCGTGGTCGTGTTGTGACTAGTCAAGCGAAGCGTTCCGTTTTGACGTGGGTTTCATCGTTGAGGCGTCGCGTGGAGACACGCGACGGGAAATACAGTGCTCATGAGCAATATGATAATACAATTTACTGGTCAACCGTATCGGATCGCCTGTTCGCCCTTTGTGTCGCTTGCCAGGGTGATGGGACCACCTGATTGCCAGGGGGATGGGACCACCGTGGCGCGTTATTGAGGATGGTCGTTGGGATGGTCGGGGTCAAGTTGGCCGGGTCGGGTGCGTTGGCGGTAGGA
>NZ_UPHT01000083.1 GCF_900566085.1 Mycobacterium attenuatum
TCGGGCGTCCATTGATCGGCAACGGCGCCAACGGAGCGCCAGGGACGGGTCAAAGCGGCGGTGACGGCGGGATCTTGATCGGCAACGGCGGCAACGGCGGCAACGGCACCGGCGGGGCGCCCGGGGGTACCGGTGGTGCCGGCGGATTCCTCTTCGGTCAAAAAGGGACCAACGGGCTGCCCTAGCTGGCACGTCCTTCACTTATCTGCTGCCAGAGTTCGCCAAGGTTCAGTAAGGTGACGGCGTGCCTGAGGTGGGTCGCGAGCAGGGTGCCGACGAGTCGGTCAGGCTCGACCCGCACGGCCGGCTGCAACGCTACGAGCAGGCATTCGCCGCCCTCGACCCGCCGTTTGCGTTCGTCGACCTGGACGCGATGTGGGCCAATGCGGCTCAGTTGCTTTCCCTAGCGGGCGACAAGCCAATCCGGGTTGCGTCGAAGTCGTTGCGGTGCAGGCCGTTACAGCGCGAAATCCTCGACTCGAATATTCGCTTCGAGGGACTGATGACCTTCACGCTCGCCGAGACGCTCTGGCTGGCCGACCACGGTTTCGACAACCTGTTACTCGCCTATCCGACGACGGATCGGGCGGCACTGCCTAAACTCGGCAAGCTCACCGCCGCGGACCCCGAACGGGCGCCGATCGTGATGGTCGACAGCGTCGAGCACCTCGACCTGATCGAAAGCGCAACCGCACACCCGGTGCGGCTGTGCCTGGACCTCGACGCCGGCTACTGGCGAGCCGGCGGACGGGTGAAAATCGGGCCCAAACGGTCACCGCTGCACACGCCGGAACAGGCCCGAGCGCTCGCGGTGGAGATCGCGCGCCGCCCGTCTCTGACGCTGGTGGCGTTGATGTCTTACGAGGGTCACATCGCCGGGTTCGGCGACAACGTGGCCGGCAGGTCCGCCCAGAACGCGGCCGTGCGGTGGATGCAGCGGCGGTCCTTTGCGGAGTTGCGGGAACGCCGCGCCCACGCCGTCGAGCTGGTGCGTGACGTCGCCGACCTCAAGGTCGTCAACGCCGGCGGTACCGGCGACCTTCAGCTGGTCGCCCAGGAGCCGGTGATCACCGAGGCCACCGCCGGTTCTGGGTTCTACGCGCCGACGCTGTTCGACACGTATTCGACGTTCGCCTTGCAGCCGGCCGCGATCTTCGCGTTGCCGGTCTGCCGCCGACCTGCCGCCGACACCGTGACCGCACTCGGTGGCGGCTATCTGGCCAGCGGAGTGGGCGCCAAAGATCGCATGCCGACCCCCTATCTGCCGAGCGGGCTCAAGCTCGACCCGATGGAAGGCACCGGTGAGGTTCAGACGCCCTTGTCGGGGCAAGCGGCCCGGAGCCTGAAGATCGGCGACAAGGTGTATTTCCGGCACACCAAGGCCGGCGAGCTGTGTGAGCGGTTCGATCAGCTGTACCTGGTTCGGGGCATGCACATCGTCGACGCCGTGCCGACCTACCGGGGTGAGGGTCGCACATTTCTCTAATGATGGAATGGTTCGCCTACCCGCCGTGTGACAAGGAGCTGCTATGACCGCGATCACCGCATTGCCGACCGAATTGGCCACGATGCGTACGGTCATCGAGACCCTGGCACCGATCGAACGCGGTGCCGGAGACCCCGGCGAGCAGGAGGCCGCGGTCAAGATCGTCGAGTACCTGCGCGCCGCCGGTGCACGGAATGCGCGGATCGAAGAGGAACAGTTCTACGACGGCTACCCGCAGCTGCACGCCAAGCTATCGGCGGTCGGGATCGGCGCCGCGATTGCCGGTCTGATCAGCCGTCGTTTGCGGGTGCTTGCCGGGCTGGCGGGACTGGGCGCGGGGCTGGCGATCGCCGACGACTGTTCCAACGGGGTACGCGTTGTGCGCAAGAAACTCCAAAAGCCCCGAACGACATGGAATGTCGTGGCCGAAGCCGGCGATCCCACCGGCAAGCGGACGGTCGTGGTATGCGCTCATCACGACGCCGCACACAGCGGCAAGTTCTTCGAACCGGGCTATCAGCGGTTCTTCGTCGAGCGGTTCCCCGGGATCGTCGAGCGCATCGACACTTCGCTGCCGAACTGGTGGCCGTCGATCCTGGCGCCGGCGGTGGCCGGCGCCGGCGCGCTACGGGGCAGCCGCAAGATGATGCTCGCCGGGGCCGCGATGAGCGCGATCGGGGTGGCGGCGTTCACCGACATCGCTCGCAGCCCGATCGTGCCGGGAGCCAACGACAATCTGTCGGCCGTCGCGCTGATCATCGCGTTGGCCGAGCGGCTACGCGACCGCCCGGTGCCGGGTGTGCGGGTGTTGCTGGTGTCGCTGGGCGCCGAGGAGCAATTGCAGGGTGGCATCTACGGTTTCATTGCCCGCCACAAGACTCAGCTGGACCGTGACCAGACGTACTTCCTCAACTTCGACACCGTTGGCTCGCCCGAACTCATCCTGCTCGAGGGCGAGGGCACCATGATCATGGAGGACTACTACCACCGGCCGTTCCGGGATCTGGTGGTTCGAGCCGCCGAACGCGCTGACGCACCGCTGCGGCGGGGCCTGCGATCGCGTAACAGCACCGACGCCGTGATCATGAGCCGGGCGGGCTACCCGACCGCCTGCTTTTCCTCCTTCGACCGCCACAAGGCGCTGTCGAACTACCACCAGATGTCCGATACACCGGAGAACGTCGTCTACGAGACGGTGATGCACGCGACAACGGTGGCCGAAGCCGTGGTGCGGGAGCTGGCCCGGTGAGCACCGTGTGGCGCAACTGGGCCGGCGAGCAGTTGTGCGCGCCGTCGCAGATCGTGCGGCCCACTTCCGAAGCCGAGCTGGCCGACGTCGTCGTCAAGGCAACACAGCGCGGCGAACGCGTGCGCGCCGTCGGGACCGGGCATTCGTTCACCGACTGCGCCTGCACCGATGGAGTGATGGTCGACATGACCGGCATGCAGCAGGTCATCGACGTGGACGCGACCGCGGGTCTGGCGACGGTTCAGGGCGGGGCCAGGTTGCACCCGCTGTTCGCGCAGCTGGCCGAGCACGGGCTGGGCCTGGAGAACCAGGGCGACATCGACAAGCAGTCGATCACCGGGGCGACCGCGACCGCGACGCACGGCACGGGGGCGCGCTTCACCAATGTGTCGGCGCAGGTCGTTTCGCTGCGATTGGTCACCGCCAGTGGCGACGTCTTGACCCTGTCGGACGGCGACGACTACTTGGCGGCACGGGTATCGATCGGTGCGCTGGGCGTGATCTCGCAAGTGACCCTCAAGGTGGTGCCGCTGTTCACGCTGCATCGCGACGACGAGCTGCGCCCGCTGGCCGATACGCTGGATCGACTCGACGAGCAGGTGGATGGCAACGACCACTTCGAGTTCTTCGTCTTTCCCTACGCCGATACGGCGCTGACCCGCACCACGCGGCGCAGCGACGAGGAGCCCAGGCCGCTGCCGGTGTGGAAGCGCCGGATCAGCGACACCGTCGAAAACGCAGGGCTGAGTCTGATCTGCCGCGCCGGTCGGCAATTTCCCAGTGCTGCACCGGCATTGAACCGTCTCATCACAAACTTGATGTCGCCGGCCACCGTTCAGGATCACGGCTGGAAGGTCTATGCGAGCGCACGCAACGTCAAATTCACCGAGATGGAGTATGCGATTCCCCGCGAGCATGCGCGCGCGGGGGTCCAGCGGGTCATCGACCTCGTCCGCCGCCGCAACCTGCCGATCATGTTCCCGCTCGAGGTCCGTTTTGGCGCCCCCGACGATGCTTTCCTGTCGACCGCACACGACCGGGACACCTGCTACATCGCCGTGCACCAGTACACCGGCATGGAATTCGAATCCTACTTCCGCGCCGTCGAAGAGATCATGGACGAGTATGCGGGTCGCCCGCACTGGGGTAAACGCCACTATCAGAGCGCCGGCACGCTTCGTGATCGCTATCCCGCCTGGGATCGCTTCGCGGCGGTCCGCGATCGCCTTGATCCGAACCGCGTCTTCCTCAACGACTACACGCGGCGGGTGTTCGGCCCCTGACGGGGCGACCAATGGCACCACTTGTAGGGACCAAAGTCCTTGGCTGACAACAGGCTAGTGACCGCGGCCGCGAGGCATCGTAGGTTTGTCGTGGAGCCACCATGACCGAATTCATGCGCAACAGCGACGCCTTTACCTGGGCGATGGAAACTGACCCACGACTGCGGTCCACCGTGGTCACGGTCGTATTGCTGGATCGATCCCCCGACTGGGACCAGATACGCCAACGATTCGACCTGATCAGCCGGGAGCTACCGATGTTTCGCCAGCGGGTGGTGGAATCTCCGCCGCCCGCCCCGCCGCGCTGGGAGTACGACGCGGACTTCGACCTGGACTACCACATGCGGCGGGTGGCCGTTCCCGTAACCGGCACGCTCGACGATGTGCTCGAGATGGCCCGGGTGGCCGAAATGCAGGATTTCGACCGGGCCCGGGCGCTGTGGGAGGCGACCCTGGTCGACGGCCTGCACGACGGTGCCGCGGCGGTGATCTGCAAATTCCACCATGCTCTTACCGACGGTGTCGGCGGCATCCAGATCGCGATGCGCCTATTCGACCTGTCCCAGGAGCATTACGAGCTGAAGTCACTGCCGGCAGCGCCGGAGGTACCTCAGCCGTCGCGGCTGGAGGGCTACCGCGAATCGTGGCGTTACAGCGCCTCATTGCTCGCCGACGCAGTGACGGGCACGGTGCGACAGCTACCGCGACTGGTGTACGGCGGAATCCGGCGGCCCGTCGCGACGGTGCGGTCGGCAGCAGCCAACGCGGCATCGGTCTACCGGACTGTTCGGCCGCTCAATCGCACCGGCTCGCCACTACTCAGGGATCGCGGCCTGATCCGGCGTCTGGGAGTGCACGAGGTGCCGCGCCAGCAATTGCGCGATGCCGCGCACCGGTGTGGTGGTGCCCTCAACGATGCGTTTGTCGCCGGGGTGGCCGGCGGATTGCGCATCTATCACGAAAAACACGGCGTTGTGGTCGGCGATTTGCACCTGACCATGCCGATCAGCCTGCGGACGGACGCCGATGACATCGGTGGAAATCGAATCACGTTGATGCGGTTCGACATTCCAGTCGGCGAGGCTGACCCGGCGAAACGGATCAGGACCATCCACGAGCGCGTCGGTGCGGTGCGGCAGGAAAAGTCGCTGCCCCATACCCAGGCGATTGCCGGCGTTCTCAACCTGGTGCCGCGCTGGTACATCGGCTCGGTGCTGCGCCACGTCGATTTCCTGACCAGCGACGTGCCCGGGGTCCCGGTACCGGTGTTCCTCGGGGGCGCGGCAGTGCGGGCGCAATACGCTTTCGGCCCGACGATCGGCTCGGCGGTCAATGTCACGCTGCTGTCCTATGTCGACACCTGTGCACTGGGCATCGACGTCGACACGGCGGCCATCCCCGACTACGACGTCTTCCATGACGCACTCGTTGCCGGCTTCGACGAAGTATTGGCGCTCGCACGCTAATTGGCGACGGCGGCGGCCGTGGCCCCGGACGAGGCATCCGTTTCGGGTGCCGCCAGCGCAATGCGTGCCTGCACCCGCCCGGCCCGCATGAAGCCGGCCCACCGTCTGGTAGGGAACAGGCTCGATCATGATCAACCGCGATGCCGCACGCAACCGGGCCAGGTTCTCGCGCGCGAGCTCGATCTGCGGACAGGTACGCATCTGGCTTGCCACATACACGATGCTGGCGCGGCGATACTCCCAACCGGTGGCGTCTTCGCCCTGAAATCCTGGCGGATAGAAGCCGTTGATCGCCAGCGTGACCTCACACGGCTGCTCGATGTCGAGCAGGGGACGAACCGGGAAGATGTCGACGATGCCGCCATCACACCAGCGGAACCCGTCGAACCCGACCGGCTGGATGAACAGCGGCAACGCGATGGCCATATGTACCGCGCGTGCCACCGTAAGCTGCGGATGCGTACGGGACCGATGAATTCGACTCTGTTCTGCTCGATATTCCAGATCGGTGCGTACGCCGCAATGGGTAGCTGGCCCAGGGTGCTCGCGGGTGCGGGCCGGTATCGAGGTGACACCGCCGGATGGGCGGCTTCCCGGCGCGGCGGGTGGGCGCTGGTCCACCTCGCGGGCGGCGGGCGAACATCTCATCTCTTCGCCGATGCACAGTCCGCGGTTCGGCGTGAATGAGGTCAATTGCTTACCGGCCTCCGCTGGTTCGCCCGCCGGGTAGATCTGCTGAGCGCCGCGCTCACAATCGGAACCAGCCCGCGGCCGTGTCTCCGAAGCTGGCGATGCCAGCGAGCAGGTTGGGCAGGGCCAGCGGAAGTGTCCCGGTGTTCGCGAGGCCCGAAGTGCCGCTACCGAAGTTGAACAGCCCTGAGGTGTTGGCGCCGACGTTTTGGTATCCCGAGCCGCCGAAAAAGCCGGCGGGGTTCACGTTGAACAAACCTGAGAGGCCCAATCCGCGGTTGCCGAACCCTGAACTGTCCCCGTCGCCGGTGTTGAAGAAGCCCGACGAGGGTGCGCTGCTCGTGTTGCCGAATCCGGGCGGCGGCGGGACGTCGAAACTCGCAATCGTGGTGCTGGGCAGCGTGACGCTGGGGATCGTGAGGCCCGGCAACGTGAAACCGTCGAGGTGTACGGGCGGCACCGTCAGACCCGGAATGGTAAAGGAATCGAGCTTGATGGGGTTGACGCCGAGTTCCGGCATGGTGAAGGCGCCCAGCTTGATGGGAGGCAGGGTGATGTCGGGCAGGGTGATCGGCGGCAGCCCGAAGGAGTCCACCCCGATCGGGTCGATGCTGAATGCAGCGGTGGTGACCCCGGGGATGGTGAAGGCGCCCAGCTTGATCGGCGGGACGTTGATGTCGGGCAGGGTGATCGGCGGCAGCCCGAAGGAGTCCACCCCGATCGGGTCGATGCTGAACGCAGCGGTGGTGACCCCGGGGATGGTGAAGGCGCCCAGCTTGATCGGCGGGACGTTGATGTCGGGGAGCGTAATGGGCGGTAGGCCAAAGGAGTCCACGCCGATCGGGTCGATGCTGAACTGCGCGGTGGTGATGCCCGGAATGCTGAAGCCGTCCAGGCGGACGGGATCGATGTCGAGCCCCGGGATGGTGAAGGCGCCCAGCTTGATCGGCGGGACGTTGATGTCGGGGAGCGTAATGGGCGGTAGGCCAAAGGAGTCCACGCCGATCGGGTCGATGCTGAACTGCGCGGTGGTGATGCCCGGAATGCTGAAGCCGTCCAGGCGGACGGGATCGATGTCGAGCCCCGGGATGGTGAAGGCGCCCAGCTTGATCGGCGGCACGTTGATGTCGGGGAGCGTAATGGGCGGTAGGCCAAAGGAGTCCACGCCGATCGGGTCAATTGTGAACTCCGTGGTAGTAAGCCCCGGAAAACTGAAGTCGCCCAGATTGATTTGCGGAATCCTGATGTCCGGCAACGTGATCGGCGGCAGACCGAAAGCGTCGATGCCAAATCTCGGGAGTGTGTATGGCCTGATAGTCAAGGTGGGCAGATCGAAACCTGAGGATTCCAGCGAAACCAGGTTGAAGTACGCTTGGCCATTGAATGGGTCGACAATTGCTGTGTTGGGAATATAATTGACGCCCTTCAGCGCGAAGACGTTGGTGTCCCATTTGACCGCCAGACTGTAGATCCCAATGCCGTCGAAATGGATCGTCGGTGTCTTGAACTCCGGCGAGGTTATTGTGGGCGTTTGAAAGCCGCCGAAGGTTATGCTGTCGACCTTGAAGCCGGGTATGAACATCTCCGGCAAAGTGATCCCCGGCACATTGATTGTCGGCGTGGTCAGTGGTGGGATGACCAGCTTGGGCGTGGTAGAACCGCCCAATAGTGCGCTGTCGAGCTTGAAGCCGGGAATGGTCGCGGCGGGCAGGTCCAGCCCTGGCACGGTGATTGGCGGGGTGGTGATGTTGGGCAGGTCGAGGTCAGGCACCGCGATCGTTGGTGTGGTCAACGCGGGAATGCCCAGCTTGGGTGTGGTGAATCCACCGAGCAGCGCGCTGTCGAGTTTGAAGCCCGGCACCGTCACCGCCGGCAGGTCCAGCCCTGGAACGGTGATTGGCGGGGTGGTGATGTTGGGCAGGTCGAGGTCAGGCACCGCGATCGTTGGTGTGGTCAACGCGGGAATGCCCAGCTTGGGTGTGGTGAATCCACCGAGCAGCGCGCTGTCGAGTTTGAAGCCCGGCACCGTCACCGCCGGCAGGTCCAGCCCTGGAACGGTGATTGGCGGGGTGGTGATGTTGGGCAGGTCGAGGTCAGGCACCGCGATCGTTGGTGTGGTCAACGCGGGAATGCCCAGCTTGGGTGTGGTGAATCCACCGAGCAGCGCGCTGTCGAGTTTGAA
>NZ_UPHT01000014.1 GCF_900566085.1 Mycobacterium attenuatum
TCTCGGTGTCGAGGGTCATCATCTCCTTAGCCAAGCCAGCGACCATGGTGGCGGCGAGGTTTTGGCCGCGCACGGTGGTGTGCTGGGCGTTGGCGGCCTGGGTTGCTTTGGTTGCGGTAGCAGAGGCGTTGCGGGCCTTGTGTTGAGCAAGTCAGGTTGTCAGTCGGGCAGTACCGGTACGGCGCAGCCCGTCGGGGGTTTGGTAGCCGCTCAGCAGGATCAGTGCGGCCTTGCTGCTGCTGCTGTAGTCGAAGGCGCGTTTCAGGGCGGGGAAGTATTCGAGCAGCTGGACGCGCAGCCGGTTGATTGCCCGAGTGTGGTCGGTGACCAGATCGGTGCGCCGAGTGGTCAGGATGCGCAGCTCGACGGCGATGTCATCGCCGGATCGCAGCGGTTGCAGGTCGCGACGCATCCGGGCCTGGTCGGCGATGACGGCGGCGTCTTTGGCGTCGGTTTTACCGTCGCGGCGGTAACCGGCCGAGGCGTGATAGATAGTGCGGCCGGCAATGTAGAGCAGCCGCTGCTCGGAAGCGATGAGCAAGGTGATCAGCAACGCGGCCCCACCGGCGTTCAGGTCGATTGCCCAGGTCACGTCACCACCGTCGGCCAGTGCCATTACCGCATCGATCAGCTCCAGCAAGGCGGTTTCGTCGTTGGCCACGCGCTGCGACAGCAGCCGCGCACCCTCGACATCGATGACCACGCAATGATGGTCGGCTTTGCCGGCATCGACACCGGCCCAAAGTTGTTGCCTCACAGCCACCTCCGTGATCGTTGTAATCCCTACCCAACCCAACGACGACCACGCCGACGTGTCCTTACACAGCGATCAAATCGCATTTCTCAATTGGCGGTCGAGTCGTCGCGGGACGCCGGGCGGCCAATCCTTCCTGGCCATGAAACACAGCAACCACATGAAAGCCATACCCGACGTCCCCGGGCAGTTCGAAGCCTACGGCCGAGGGCAACGACCACCCTTCAAGAAAGGTAAGGACCGACATGTGGGATCCCGACGTCTACCTGGCCTTCGCGGACCATCGCGGCCGTCCGTTCTACGACTTGATGTCTCGGGTGGGCGCCAAGAGGGCGCGCCGGGTGGTCGACCTCGGCTGCGGGCCGGGCCACCTGACGCGGCATCTGGCGCGACGCTGGCCCGAGGCGACGATCGAAGCGCTGGACAGCTCACCGGAAATGGTCGCCGCCGCCCGAGAACGCGGGATCGACGCCACGGCCTGCGACGTGCGGAACTGGAAGCCCCGGCCCGACACCGACGTGGTGGTCAGCAATGCGGCACTGCACTGGGTGCCCGAACATGCCGAGCTGCTGGTGCGCTGGGCCGGCGAGCTGGCAGCCGGATCCTGGATCGCGGTGCAGGTACCGGGAAATTTCGACACCCCGTCGCACGCCGTGGTGCGGACGCTGGCGCGGCGGGAACCCTACGCAAAGCTCCTTCGCGACATACCCTTTCGGGTAGGTGCGGTGGTGCAACCGCCGGCGCACTACGCGAATCTGCTGATAGACGCCGGATGCAAGGTCGACGCGTGGGAGACCACCTATCTGCACCAGCTCACCGGTGAGCACCCGGTGCTGGAATGGATTACCGGTACCGCGCTGGTTCCGGTCCGGGAAAGGCTGGACGACGCGGGGTGGGAGCAGTTCCGCCAGGAGCTGATTCCGCTGCTGGACGATGCCTATCCGCCAAGGGCGGACGGTACGACCATTTTCCCGTTCCGCCGGCTGTTCATCGTCGCGGAGGTCGGGGGAGCGCGCCGCGGTTCCTGAGCCTTGGCGAAGCCGAATCGGCCGTCGGGATCGTCGGCGCGTGTCGTGTTTCGGGTTTCGTACAGGCCACGTCGACGCCGTTCCATACGCCGGCGTGCGATATATCCGTCGTCGCTGTGTATTGAGGGCGTCGAGTGTGTGCTGAGGGTGTCGAGTGCGCTACCAGGGCGGATCGACCGCGAACGTTCCATGCCTGCAGTCACACTCAGAGCCAACACTGCACATTCGATACGGCGGCACGGCCCGAGGACCATGCTATTGACTGGCCGGCTCAGATTGCTCCTCGATACCCCGGTCGGAAGCGATCGCCGACCTGCTGCTCGGGGTGGTTCGGTGGATCCGAAGATACGTTTCGGTGTAGCGCTCGGCGATGCGGGTACCGGCGAAGTCCGAAGGGATCACATCGCCGGTGCGCTGCCGCCAATCATGAAGTTGGACAGCAAGGTCCGCGGCAACCTCATCAACGTTCGCAGCGGCATCACCGGTGAGCAGATTCGTGGTCTCGGTGGGGTCGGCGCGCAGATCGTAGAGTTCCCGTTGTGGCCGCAGCGACTTGACGAACGGTGCGACGGCCATCCCGGACGGGCTTTCCTCGATGTCCCACGGCAGATCAAGCAATGGGCGGGGCGCATAGTTCTCGATATAGCTGAATTCCTTTGTGCGGATTGCGCGTATCGGATCGAACGAGTCATGGTAGGTCTTGGTGGTGTAAACCTGGTCGCGGACCGGCTCGTCGCGCGTGTCGGACGTCAACGCATGCGCATGTGACAGACCGTCGACGTCGGCCGGGATGTCGACACCCAGCAGCCCCAGCAACGTGGGTAGCAGGTCGACACCGCTGAACAATTCGTCGTAAACGCGCGGTGCAATCAGCCGGCGGGTGGGCGGACGTACGATCATCGCGATCCCGGTCCCGGCGTCGTAGAGCGTGGACTTGGCGCGCGGGAACGCCGGGCCGTGATCGGTCACGAACACCACCCAGGTGCTGGCGTCGAGCCCGGTTTCGGCCATCGTGTCCAGCATCCGGCCGACCGCGGCGTCTGCGGTGGTGATGGCCCCGTAGAAATCGGCCAGGTCCTGGCGCACTTCGGGGGTATCGGGGAGATAGTCGGGAACGTCGACACCTGCGCTGTCCGACGGTTCGTAGCGGTCGTGGGGATAGGGCCGATGAGTTTCGAAGAATCCAGCGGTAAGCAGGAACGGCTGGCCGGAAAGGTCCGGCACGCAGTCCTGCAGCCACTCCTGGACCTTCTCGACCACGTATTCGCAGTAGGAGTTCGACACGTCGAATTCGTCGAATCCCAGCCGCGCGGGGTAGGACGTTTCGTGTTGCATCCCGAAAAGGGCCGAGTACCAGCCATGTTCGCTCAGCAGCTGCGGCAGGGTCCGGACTCCGGCGCGGTATTCCCAGCCGTGGTGGGCCAGCCCCACCAGACCATTGGTTTGCGGGTAGCGACCGGTGAACAACGATCCGCGCGACGGCGAGCACAGCGGCGCGGTGGCATGCGCCCTGGTGAACAAGATCCCTTCGGCCGCAAGCTGGTCCAGTCGCGGACTGACGACGTCCGGGTGGCCGTAGACACCGAGATAGCGCCCCAAATCGTGCCAATGCACGATCAGCACATTGTCTTTGGAGTCTTTAGGGCCTCGGTTTTCACCCGTCATCTTCCATCACCTCTCGAGCATGCTTGCGGCGGCGACGATACCCGGTGCCGGCCGGACCGGCGAAGTTCAAGCCCTTGCCCAGCGGTTCTCCCAGACGAACTCCGGTAGTGGCCGCGCGACGGCCCAGCCGTCCAACTCCAGCGCCGGCCGCTGCGGAAACTCCGGTACCGGGCCCAGACACAGCACTGCCACCGGTTGGGCATCGGACGGCATCTGAAGCAGGGCAGCCAGCCGTTGCGGATCGAACAGCGATACCCAGCCCATGCCGAGCCCTTCCGAGCGAGCCGCCAGCCACAGATTCTGGATCGCGCACGACACCGACGCCAGATCCATCTGCGGCAGCGTGCGCCGGCCGAAGATGTGCACGTCCCGGTTGTCGCACAGGGCCACCACCAGCAGTTCGGCGCACTCGAGGATGCCCTCGACCTTGAGCGCAAGAAACTCCTCGGCCCGGTCCCCCAAGGCATGAGCCGTCTGCGTGCGCTCCTCGTCGACGAGGGCGTGGATGTCTTTGCGCAGCGCGTCATCGGTGATCCGGATGAACCGCCACGGCTGCATCAGACCGACACTGGGCGCGGCGTGTGCGGCGTGCAGCAACCGGGCCAGCACCTCGTCGGCCACCACGCTGCCGGGCACGAACCGGCGCATGTCCCGACGTTCGGAGATCACGCGATATACCGCCTGCCGCTCGGCGGCGGTGTACGCAAATGCGCTCACCAGGTCATCCATCAGGTCATCTTAGAAAGATAGGGCCCTGATCAGGGACTATAGGTAACTCCGACCGCGCGGAAGACGTATTCGGACGGCACGTCGAAGGCCAGTGACCGCAGTGGCAGGCGAGCCAGCACGTCCTCGCCGATGTCGGCCTTGAAGTGCAGCGACAGGTGGCCGTGGAACCTCGGGTCCACCTCGGCGACGTCGAGATCGAGTTGCAGCCCCGCCGGCGAGATCTCGGCGGTTGCGGCGCCTGTCTGCGCCGCGTCCCAGCGCACGTCGATGGCCCGGCCGGCCAGTTTGGGCAGCGACGACAACGTGCCCAGCACCCGCTGCGTGGTGAATGCCAGCGCCCCCGGATAGCTGGCAATGCTGTGCGACGCCCGCACACCGGGAATTGCGCCGGTGAACCGCCTGGTGACCGCGACATACTCTTCGAGATAGATCAGTCCTTCGGCTTGGAGCTGCTCCCGCAACTCGGCGGGCAGCTTGCCGATACCGAACATCCTGCGAAATATCACCGCCATGAGGCCAGTATGAGGCCGTCCCGGGCGGGCCGCACCGAGTCCTGGTATCCCTTGATCATGATCCGCCGACCTACCACCCTGGCCGTCCTGCTTGCGGCGGCCGCGATCGTCGGCTACGGCGTCCTGTGGGTGGGGCACCGCCAGGGCTGGTATTGGGTGCACGGCCTGGATTGGTCATTGCTGAACGCTGCGCACGACGTGGGGATCAAACATCCGGCCTGGGTGAGTTTCTGGGTCGTCGTGTCTTTTGTGCTGGGACCGATCCCCATGCGGTTGGTCGGCATGGCGGTGGCGGTGATTGCGGCGTTGCAACACAAGGTGCGGATGGCGCTGTTGCTGTTGGTCTGTTTGCCGCTCAACGGGCTGGTGACCGCGGCTGCCAAGTACTTGGCCGGCCGGCCACGACCGGTGACCGAGTTTGTTGCCGCCCCGTCGACCTCGTTTCCGTCCGGGCACGCACTCGAACTGACGGCCAGTGTGCTTGCGTTGCTGGCATTTCTGCTTCCGATGGTGGACAACCGGCGCACGCGAGCGGTCGCGGTCGCGGTCGCGGCGCTGAGTGTGCTGACGGTGGGCACGGCCCGGGTGGCCTTGAACGTGCACCATCCCTCGGATGTGATCGCCGGATGGTTGCTCGGATACGTGTATTTCCTGGTGTGCCTGTGGGTATTTCGTCCGGCGCCGATGACAGCAGACCCTCCGGCCCGGCTCGCCGAGGCCCGGCAAACCTTGCGGCACGGTGCTTTTCGCAGGATCTCGGCACCGTCACCCAACCGGGATTAAACCTTTACTTGACCCTGACGTTTCGTCGCCTTGACGATGAGACGGTGCACCGATTGGGAGCTGTACTGAGTGCTGCGGTCTGCCTGGCCGGAGCGGCGCTGGGGTTGGCGCCGGTGACGGTCGCGGCGGGCAATCCGTGGTTCGCCAACTCGGTCGGCAATGCCACCCAGGTCGTTTCGGTGGTCTCGACCGGCGGCTCCAACGCAAAGATGGATGTCTACCAGCGCACCGCCGCCGGCTGGCAGCCACTCAAGACCGGGATACCCACCCATGTCGGTTCGGCGGGTATGGCGCCGCAGGCCAAGAGCGGCTATCCGGCCACCCCGATGGGCGTGTACAGCCTCGACTCGGCTTTCGGCACGGCGCCCAATCCCGGTGGCGGACTTCCATATACGCAAGTTGGGTCGAACCACTGGTGGAGCGGAGACGACCACAGTCCCACCTTCAACACCATGCAGGTGTGCCAGAAGGCCCAGTGCCCGTTCAATACTGCCGAGAGTGAGAATCTGCAGATCCCGCAGTACAAGCATGCGGTGGTGATGGGCGTCAACAAGAACAAGATGCCCGGCGGTGGCGCCGCATTTTTCTTCCACACCACCGACGGCGGGCCCACCGAGGGGTGCGTGGCAATAGACGATGCCACGCTGGTACAGATCATCCGCTGGTTGCGCCCCGGTGCGGTAATCGCGATCGCGAAGTAGCGCGGCGGCTAATCGGCCATCGCGCGGCCGCGCCGCACCGTGAACCCGAGGTTCGCCACCGACATCGTCGCCTCGTAGGTGCGGTCGTAGCCGGTGGCGCTGATCCGCCAGCCGTCGGCGGTGCGCCGATACTCGTCGCGGTAGAACGCCGCGCCGATCAGCATGAAATTAGCTTCGGCGACGATGACGCGGTCCTGCAGATACCAGCTGCCCGTCGCCGTGTCGCCGGTCACCGTGATCTCCGGATGGGTTACCCGATGCTCGGTGATGATGTTGGGTCCCAACGCCGAGCGCATGTAGTCCACGACGTCGTCGCGGTTGGCGAAGTGCAATTCTTTGCCCAGTGACGAGCCGTAGTCGCCCCGCACATCCTCGGTCAGGGTGCCGGCGAAGTCGTCCCAGTGTTTGGTGTCCAGCGCGCGCAGGTAGCGGTACTTGATCCGCTTGATTGCTTCGACATTCTTGACATCGGCGACATGCGCGACATTCGCTGCCAGGGCTGCCAGGTCTGCAGGGTTCATCACGCCATTGCAGCACGTTCGACGCCGACATTATCGTCGGGGCATGAGCCGATCCCGCTACGCGGGGTTGTCCCGCGCGCAGCTGACAATCCTGGTTCCCGAATTGCTGTTGATCGGGCAGCTGATCGACCGCTCCGGTATGGCGTGGTGCATCCAGGCGTTCGGGCGCGAGGAGATGCTGCAGGTCGCCATCGAGGAGTGGGCCGGCGCCAGCCCGATTTACACCAAGCGCATGCAGAAGGCGCTGAATTTCGAGGGCGACGACGTACCCACCATCTTCAAGGGCCTGCAACTCGACATCGGTGCACCGCCGCAGTTCATGGACTTCCGCTACACGGTCCACGATCGCTGGCACGGCGAATTCCGCCTCGACCACTGCGGTGCGCTGCTCGACGTCGAGCCGATGGGCGACGACTACGTGATCGGCATGTGCCACACCATCGAAGACCCCACCTTTGACGCCACGGCCGTGGCGACCAACCCGCGCGCGCAGGTTCGGCCCATCCACCGACCGCCACGCGTGCCGTCCGATCGGCAGCCGCACTGCGCGTGGAGCGTCGTCATCGACGGGTCCCATCCCGAGGTCCGGGGTATCCCGGCGCTGGACATTGTCCGCCAATCTAGAGCTGCCACTTGGGAATTAGACGCTATTGATCCCGTGGCCGAGGGTCTGGCCGACTACACCGGTCCACTGCTGTCAGATGTGGACTTCGGTGCCTTCTCCCGCTCGGCGCTGGTACGCATGGCCGACGAAGTCTGCCTGCAAATGCAGCTGCTCTACCTGTCGTTCGCCCTGGCGGTCCGCAAGCGTGCCGGTGCCGATGCGGGCCTGGCCCGGTCGATCGGGACCCGCCAGTTGACCGGGATAGCCGGGCTGGCCGCGGAGCGCATTCACCGCGCATTGGCGCTCCCCGCCGGTATCGAAGGCGTATTGCGGGTGTTCGAATTGCATCCGCTGTTCAACCCCGCCGGCTACGTGGAGGCGCAGACGACGCGGGACGGGCTAGTGGTGCGCCGCTCGCCGGCCCACGACGACGCCGCGTGGATTTCGCTGTGCACACCCGAATCGGCGCAGCCGCTGCAGGCGATCGCCACCGCGGTCGACCCGCACGTCGGTGTCGGCGTCAGCGGGACCACCACCGAATGGACCGCCGAGCTGGTGAAAACCGACGCGCCCACGGCCGAACTGCCGGAGGTGTTGGTGACCAAAATCAGTGGCGGCTCGAGCTTTCAGTTCCAGCCCAGGCGTTCGCTGCCGCTTACCGCGGTCTGACCCGGTACCGGCTGTCAAGGCGGCGGCGGTACCTTTTCGGTGACGACACGGCATCGACCGTATACCAATAAGGTTGGGAGTTAACCCAATACGCTGTGCCCGCGGATATGGTTGACGCTGCCCTTCGACCCTATCGACGAAAGTATCCGTCTATGTACGACCCGCTGGGGTTGTCGATCGGGACCACGAACCTGGTTGCGGCGTCACACCGAAGCACTCCGGTCATACGTCGCGCAGTGCTGACCCTGTATCCGCATTGCGCTCCGAAAATCGGTGTGTTGGACCATAACCCGGGCGTGGCCGAATCCGGCACCTTGATAAGTGGCTTTGTGCAGCGCGTCGGTGACTCGGTTGCCCTGGTGTCTCCCGACGGATCCGCGCATGACCCGGACCTGCTGACGGTCGAGGCGCTGGACGCGATGGTGGTCGCCGCCGGCACGGACGCGAGTTCGTCGGAGATCGCGATAGCCGTTCCGGCGCACTGGAAACCGGGAGCCATCCAAGCGCTGCGCAACGGCCTGCGGACACATGTCGGTTTCGTGCGCAGCGGCATGGCGCCGCAGCTGGTCCCGGACACCATCGCGGCGATAACGGCGGCTAACGCAGAACTGACCATTCCGGCCGGTGGCGTGGTCGGCTTGCTCGATTTCGGTGGCTCTGCCTCGTATGCCACCCTGGTGGAGACCAACTCTGAATTCGAACCCGTCAGCGCCACAATGCGTTACGAGGATTTCTCCGGTGACCAAATCGACCAGGAGATACTACTGTATGCCATAGACCTGCTCGGACACGACGATATCGAGTCGGCCGGCACCGCCGCCCTCACCCAACTCGGCCTTCTCAAGGATCAGTGCCGCGAGGCCAAGGAGCGGTTATCCACCGACGGCGTCACTGAATTGGCTGCGGAGCTGCCAGGATCCAGCAGCACGATCCGGCTCACCCGCGAAACCCTGGAAGACCTGATCCAGGATCGGCTGACCGGATTCATCTACGCGTTCGACGACATGCTGGCGCGCAACAAGGCCAGTTGGGCCGACCTGTCGGCAGTGGTCACCGTCGGTGGTGGTGCCAATATTCCGCTTGTCACGCAACGTCTTTCGTTCCACACCCGGCTTCCGGTGCTGACGGTTTCGCAGCCGGCCTGCGCGGCGGCGACCGGAGCGCTGCTGCTGGCTACCCGCGGTCGAGAGCTGGACTTGCGGACCCGGACTTCCATCGGCTTGATGGCCAGGGCTGCGGTCGCATCCGGTACCGGCCTGATCGAGTTGCCGGCCGGTGACGTGATGGTGATCGACCAGGATGCGGCCACCGACCGCGAGCTGGCTTGGTCACAAACGGACTTCCCAGGTGACGTGCCGGTGCGGTTCGAGGGCGACTCGTACAACGAGGACGGCCCGTGCTGGTCGATGCGGTTGAATGTGATCGAGAGTCCCAAAGATCCGCCATGGCGGCGGATGCGGGTTTCCCAATTGCTGATCGGTCTCTCCGCGGTGGTCGCGATGACCGCGATCGGCGGTGTGGCATTCACCCTGACCGGCATCGAGCGGCGCCAGGCTCCGGTGGTGCCCAGCGCGGTGCCGCTACCGGTGCCGTCGGTATCGCTGCGTCCCAGTTCGGTGGCACCCAGCCCGGTGAAGCCGCCGCCCACCTCGGTGCCGGTGCCCAATGCGGCACCCGCCCCGCCCACCGTCGTGTCGCCGCCACCGGCGTCGACGCCGGCGCCGCCGGTGATGACCACGACCATCGCGCCTCGGCTTAGCACCACCACGAGTCCCCGGCCGACCAGCACGATGACGACCACAACCACGCCGCCGCCGACCACGACGGCTGAGGCCGAGGACACCGCGACTGAAGCACCGACCGCCCCCTCGACGGTGAAGATGACGACGGAGTGGTTGCACGTCCCGCTGCTGCCCGTGCCGATACCGATCCAGGTGCCCGTGAATCAGGCTCCGCAAAACCCGGCCCCGCAGACGCAGGGCCCGCAAAATCCGTTCTCGAACTCCGGTGCGTCCTGATCCGAGCGCAGGCGCTCAGCTTTGAGCTTAACCAGAACTGGTCCGCGACTTGCTGGACGCGAGTAGTGTCCGAGTTGGGCACAACTTTATATGCGCCAGCATTTGGACGTAACTAGTCGCACCAGCAACATGGCGAGGATCGTCGACGGCGGCCGGCGCGGTACGCTCGTCCGCCCTAGACCCCACGGCTAGTTACCACATGGCCTGGGAGGGCCAGATGGACATCGTACTTGGGGTATCAATGGAGCCCTCGGCGGTCCGCTTGGTGCTGATCGAAGGCGAAAACGCCGACGGTGCCACCGTCGAGGAAGACGGCTTCGAGGTCGCCGTACCCACGCACCGGCAGGACTCGACGGTGGCCGCCGAGGCGATTGCCGCCATCATCGGCACTCGTCAGGGCGCCGCCGAGGGCGGCTATCAGTTGATATCGACCGGGGTGACGTGGGTCGACCCCGGAGGCGCCGGTGCGCTGCGTAACGAGCTTGCCGGTCACGACATCGGAAACGTCATGTTGGTCTCGCCGCTGCTCGCCGCGGCCGCGCTGGCACAGACCGTGGGCGCCGCGCTTGACTACGCGCACATCGCGATGCTGTTCGTCGAGGCCGGCAGCGCCACCCTGGCAGTCGTCGACGTCACCGACGGCTCCATCGTCGACCTGCACCGGCAATCCCTCGGCACTCACAGCGCCGTGGCGGCCGAACTGGCGCCGATGATCGCCGGGCTCGACACTGCCGCCTCCCGGGCGGACGGAGTGTTCGTGATCGGTTGCGGGGTTGACATCGTCGCTGTCAAACCCGCGCTGGAGGCCGCGACATCGCTGGTCGTGAGCGTTCCCGAGGAACCCGACATGGCGCTGGCCCGCGGCGCGGCGCTGGCGTCGGCGAATGCGCCGCTTTTCGTGTCCTCGACGGCCGCGCTGGCCTATGCGTTGGATCCGGGCACCGGCGAAGTGAACCCGCGCGCCCTCAGCCCGACCTACCTGGACGTCAGCGCTCATGCCGACCCCGGCCGGCAGGCCCTGGCCTACAGCGCCCTCGACGAGGATGATGACGAGATCGCCCCGCGGCGCCGGCCGGTGCGGCTGGTCGGCAGCGCCCTGGCCGCGGCGGCAGCCCTGGCCGCCGGGCTGGTGATCTCCTCCGATGTCCGGCCGACGGCTGCTCTGCGGCCCAGCCCGCCCGCGGGCGCCATCACTAAACCCTCTGACAAGCCCTCCGCGCCCGCGGTCCAGGCGGGACCGGAGACGCCACCGCAGGTGCAGGTGCCGGCCCCTAGCTCTGCGCCGGAGGCGCCCCCACCGGAGGCGGCCCCGCCGCCGGCACCGCCACCCGTAGTCGCCCAGCCGCCCCGAACGGCGGTCAACGCGGCGCCGCCACCGGCACCTCGCCGTGCTCCGACCCGCCAGGCGCCGGTGCAACCTCCCGCCGAGCAGGCCCCGGCACCGGCCGCCCCGGCTACCACGCCGCCGGCAGCGCCGGCGCCGGCGCCGGCACCTGTGGTGGAGGCTCCCCCGCCGAGCCCCATCGCGACGATGTACCTGCATGTCCCGTTCGTCACGATCCCGATTCCGATCTACCCGCCGGCGCCACCGCCGCCCCCGGCCGAGCCGGGTCCGTAGGCGGGTAGCCAATGGACTCGCCTGCCCGCACACTGGGCAGTAACCGTACGTTTCTCGAGGAGGTCGCGTGGGCAGCAATGGTCCGTTCGGGTTCGACCCCGACGACTTCGATCGGGTGATCAGGGAGGGCAGCGAGGGTGTGCGCGACGCGTTCGAGCGGATCAGCAGGTTCCTCGGAAGTCCCGGCGACCGGTCAGGGTGGTCGATGATTTTCGAAGATCTGGCGCGGCGCAGGCGTTCGGCGCCGGAAACGGCCGGCGAGGCCGGCGACGGGGTGTGGGCCATTTACACCGTCGACGCCGACGGCGGTGCCCGTGTCGAACAGGTGTATGCGACCGAACTGGATGCGCTGCGGGCCAACAAGGACAACACCGACGCCAAGCGCAAAGTTCGGTTCCTGCCCTACGGCATTGCGGTCAGTGTCCTCGACGATCCCGCCGGCGACTCGGCGTAACTGCTCAGCCCTGCTGAACGACGTTCCCGCTGCCGGACTTGCTGACCCTCGGCGAGCCCGAGTGATACGTGACCTGATTGTTGATGCCCGAAGCCTCGATGGTGTCGACGGCGTCGACGGTGACCTTGTTCTCGATTCCGGACACGGTCAGGCTTGCGCAGTGGCCGGCGATGACGACCGTATTGGACATCCCGCTGATTTCGACCACGCTGTCGTTACAGACCAGTGTCTTGTTCTCGTCGAGGCCGCTGACGCTCAGATTCCCGCCCGGCGGCGGCGCCGGTGACGTCGAAGGGCCGGCAGTCGGTGTCCGGGTCTTGGTGCCGGAGGGCGGCGGAATTGTCGTGGGCTCACTGCTGATCGTCGGAAAGGTGGGCGTCAACGTGGACAACGTGCGCGAAATGTGGCTTCCCGCATAGGCGACGATGCCACCGACCACCGCCAGGATCACCACCACGAAGACAGCGGCCAAAATCCAGAAGAGGCGGTTGCCCGACGACGATCGCGGGGTGGCGCCCGGAAACGGCGATTGGTAGCCGTACGAACCGTACGACCCATATGTCGAGTCGTACGGTGAGCCGTACGGGGGCGGCATCGGCGGTGGCGGCACCGGGCCCGGCGGCGGGTAGCCCTGGTATGCGGAGCCGTCGGGCGGCTGCGAACTCCCCAGTTCGGATACGCGCGCGGTCTCGGCCAGCGGTTGTTCGAGCTGGCGGATCCGGGCTTCTGGGTCGTCCTCTGGATTCATGCACAGATGCTCCCATAACGAGACCGTGCCGAATAGGCCCGAATAAGCTCGACGTCGTGCCGGATCTGCCCAACCGTCAGATCGTGTTACGTCGCCGTCCCACCGGGCTGGTGCAGTCCGACGACACCGAGCTCGTCACGTCACCTGCGCCCCGGCCTGCGCCGGGTGAGGCGCTGCTGCGCACCACGTATGTAGGTATCGACGCGGCCGCGCGAACCTGGCTGGACGATCAGCCGGGCTATCTTCCGCCGGTGCAGCTGGGCGAGGTCATCCGCGCGGCCGGCATCGGCGAAGTCGTCGAAACACGTTGCGACGCTTACACTGTCGGCAACGTCGTCACCACGCTGACTGGCTTCCAGGAGTATGTGCTCATTCGCGACGACGTGTTCAGCACACCTATCCCGGGCGAAAGTGACCAGCTGGCGATCATGTCGGTGTATGGCCCGACCGGGGCCACCGCCTACTTCGGGATGACCGACATCGGCCGGCCCAAGCCGGGTGAGACGGTGGTGGTGTCGGCGGCCGCGGGTGCCACCGGATCGGTGGCCGGGCAGATCGCCAAGATCGCCGGAGCCCGGGTGGTGGGCATTGCCGGCGGGCCGCAGAAGTGCCGGGCGGTGGTCCAAGACTTCGGATTCGACGCGTGCATCGACTACCGGAACGACGATCTGACCGTGGCGCTCCAAGTGCACTGCCCCCAGCGCGTCGACGTCTACTTCGACAACGTCGGCGGTCCCATCCTCGACGCGGTGCTGGGCCGGTTGGCCCACCATGCGCGGGTGGTGCTGTGCGGCGTCATCTCCAGCTACCTGACCGGCGAGCACCCCGGCCCGGCCAACTACGTCAACCTGCTGTCCAAGAGCGCGCTCATGCAGGGTTTCAACACGCTCGAGCAGTGGGGTCGCTTCGACGTGGCTTTTGCCCACTTGCGCCAGTGGGAGAGCGAGGGGCGCCTCAAGCACCGGCAGACCATCTTTGAGGGCATCGAGTCGTGTGTCGACGCCCTCAACGGGCTGTTCACCGGGGCCAACATCGGCAAGACCCTGGTCAAGATCAGCGAACCGTCCGGAGCCTGAACCGAGACGGCGCTGACCGCCCACGAGAGACATTGGACCGCTTGCCATTTCAGCGGATAGCGATCGCGGCGTGCAACCGGGCGATGGCCCCGCGCGCGTACCGCGCCGGGCGGTACGCAAAGCGAAGACGCGTCGCCCCAGAGTCGGCAGGGGGCAAAGTGAGCTGCTATCGTCCCATGCTTATGCCCGAGATTGACCGTCGCCGATTGATGATGATGGCCGGATTCGGCGCGCTGGCGGCCGCGATCCCGGCCCCCAAAGCCCTGGCCGTCCCGTCTGCTCCGGCCGCCCCGTCTCCTCCGGCCGCGCCGGTGAGTCCGGCGCCGTTGGCCCCGGCCGCGGGGGCAACCGGTGGATTTCTCTTTCACGACGAGTTCGACGGCCCGGCCGGGTCGGCCCCCAATCCGGCGAAGTGGGCGGTGTCGAACCACCGGACGCCGATCAGGAACCCCGTCGGGTTCGACCAGCCCCAATATTGGGGGCAGTACCGCGACAGCCGCCAGAACGTGTTCCTGGACGGCAACTCCAATCTGGTGTTGCGAGCCACCCGGGACGGCAACGAATACTTCGGCGGCTTGGTCCATGGCCTGTGGCGGGGCGGCATCGGGACCACGTGGGAAGCCCGGATCAAGTTCAACTGCCTGGCGCCCGGTATGTGGCCCGCGTGGTGGCTGTCCAATGACGATCCAGGCCGCAGCGGCGAGGTCGACCTGATCGAGTGGTACGGCAACGGCACCTGGCCGTCGGGCACGACGGTGCATGCGAACCCGGACGGCACGGCCTTCGAGACGTGCCCGATCGGCGTGGACGGCGGCTGGCACAACTGGCGGGTCACCTGGAATCCGAGCGGCATGTATTTCTGGCTGGACTACGCCGACGGGATGCCGCCGTACTTCACGGTTGCGGCTACCGGTATCGAGAACTTGGACGAGCCCATCCGCGAGTGGCCGTTCAACGACCCTGACTACACGATGTTCCCGGTTCTCAACCTTGCCGTCGGCGGTTCCGGTGGCGGTGATCCGGCGGCCGGCACCTACCCTCAGGAGATGCTCGTCGACTGGGTCCGCGTCTTCTAGAGAGCCGCGCGCCGGGGTACCGTCACAAAGCCCTCAGCACGGCGTGCCCGGGAGACAGCATGGAATTTCTGGTCGCGATGACCACCTGCGTTCCCGACGGCACGTCCCTTGATCGGGTCAACGACGTCCGCGCTCGGGAGGCCGCGCATTCCCGTGAGCTAGCGGCCCAGGGAAGCCTGCTTCGCCTGTGGCGCCCGCCGCTGCGGCCAGGTGAATGGCGCACACTCGGCCTTTTCGCCGCTGCCGACGACGAGCGACTGGAGCAGCTGCTCGCGTCGATGCCGCTGTGGATCTGGCGCACCGACGAGGTCACGGCGCTCTACGGTCATCCCGACGACCCGCCGGCCGCGGGGATAACTCCGCGGCCCGGTAAGGGGCCGGAGTTCTTGATCGCCATGACCCTCACGGTGCCGCCGGGCACGGCGGCACAGGTCGTCGACGACGCGGCGGCGCGCCAGGCCCGCCGCGCGCGTGACCTGGCCGAGGGCGGACACCTGGTGCGGCTCTGGACGCTGCCCGACGGGCCGGACGGCCCGCGCATGGTGGGGCTGTGGCGAGCCCGCGATCCCGGCGAGCTGATGGCCATCCTGGAATCGCTGCCGCTGTCGGGATGGATGACCATCGAGACCACGCCGCTGAGCCCACATCCCAACGACCCGATTCGCTCGCGGTGAGCCGCGTTACCGTGGGTCGAATGAACACGTGGCCCCGGCAGCGCGCGCGAAGCATCAAGCAGATCACCCGCGGTCTGGGCAGCCTGGATCGGGAACTGTTCGCCGTGATCGCCGAGGCGCAGACGCCGCTGCTCGATTCGGTCATGCCGCCGCTGACCCGGGCGGCCGACCACTCCAAGCTGTGGCTGGCCATCGCCGGCGCCCTGCTTGCCACGAAAAGGCCTGCGGCGCAGCGCGGCGCGGTACGCGGTGTCATGACGCTGGCAGTCACCAGCCTGGTGACCAATCAGGTTGCCAAGCGAATCCGGCGGCGCCCACGTCCCCTCGCCGGCTCGGTACCCCTGGTGCGACGGGTGCGCCGCCGCCCGACATCCAACTCGCTGCCGTCCGGGCACTCGGCCAGCGCGGCCGCGTTCGCCATCGGGGTCGGACTGGAGAATCCGCCGCTGGGATTCGCTCTGTCACTGCTGGCCGGCCTGGTGGGACTGTCCCGGGTGGCGACTGGAGCGCATTACCCGGGCGACGTCCTCGCCGGCTTCGGCATCGGCGCCGGCATCGCGGTGCTGGGCGGGCGGCTGGTGCCACCGATCGTCGAGACCAGGTTGCCGGCTACCGAACCGCTGCGGATCGAGACCCCGCCACGACCCGAGGGCGCCGGAGTCGTCCTGGTGATCAACCCGGCATCGGGCGGCGGTAACGGGGCCCGGGTGCTCGACGAGATCCGTGCCGAGCTGCCGCAAGCCGAGATCGTCGAGCTGGGCCCCGACGACGACCCGGAACAGGCACTGCGTGACGCGGCCGGGCGCGCCGAGGTGCTGGCCGTCGGCGGAGGGGATGGCACGGTGTCGGCCGCCGCGGCGGTCGCCTACCATGCCGGGCTCCCGCTGGCGGTGTTTCCCGCGGGGACGTTCAACCATTTCGCTAAGGACATCGGGTGCGACACCGTGGCCAAGACCGTCGAGGCGATCCGGACGGGCAGCGTGGCCTGCGTCGACCTGGTGTGCCTCAACGAAAGCCGGATGGTGGTCAACAACGCCAGCATCGGCGCGTACCCCGCCTTCGTCCGGCACCGCGAAAAGCTGGAGAGGCGCATCGGCAAACCGCTGGCCAGCATCTATGCGATGTTGCACACGCTGCGCAACGACCAGCCGGTCCGCATCAGCTACGACAACAAGACCGTGCACACGTCGTTATTCTTCCTGGGCAACTCGGTATACCTGCCCACCGGATTCGCCCCGGCGCGGCGTACCCGCATGGATGACGGCCTGATCGACGTCCGCATCCTCGAAACCGGCCGGCGGCTGGCGACCGTGCGGATTCTGGGAGCGCTGGCGCTGGGCCGTCTGCAACGCAGCCCGCTCTACCACGAACTGCAAGCGCCGGAGTTCAGTTTCACTGTCGTTGACGGACCCACCGTCGTCGCGCACGACGGTGAAGTCGGGGAGGAATACGACAAGGCCAGCTTCAGCGCCAAGTATCGGGTGCTAGCGGTATTTCGCCCGCTTCCGTCGAATTGACCTCGATGACCGAAATCGCCGACCTACCATGTGCCCATGCCGCTCGCGGTGGGCGAGGTGTTCGCGGGATACACCATCCTGCGGGTGTTGGGCGCGGGCGCCATGGGCACGGTGTATCTGGCCCAGCATCCGCGGTTGCCGCGCCGCGACGCGCTCAAGGTGCTCCCGGCTGAGCTCACCACCGACCCGCAGTACCGCGCCAGGTTCGTCCGCGAGGCCGAGATCGCCGCCAGCCTTTGGCATCCCAACATCCTCGGCATCCACGACCGCGGCGAATCCGCCGGCCAGTTCTGGATTTCCATGGACTTCGTCGCGGGCACCGATGCGGCCAAGCTGCTGCGCGACCACTATCCCCGCGGCATGCCGCTGGAGCTGGCGGCGCCGATCATCACCGCGGTGGGATCGGCATTGGATTATGCACACCAGCGCGGTCTGCTGCATCGTGACGTCAAACCGGCCAACATCCTCATCGCCGATCCCGGGTCGGAGACCCAACGGGTGTTCTTGGCCGACTTCGGCATTGCCCGGCCGGTCGACGACACCGCGGGTCTGACCGCCACCAACTTCGCCATCGGCACGGTCGCCTACGCTGCGCCCGAGCAGCTCATGGGCGAGCCGATCGACGGGCGCGCCGATCAATATGCGTTGGCCTGCACCGCTTTTCACATGCTCAGCGGCACCCAGCCCTACGAGTCGCCCAGCGCCGCGGCCGTCATCACCAAACATGTCATGGCCCCGCCGCCGCCGATCGGCGAGCGCCGTCCCGAACTGGCGCGCCTGGACCCGGTATTCGCCAGGGCGATGGCCAAGAAGCCGGCCGAGCGGTTCGCCCATTGCCGTGAGTTCACCGAGCAGCTGGGGTCCGGTTGCGCGCTGACGCTGGCTGGCTCCGGGCCGAGCAGCCAGGACACCCAGCTGGCGCCGACGCGTGCGGCGTTTGCGCCACCGAGTGCCGAACCCGTCGGCAAGCGCCCGGCACGACGCAGCCGGGTCCTTGTTGCCGCGCTGGCTGCCGTCGTGGTGCTCGGCGCGGCCGGCGTTCTCGCGGCCGTCAAGCTATCCGGCAACCAGGGCCGCAGACCCGCAAGCGCGCCGCCGAGCGCCGCGGCGGCCAGCGCCGGTCCGTTCACCGGGACCTACCGGGGCGACTACGACGCGGCCACCGGCCCCGGCCTGGATGGCCTCGCCATCCCGGGTGCGACGGCCTCGACGACCACCTGGGGGGTGCGCTCGGTGTGCCGCCCCACCGGCTGCGTGGCCACGGCAGCACGCCTGGGCGGCGAGACCACCTCGTTGGCGACGATGGTGTTCGACGACGTCGGCGGACACTGGGTGTCGGTGGGTCTCACCACGGCCACCTGCCAGGACGTCAACGCCGAATTCTGGGTGGTCTTGATACTGCAACCGCGGCCGGACGGCACACTTTCCGGCGAATTCAGCAAGACCAGCGCCAACGGGTGTGCGATCAAGAAGGCGGTGACCTTCACCCGGACCGGAGACGTCGACGTCAACGCCGTGGCCGATCCGGCGAGCCAGGTGCCGCGGGTGGTGTCGCCGGCCGAGGCGCTGCACGGCCGTTACCACGACACGGTCAAATGGGCCAACGGCGCGACACCCAAGCAATACGACTGGGCCGTCCGCACCGACTGTCTGCGCACCGGTGAGCGGTGCATGAGCTTTTTCCACGCGCCACCGGACGGTTCCAAGCCACTGGTATTCAGCAGCAGGAGCTGGATTCTGGCGACCGAGCGGGAAGCAACGTGCGCCGGCGGCGACACGACGCCGGTCAAAGACACCGCGGAGTTCACCCTGCCCCAGCCGCCCCAGGATCCGATCATGCTGCTCACCGCGCACGGTCATCACGAACAGACCAAGTCGTGCACCCTCAGCATCGAGTTTGACGAAAGGTTCGAGCGCACCGGCGATTAGCCTCGGCAATCGGCCCGTGGAGGTCACGCCTTGTCGGCTCATGCGGCTGTAGCATTTCAGCGGCTACGGCTCGGGGTTTTCGGAGTATGCGTCGGTCGGCGGCCGGTTCGGTGGGGTGGCCGCGACGATCTGCCCGATACTCATTCGGCTTGCCGGGCCGCGTCGAGTCACAGATCGCGCAGCTGCCGGAGACGCGGACGACGCTGACGTGACTGCGACTTTCCTATCAGCCACACCAGCTACATCAGCCTCATCAGCCTCCAGAAGGCTGGGGGTCTCGTGTTGCCCGCCTCACTCGGAATCCTTCATGCTGCTGGTCAACGACGTCCTCGTGCGCAGGTTTGGCCGCCTGGCCTTGCTTTCGGCACCTGGCTCGGTTTTCAGCATGCCGATACCGCACCGTCGCTCAAATCTCTTGCAATGGCGGACGTATGGGGATGTCTCCCGGTGCATTACCGAATCGGCTGTCATGCCGCCGTATCGACTGTGCGCTCAAGGCTTTGACCGTGTATGTAGGGCGGGAAGCGCCGCGATCGGCCGCCGTGAGCGCACACTCGGCGCCGTGAGCGCACACTCGGCGCCGTGAGCGGCCGATCCAACCGCAAGCATTGCGATTTGCACCTTCCCGCGCCCGGGGCGCAGCCCATGACCGCTCGGAGCGACAATTGGTTGCGCACCTTTGTTTTTCGCGCGTAGATGGGCAAGTTATGCACCGGGCCAGCCAGAGATCACTGTGAAAGAGGCGACGGCCGGAACCAGACTCCGCTGAGCCCGCCGGCTAGGCCAGCAGCGTCCTTGCTTGTGGCCCGAGGTGGCTCGTGTGAATCCCGGATCGCCGATCTGTCGCAGCCCATTCGTCTGCCGCGATGGCGACACCGCGAGATGGACCCACCCGTGCTCGCTGTAAGAACGTCCATCACGTACCGCGCCAACCCTGCGTGATCTCGGCGCATACTTTCAGCGTTGGGAACAGATCGGCCCGGCCTCATTAACACGCGGTGATGATTTCGAACCTCGCACTCGATCTGTCGCTTGCCAGGGTGATGGGACCACCTGATTGCCAGGGGGATGGGACCACCGTGGCGCGTTATTGAGGATGGTCGTTGGGATGGTCGGGGTCAAGTTGGCCGGGTCGGGTGCGTTGGCGGTAGGA
>NZ_UPHT01000135.1 GCF_900566085.1 Mycobacterium attenuatum
CAGGAACAGCGCGGCCACGATCCCGAACAACGCCACGAACGCGGGTAGCAGCATCGACTGCGACATCGCTGCCGAGAAGGGTGCGCGGACAAAGTGGGGCAGCTGCAGGCCACCACCTGCGCCGCCGGAATCATTACACCACCGGCAGGAGCCGCTCGGCGGCCACCGATAGCCGCTGCCGGCCGAGCGCCGGCCAGGCCTGCACCGCGCAGAACGGTGCACATTGCTCCTGCGACGAACGCGTGCCGACATGCACGCAGCACTGCACCAGCCGCTCTTCGATCATCGTCGACATATCCATAAACGGTTTGACGGTGATACGCAGCACCCGCTCCCCCAGCAGCCGCCGCAGCTGGCGCCGTCGCCCGGGCAGCGCGCTGGAGGCCAGGGTCAGCAGGGTTGCCATGCCCAGGTCGCAATTCTGGCAGATCAGACGCCACACGTCGGACATCTGCGGGTGCGACAACGACGACTGTTCCGACAGCAACGCCAATAGCGATTCACGCACCGCCAGCCGCAACTCGCGGGGAATATCCCTGTCGGCGATACGGTTTGCGACCAGGCCCAGCTTGTCTTTGAGGTTGTCGTGACCGATCAAGGCCACCAGTGAGCGCCACCGCCCGCCGTCGTCGCGCAGCAGGTACCCCACCGAACAACAATGCGGGTGTGAGCACGGCAGCGCGGTCAGATCCCGCCACGTGACCAGATCGTCGGTCTGTGGCCCGAGCCTCCTAAGCACACCGGTATGCGTGAGCCGATGGTCGGCGTCGATGAATCCCGAGCGCCCCGAACCGAACTGGGGCTGAATGCAGACCCCGCCCGCATAGGGTGTTCGTAGGGCAAGCCGAACCACGTCGCCGATCTCGTGGTCGTTGACGCCCAGCGCGGCCGTCATCACCAACGTGGTGAAGATCTGCCGTTCGGACAGCCGACGCAACGCGTCTTGCTTGATCCGACGAAGATCCCCGCCCCGATGGTATCGATGCGCGGCCTGCGAAAGCCCGTCGTATTGCAGGTACACCTCGGCGCGCTCGCGGTGCTCGGTGAGAACGTCGAGTAATCCGTCGTCCTGGGCTACCCTGATTCCGTTGGTGTTCAACAATATTCGTGTTATTGGTCGCGCGCTCAGTTCGGCCAGCAACTCTGCCAATTGCGGATGCAGGCTGGGTTCGCCGCCGCTGAGCATCAGCACATCGAGGCGGCCGTTCTCGCGCTCGAGACGCTGGTCGACGTTGGCCAGCACGTCGCCGATCGCCACGACATGACGCAGGTCCGGCGATGAATCGGCAAAGCAGGTCGGGCAGCGCAGGTTGCATGTCTCGGCGATGTCCTCCAGCAGGATGCAGGTGTGCTGGGTCTGCATCTGCGGCAGACCACGCAGATACGCCGACGGAATCGGGTCGAAGTTACCCGGCGCATCGGGGATGTGAGCCTTCGTCGGAGCCGTCCATTCTTCAAGGTAGGCAAGGATTTCGGGATCTTCGTCGTAGAGGGTTCGAACCAGCCCGTGGGAGCGGCAGCCGCGCTCCAGCCAGACCAGCCCGTCGCGCACGGCCAGCCAGCCACTGAGCCGGGCGACATCACTCAACGGACGATCCGGTTCCTCGTCGTGACAGCGCGGGCAGAACGCGTTGACGTAGCGATGAATGCTGTCGCCCCGCAAATCCATGCCGGTCATCCGGCAGTTCCGTACAGCGTCGGATTCAAGCCGGTGCAGAAGCCCACCGTAACGATCGACGTGATCGCCCAGCCGATCATCAACCCCATCCCAATTCCCCTGGCCCAAGGGTTTCGCAGCGCAACCAGTACGCCACCGCCGCCAAAGGCGATCAGCCCCAAGACAATAGCTCCCGTCACCAAAGCGGCGTGGGACGAGACGGCTTGAGCGAGGCCGGCGATCACCATGAACCCGACCACCAGATTTATTCCGAAATAAAGGAATACACCGACCACGACCGCCCCGAAGATCTCCCCACCGGACCTGCGGGGTGGCGGAGGCCAGCCGGGGTAGGGCTGGTCGGGGTCGTAGGGATAGCCCGGCGGAGGCCAACCCGGAGGTGGGTTCGTCATGCTGGTAGTGCCTGCCTGTGCAGCAGTGGGTCATAGTGACCGCGCCGGTATCCGTAGCCCAGCCGAACGGCGATGAGAACAACCGAGGGCAGCAGAAACCATTGCGGCCGTGTCAGACCCAGCCACACGGTTTCGTTAGCCCGGACGAACTCGACGAAGAACCGGAACACCGCGTAGCCCGCGACGTAGAGGACGAACAACTCGCCGGGCTCGGTGAGCTTATTGCGCAGCCATAGCAGAACGGCGAACGCGGCCAGCTGAAAACCGATCTCGTAGACGAACGACGGATGCATCGCGGCGCCGACGAGGCAACCCGGGCATTTCGGCGTGGCGGCAGGGGCGTGCACACCCCACGGCAGGCCGGTCGGCCGGCCGGGAGCTTCGGTGAGGTGACAGCCGATGCGACCGACAGCCATTCCCAGTGCGACCGCCGGGGCGAACAGATCGCCGGTCTTGCCGCGGTAGCCGCCGATCCGCTTGGCGATCAGCACGCCGACGTAGGCGCCCACGAGCCCACCCAGGATGCTGCGTGACCCAAATTCCCAGGCCTGCAACAAGGTCGGGTTGAGCCGGACATCGATGTGTTCCGCCCACCCGGACAGCCGCATGCCGATTGCCCCGCCGACCAGAGCTCCGGTCACCGCCACCAGCGATTGGTCATTCACCGCACCGCGGCGGCGGGCTTCGGCGAAGAAAACTACCGTGGCCACCAGCACACCCAGCCCGACGAACACGCCGTGTACCGGCAGTGTCAGCGGTCCTACCCGCCAGTGCGGAACCACCTCGACAGCCTAGCTGGGTCGGGCATTGAACGGACTCGTCATGCCGAGGACAGCATACGTTGACCGCGGCAGCCGCCTGGCGGCATCGACTCTGAACGCCCCTTCTTGGGGCACCGGCTCGCCGGCACTGGCGCCAAGGCCGTCCCGGGGCCGGGCACCGACCGCGGGCCGGCAGGTCAGGCGGAACCAGCGGGCCGGGCTGCTGTTGGGTCTCGGCGGCGGGACGGAACCGGGGCCAGCTGCTCGGCCAGGACCGCACAATGGCCAGTGACAGCCGGGGACCCGCTCGCTCGCCTAACCAATATGCGCTACCCGGCTTGCTTTACCGGCGGCCGGTAGAAGATCAGCAGCTGCCCGACTGCACCGGCCAGGCCAAGTCCCAGCGAGATCAGCAGGCCGGGCCACCCGTCGAACCAGTTCTTCCCGAAGATCACCCAGTCCAAGCTGAGCTTTCCAGCGCCAAGTATGGCGACGGTGACGGCGCTGACCGCCAGCACCAGGTTGTATTCCCAACCCTCTTTGACAATGAAGAAGCCGTTGGGCCGGTGCACAGTCCATGCCGCTACCAGCATGAGCGAGACGAAACCCGCGGCCGGAATGGGTGTCAGCAGACCCGCGGCCAGCCCCAGCCCAGCGGCAGTCTCGGTGCCGGCGGCCACCGTCGCATGAAACCTCCCCGGCTTCATACCGATGCTTTCGAACCACCGCGCCGTCCCCGGTATCCGGCCGCCACCGAAGAACTTGTTCAAGCCGTGTGCGGCCAGTGTCAGGCCCAGCACCAGCCGCAGGATCAGCAACCCGACGTCATACGGAGTCATACCGTCAAAACTAGATCATCCCGCCCAGCTCCCGGGAGCAGCGGCGAGCCGCCGGTTCCGGTGATCCGTGTGGAAACATTGCGGGCGTTCCGACGTTTGCCCGCAACCGCTTCAGGCTTGCCCGACCACAAGGGGGTGCATCACATGGCTCGTATCCCACGAGGCAGGGATCCCCTCGAAGATCCCCTCGAAGTGGTCATCTTGCTGGACGGACAGGCCGAACATTCCCGAGAAGTCCTGGGCAACAAGGGCCACGGCATCGACGTGATGCGCCGCCAAGCGTTGCCGGTACCACCCGCGTTCTGCATCACCACCGAGGTGGGCGTGCGGTACCTGGCCGACCCCGACCCGACCATGGAGGCGATTTGGGACCTCGTGACCAAGCGGATGAGCTGGCTGGAGGCCGAGACCTCGCGCACGTTCGGCCGCGGCCCGCGGCCGTTGCTGGTCAGCGTGCGCTCGGGGGCCACCCAGTCGATGCCCGGAATGATGGACACCATCTTGGACCTGGGCCTCAACGACGCCGTCGAGCAGGCCCTGGCCAGGGCTTGCACCCCTGACTTTGCGCGTGATACCCGACGGCGGTTCACCCGCATGTATCGGCGGGTCACGGGCCAGGACCCCGCCGAGGATCCATACGAGCAGTTGCGCGCCGGCATCGCGGCCGTCTTCACTTCCTGGAATTCTCCGCGGGCCAAGGCCTATCGCGAGCACTACGGCCGCGACGACCAGGGGGGCACCGCGGTGGTCGTGCAGGCGATGGTGTTCGGCAACCAGACGGCCCGCTCCGGCGCCGGTGTGCTCTCGTCCCGTAACCCAATCACCGGCGCCAACGAGCCTTTCGGCGACTGGCTGCCCGGCGGTCAGGGCGACGACGTGGTCTCGGGATTGGTGGACGTCGAGCCGATCGCCGCGCTGCGCGACGAGCTGCCCGCCGTCTATGACGAGCTGATCGAGGCCGCCCGTCGCCTGGAGCGACTGACCTTCGACGTCCCTGAGATCGAGTTCACGGTTGAAAACGGCAAGCTGTGGCTGCTGCAGACCCGGTCTGCCGAGCGGTCGGCGCAAGCCGCGGTGCGGCTGGCCCTGCAACTGCGGCACGAAGGTCTGATCGACGACACTCAGACCCTGCGCCGAGTGACTCCCGCAGCCGTCGACGCCGTGCTGCGGCCTGCCTTGCAACCCGAAACACGCTTGGCCGCACCGCTTTTGGCCAAAGGTCTGCCCGCCTGCCCGGGTGTGGCAACCGGAATCGCCTACACCGACGTGGATGCGGCGCTCGACGCGGCCGAGCGGGGCGAGCCGGTCATCCTGGTGCGCGACCACACCAGGCCCGAAGACGTCCTGGGCATGCTGGCCGCACAGGGAATCGTCACCGAGGTGGGCGGCGCGGCCAGCCACGCGGCAGTGGTCAGCCGCGAACTCGGCCGGGTTGCTGTGGTCGGTTGCGGCCACGGCGTAGCCGCGACTCTGGCCGGCAAACTGATCACCGTCGACGGACATGAGGGCGAAGTGCGCGACGGCGCCCTGTCGCTGTCGGCGTGGTCGGAAAACGACACTCCGGAGTTGCGGGAACTCACCGGCATCGCATTACGCGTCAGCCCGCTGCGTGCGCACGCCACCGGCGACTACCCCAGGCTGGAGGATCATTCCGAAGCTGCGGTGCACGCGGCCATGACCGCCGGACACGGCGATGTCGTGTCGGACGCGCCACTGATCGCCATGTTGCACGCGCTGCGGGCATCGACTGATTGATACCGAAATCCCGCGACGCCGCCGACCGAAGTGGTGATGAGTTTGGTGGCAACGTCACGGCCGGCCATCGACCACCGCCAGCCGAACGACCCGCGTGATCAGCCGGCGGCTACGCCGCGCCACAGCATCGAAGCCCACACGCCTTGGGCTTTAGCGCTTAACCCCGAACGTCTCCCCGCGACCTTCGGGCAGTGGGCCAGGACGAGAGGGCGGCGGCCAGCTACTTGAACCCGTGGGCCGCACAACACCACCGGACGCTGATCGTTTCCCCCTTCAATTTCCGGCCAACTCTGGTGCTATACGGTCGACCCCGCTCCGTCAACCTGGGCTGACGGAGCGGGGGGTCATCTACACCCTGATGATCAACTTCAGTATTTGGTATTGGTGGCCCAACCGCTTCAGGCTGCCGGCGTTACCCGTACTGATCGGCGGGCTGCTTCTCCCGCTATCAGACTTGCACCTGTTCAGCACGCGGCTGGCGCCGGGACCGGATCGAAATGTTCCGGTTTTCGACCTGTATGCCGCCAACTGGATATTGTATATCGGCGGACAGGTGTTATTCGCATTCTTGCCGGCCTGCGAAGACGATGCGAGGTCAAGCGAATCACCGTGGTCCGCAACCAGACCCGCGGAGCTAGGGTAACCCTGACAACGACGAAACCCGGTGATATGCACGACGAAACCGCAAGCCAAGTCAACCCCACAGCACTCGGAATGCACGTCAAAGTGTTACAGGCCGTCCGCCTGAAGGGCCGGGTGAGTCCGGCCGACCTGGCTACCACACTGGGCGAAGACCACCGCGTCATCACCGAAATCGTCGATCAGCTCACCGCATCGGGCCTTTTGCTCGAGGGGACGACGGTGCGGATCAGCCCCGCCGGCCGCACCCGGCTCAACGCGTTGCTCGCCGAGGAGCGCACCCAAGTCGACCCGGCGGCAATGGCCGCCGCCTACAACGACTTCCGCAGCGTCAACGCCGATTTCAAAGTTGTGGTCACCGACTGGCAACTCAAGGGCGGCCAAACCAACACCCACGACGACGCCGGCTATGACGCCGCGGTATTGGCCCGTCTCGACGCTGTGCACCGGCGCGTGCAACCCATCATCGCGGCGGCTGCGGCACAGCTGCCCCGGCTGGGCGCCTACTCGGCGAAACTCACCGCCGCACTTGACAACGTCAGGTCCGGCGATATCGCCTGGCTCACCAAGCCGCTCATCGACTCCTATCACACCGTCTGGTTCGAACTGCATGAGGAGCTGATCCTGGCCGTGGGCCTGACCCGCGAAGAAGCGGCCAGATCTGGTGATGCCCAATAGTATTCATCGCAGCGCCGCGTCGAGCAATTCCACATAGGCGTCGATGTCGGGTATCGCCGACGCGGCGGCATGGACACTGATCGCTATCGTGTCGCCGATGCCGTGCACCCCGTGAGTCAGCCCCATCGCCGGTGACAGTGCCGGATAGCCGGCCGTCAGCGCCACCGGCGCGCCACCGAAATGAAGATCGGCGGCTCCGCGGTGCACGCTGGACACCACGGTGTTGCCGGCCACTTGCACCGGCCGCGCATCGGCGTCGAATTTGCTTATGCCCCAATGTAATAACGCTGCTGGGATGGTGGCGAAGGCCAGGTCGGCCGCCCCCAAGGCGGGATGCTGCATGCGGCGGCGGGCATTGGCGAGGTCGGCGGCTATCCGCCGAACCCGCAGCGTGTGACCGAGTGCCGGATACAGCCTCACGACGACGTTGCCAAAATGGTTATGCGCCCGGGGCGCGCCAGGTTTGGCCATCGGCACTTCGGCGGCTAGCGATTCGGCCGGGTCGTCGAGCAACCGGGACAGCGCCGTGGACACGGCCGCCAACACCCCCACGGTCACTGTCGGACCGGGCACTTGCGAGCGCTGCCGCACCAGCGTGCGTACCGCTCGCGCACCCGCGGGCCGAGCGTTGGTGGGAAGCAGCGGTCGCGATCCGACACCGGGCGCCAACCGCCCGGATCTGGTGTCGCGAACCAGGCGGCGGTGGCTGCCGGCCGCGGCGGCGGCCCGCCACGGCAAGAAGCCCGGTCGCGGTCTGGCGACCGGCGCCACCGGCGCCTTCCGCCCGAACAGCCAGGCCGCCATCGCCGAGGCGCGGGCGCCGTCACCGAGGGCATGCGCGACCTGCAGGACGGCAACGGTGCCCGCGGCCCTGGTCCCCGGAATGCCGGTCACCGGGGCGAATAGGTGTACCCGCCAAGGCATCCGGCGAATATCGAGTTGCTCGTCGGCCAGCCCGGCAACCGCCGCCAGACAGCCATGCCAGGTGTCGTCGGCCGGCTCGTGGCGGACCACCTGCTCGGGCTCGACACCTGTGGCAACCCACTGTGGATAGCTCAGCGCCGACCCGTCGCGCACGCGCATCCGCAGATCCGGACAGGCGCGGGCGCGGTCCAACAGCTGCGCCACGGCCGGCTCGGCATCCGCCGGCGCACCGTCGAAGGCATACAGCAAAAACTGGTCATTGGGTATCTTGGCCGACATCCAGTAGAACTGGGCATCGACGGCCGCCATCCGCTGTGCCGCCACAGCCTCAGCCGGGTGTGCCGACGAATGTCAGGATCAGCTCGGCCACCTTCTCCGGCTGTTCCAGCTGCAGGAAGTGCCCGGCGTGGTCGACGATCGCCACGTCACTGCCGGCGGGCAGCACTTTTTCCGTCCAATGCGTGAAAGACGGTGTTGCACAACCATCGTCGCGCCCATGGAGATACAGGCTAGGCAATCGCGGCGCCTCGGTCCACCAGCGGTTCAACTCGGCATAGGTTGCCGGCGGCCGGGTGTTGCGGATGGTGGCGCGGTAGGGTCCCAGCGCCGCTTGCCAACTCTCCGGTGTGCCGATCGCGGCGTCGACGTGGCGCAAATCCTCCTCGGCGTGATATCCCGGCGACCACCGGCGCCACAGCAGCGGCGGCAGCCACGACGCGGACCGCTCAGGTAGCCACGGCAACTGAAAGTAGGCGATGTACCAGCTGCGCAACAGCTGATGCGGCAACTCGCGGACCAGCCGCCCGCGGTCAGGCACCCGGCCCAGCGGCAGGAATGCCGCTGCGGGCGGCACCGACATGATGACCGCGCGGGCGAACGGGGTTTCGGGCATTGCGGCCAGACCGGTGGCGGCGATCGCGCCCCAGTCGTGTCCGATCACCACGTCGTCCTCGGTCCCGACGGCGGCCGCACGTACCCGCAGCGCGTCGTGCATGAGCGCGCCAACGTGATAAGAGCCGTCGACCGGAATCGACGACGGCGCATACCCCCGCATGAAAGGTGCGACGACTCGCCAGCCCGCCTTCGCCAGACGTGGAGCGACGTAGCGCCAGCCGTACGGGGTGTCGGGAAAGCCATGCAGGCACAAGGCTATCGGGGCGCCAGTCGGACCCCAGGTCAGGGCCTTGAGATCACCGCCGGCTCCCGGGACGTCGATCCAATGAGGTTCAGACATGACAGACTTCCTGGTCGGCGTTGGCGTGGTCGGTCGCGGCCTTGCCCATCATGCCGGGCGTGGTGCCCGGCGGGGCAGCTTGGTTCCTCATGTTGACTCCTGTCGCCACCTGCAACCCGCGCATGATCCAACGTAACGGGACGCACGGGGGACACAAAGACCGTCGATCGGGGGACAGCGCATTCATACCCCGGTGTAGCCAGTCGCCGGACAGACGTCGCGCCGTCGTCGCGGCACCCTGATTTCAGAGCCGTCAAGTGAGAACCTCTAAAAACCAAAGGACGGTGATGGCCGCCTCACTACGCCCAGAAGTCAACTGGGGCCGGAAGTATGCCGGTCCCGGGCGGGATCGATGGCTGAAAACCACTGCCGCGCAGGCCGAGCAGGCCCCGGCCCGGGCGAGAGCCGCGTCGAGCTATCTGGCCGCGCATGCCATGACGGTGCCGCCGGAACCGGTCGGTTCCGACCTCTCCCGGCTGGTGCACCCGGGTTGGCTGGGCATGACCGGTGGCCCGTCCCGGTCGGGGCGCCGCTTGCGGCGGGTGCTACCCGAGATCGTGGGCTGATATGCCGATGGGCTCAGTGACCAATGCCGACACCGTTCGCCGGTGGGCCAAGACGGGCGCCACCCAACGCCGGATCCTGGACGCGGCGACCGAGGTTTTCGCGGCCAGGGGCTTCACCGCGGCGACGATGGCCGAGGTGGTCGCCAAATCTGGCGCCAGCATCGGCAGCATCTACCACCACTTCGGCGGCAAAAGCGAACTGTTTCTGGCGATCTTCGAGCAGGTGGTCGACGACGCCGAGCGCCGCATCGAGACCGCGATCCAGCATGCCTGCCGGTCCGGCCCGGACGGAATCGACCAACGGCAGGCACTGCAACTTCACGTGCGGGCCTATCTGGAGGCGATGTGGCATAACCGGTGCCGGGCCAGGGTGCTGTCATCCGGCGACGCGCCCGCCGGGTTCGAAACCGTGCGCCGCAATCGGATGAAGGCCGCCTGCCGCCGCTGGCCGGCCATGCTGCAGTCGGACACGTCGCTGCGCGGACAACTTCTGGGCCGCGTTCTGATGGCGATCATGGGCGAGGCTTCGCTGATGATCGCCGACTGCGAAAACCCCGCCGATGTCGGCCCGATCATCGATGCCGCGATCGAATGGACCGGCCGGCTCACCGAGTGAGCTCACACTTGCGCTGCGGCCCTTTCCAATTCGGCGATGACGATCTTACGCATGCCGAGCATCGCAGTGGTCGCCGCGGCCGCCACCGCGGGATCGGGGTCGGTGAGCAGCTGATGTAGCCGGGTGGGGACGATCTGCCAGCTCAGCCCGAAGCGGTCCGTGCACCAGCCGCACTGCGATTCTTTGCCGCCTTGGGTCAACCGCTCCCAGTAGTAGTCGACCTCGTCCTGGTCCTGGCAGTCGACCATGAAGGACACCGCCTCGGTGAAGCGGAACTCCGGGCCTCCGTTGATGCCGACGAACCGCACCCCGTCCAGAACGAAGGTTCCCGACACCACCGTGCCCGGTTCACCCGGCCCCGCATCGGTGTAGCGATTGAAACTCTCGACATGCGAGTTCGGGAACACCGAGGTGTAGAAGCCGGCCGCCTCCTCCAGGTTGTGGTCGAACCAGAGTGCGGGGGTGATCGATGGCATGGGCGTCTCCTTGCAGTCCGGAAGTCCGTCCGGAATTCGGTGGCTTTGTTGGGGCCTGCTCACCCTTATAGACCCGGACGGCGGCGAGAACTCACCGCTCGTGGTTCAGAACCGCATGCGCGGCACGGCCGGTTACGGCGCGGGCACCTGCGGTAGGTGCTGTGGACAATAGCTCGCGACGGAAGTCGTTACGAACTCGTGTGCGCCTACCCGGCTGAGACCGGCGTTGACGACCGCGTCTTCCTGCTGTTGTTCAGGCTGGCCTTCATCCAGCCCCTCGCATACGGTGTGAGCGAATTGCATTGCGTCGCTGTCGTTTTGCCCGACTTTCAAAGCCTCGCGGTGGATCGTGTCGAGGAATTGCTTGTCCGCACCGAGTTGCGGCTCCGAAGTGACGGGTACCGAAGGGAGGGTCACAAAGTCGGCGCTCGGTTGCTCGGCTTCACCCGACGCCACTAGCACCGGTACAGCCAGCCGGGGAATGACCAGCAGCGCGATGCCGCAGATCGCGGCGATGCGGCGGTTGAACATCGGGTGCTCCTAAGGTTGCTGGGTATCGCTCAGGTCGCGCATTTGTGCGCGCCTCGAGCGTCCAGCCGGAGCCTTGTCGAAAACTCAATGAGAGCTTGGGGACAACCGCGGCATCGTCACCGGGCGGCTCGCAAACGCCTCGACGCGGTACGGCACCGTGCGGTCGCGGATGTGGGTGGCCAAGGCCCCGAGTAACACTGCGATGCCCAGGCCTAACGCGCAGACCATGACCGATCGCATCAGCTCGGTGCCGCCGACGCCGTCCGCGTACTGCAACGACCGACACCCCAGAAACGCCTGGCGCAACGGTTCGAATCCGGCGAGCCAGGCCACGAACCGCGGCGAGGCCTCTAACGGAATGGTGGCGCCGGCTGCTGGAAGTCCCACCAAGACGAAGACGAACACGCTGATTATCGCGCCCCACTTGCCCAGCACCGCGATCAACGTGGTCGACATGGCGCCAACCGCGGTCACGATGAACGCACCGAACAACCACATCGCCCCCAGCCGCGGTGCCGGCATACCCAGAGCAACCGCGATCCAGAGGTAGACCGCCGGTGTCGTCAGACCCAGCAGCGCCATCAGCGCCCACTGCATCAGCAGCGTCTGCAGCCGAGAGGCGCTGACCCGGTCGGCCAGGCGTTGCCATCGCCACGATTTCGTCGGAGCCGAACGCACCACGGCCTCGACGGCCCTGCTCACCACGATCGCGCCCGTAACGCCACCGATCACCAGCATCAACGAGTAATACAAAACCGAGAACCCACCCCCGGCGTCACCCGCCTGCGCCCCGGTGGTCTCGATGTCGATGGGGCTGGCCAGCACCAGCAAGGCGCCTCCTGGCGCCGATGCGCCGTCGCTTTGCCGAAGCACTTGCGCGGTGAGCTTATTGCCGGTCCTGGTGTTGACAACCGCCAGCGCTTTGCGCATCGCTTTCTCGGCGACGATGCCGGCGACGGCGCCCGCCTGGGGACTGGTCGAGATGGTGATGACCGGCTTGAGCGGTTGTCCCGGCTGCAACGCTGCCGCCGGCAACGCGAACAGTCGCTGCGACAGGTCCCAGGGCAACAAGACTTGCGCGTACACCTTGCCGGTCTCGAGTTGGTTGCGCGCCTGATCGGCCGGCAGGACACGGATGTCGAACTGGCTTTTGTCCATGTTGGTCGCCAGACCGTCGGCGATCAGCCGGCCCGCCAGCCCAGCGTCCTGATTAACGATCGCGATCGGAAAATGCCGTAGGTTGGCGCCGGGGTTGAGGGTTCCGCCTACATAGAACAGGCCCAGCCCATACATCAGCGCAAAGGCGACAATGATCGGCCCCAGCCAGACTGCCGGCCCCGACACCGAGGGGCAGGCGGTCGGCCGGTTTCGGGTTGTGCGCGACATTGCCTCGCCTCGCCGACCGGCATCCACCTGCGCGGGCGCCCAAGCGGAATTCGCGTCAGGGCGCATACCGGCCTTCGCCGAGCCATCCACTCGCATCGCCAACCCGCCCTTCCGGCTTACCCATTCTCCTGGTGCAAAGATTCACCGAATTTGTCAACCAAGGATGACATACGAGCCGGCGTTGTCAATGCCGCGTGAGCCGTGAAGTTGCTGGCAGCCCCGAGCCCGGGTCCGGTTGGCGGGTGGGCATGCCGAGCCGATATCACGCAACTAACGCCGGCGCGGATGCGCGGCGTGGCGCGTTAGGCCGGGGTTCAAAGACCGTCCCCGAAGTGTGTCGGCTGCGGCGGGGCTGGCAAACAATGCCCCCGACGAAGGTGCTTAAACCAGCTAGGTAACGTCGAAACGCGTGAGCACTGCGAGTGGCCCCCGAACCGTGGAGTTTTCCGGCGTCGGCGCGATCACGTTGGTCGCCGACGAATGGAACCACGGTGCCGAGACGGCCGATCGGCCGACCATCCTGATGTTGCACGGCGGCGGTCAAAACCGGTTCTCCTGGAAGAAGACCGGCCAGATCCTGGCCGACGAGGGATTCCACGTGGTCGCGCTCGACACCCGTGGGCACGGCGACAGCGACCGGGCGCCGGGCGCCGACTACGCCATCGAGACCCTGACCCACGACGTGTTGCACGTCCTGGATGCGATCGGGCGCCACGTGGTAGTGATTGGAGCCAGCATGGGCGGACTGACCGGCATCCTGGTTGCCGACGCCGCCGGTCTGCATCGGGTGACGGGTTTGGTACTGGTCGACGTGGTGCCCCGGTACGAGAAGGACGGCAGCGCCCGCATCCGGGATTTCATGCGCACCAACATCGAGGGTTTCGCGTCGCTCGAGGAAGCCGCCGACGCCGTCGCGGCGTATCTGCCGCACCGCACCAAGCCGCGTAGTCCCGAAGGACTGAAGAAGAACCTGCGCCTGCGCGACGGGCGGTGGTACTGGCACTGGGATCCGGCGATGATGACCGCACCCCTGGACGACCCCGACCTGCGCACCGAGAACTTCGAGCGGGCCGCAATGAACCTGAAGATCCCAATTCTGCTGATCCGCGGCAAACTCTCCGACGTGGTCAGCCCGGAAGGCGTCCGGGACTTCCTGGCCAAAGTGTCGAACGCGGAGTTCGTCGAGTTGTCCAACGCCGGACACACCGCCGCCGGCGACGACAACGACGCCTTCAGTGATGTAGTGGTGGACTTCGTCCGGAGGACCGTCGCGGCGAGCTAGTTGGCCGGTTCGGAGCTGGTGCTGACCGACGATGAGTACTAGAGACATCGCAGCGGTGTGCGACCGGGCAAATCATTGCAGGCGTTGGCACAGCGGTCGCAGATTGTCTGGGTTGCGGCAGGCAAATCCAACCAGGGAGGTGGTGCCGGCGGGAATGCGGCCGCAGACGACACGGAGACAGGGGCTAACCATTTGCTCGATGGTCGCCTTGAAATCTGCGATAGTCGCCTTGAAATCTGCGCGACGATCCCCCCACGGGGACGTGGCTATCGCACCGTTCTTCCTCGAGTGACTGTTGCACGTCGTTCGAACAATGACGCGATGGCCACCCTCCACCCGGCGACGACAATCCCGCAGGTCTCAGGCCACCGTGCATTACATGGCTGAACACAACCGTCGCCACTATTGCGCCATTTCCGATACATATGTATCGTCTTGCGACGGATCCACCGGGCGACCCCACTGAAGGGCCGCCGGACCGCACCGGGGTCTTGACCAGACCCGCCGACTGGGCCTTTGATAACACTGGCAACACTGACAACACTGACAACCCAAATCGAGATCGAAAACCACAATTCGACACAATCGGGCTGCGGGCAACTCGCGAGGCATATTGGTTACTGGAATTGCATGCAATTTTCAATATCAGGTTACCAATTGTAGCGGAAAGTAGAAGACGGGATTGCAAGAACAAGATAGCTGGCTTACGGTGATCAAGTCGCGGCAGACGAACAACGTTGACATTCAAAGTTCCTCACAGACAAGCTGCGCAAACGCTGCCGCCGAAGGGCGCCTAGACCCTACCAACAAAATCGGAGGCCGCGGCGCGACGCGGCGACAGATGGGTCTTGCCGGTGTAACTTTCCGAGCACTGGCAATAACCGTCGGTGTCGCCGGTGTCGCCGGTGTCGTTGCCGCCACCGCGCCGCCGCCGGCGTCTACCAGTACCCAAATCAACAGCCGCAACATCAATATCGGCCGCCTCACCATCGCCTTAGCAGGTCACGGCTACAAACTCGACATCTGCACAAATGGCGGTGAAAACTTTTCTCCCAACACGCCATCCGAGACTATCGAAGAAAACCCATTTTCTGACAACTACGACAGAACCTCTGCGGATTATGATTTCAACTACTACGATCGGAATCTGCGTTACGACGTCCATCCGAATGAAATTAGAATGGTAACGCCGGACGAAGCGCAACGAATAGAGCAAGCTGCCCAAATGATAACCCGCTACCAAAGGCGGTACGACGCTATCGAGCAGATTGCAGATCTGGGTCGGCGAGATGAGGCATGGACGCGATTCTACGCCGACTACGAAGTCAACCGAGTGAGCAACCCCTGGATAGAAGCATTAGGCGGGATGGGGCGGGATAATCTGTCGAACCTGTACCTTCGAAACACGGATATTGTAATTGTTTCGACGCATACCGACAATAGTCCTTCCAACAATAACCTTTCCGCCCAAAATTATTTCGACAACGGTCTTTCTCACAACGACATGAATACCGAATCATCGCCAGCGCAAATTCAGTCTATCGACCCGTATGCTGACACACCCGATTACGAAGCTATGAGCGTTGCGGCGCTTGTGGCGTCAGACTACAATAATGTATTCAATGTCGATGACCGGTACGAAACTGTAGCCGACGTTGTGAATGACGTTTCAATTGACGATAATTAAGAATCAATAAGGATAGAAGGTTTGAGCTAGTGTTCTGCGCCGGGAATTAGTTGATCAATAGTTATACATCTTGGTCGACGGCCGGTAAGGATGGACCGGTTGCCAAGTGCGCGTTAACCGACAATCAGCGCCAGACGGTGCAGCGCCGGGCACGGCCGGGCGGAAATCCTTGCGCCACCCACAGTCGGTAATTGCAAGTATCTTGCGGCATGACCTCGTTTCCACATGCACTTCACCCCGACATACTCGTCCCGGCTCAACACGCCACAGTCATTCACCTGGACCAAGGCCACAGGCACAATCCTCGAACGCCTTAACTCATTTCTTCAACGATTCCCGGCGCAAGACAGTAGTTTTTAGTTGGCCGGTTTCTCGGCGTGTCCGCCGAACTGCTTGCGCATGGCCGACAGCGCCTTATTAGCGAAGTCGTCGAGGTCGCGGGAGGCGAAGCGGGACTGCAGCGCGGTGGTGAGCACCGGCGCGGGGACACCCTCGTCGATCGCCGCGATCGACGTCCACCGGCCCTCACCGGAGTCGGAGACCCGCCCCGAAAACTCTTGCAGCTCAGGTGATTCGTGCAGCGCTATCGCGGTCAGATCCAGCAGCCAGGAACCGATGACGCTTCCCCGCCGCCATAGTTCGGCAACCTCGGGGATGTCGATGTTGTACTGGTAGAACTCCGGATTGGACAGCGGCGCGGTTTCGGCGTCACCGTCTTGCTGGCGGGTGCCAATGTCGGCATTGCGCAAGATGTTCAGCCCCTCGGCCAGCGAGGCCATCATGCCGTACTCGATGCCGTTGTGCACCATCTTGACGAAGTGTCCCGCCCCCGATGGCCCGCAGTGGAAGTACCCCTTCTCCGCCTGCGCGACCTCCCCGTCTCGGCCCGGTGTACGTGGTGCAGCGTCCACCCCCGGTGCGACGGTGGCAAAGATGGGTTCGGCGTGCGCCACGGCCTCCGCATCCCCGCCGATCATCAGGCAGTAGCCCCGCTCCCGCCCCCACACACCGCCGCTGGTGCCGGTGTCAAGTAAATGAATTCCCTTGTCCAACAGCACCTTTGCGTGCGTGATGTCGTCGCGGTAGTAGGTGTTGCCGCCGTCGATCACGATGTCTCCGGGGTCGAGCGTCTGGGCCAGCTTCTCGATGACCCCGGTGGTGATCCGCCCCGCGGGCACCATGACCCACACGACTCGCGGCGCCGAGAGTTTGTCACGCAGCTCACTCAGGGACGATACCCCGGTAATGTTGTCCTCCCCCGTCATCGCCTGGACGGCGTCAGGGTTGTGGTCATACACCACGCACTCGTGGCCGCCTTTGACCAATCGGCGGACTATGTTGGCGCCCATCCGGCCCAGGCCGATCATCCCTAGCTGCATATGCTTTCGTCTCCCTTACTGTGCTGCTTTGGCGCTGTGCGGCAGCCACGGCTGTTGCCACCCGCGGTGACCACGCAGCAGTGTCTGCGCGGCCTCGGGCCCCCACGAACCGCGGTCGTACGGATGAACTTTCCCGGGGTTGTCGAGCACCGGCTGCACGATCCGCCAGGTCTCCTCGATGCTGTCTTCGCGGGCGAACAGCTGGCGATCACCCTGCAATCCGGCATGCAGGAGCCGCTCGTAGGGCCGGATCGGTTCACCGAGGTCCTCGGCAAACGAGGAGTCCAGGTGAATGTCTTGCCACGAGTCGCGGGTGTGGGCCGAAATCTTTAGCCGCATCCCGGGATCGGGATCGATACGCAGCACGATCTGGTTGGGGTCTGGCGGGCGGCGGTTGGGCAGGAAAGCCAACCCGGGCACGTGATGCAGAAACATCCGGACCTCGGTCACCTTCTCCGGCAACGCTTTTCCGGCCCGCAGGAAAATGGGTACCCCCGCCCAGCGCCAGTTGTCGATCTCGGTCCGCAGTGCGACGTAGGTCTCGGTCTGTGAGTCCGCCGCCACCCCGTCGACATCGTCATAACCCCGGTACTGGCCGCGGACGTAACGCGTCGGCTCCAGCGCCGGCATCGCGCGGAACACCTCGGCCTTCTTGTCGTTGAGGTCGTCGGCGCCGGCACCGACCGGTGGTTCCATCGTCACCAGCGCCAGCACCTGCAGCAGATGGTTTTGCACGACGTCGCGCAGCGCACCCACCGCGTCGTAGAAGGAGCCGCGGTCCTCGACGCCGAAGTTCTCCGCCATGGTGACGTGGATCTCGGAAATGCTCTTGGAATCCCACAGCTCGGCCAGCCCACGATTGGCGAAGCGCAGGTATTGCAGCTCCACGACGGGTTGCTTGCCCAGGAAGTGATCGACACGCAGGATCTGCTCTTCGTCGAGTACCGCACGCAGCCTGGAATTCAATTCGCGCGCCGAATCCAGGTCATGGCCGAAGGGTTTTTCCACCGCTACCCGTGCGTCCGTCAGCAGGTCGGCCGCCGCCAGATTCTCGACTATCGGGGCGAACAGCGCAGGCGGCATCTCCAGGTAGTACAGCGGGCGACGCCCGGAACCGAGCTGCTTAGCCAGCGCTGTGTACAACGCACTGTCGGTCACGTCACCCGACAGATAGGACAACCGGCCGGCCAGCCGGCTGAACGTCTTGTCGTCGAACTTCTCGCCCGACTGGGCAATGGCCTCCCGGGCTCGCTCGATCAGCTTCTCCACCGGGATGTCGTCGCTGGCCACACCCACGATCGGACAGTCCAGCAACCCCCGGCGCTCCAACCGGTACAGCGCGCGGAATGTCATCTTGCGGGCCAGATCTCCGGTAATTCCGAAGATCACCAACACGTCTGAGGCGCTATGCCCGCCACCGGCCAATCCACACCTCCAGGACGTCAACTGAGCAAGTCACCCAACGGCTGGACGTTTACTTCCCCGTGGTGGCCGACCTCAACCCTAGACATTGCCCCATGACCCGACAAGGTCGACTCGATCAGGCCTGGGAAGAATGGGCAACGTGTTGGGCACCGGTGCAGGGCTGCACATCGCGATCTATGTGCTGGCCGGGATCGCCGTGGCAGAAGCCGCTGGGCTGGTCGTGCTGTGGCGGATGCTGAACCGCAGCCGTCAGCAGGTCGAGGAGCTGCACCGGCGGACCGATGCCCGCAACAAGTTGCTGTCCGGTGGCCGCGAGGCCGTCAAGACGGTGTGGCAGACGGCAAACCTGGTGCGCAAGGAGGGCTTCGGTGCGGCCGTGCGCAGCTCGATCGAAGACCTGGCCGACTGGGCCGAAGTCGAGCGGCCGGACTTGGCACGAGTAACCCCGGACGGCCGGGTGGTGATTCTGTTCTCCGATATCGAGGAGTCGACCGCGCTCAACGAGCGAATCGGCGATCGGGCCTGGGTGAAACTCATTGGCGCACATGGCAAAATGGTGCATGAACTGGTCGAGTGCCGGTCCGGCCATGTGGTGAAGAGCCAAGGCGACGGATTCATGGTCGCGTTCGCCCGGGCCGAACAGGCCATACGGTGCGCCATGGACATCCAGCGGACATTGCGCAGGGAAGCAAAGCGTAAGCGCCGTAACGGAATTCGGGTCAGAATCGGCATTCACATGGGCCGCTCGGTGCGCCGCGGCGACGATCTGTTCGGCCGCAACGTTGCGATGGCGGCCCGGGTTGCCGGGCAGGCGGCCGGCGGCGAAATCCTGGTGAGCCAGCCAGTTCACGACGCCGTCGGGGATTGCGACGGCATCGGTTTCGACCATGGCCGCGACGTCGAATTGAAGGGCTTCTCCGGCAGCTACCGCTTGTTCGCGGTGGAGCCGGTGCCCGACCCGGACGCGGACTGATAGCCGTCGGCGCCGGACTCGGCCAGCCGCTGGTGCAGCCGGTTCCGAACCTCGTCGGCAGTGTAGGCGCGACGTTTCCGTTCGTCGCGCACCACCAGCGCCCCTCCGGCGACGACGCCGGCGACACCGGCCAGGCCGAGCCACTTCCAGATGCTGCGCATGACGACAGGCTATCTCTGCCTAAGGTGCTGGGGTGGAAACCAGCACGCTCACCCTGGACCAAGCGCTGAACGAAACCCGGACCGGCGACCTGTGGCTGTTTCGCGGGCGGTCCGGGCCGGACCGCGCCATCCAGACGTTGACCAACAGCCCGGTGAACCACGTCGGCATGACGGTGGCCATCGACGACTTGCCGCCGCTGATCTGGCATGCCGAATTGGGCGACAAGCTCATCGACGTGTGGACCGGTACCCAGCACCGCGGCGTACAGCTCAACGATGCACGCCAGGTGGTGGAGCAGTGGACCGGGCGCTACCAGCAGCGGTGCTGGCTACGCCAGCTGACCCCGTATGCCCATCGGCAACAGGAGAACGAACTGCTGCGGGTCATCGCGCGGATGGACGGTACCCCATTCCCGACGACGGCTCGGCTGACCGGGCGCTGGCTGCGTGGCCGGCTGCCCACACTCAATGACTGGATCCGCGGAATTCCGTTGGTGGACAACAAGGTTCGTGCACAAACGCAGAGACGCAAGGCAACCCGGCGGGCGGTGGGCCTGGAGACGGCGTACTGCGCCGAGACGGTGGCCATCACCTACGAGGAGATGGGGTTGCTGGCCACGGACAAGGACGAGAACTGGTTTGACCCAGGCAAGTTCTGGAGCGGCGACACGCTGCCGCTCGCGCGGGGTTATCGGCTGGGCAACGAAATCGCCGTCATCGTCGGCTAGCCGACCGACATCTCCCCCATGGCCGACCACCCGGTGGCGTCGACGGTCTGGCTGATGATCTTGGGTGTGGACGTCAACGCCTGCGGCAGCTGCTGCATGGCCTGCTTGAAGTGATCGCTGTTGACGTGCGCGGCGCCGGCGTCGCCGTCGCGGAAGGCTTCGACCAGAACGTATTCGGCCGGATTGTCCAGGCTACGCGACCAATCGAACCACAGGTTGCCCTCTTCGGCGCGGGTGGCCGCGGTGAATGGCGCGACCAGCTCCGGCCAGTGCTCGGTCCACTCGGGCTTGGTTTCGAACTTGACGACGATGAAGATCATTGCCGCTCCCCACTCCTGCCGCTGGCCCGATGCTCGGGCGGCAGGGTCAGAATACCCAGCAGACCCTGCTCAGGTGAGCTGCACTCGGGTGGTCACGGCGTGACATTTCGGGTCAGATCCGACACGGGCAGTGCTGGTCGACTGCCTGCTGCAGCTCGCGATGGCGTTTCGGCGTTTCGGCCCGGTCACCCTGATCACCACGCGGACCTCCTGAAACCCAGAGCGCACGGTGTCGTCGAACCCGAAGAAGCCCTGCACGTCGAGATCGCCTTCGGCATGCGCAGCGATGTCGTCGAAGGCGATCCCGAGCTTTTCGGTCCAGCAGCGCCAGGTGACGACCTGGCAGGAGAACAGCGAGGATACTGGCCGAGCGTTACCGTGCTGGCGACCGCGTCGTGTGGGGTGACCGAGGCCTACAACACCACCCGCCCGTCTTCCCGGTCGGCGGGGACCGCCTCCCGGGTCGCGGCGATGAGCTGCCCCAACGCGGTGCTGCGCTCGGCTGTTTGGGATGTCACCAGCAAGACTCCTTCCGTCTCGGCACTGGTACCGAGTATCGACCGGCCGATCGAGCCTCAAGCTCAGCCTGAACGGATCCCGATCACATTCCGTGGAATCTAATTCAGCAGCCGCCAATCATGAATACCTGTCGAATATGCCTGAAATACCGCAGCCACGCCCGCACCGTCTTGTGACCGAGCGCACAATAACGGTGGAGCGTGTCCGCGGATATCCATGGTGAAGATATGTGTGACCCAGGTCGCAGAATTGCCGTTGCCCGCGTCACATGCCAGCTAGATTGTTCAGGTATTGACCATTTCCGGATCGCCTATCGGACCCGCATCATCGGGTGCCGGGGCAGACGCGTCCATGTTTACCGCATCGACCAGAGCAGCCGGCGCATCCGGTGAGGGCGCGTCCCGCATGACCGTGTCGGCATCCATCGGCAGGTACATGTGATGAGTGAATTGTGCCTGGTAGGCGCCACCGCCACCGATGTGCACCCCACCGCCTTCACCGCTGGAGACCGAGGTCCCGTCGGGCAATGTGACGGCCGTGTGGCCACCATTCCACCCGATGACCAGGGCATTGGGAGCGGTGCCCTGCTGAAAGCCCCGAGCCGCCAAAGCAGCTTCCTCGTTGCCGGTGTCGAACCGGTCGCCGAAAACCGGCCGGTCCGTCGCCGCATTCGACACCCACGAAGCCAGCCCGGAACAGTCGGTGCCGGCCGGAGAATCGCCACCCGGAATATACGGGGTTCCCGCGACCTGGTTGATAAGCGTCAACAGCGTTGCTAAAGCAATCATGGCCACGGACACTACCGACAATATGCATAGGAAACCAAATATTGTGGTGGTTATCACGATTAAACAGATAATCGTCTGACCTGCATATACAGCAGGTACGTCACGCGTTTATCTAGATATTGAAACAGAAGTGACCAGAGCGCACTCAGCAAACTGTCATTTAATCTCAAGGTTACGTTTAGCAACCCCCTGATCAGCGCAAACATCGCTTTGCAGCTAATGAACACGATTGGCGCTGCAATGCGCTTACCCATTGGCGGGACGCGTCCCGTCAGTCCCCGCGGCATCAACGATTCTGGCGGGTGACGGCCTATCATCGTCATTCTCATCGACCACACCCACCACAAAGCAAATCGGTGGACATCAGGAGCGCAACCGACGAGTCGAACCAGGACCGGCCACGTTGCGGCCAACAACGTCAACCCTCGAACCTTTGCCCTTTGACATCGGCACAAGCAGACTTCAGCCGCTTATCCGCTGTCCACAACCGTGCTCCGGAAACCAACGCAACGGTCGACATCAGCTGGACGACCACCACGCTCAGGCCCGACCCCACAACCTTCGTCGGTTGGTCAGGTGCATGACCTCGTGATGATCGATCGTCGGAAGCTGATACTGGTTGGCGAGCAGGTCAAGGACGACAGACGCCGCGCGCTCGCACTCGGCGGAACAGATTCCGCCGCAGCAGCCGCTCCCCGCCGGCGTAGAGCGGCCGAATGATCCTTACGACTGACGGTCGTTCTCATTGAGATACTCGCGTTCGCATCATTGATGCGTTCCACGATGCCATCTTCGTGCGCGGAGGCCCGCTACTTCTAGACATTGAACCGGAACTCCACCACGTCGCCGTCGGCCATCACGTAGTCCTTGCCTTCCATCCGGACCTTGCCGGCCGCCTTGGCCGCCGCCATGGACCCGGCGGCAACCAGGTCGTTGTAGGACACGATTTCGGCCTTGATGAAGCCCTTTTCGAAGTCGGAGTGGATCACCCCGGCCGCCTTGGGCGCGGTGTCGCCCAGATGGATCACCCATGCCCTGGCTTCCTTGGGACCGGCGGTCAAGAACGTCTGCAACTTCAGGGTGTGAAAACCCGCTCGCGCCAACGCATCCAGGCCGCGCTCGCGCTGCCCGATCGATTCCAACAGCTCGGCGGCCGACTCGTCGTCGAGCTCGGCCAGCTCCGCTTCGATGGCGGCATCCAAGAAGACCGCGTCAGCGGGCGCGACCAGCGCCCGCAGTTCGGCGACGCGCGCGGCATCGGTCAGTACGGCCTCGTCGGCGTTGAACACGTAGAGGAACGGTTTGGTGGTCAGCAGGTTCAGTTCCCGCAGCAGCGAGGCATCGGATCCGGCGGCATACAGCGTCGTGCCACCGTTGAGCACCTGCTGGGCGGCCACGGCCGCTTCATAGGCCGGCTTGCGTTCCTTGTTGGTGCGTGCTTCCTTCTCCAGCCTCGGCAGAGCACGCTCGAGCGTTTGCAGGTCGGCCAGGATCAGCTCGGTTTCGACGACTTCAATATCGGACTGCGGGTCCACCTGGCCGGCCACGTGGGTCACGTCGTTGTCGGCGAACACCCGCACCACCTGGCAGATGGCGTCACATTCGCGGATGTGTGCCAGAAACCTGTTGCCCAATCCAGCACCTTCCGATGCCCCTTTGACCAGACCGGCGATATCGACGAACGTCACCGGCGCGGGAACGATGCGCTCGGATCCGAAGAGCTCCGCCAGCTTGTCCAGTCGCGGATCCGGCAGCGACACGACACCCTCGTTGGGCTCGATCGTCGCGAACGGATAGTTGGCCGCCACCACGTTGTTGCGGGTCAGCGCGTTGAAAAGGGTCGATTTTCCGACGTTGGGCAGACCGACGATTCCCAGGCTCAGGCTCACAGGGACCCAAGTCTAAGGCTGCGGCGCACGAGTGCCCGGTCGGCCATCCGGGGCGCAGCTGCCTATGACATCAGTCACAGCCAATCCCGCCGGTCGAGCTGCTCCCCGCGCCCACTAGCGCGGACCAACTGGGCACCGACTCCGCTCGAGAGGCCCCTGTGGCAGATGTGACGGCTGTCGGGCGGACGGGGGCGCCCGCTGCGGATGGCACGCGCCCGGTCGCTGGCGAGGTGTTGCCGATCCTTCGGGCTCGCAGCCGGTACGGTCTACATGTGTCAGCGCAGCGGGCGAGTTCAGCGGTGGAGCCAAGCCACCGCTCCATCGTCCCCAACATCCCCGGGGTGCCCTGGTGGGCGGCCGTGCTGATCGCCATGACAGCCACCGCCCTGGGCTACGCGTTCGACGCCGGTCACAAGGAATTGACGCATGTCTACGCCGGCTTCTACATCGCCGGTTGCGTGGCGGCTGTGCTGGCCGTACGTCAGTCGGGCCTGTTCACGGCGGTCATCCAGCCGCCGCTGATCCTGTTTTTCACGGTGCCCGGCGCCTACTGGCTGTTCCACGGCGGCAAGGTCGACAAATTCAAAGACCTGCTGATCAATTGCGGTTATCCGCTCATCGAGCGCTTCCCGCTGATGCTGGGTACCGCCGGCGGCGTGCTGCTGATCGGTCTGATCCGGTGGTACTTCGGTATGACCCAGCGCAAGACCGCCGCCGCCAAGGCCAACGACGCTACGAATACCACGACGACGACCACGAGGACTACCACGAGTCCGCGAAGGTCTGCGATCAGCGATCTTATCGCCAATCTCAGCGACTGGCTCAGCCCCGGCGACGCCACCGAGGAAACTGCCGACCCCGGCGCACAGCCGGCCCAGGCGATCGGACGCACGTCCCGCAGCACCCGGACCGCCCGGAACAGTCGGACTGCCTCCCGACGCTCCGGCCGCACCGATCGGAGCCGATCCCGCCATGCCCGATCCGGGGCGGATGACCAGGCCGATCCGGCCGCCGAACGTCCGCGCCGCCGGCGTCCGGCGCAGCCACGCGATTACCGCGAGTATGACCCCGCCGACCCACCCCCTCGATCACGCCGCCGGCCCCGGTCGCAGGACGATCCCGATTTGCGGGCGCAGCCGCCGCGCGAAACGCGGCGAGACCCGCACACCCGCCGCAATCCTTACGAACGGCCGGCCCCGCGCAGCAGCCGCTTCGATCCCTACGGCACCTACGAACCGCCCGAGCCGGCCGAGCCGAGCAACCGGTACGAGCGCCGGGGATCCCGATACGAGCCCTATGAGCCACCGCGGCGGCGCACCGCCCCCGGGGGGCCAACCGGCGCCAACCCGACCCACCACCCGATCTCGCAGGTCCGTTACCGCGCGTCGGCACCCTACGACGAGCCGCGCGACAAGTACCGCGACGAACCACCGCCCGATGCCCGGAATCGTTCCCGCACACCGCGCAGACCCCAGCCCGAATCCTGGGAATACGACGTCTGAGCCGATGAGGGACCGGTGGCGGCTACCGCGCCGACCGGATCTCTCGCGGCAGGGCAAACACCAGCGTCTCGTTGGCCGTGGTCACCGGCTGCACCATGTCGTAGCCCAACTCGGCCAACCGGTCCAGCACCCCGCGCACCAACACCTCAGGCACCGACGCCCCGGACGTGACGCCGACGGTGGTGACGCCCTCCAGCCACGCCGGGTCGATGTCGTCGGCCCAGTCGACCAGGTGGGCGGCGTGCGCTCCGGCGCCCAGAGCCACCTCGACCAGCCGCACCGAGTTCGACGAGTTGCGGGAGCCCACCACGATCACCAGTTGGCACTCGGGCGCCATCGCCTTGACCGCCACCTGCCGGTTCTGGGTCGCATAGCAAATGTCGTCGCTGGGCGGATCCTGCAGCTTGGGGAAACGCTGGCGCAGCTTCTCGACGATCTCCATGGTCTCGTCGACGGACAGCGTGGTCTGCGACAGCCACACCACCTTGTCCTCGTCGCGAACCGTCACCTGGTCGACGGCTTGCACCCCGTCGACCAGCTGCACGTGGTCGGGCGCTTCCCCGGCCGTGCCGACAACCTCTTCGTGACCCTCGTGACCGATCAGCAGAATGTCGTAATCGTCGCGGGCAAAGCGCCTGGCCTCGTTGTGCACCTTGGTGACCAGCGGGCAGGTGGCATCGATGGTGTGCAGGTTGCGTTCGGCGGCGGCCGCATACACCGTGGGCGCCACCCCGTGCGCGGAGAACACCACGATGGCTCCCTCGGGAACCTGGTCGGTCTCCTCAACGAACACCGCGCCGGCCTTGGCCAGCGTGTCGACAACGTGCCGGTTGTGCACGATCTCATGACGAACGTAGACGGGAGCGCCGTGCTTTTCCAGTGCGCGTTCGACCGTCTCGACGGCCCGATCCACACCCGCGCAGTAACCCCTCGGCTCGGCCAGCAGGACCCGCTTGCGGGTTGGGGCATTGGCTACCGAAATCGCCGACCTGGAAGCACCGGGGATCCCCATATCGATAGTCGGCACCATGCATCCAGGGTACTTTCCGGCCGCCGGGGGCGACACAGCCATGACACAACCATGACGACAACCCCGTGCCTCGCCGCGCCCCCGCTTGGAGTTAGCCGCCGCTTGAGGCAGTCTTGGACCCATGGCTACTGCACCGTACGGGGTTCGGCTACTGGTCGGCGCGGCGACAGTCGCCGTCGAGGAGACGATTAAACTGCCGCGAACCATTCTCATGTATCCGATGACCCTGATCAGTCAGGCTGCGCACCTGGTCATGCGGTTTCAACAGAACCTTGCAGAGCTGGTCATCAAGGGCGACAGCACGTTGGAGACGCTGTTCCCGCCGAAGGACGAGCAGCCGGAATGGGCGACCTTCGATGAAGACCAGATCGAGGCCCCCGAGGGCTGGGATGGGTCATTCATGGCGCTGCCGGGCTCGGATGCCGGCGGTGGAGACCGTCGGTCCGCGGGACGGTTCGCGTTGTACTCGGTGTCCGACCCCGATGAGTCCATGGCCGCCAATGCCCCCACCCAACCGGTTCCGGCCAGACAACCCAAGGCATCGAAGGCATCGTCATCCAATTCAACGGTCCCGGCGCCCGCGATCGCCGATGAACTCGACTACCCATCGCTGACACTGGCCCAACTGCGCGCCAGACTGCAATCGCTGGATGTCAACGATCTCGAAGCCTTACTCGCCTACGAGCAGGCCACCAAGGCACGGGCCCCGTTCCAGACGCTGCTGGCCAACAGGATCACCCGCGCGACGGCCAAGTGACCCAAGCTTCCCATGCAAACTCGGCCGAGAATCCGTTCCCGGTACGCGCGGTAGCCATCCGGGTTGCGGGCTGGATCGATCGACTGGGCACAGTCTGGGTCGAGGGGCAACTGGCCCAGATCACCATGCGCCCCAATTCCAAGACGGTCTTCATGGTGCTGCGTGACCCCGCGGCCGACATGTCGCTGAACGTCACCTGCTCACGTGACCTGGTGCTGGCCGCGCCGGTGAAATTGACCGAAGGCACCCAGGTGGTGGTCTGCGGCAAGCCGTCGTTCTACACTGGGCGCGGCACATTCTCTTTGCGGCTCAGCGAGATTCGCGCTGTCGGCGTCGGTGAGCTGCTGGCCCGCATCGAACGGCTACGGCGGCTGCTGGACGCCGAAGGCCTCTTCGATCCGCGGCTCAAGCGCCCAATTCCCTTCTTGCCCAATATGGTCGGCCTGATCACCGGTCGAGCGAGCGCAGCCGAGCGCGATGTCACGTCGGTGGCCACGGTGCGCTGGCCCGGAGTGCGGTTCGCCGTGCGCAACACCGCCGTGCAGGGACCCAACGCCGTCGTACAGATCGTCGAGGCATTACGCGAACTGGATCGCCACCTCGAGGTCGACGTGATCGTGCTGGCCCGCGGCGGTGGCAGCGTCGAAGACCTGCTGCCGTTCTCCGACGAAACGCTGTGCCGCGCCATCTCGGCCTGCCGCACCCCGGTGATCAGCGCGGTCGGGCACGAACCCGACAACCCGCTGTGCGATCTGGTCGCCGACCTGCGGGCCGCCACTCCCACCGATGCGGCCAAGAAAGTCGTTCCCGATACCGCAGCCGAACAGCGATTGATCGTCGACCTACGCCGGCGCAGCGCGCAAGCGCTGCGCAACTGGGTGTCTCGTGAGGAGCGGGCACTGGCCCACCTGCGCAGCCGCCCGGTGCTGGCCGACCCGCTGAAGGCGTTGACGGTACGCGCCGAGGAGATCCAGCGGGCCCGGTCGGCGCTTCGCCGTGACGTCAACCGGTTGATCGCCGCCGAGACCGAACGGGTCGGCCACCTGTCGGCCCGACTGAGCACGTTAGGGCCGGCGGCAACGCTTGCCCGGGGCTATGCCGTGCTGCAGAGGCTTTCGGCCGCCGGGCAACCGGCCGGGGTGCTCCGGTCGGTCCATGACGCGCCGGCGGGCACCAGGCTGCGGGTCCGGGTTGCCGACGGCGCCATTGCAGCGGTCAGTGAAGGACAAACCGATGGCGGCTGATGAAAACGACGAAAATCACGATGTGACCGGCTCTATTACACCCATTAGTCAGCTCGGCTATGAAGCCTGCCGAGACGAACTGATCGAGGTCGTGCGACTTCTGGAACAGGGCGGCCTGGACCTCGATACGTCGCTGAAGCTCTGGGAAAGAGGCGAGCAACTCGCCAAGAGATGTGAGGAGCACTTAGCTGGCGCTCGGCAACGGGTCACCGATGCGCTGGCGGCCGGCGCGGCTTCGGACGACTAACGCATACCAATGCGCGCCGGTTTTCCCGGGTCACCGTTATTCCGAACTGGAACACGTTTCAGTTATGCTTCCCCGCATGGGTGATGCATCGTTGACAACTGAGCTCGGCCGCGTCCTGGTAACCGGCGGCTCAGGCTTCGTCGGGGCCAACCTGGTTACCACGCTGCTCGAGCGCGGCTATCAGGTGCGTTCCTTCGACCGTGCGCCGTCGCCGCTCCCCCCGCACCCCAATCTCGAGTTGCTGCAAGGTGATATCACCGACGCGGCCACCTGCGCCACGGCAGTCGACGGCATCGACACGATCTTCCACACCGCCGCAATCATCGAGCTAATGGGCGGCGCATCGGTAACCGACGAATACCGGAAGCGCAGCTTCGCGGTCAACGTCGGCGGCACCGAAAACCTGGTACACGGCGGGCAGCGGGCAGGGGTGCAGCGGTTCGTCTACACTTCGTCCAACAGCGTGGTGATGGGCGGCCAGAACATCGCCGGCGGCGACGAGACCATGCCCTACACCAGCCGGTTCAATGACCTCTACACCGAGACCAAGGTGGCTGCCGAGCGATTCGTGTTGTCGCAGAACGGTATTGACGGCATGCTCACCTGCGCCATCCGGCCCAGCGGTATCTGGGGCCGCGGCGACCAGACGATGTTCCGCAAGCTGTTCGAAAGCGTGGTCAAGGGCCAGGTGAAGGTCTTGGTCGGCCGCAAATCGGCGCGGCTGGACAACTCCTACGTGGACAACCTGATTCACGGATTCATTTTGGCCGCGCAGCATTTGGTTCCCGGCGGCAGCGCACCCGGGCAGGCGTACTTCATCAACGACGCCGAACCCATCAACATGTTCGAGTTCGCTCGGCCTGTCGTCACCGCATGCGGCGAACGTTGGCCTCGGATAAGGGTTTCCGGACGTTTGGTGCGCGACGCGATGTCAGCGTGGCAGTGGTTGCACTTCCGGTTCGGGCTGCCCAAGCCGCCGCTGGAACCCCTTGCGGTGGAACGACTTTACCTGGACAACTACTTTTCGATCGCCAAGGCGAAGCGTGATCTGGACTACCGTCCGCTGTTTACCACCGAGCAGGCCCTAGCCGAATGCCTGCCCTACTACAAGGACCTTTTCGAGCAGGTCAAGGCCGCGGCCAAACCCCATCTGGTGTCCGTTGTCGACGCGGCACCACCGGAATAGTGCGTGCGCCTGAGCCAGCGGGGCGGCGCGTCAGCCAATGCCGGGCTGACGACGGCGTGTTACGACCTCCAGGCCAGTGAACTCAGCGAATGCACAGCACATCACGGTGGCGGACCAGTGCGATGAGCCTTCCCGAACCCACGAACAGCCATCTCCGGGCACCGCCGCTAACCCAACCAACCCCAGACGAGACTCCTCGCCCAAACGACTCGCGCGCCGTGGCTGCAACAGCCGCTGCCTTCGCACCTTCCGTCGTAACCGGTCTGCTGACTTGATAATTCGTAAGCAGTTGACGTGGTCGACGCGCTGGTGACGACTCGACAGGCTTCATACGGTGTCTGTACGAGCCAGACTTAGCGGGCTGAGCGCGCTAGTGCTCACAAACCTACTTCCCGTGGCCGTCTGCGCGCCGCCGGGCTAATGCGCAACGGAGCTATCTACGCCGTCAGTCGGTTGCGCGCTTGAGTAGGCGCTAGGCGATTCCGACGCGGCGTAGAACGGCGTTACACCGTGCTTGCCATGCCGCCCAAACAGCATGCCCCCCTTACCTCCGGCACCTCCGGTGCCACCATTGGCACCATTCCCACCGTTGCCGCCATTACCGAGTAGGTGAGCGTCGCCACCCTTGCCGCCGTTGCCGCCGAGGCTGCCGTGACCGCCGCCCGGACTGCCGTCGCCGCCGTTGCCGCCGTTGCCATAAAGCAATCCACCGTCGCCGCCGTTTCCACCCGAGCCGCCGCGTACAGCGTCGCCGACACTCTTGCCCCCCTCGCCTCCCGCGCCTCCGTTGCCGAAAAGTCCTGCCGCTCCACCGTTTCCGCCGGTCCCACCGCGGCCGCCGGCGACAGTCGCGCCTCCGGCGCCGCCGGCTCCGCCGTTGCCGCCGTTGCCGGCCAGTAGTCCGCCGTGGCCGCCCACGCCGCCGTTGGCGCCGGCTCCGCCGGCTCCGCCGTTGCCGCCGTGACCGAAGAGTCCGGCTGCTCCGCCATTGCCTCCGTTTTGTCCTGCTGCACCTGATCCGCCATTGCCGCCGTTACCCCACAGCCAGCCGCCGGCGCCGCCGCTTTGTCCGGTGCCATTGAGCCCGTTGGCGCCATTGCCGATGATCGGGCGCCCGACGAGCCATTCGCTCTCGGCATTGGCTGTCTTGAGGGCACTTTCGGCGATGTTTTCGATCTCGGTCGCCCAATACTTCACGGTGCTGCCGTTGAGCAGGTCGACAAATTGCTGGTGAAGCCATTCGTAGTCGCGACTCAAGGTCTGCCAGGCCTGCCCCTGGTGAGTCAGTAGGGTTGTCATGGCTGCCGATACCTCGTCGGCGCCGGCGGGTAGCAGCCCCGTGGTCGGGATGGCCGCAGCGGTGCTTGCCTCGCTAAACACCGATCCGATAGCCGCTAAATCCGTTGCCGCGCATTCCAACGCTTGCGGAACGATGGTCACGTACGACACGGCTCATCCTCCTGGTTTCTACCAATGTCCTTGTTGGACAACAGGTGTGCGGCGTTTGCCGCGTTAATCGATCACGGCTCGCGGCATCACGTTGGATGTTGCACTGCCAGCGGCAGTGCAGCAGCGCCGCGACGCCGCCGTGGGAGATTACCTCGTTGGGTGCCGCGGTCCCGGTGCTGGTGCCCACATCTCGGCCTACGCACTCTCGGTCGCCGCTGCTGCCTGAACCGAAGCCGACGACACCTGCGTGTGCTCGACCACCGCTGCCGCCGCCATGGCCAATGATCATTGACTGAACCGACGACGTCGCCGCAGGCAGATCCGGCTGCCGACCATCGCCACCCGATCGCCGCCCCACGCCATGACGCCGAATACCTCGGAGCCGAGTCAACTCCGACGGCAACCACCTAAACTCAACGAACATACTTCACCCCTCTAACAGCGACGGGTAATGCTTCACACGATGCAATTGCGCCCACCCCGCACCATGAAACGACCCTTACCGCGGCGACACCACCCCATCCGACATCATGCACTCACTGTGCTGAACATGCAGCCCTGAGAAATATGCGCCCCCAGTTGCTCGGGACTAAGAATATCCTCAATAGCGATGCGATGTGTCTAACGATGTAAGCGCAATGGCATTTAAATCAATACAACATTGCCTTATAAAAACCATCGGCCATATGGCGTACATTTCTTCGTACGGGCGTCGGTATTTCACGTGACCTGGGTTTTACCGGAGGGCTGCTGAGATGACGACGTGACCGTGGTGCCGTGTCGCGGCTAAGCGGCGCCGCGCCGGGTCGTGCGGTGATGCCAGGTCCCTGGTCCCGGTATCCGCGCCTTACTTGGGTCGAGCAGACATCGAAGTCTGCCGGACCAGGCGACGGCCCGGACGCGGTTGACGGCTGCGGCGGTACTTGTGCCCAGCACCAGGTTTGGGGATTCCCAGGATTAGGTAGCGGGATCGTTTGACCGGGCGGCCCGCTGCACGCCGCAGCCGGCAGCAGACGGAAGCCGGTTTTGCCTGACCAGCGTGCCGTCCACGGCCGGCAGCTGCGCCGCGCACAGCTGGCCCACCACGAGGACGACGGCTGTGACCCGACCAATGCCAAGGATGCAACTGCCCGAAACCGGTGGCGCCGTGGGCCCGACATCGCCCACCAAGCCCGCCGTCGCCGTTGCCACAATCACCAGGCAGCGCGGCGTGGCCGAAACAGCCGTCGCCGGTGACCTAAAACGAGCCCTGTCCCCCGTTTCCGCCGTCCCCGCCGGCCCCGCCCCTGCCGCCGTTGCGCCCATCAGGTCCGGAGCCTGCGACGCCGTCGGCACCCTCGTTGCCGGGGTAGCCGGGAATGCCGCTGGGGCCGGCGCCGCCGCCACCACCGTATCCGCCGTGGCCGCCGTATCCGCCGTATCCGCCGTTGCCATAAAGGTAGCCGGCGCCGCCGCCATTACCGCCCATGCCGCCGGGGCCGCCGGTGCCGCCGTGGCCGCCGCTGCCGAACGGGTTGTCATTGTCAGCGCCAGTACCACCGATTCCGGCGTTGCCGGCATTCCCGCCGTTGCCGCCCCAGCCGCCCAGCATTCCGCCGTTGCCGCCGGCTGCACCGTTGCCGCCCGCGCCGCCGTTGCCGCCCATGCCGCCGGGCCCGGCCGGCGTGCCACCGGCCCCGCCGTGCCCGCCGGCCCCGCCGTTGCCGCCGTTGCCGAACAGCCACGCATTACCGCCTGGGCCGC
>NZ_UPHT01000179.1 GCF_900566085.1 Mycobacterium attenuatum
CGACCCGACGACCGGAAGCCAACAGGAAAAGCTGGGCAGACCAGCGGTCGTCGCATCCCTACCACGCCACAAATCAAGATCAAAAATCAACAATTCACGCCACAACGTCCATCCGTGGATCGAGGCTGAGCCCCGATGGGTTCATCCGGCAGCGAATGAGTTGGCGTTACGTTCTCGCCCAATGCAGTCGGTTCGGAAACCCGAGCCTGCCTTGCCGAGACCGGTAGCGTCCCTGCAGGTTTGGCCGGCTCCCCGGTTGTTGCCTTGTTCTCGAGTGGTGTCTTGGATTCGGTGGGGCTCTTGGGTAACGGATTGTCTCCGGCTCCGGGTTTGGACTGCGGCCCCGGCGTCGGGCTTCCTGATTGCGGCTGTTGGTCCGTCGGCGGCTGAGGCTCATCAGGCGGTTCAGCCTTAGGGCCAGTGGGTGTGGGCGGCTCAGGAGGTTTTGAGCCACCGGGGTCACGGGTCCCGAACAACCTCTCCCTGAATGCTTTTAGCTTATCGGCGATCTCACGGGCCCTGTCCAACTTGGCGGCCGGCCCTTCGGGAAAGAAGTTCGTCGCGACGTCGGCTTCCATTTTTCCGTAGGCCTCGCCAGGGCTTCTTGCCCAATCGTCCCAGTGAACGTTGTCTTTGATCACCTCCTTCCAGGACTCCAACCAGCCTGGCGCGTGGTCGCCGCCGAGGCCAACCAGCGGCGCCATACCGAGGGCCATCCCACCCACATCGCGGCCATAACCGACCGGGTCGAGCAGAGCGCGGATCTGGTTATAGTTCCAGGCTGTTTCGCCCAGCCCCCAGACGATTTCGCCCATGCCTTTGAACCGTTGCCCAGTGAAATTGATTAACCAACCCACCGGGTTGCCTTGCAGGAACTGTTCCCATTCCTTGGCGGCGAGCCGGCCCATGTTGGTGATCGTCGTGTGGGCCTGCGCAACGGCCTCACCGATCTGGTTGCCGAGCGCATCAACTTCGCCGGTGAAATTATCGACCACCGTGGCGATGTCATGGGCGATGCGGGCGATCTCGTCTTCGTCCTCGTCGGTGAGAAACTCCCAGACTTCTTTGATTCCCGTCAGCGGATCACAGATGCGCGACAGCAAATCCAGGATCGCCGCATGCACCGCGTCGATCTTGGCCGCATATTTGTCCAGCCCGGTTGCGATGGTCTGACACTGGCCCACTATCGCGGTCGCGCCGGAATAGGCATCAGAAAACGCGCCCTCGATGAGTCCTGCTTCCGGGAGTTGCTGAGCGCGAATAGCATTCATCGGCGCGGCGGTCGCATGGATTTCGGCCACCGCGAATTGGGTGCCGGCGTTACGCCAGGCCGCGGCCGCCGCACGCAGCTTCCCCGAATCCCCATTAGGCCAGATCATCCCGATGTAGGGAGCTACCCAACCCCAGCCCGCCTGGGCGCTATCACCGTTACCGATGGCCGACGCCGCCGAACTCGCGGCCACGCAGCTCGTCGGCTGCGGCACCGGCAGCGGCGCGGCGCGGCCGGCGACATCGGACATGGCCTCGGCCAGCGAGTAGTTGTGCGCGGTCATGCGCACGCCATCGCCGAGGTTGCACAACCCATTGCGTGTTACCGCCATCACCTGCAACACGGTGGCCGCCGTTTCGTCATAAGCACGTCCGAACTGCTCGCCGGCCGGATCATCACCGGCCATACCAGCAGATCCCGCCAACGCACCGGTCAGCGTCGAGGTGACCGACCCCAGGGTCTCACCGGCAGCCACCACCGCCGCACCAGCACCATCAAGGGCCGCCGGATCCACCGCCAGCGTGGTCATCAGCTCACGACCACATACGGCTATTCGTCGACATGGCGCCCGAGTAGTTGGCATGCGCGCCCTGTCCCGCGGTACGCAATTGAGCCAATGCCTGGCGCATCATCGCCTCACCAAGAGCCCAATGCCGGTGCGCCTCAGCATGAGCCGCCGCACCCTGCCCCGTCCACGTCACGTGCAAGCGGGTCACTAACGAGTCGATTTCGGCGAGCATGCTTTCGGTGTGACGCCCGAACTCGGCCATCCGCTGCACCGCCTCGGACAGCGCCGCCGGATCGACCCGAAACGGCTCAGCCACCACCGACCTCACGCATCGCTTGCGCGGACGCAGTCTCGTTTTGTTGATACCCCGCCCCCGCCTCGGCTACCGCCTGCGCCAGGATGGCCAACCCCAGTTGCACCTCACCAGCACCGCGATGCCACAACTCCCACGCCGAGCCATACGAGTTCCCCGACGCGCCGCGCCAGCCGCCCAACACCTCGCCAACTTCAGAATCAAGCTCTGTCAGCTGCGTTGCAAAATGCTCAGCCGCACCACGCAACGACTCGGCGAACCCCTGCATCACCACAGGATCTACCCGCAACGTGTCATCAGCGCTCATGGCGGCAACCTAACAACATCGGCAGGTCGCCACAATTCAGGGCTCTTCCGACTTGATGGGGGTCTGGTGTGACCGAGTGGGATCGTGTCGGTGACTGATTGAGGGCTCGCGCCCTTGTGAACTGGGTGTTCCTACGCATCCAGAAGCAAGAGGCGCGAGCATGTCCCAGAGTAGTTCCCTGCTGCTCGGGCTCGACGGCATCACCGTGGAGTCCGTTGAGATCGCCGAGGATCGAATCCGCACAGTCCATGTCCTGACCGCCGCCGACCGGGTGGGTACGTGCCCTGAGTGCGCGATCCGGTCGTCGCGGTCGAAGGGCTGGGTAGTCACCCGGCCGCGTGATGTCAAGATCGGCTCGGATCGGCCGCGGATCGTGTGGCGGAAGCGGAAGTGGTTGTGCGCCAACGGCTTATGCCAACGGAAATGTTTCACGGAGTCGGCGCCGTCGATCCGCCGCGGGCTCGCATGACGGTGCGGGCCAAGGCCGAGATGGCGCTGGGTGTGCTCGACGAGGACCGGTCGGTCAAGGCGGTCGCCGCCGCCTACGGCTGCAGCTGGAACACCTGCCACGACGCGGTGATCGCGACCGCCGACCCGGTACTGGCCGCCGAACCCGAACCTGTGGCGGTGCTCGGGATCGACGAGACCCGGCGCGGGAAAGCCAAGTGGGAGACCTACTGCGCCCAGACCGGTGCCCGCCGGTGGGTCGACCGCTGGGACACCGGGCTGGTCGACATCACCGGCAGCGGCGGGCTGCTGGCGCAGGTCAACGGGCGTGCCGCCAAACCGGTGACCGACTGGCTCGACAAGCGCGACCCGGCATGGAAGACCGGCATCGAATTTGTCGCCATCGACATGTCGGCGACCTACGCGAAGGCCGCGCGGGAGGCGCTGCCGCACGCCCGGCTGATCGTGGATCGTTTCCACCTGGTCAAGAAGGCCAACGAGATGGTCGATGCGGTCCGACGGCGCACCACCCAGGCGCATCGCCTGCGCCGCGGACCCAAGACCGATCAGGAATGGATCAACCGGCGCCGGCTGCTGCGCGCCGCCGAACGACTCACCGACGACCAACGCACCCGGCTGTTCGAGCGGCTGACCTGCGCCGACCCCAACGGCGACATCGCCGCCGCCTGGATCGCCAAAGAGCTCCTGCGCGACGTGTTGGCCTGCACCGCTCGTGGCGGGCTGCGCTACGAGATCACCGCCGCACTGTATCGGTTCTACGCGTTCTGCTCCGCCTGCTCAGTGCCCGAGATCGCCAGGCTCGCCGAAACAATCGAAACCTGGCAGGAGCCAATGATTCTCGCGATCCAGACCGGACTGTCCAACGGCCGCAGCGAAGACTACAACAGGATTGTCAAACACGTCGGTCGTATCGCCTTCGGGCTCAGAACACCGGAAAACCAACGGCGCCGAGTACGGTGGGCCTGCACCCGCCAATCACGGCGAGCGCCATCCAGAGCCAGACAGCTTCGCCCCTGCTAAATCGGAAGAGCCACAAATTGACCAGGCCGGTGGCCTCGGCCACCCAGGCGCCGCCGCGGATGTCGCCGGTGGCCTCGATCGCCGGGTACCAGGCGTTGCCGCGGTTGAGGGTGTCCACGGCGTCCTGCACGCGTGCGTCGACTGGGTAACCGAAGGAGAATCCGGCGTGGTGATCGCGGCAGGCCTTGGCGAAGGCGTGGGTGGCCCCGGCCGAATCTGAACGAACCACAACCTTGGGCGCCTGAGGATTGTGCGGGCCGTGACGCCAACGCCTGCTCAAGGACCGTGATGTGGTCGGCCGCGGTGTTGCTGCCCGCGTTGCCCTTGCGCAACAGCCCGGCCAACGCCTCCCCACCGGCGATCTCTGGACGGTCCAAAAACGCCAACAACGGATGGTGCCCGAACGACTTTTTCCAGGTCGCAGCCGAATTCTCCTTGTTGTCGGAGTGGTCGACGATCAGCGTGGCGTCAATATCGATGTGCAACCAGTCACCGGGTGCGGGGTGGGCACCGGCAGCCCAGGCCGCCGCTCTGGCCGCAGCGCGTGCAGCGCGCACCCCCGGCAGGCGCGCCGCATCGACACGCTGGTCGACCAGCCGCCACATGGTGGTCGTCGAGGCCGCCGCTTCGAACACATGCTCTCGGTCACCGCAAAGCTGCCCGACCCCGTCGATACAGTCCGCGCCATCAGCCACGGCCGCCGCCAGATCGGCGAACACCGCGCCCGGCGCATACGCCCACGGGCACTTGTACGTATCGGCCAATGCAGCAGTGACCTGCGTCGACAATCCGGTCAGGTCAGCCAACTCACGCAACAAACCCATCCCCGCATGCGACACCACGCCATGACCGTCAGCCGATACCCTAGCCCGGCCAACCGCTGCGCTACCCTTCATCTAGAAAGTGCCCTCCCGCTCGGAATGATGGACCTTCAGCAGTCGCATTATCCATTGCAGGACAGGCACTTTCGCTAAACCAGCAGCGTGTCACGCCAAGTTGCGCGCAAAATCCGGGCTAGGCCAAATGTCCGAAGTCAGGACCGAGTTCGCCAAGAAGGGCAGGCACGAGCGGGCAGGTCCGATACGCGGTGGCGACCGCAGCTAGCCAGCGGACCTCGCCGGTGAACGAGAGCTGGTCAGGTTGGTAGAACACCTCAGCGCCGTCGGTGGTCGCCCAGCCGCTGCGATGGGCGTGCAATGCTGCGGCGATTCGTGCCGCTTCGATCGCCGCGCCTTGCTTGCTGGTTGTGATGTGCAGTGTGGTGGCGAGTTGCTCGGCGCGGGTGGTGGTCTCCGGACGCAAGTGTGGTTGAAGAATCAACAGGGCGTCACGGATTTCGATGACACGACGGTACAAGCGAGTTCGAATAGACCGCCGCATCGTTGGGATTGTTCGGGTGTTGTCCGGCAGCGCGTCGCCCAAATCTGACCACAGAACACGTAGGCGGTAGAGCGCCCACAGTTGCCGCGCTGCCCCGCTGCACTGCGGTATCAGTGAAGGGCACACAAAGCCGACCAGCATCAGTGCCGCGCCGAGACTGGCGAAGGCGGGAGCGATGGTGATGTTCAGCGAATGCATCGAGATTCCTGCCCAGGCGGCGGTGATGGCGATTGCCTTGCCGATGCTGTATCCGATCGCGATGGCAGACCCCACAGCCAGCAGGGTTAGGCCGCGCCGCAGCCAGATCTGCCGATGCACACGCGGTATCCAGTGGACACACAGCATGATCAAGCGGAGCAGCCCGAAGGTGTACGCGCAAAGATAAACCGCCAAGAAGACATCGACGATGCCGATCGTTGCGTAGTAGTAGTCGAAATCGGTTGGGTGACTTTGGCTGTGCACTGGTGAAGCGAAAAACAGGATCGCCATGGCACTGACAACGGCGAGGTTCACCAAGATGATTCGACGAGGGTTGGAGACCAGACTTGTCGATATCGGCGGGCCAGGCGTCACCAGGTAGGAGGTCCACACGATGTTGGCCAGTACGGCGGTGGTGACGGCTGAGTAGACAATCAGAGTGGCGAGATTGGGGATACCGCTGATGCGCCCGATCCACTGGTAGATAGAGGGCACAGCAGCTTCGAAACCGATTGCCGCGCAGGCGATAGCTACAGCCACGGCCCATAATGGGGAACTGTGAGGATTTCTGATGGCCAGATTCAGCCGCCAGGTGAACGCCGTGATAGCCAGTGCCGCGACGCTGCCGTACGTTACCGCGAACGGCACCTCGGGTCAGTCTCCGGTGCCCAGAGTCGCAGCCAGACTTCTGATTTCCGCTTCCGTTGTCATTACCCATTCCTGATGGTGCCCGGATATGACATGGTAAGACATCAGCAGATCGGCGATGTGTTCGGCTTCGGATTCTTGGTCGTGTGATGAGCAACTGCGACCTACGATGCGTTGCACGAGAGATGGATTGAGATTCGGCGCGATCAGATATATAGCTTCACGGCCGGTTACAACGGGGAGTTGGTGCTCAGCAAGCAGATGGCCGAATTCGTGGCAGATGATGTGGTCCTGATGTAGCTTGCTGGTTAAGAGTTGGTAGGCGATGACATCGATAGCGGGTGTCACCGCAAGCACGCCCGAGGGTCCTGAAACCGGAAGTGGTTCTGGACACAGGCGCAGTGGCCGACCGCGTTGCCGCGCCAGTGCTTCGGCTAGCTGAGCCACGGTGAACCGCTTTGCCAGGTTTAGCTCGGCTAGCTTGGCGCGCAATGCCCGGTGGTTCATCATCGAAGGTCTGCCTTGGCGGCTTGGCCGGACACCAATCGGCACGGCTTATTTGCGGTCATGGCGGCGTTGCTTGCGTCGTGTCGGTGGGTGCTGGAGCGCACAATTAATCAGATGCTGTTGTGGTCATTGCATTTCCGATTCACGCCCTCCAACCTATTCAACCCGGTTTCACCGCTAGGGCAAGCGGACCGCGGTGGCGAAATCCGGAGCGCCAGGCAATGGCGTCCTCGTGGTCGGTCACCTTTAATCGCGGCCATTGGGTGTAGAGCTGGGTGAGAACACCGGCGGTGATCGGGCGGACCAATGCGGCACCCACGCAGGCGTGGGTGCCGTGGCCGAGTGCCACATGCGGCTTGGGTGAGCGGGTCAGGTCGAGTTCATCGGGGCGGTCGAATCTTTGCGGATCATGGTTGGCCGCTGCAAGACATAACAGCGCCGTCTGCCCAGCGGCGATCGTGTGCCCGCCGATCTCGACATCGGCGACCGCGAAGCGTGGTCCAGCCAACACTTGTGGTGAGAGAAAGCGAAGCAGTTCGTCGACCGCTCGCGTCTGGTCGGATCCACGCAGAGCTTCGAGTTGTCCATGGCTGCTCGACAACGCCAGCACTGACCCGGCTAGCAGGTCTATGAGCACCTCATACCAGACGAAGAGCAGGTAGAACAGCAGCCCGGCCAGCTCGTTGGATTTCACAGTGCTGGCTGCGATCAACCGAGTGAGCAGGGTCTGCTCCTCGCCCCGATGGCCATATTCGATGACGATCGCGATGATCTCCTGCATGCTGGCCAGTGTGTCTCTTGCTCGCGGCGCCGCGCCGGGGCGCATCGTCAAGTTCGCCCAAGCGAGTAACCGATCACGAGCACCATTGGGCAGTCCAAGTAGCTCGCCGAGTATGACAGCAGGTAGTGGAATAGCCACACGGTCGACGAAGTCGAACTCAGTGACTCCCTGTAGTTGGCGCAGTGTGGGCTCGATCAACTGCGCGGCCTGAGCAGACCATTGGTCAAGCCGTCGCGGCGCCAGCTCGGTGACCAGCGCTTGCCGCAGGCGCGCGAGATCATCGGCATCACTGGTTTGAAAGACATCCAGCGGGGCCGGAACAGCGAATCCCGGATAATCGACCCCGTCAGCAAAACGCACGTTAGTTGAGAGGCGGTCGTCGAGCAGGCACTGATGGACGTCGGCGAATCGGGTTACCAACCATGCCGGCGGCCCATCGGGCGTCGCAACCCGATGTACACCTGCGTCTTTGTCGCGCAGCGATGACAACACCGGCCAAGGATTGCGCGCAAAGTCCTCGTCAAAGATGTCGAGCACGGCACCATCATCGCATGCATGAAACGCACAGCCGATACCGTCCAGGCAAGTGGTTCCGCTGCAAATAGCTTGAGCACGACTTGTTTTCGCTTATGTCAGCTCTCGGCGAGCAGCTTCGCGGTTGACGATCGTGTCAATGATGTCGTTAACGGTTCCCAACCCCTCCGGTGAGAGGTTGACTGCACGTAAGGCAACATTACAAACGTCTGCATTGCGCAATGCTCCAAGTAGTTCCAGTTCTGCCTGGATCTGCTTGCCGTGGTCGTCATCGAAGAAGTAGGCGACCGGCACATCGAAGAACTTCGCCAACGCCTCCAGATGACGTTTAGTCGGGTTATCCCGCCGGCCCGTACGTAACTGCCACAGGTACGTCGGCGAGAAGCTTTCTCCCGTCGCCTCTCGACACGCTGTCGCGACTTCATTATTGGTGTGTTGAGCTCCCTCCGGCGACCGGATGATCTTGAACAAGGTATCGATCTTGTCCGCGAGCGTGGTTGGGGGCTTCGCAACGCCGTCAGTCATAGCCATCAGTTTCCCAAGCGATAAATCGGATCTAGAGGCTGGGCTGCCACGGCTTACGACACATGAGAACACTTCTGGTCGGCACCGACAGTCGACCGGAAAGCTAGAACAATAGTCGCAGCTCCTATAAAAAGTGGCACCAGTCAATCCATTCTAGTTGACAGATTCACTGTCGTAGCTACCCTATCGGTGTAGCTTGTGTGAATCCCTACTTTATCGGATTCATATGAGCTATGCGCCTGAGTGCCTCACCGCCCTCGATGGCCAACGACGTCAGCTCATAGGGAGATGCAGGATCATCGGCAAAGCCGAGCGCAGGCAGGGCAGGCAGGCCGGGTTGGGTAACGCCACTGCGGTGATGGACAACGGCTACATGGTCACCAACCTGAATGACCCTTCGAACGCGGCACGCAGATTGGAATTGATAGTGACCGGCATCATTACCACGCCCCGCGTCCCATACCGTGCTCCGGCCTTTGTGGTCACTGCTCACGGCACCCGAGTGCCGTTCAGCATCGACGAGGACGCCTTCTCGGCTTGGGTTGCTGACGAAAGCGATTGGCTGCCACACCAGCTGCCCGACCCCGCCGATGCTTCCCCGGGATCTACCTTGGCAGACTTAGTATATGAGGCGCTCAGTAGTGGTGTGCTTGTCGGCGATGCTGGCCTTGAGTTGAACATTCACGGCGACGTTGACGAGGCTGGGTATATCATGCGAATCAACAATCTTGCCGGCCAACAGCTTTCGGTGGCCTTGACCAGAGGCTGGCACGAACTGCATTGGCCACCAGGAGGCCTCACTCCAAGCGAAAGTGCTCGCCACCACCTCACGGAGGTGTGCTGCAACGCCAACACGCTACTCAAAGACCTACTGGCAGCCGCGTCGTAGAAGCGGCTTTGCGTACGGGCTCCCGTACCCGGGTGGAGTCATCCGGGCATGCACGGTCCCTGCTCGAACCTTGACCTGAGTTAGGACACCTCTGTTGGATTTCGAGCTCAGAATTGCTGTGACCTGCTGGTTTGTGTGGCGGAGGGCGGGTTTTGGCTTACTAACCGGGTAGGGTCCGGTGAGTGTTTGTGCGCAAGGTGCGCACCGCTTCGGGTGCGGTGGCGGTGCAGGTGATGCGCAAGTCGGGCC
>NZ_UPHT01000124.1 GCF_900566085.1 Mycobacterium attenuatum
CGGCTTGGGGGTTGGTCGTGCGACCGAATACGGCGTCAGCCTCGTCCTGCAGGATGGTTGGGGGCTCGTCGCCCGCAGCCGCGATACGCCGATACAGGGCCGCCGTCGTCGTGCTCAAGGTGAGCTTCGCGTTGCGGCACAACAGCGCAAGAACTTCCAGCACGCGTGTTTTGCCGCTACCCGGCTCCGGCGAATCCAACACCAGCCGCGGCGTCACATAGAACGCGGATACCGCCCACGTGTGAACAATCCACAGCACCAACGCCACAAGGTGATGCGCCGACGAAAAGGCTAAGAAGCGGCCGGCGAACCGCTCAATCCTGTCGAGCAGCTCAGCGCCGTCCACAACCTCGGTGGCCGGTGCCGTCACGTCCACCAGCTCGTCGAGCCCGTATCCCGCGGCGACGTGGTCGGCGGCATCCTTGCCGGCGGCGGCTTCGACGATACGTATCGAGCTGGCGATGCCCTGTAGCAGCCCGGCGACCTGTGCGGCGTGCTTACGGCCCGGCTCATCCCTGTCGGCGATGATGATTGCGGTCTTGCCGCGCAACGGTTCCCAGTCGAACTTGTCGGCCTTGCCCGCGCCCATCGCTGAGCAGGTGGCCGCGCCGCCGACCGATTCGATTGCGAGCACATCTTTTTCGCCTTCGGCGACGAAAATGGTTGTGGTATCGCCGAACTGCGTGCGGAACAGGCTACGGCGCCCCTCGGCGCCCTCCTGCCAGAACCGCTTGTCGTAGGTGCGCTTGACCCGGCGACCATCCGGGTAGGTGAAGGTCTGTCCCTTGCGGTCGTCGTAGAGGTCGCGCATCGACAGGCCGAGCGCGGCCAGCACGTCGGCGGTCTGGCACCCGGCGTGACAATAAACCAGGGCCGACCCGTCGATTCGCCGCACGCTCAACGACGCACGACCGTCGTCATGAGCCGGGCACTGGCACTGGGCGTTGTGTCCCCGCTCGGCTACGGCACTGCCGCGGTCGCGCAGCGCACCCAGGATGCGGTCGTGGGCGATCATGAGGCCCGCTCCCGCGGTCGGCGCATCATCCGGTCGAGGCCGCCGAATCCTTTGGCGAACCGCGCGGTGTGCGTCGGGCAGAAACCGCGCCAGGGGCACCCCTTCGTGGTGCAGCGGACACGCCGGTCGCCTGGCAAGACGCGGGAGCCGCGGTGCAGTGTGTGTGCCGCTGCCGACGTGTCGGTGGTAGGCTTGGGGGTAGCTGCTGCTAGAGGATCTGCCGTCCGGTTGCCACCCGGGCGGCTTTCTCGTTCCGGCGGGCTCATGCCGCACCGCCGCCAACCGGCCGCATCAGTGCGTCGACAGCCGCCGAATCAACCTTCAGAAGGCGGCGACCTACGCGCACGGCGTCCAGATCACCGCGAGCGACCCAGCGCCTGATTGTGCGGTATGTGACTCCGCAGCGGTCGGCAGCCTCTTGCAGCCCGATCAGTTCGGGGTGTCGCCGTTCGCGGCGATTGCCAGGTGTACCAGATTTGTTGCGCAGCAAGGGAAAGACGGCCTTTCGGCTCTTTCCGGCTGCTCAGTCCCCGGAGCTTGCGGCGAATCTTTGCCGGAGCTCGCTATTGGTCTATGACTGGCACTTTACCGGACATGCAAAGACAACCCGCCGAACAAGTTGATCATAGGCGTGTCTACTCCTGCTTCGGTGGTTTTGGTCGCGCCCAAAAGTCGCGCACCCTCACCGGATCGCCGGGTGTCGCTGCCGCCACATCGGCCTTGATCGTCTTGGCCGGGAAACGCAGCCCGAGGCAATGCTTGCAGCCGATCGTAAGATAATTCGACCCTATCCCGGTACGCTCCTGCTCGTCGGTAACCCAAACCCAGTCGGAATCGTCGAAACATGCGACAAGGCCGCCCATCTCGGGTATCCGCCCAACCTCGGATGCTCCCGTGCGTCGGTGCATGTTCTCCGAGATATTGATTCCCGGGCGGTAATACGCGGCTCCGCCCGGGGTGTTCCACACGTGGAGCAGTAGACATCCTTTGGCGCAGCGATATTCGACCAATAGCAGCCTGCGCAATTGTTTGTTCGTCATGGTTTTGTGGGCCGCAATGATCGCGCCTGAATCCATCAGCTGCCTTTCGCGAGCTTCGACAATCGTTCCGCGATCTCGGCGTCGCGTCCTTCGGCGACGTGTTGGTACCGCAACGCCATCTGCGGAGTGGTGTGCCCAAGTCGATGCATGAGTTCGACTGTGGTGGCACCACTTTGGGCCGCGAGCACTGCGCCGACGTGGCGCAAGTCGTGCACTCGCAGGTTCGGCTTACCGATTGCAGCGCGGGCTTTCTCCCAATGTGTGCGGTAGCGATCGGCGCGTAGGTGTGTATCGTCGTCGTCTGTAAACAGCAGTGATTCGGCCGTATGGCCGACGTGGTTCTTCAAGTGCGCCTTGATGATTGGCCTTATGTGCGGGGGAACCGCGACGTCGCGAACCCCGGCCGCGGTCTTTGGTGCTCCGACGTAGAACCTGCCCTGGCGGTAGGTCACCGCTCGGCGGATGCGCAGAACACTGCAATCGCCGCTGATGTCGCCTCGGCGTAGCTCGGAGGTCTCCCCCCAGCGCAGCCCGCACCACGCGGCCAGTAGCACACTTGCGCGCAACTCGGCGGGCATCTTGGCGGCCAGCCGGTCCAGCTCGGCGGGCGTGAGGATGTCGACCTCGCGGCGGCGCTTGGTCTGCATGGCCGCACGTATTCGGCATGGGTTGGCGTCAAGCACTTCGTCTTGGACCGCGGTTTGGCAGATGGCGTGCAGCAACGCATATGCGTGGGCGTTGCGGGTCGGGTGCGCGCCCCCCAGGCCGGCGTGCCACTGACGGACCTTGGCCGGCGTCAGCGTGACGATTTTCGCGCCCCCCAGGTCGGGCAGGATTAGCCTTTCCAGCATGGACTCGTAGTGCTGACGGGTGCGGGGCCGTAACTGGCGCTCCTCAATCCACTTGTCGGCGTAGGCCCGCAGCGTGATGCCGTCAGAGCGTTCGACCGCTCCCCAGGTGCCCAGGTCGATTTTACGCCGTTCGATGGCCAGCCAGCCCTCAGCGTCGGATTCGGCGGCGAACGTTCGTGGGGCGCGGTGCAGTTTTGTGTCTGGGCCGATGTAGGCGGCGCTGAAGCGGCCGGAGCGCTCCTGGCGGATGCGACCAAAGCCGCGCCGTTTTCGCGTCACTTGTCGAAACTTCCGCGCAAGGTTTGCACAACATGAGTGTACCGATATGTCCGGCAGTGTCCTATACTGTCGGAGCGGTCAAAGTGCTGAATAAGCAGTTCAGAGCGCAGAAACCGCAGGTAATGACGACAGCCACGCCGCAAACTCGATCAGGTTCGAATCCTGCCGGGGGCACCATCTCAGTCAACGAGCCGGACACCGCCCTGGAACTGGCCCCGCACCACGGCACAGTGCATCATTAGCCCGTGAGTAAGGTCACCCTAACTACCGAACTGCCGCTCTCCGCGGAAACGGCTGCCGCACTGGCGCGCAAACCGACGACCATGACCTACGTCCTAAGCCCAATTCTGCGCTTCTATCGCCCCGAGTTCCCCGAACACTTCGAGGTCGGCGCCCGGGGATCAGGACGCTTGTGGTGGTTCGGCGTCATACCCGCATGGACGCACCACATTACGATCAAGCGACTCGACGCCACCGAGATCTACACCAACGAGCACGGCGGGCCCGTGCGCACCTGGAACCACCGCCTGATTTTCGAACCCGTCGACGAGCACCACTGCCGGTACACCGACGAGATCGAAACCGATAACGGACTGCGCGGAGCTCCGACACGATTATTCGTCAAGCTGATGTTTCGTCACCGCCACCGCCGGTGGCAGCGGCTCGTACAGCGGTTGTATTGACTTACGCCGGGGTCGCCGAAACCGGCGTCCACCTATCCCACAAATCGCCGAAGTTGAGCGTCACCAGCGACGACGGGTCAACGTTGACGATCTCGCGGAAATGGTCTTGCCAACCCCACCAGACACTGATGTAGAACACATGGTCAAACCAGCTCAGCTGGTAATCGGACGGAATGGACTCACCCTTGTTCTCCGGCGCAAACACCGCCACGGCCAACATTCCCAGAATCGCAAACTTGGTCAGCTGAATTTTGCCGTCATTTGCGGTGCGCAGTACCGCACCGGAGTTCACGTACGGCGTTACCTCGAAGCCGCCCAGGCCTTCGTCGATGTGACCGTGCAACCACCGGTGAATCCCGAAGAGAACGTCGGCAATGTCGGGGCGCTTGTCCGGCAGATCGGATCGCACGGCCACCGGAAAACGCGTTTCTTCGAGATTGACGCCCGGCGTCGCCATCACACCGAATATGTCGAGCGAATCCCGAATGACTCGCCTGAATCGTGTCCCGACCCCTAACGCCGGGTAGCGCTTCCGAGCGCTGCCGTCAACGGCGTTACAGGCGTGCAGCATGGCCACGTCCCACAGTTTGCGATCCCACTGTTGCAGCGACTGCGCAACCGACTCACCCACGGTCATGCGGTTAGGCTATCGGCCATCGCCTCAGCGGTTGGCGCAACCGCCGCATTCACCCCGATTGACTGCCGGCAGGAAACGCTGCCACCGGCATTTCGACGGAGCCGCGGCACGGACCGTCGTCGATGTCGGTATGCCAGGTGCCCCGCATCGACCCGTCTGCCCGAGGCGTGTAGAACGCCCACGACCGCGCAGGCGCCCACACTTTGGCCACCCCCTCGCCCAGGTAGCAATCCCATTGGAAATCGAAGTGCTCCACCCATTTGGTGCCATCCCAGGCGTAGTGAGAAGGCTGAGGCAACGTCGGGTTCTTCGGTGTGGGCCCGTTGGTGGCCGTGGCGACGCACTTGGCGGCCGAACAGGTCGTCGTGAAGACGTAGTCTGCGCTGAAGGTGGGCTCGGCCTGGCCGGCGGCAATGCTGGTGCCGGACTTGACTGCGGCGTAGCGCACCAGCGAGTATTTCCCGTTCCACGATGGCGTCGCCGCGTGCACCGCAACGGCAGGGTTGCCGACCACCGTGATCACTGCGGCAGCGAGCATCCCGGCGACACGGGCTTCCCACCTGGAAATCGGACGCACCGGGTATATGGTGCGGCTTCGACGACGCAATCAGGTCTCAGCGCGGACACGATCGCGTTCGGCTGCAGAAGCGTCGAAACTGTGAGCAACACAGGGCAATCCGCGTCACAGGCCGAGTATGAGAAACAGCCCATATGCCGCGATCGACTGCGAGTCGACGATCACTCCGGAGCGGATCATCTCCTCGACATCGTCACGCGGGAACCAGGCACTGCGCATGTCCTGCTCCTCATGCTCAGGATCGGAATCGCCCTCGGTGATGTCGGTGCCCAGAAACACCCACCCGCGCTGACTTGTCATTCCCGGAGCGGTGTCGAGGCGGCCCAGCAACTTCCACGACGCCGCCTGTAATCCGGTCTCCTCGCGCAACTCGCGCGCGGCCAGCTCGGCCGGCGCCAGGTCCGCCAAGTCGGGCGCAGTCCCCTGGGGAAACTCCCAGCGACGCGCACCGACGAGGTACCGAAACTGCTCGACCAGGCGGAATCGGTGCCCGTCGTATGGGATCACCAGCGCATAGGTCGGCTTGTCCACCACACCGTAGACGCCGGGACTGCCATCGGGGCGACGGATGTCGTCTTCGCGGAGCACCATCCAGCGATTGCGATAGATCTCGCGGGACGCGACGGTTTCGATGAAAGGCACCCGGCCAGTATCGCGACCGTCACCGCGGCTGGCTTCGGGCGGCTGCGAATGCAGGTTTCGCTGAGCCCGTCGCCGCCACGTGCTTCACTAGGCGACGTGTCCGATGACGCAGCTGCGAGCGGCTCAGCAGAACAGGTAACCGATTGGCCGGTGCGGGAAAGCGACGGCAGCGTTTACCACTACACGGATATCAAGGGCCTCAAGGGAATTCTCGATTCCGGACAAATCTGGGGAACGCATGTCGCATACTTGAACGACTCCCAGGAGTTCTCCTACGGAGTGGAGGCGATATGCGCCATGATCGCGAAATACGGGCAGGACGTTAAGTCATCCGCACACGCGGAACCTGAAGTGAAATCGTCTGCGATTCTGGGCGTCTGTAAGAACGTGCTGCGCGCCCAAGAGCTCATCGCCGACGACTTCGGACCGTTTGTGGCCTGCTTTTCCATGTTCGGAGACGACCTGTCCCAGTGGCGCGGCTACGCCAACGGCGGCTACGCGATCGAGTTCGACAGCCAAATTCTGAAAGATTCCGTCAAGCAGACGACCCTGCCCACCGAACTTCCGATCAGTGAATCCGCACCGGTGCCCGAGTTGCATCCAGTGGAATATCTACCGGAGCGGCAGTCTGCGCAGGTGGCTCGGCTGGTCGACGACCATATCGACGAGTTGATCCACGCCGTGAGCGACGACCCGGGCGCTGCTATTCATCCGGCTCAGCAGCGCCTGGTCCGGCGGATAATCCCGTTAGCGGCTTCGATGAAGCACAAGAAGTTCGTCGGTGAAGCCGAACAGCGGCTGATTTCACACACGTCGGAGACGTTCTATTCCACGTCGCGCATCGGCCTGATCCCGCGGGTGCGGTTTGCATTCGACCGAAGCGCGGTCAAAGGAGTGTTCGTGGGGCCCAGCGAACACTGCGACGCCAAGACTCTGTCGCTGTGCCGCTACCTGCGGCGTTGGTACCCAAAGGCCGAGGTGATTCGGTCAAACGTGCCATACCGGGATATTTGACACATCCGCGATTCACGCCGCTGTTTCGGCGGCCTTCTTGATACGCCGCAACGTTTCCTGGATGCCACGGTCCATTTGACGCCCCCGCGGGATAGCCGCTTCGGCCAACCTGTTGACCACCGAACACCAGAGAAACTCGAAAGATTCGGTGAGCAATGTCCCCGACGGCGTGGGCTCCATGCTGTAGGTCCAGCGGGTTTCTTCACGTCCGGCGCCATCGTTCACGGTGGCGAAGCTGAATTCGCGGCCGCGTTCGGCCGTGCCCACCACGGCGGTCCGTTCCCAGCGCATGAGGCCGAGCCGGTTGTACCCGCGAAACCGCGCGCCGGCGGCGGCGGCGGTGACCCCGTCGAGCCACTCACACCGATAGCACTCAGGGCTCCATTGCCCCATTCGGGTCACATCGGCAATGAGGTCATACACCAGATCGGGAGGTGCGGAAATGTCGATGACACCGTGACCGCGCCGGGCTGTAGGCATGGTCGCAGTATCCCACCCGACTCCGTGCCTGGTTACGGCCCATGTTCGGCCGGCTAACGGTTACGGTGCCAGATAGCCGTAGATCGCGATAGCAGCCAGCGGAGGGGTTGACATGCCAGACGACCCGGTGCCACGGCGGTATCGGTGAAAACGCGCCGGCACATCATCGTCAGCGGTGACGACGCGCTGGCGAACACGATTGTCGAGGAGCTCAACAGCGCCGGCGTCCACATTGTCAAGCTGGCCACCGAAGAGCTCAAGGGTGCCGAGCTCGCTCACGCGATCGCCGTCATCTGCGCCGGGGACGACGACGCGAGAAATCTCGAAATCGCGCTGCTGGCAAGGAAAGCCGACCCACACGTACGAGTGGTGGCACGGCTTGCCAACGACGTCCTGCGCGAGGCGATGGCTGCCGCCAACGAGCCCGGCGCCATCCTTGACGTCGCCGGTCTGGCGGCCCCTTCAGTCGTTGAGGCGTGTCTGGCGCGCACCGCCCACCCGTTCGAGGTGGCCGGCATGAAGTTTGTCGTCTGGCGAGCCGAGGCACCGCGGGACGCGACCCTGCGCGACATCTACGGCGACCTTGCGCCGGTGGCAGTGGTCCGCGGCAAGAACTCGGCTAATGCCGGTGAGTTGGTGGCCTGCCCTGGCCGGGACCTGCGCGTGCACACCGGCGACCAGACCGCGATGATCGGCACCGCGGACGAGCTAGCCATCCGCGGCATCAAGGTTCCCCGACCCAGCGCAACGCCTTTCCGCCTGCTATGGCTTCGTCAGCTCTCCGACGCGGTACGGACTTTCCGAAACGGTGTGAACCCGATGTTCTATCGGGCCTTGACCGCGATGGTGATCCTGCTGATCGGGTCGACGGTGTTGTTGCGCTTTGCCTATCGGCGGCCACCGGGGATGACGTGGCTGGATGCGCTGTACTTCAGCACCGAGACGATCGCGACCGTGGGTTACGGCGACTTCAGCTTCGCCCACCAGCCCACGTGGCTGCGAGTGTTCAGCATCTCGTTGATGTTCGCCGGCGTGACCCTGACCGCGATCCTGGTGGCGTTCCTCGCCGATTTGCTGTTGTCACGCCGCTTCACCCGTTCGGCCGGCCGCATGCGGGTACGCCATCTGCGCAACCACGTCATCGTCGTCGGGCTCGGCTCGTTCGGCATCCGGGTGGTCCGGGATTTGACCGCCGCCGGGTACGACGTCGCCGTCATCGAACTCGACGAAAACAGCCGATATCTGTCATCGGCGGCCGAGCTGGATGTGCCGGTCATCTTTGGTGACGCGACGTTGCCGCAGACGCTGGAATCGGCCTGCGTCACCCACGCCCGTGCGGTGGCGGTGCTCACCCAGGACGACATGGTCAACGTCGAAACCGGCATCGTGCTGCGGGAAATGCTGGGCGGGCTCAAGGCCAAGGGCCGCAGCATACCGCTGGTGCTGCGGGTCTACGACCGCACGCTGGGAAGCGCGGTGGCTCAGCGGTTCGGCTTCGAAAGTGTGCGCTCGACAGTGGAATTGGCGGCGCCGTGGTTCATCGGTGCCGCGATGGGTCTGCAGGTGCTGGGCACGTTTTCGGTGGGGCAGAGCTCCTTCATGGTGGGCGGAATGCAGGTGGGCGCCGGCAGCGAACTCGACGGGCTGCCGATGTATGAGCTGTCGACCGACACCCGCGTCATCGCGATCACCAGACCGGACGAGGCGGTCATGCTGCACCCGCGCCGCGAAGCCCGGCTCCGGGCCGGCGACACGGTTTACCTCGTCGGCCCCTACCGCGAGCTGCTGGCGACCCTGCGCAAAGGCCTACCCGTGCAGCAGCGCGCGGTCGGTGACGGGCGGGTGCCCGAAGCCGCGACCGGTTGATCTAGAGCGCGGCGATCACGTCGGCGGCGCGCTCTAGCTGCTCGAGATCCGCACTGGTCGGGATCAGCTGAACCTCGTCGGTGCCGATCTCCTCGAACTTTCGCAGCACCGCCAGCAGCTCCTCTTCGCTGCCGGCCCAGCCGGTCATCGGCGCCATGGCATCGACGTATTCGGCCGGGATCCAGTTCATATAACGCCGCAGGTGACGATGCACCTGACCGCGGGCTTGATCCGGCGATCCGAACGCGAACCAAAACGACGTCGCCAGGTGCGGTTTGGGCTTACCCGCCTCGGCCCAGGCGGTGCGAGCAACGTCGTAGAGCTCGTTCTGCCTCCCGACGTGCAGGTCCAGGGTGGTTCCGGCCAGCCCGTCGGCCCACGCGGCGGCGCTGCGGAGGGTCTTTGGCCCAATCGTCCCGACCAGCAACGGCGGACCGCCCGCCTGCACCGGCAATGGCCCGACCGACCGCTGCGAATCGGTGATCTTCTCACCGCCCCAGACCCGCCTCATGACCGCCACACGCTCGGCCATGCCGCGCATCGTCTGCGTCGTGGGGTCGGCGCCGGCGGCGTGGTAATCCTCGTGCCGGCCGCCGATCCCGACACCCACCGTCAACCGCCCACCACTCAGCAGGTCGCCGGTAGCCAAGGCCTTGGCCAGCATCACCGGATTGTGCAATTGGGGCACGATCACCGTCGTCACCAACCGGACCCGCTCAGTCCAGGCGGCCAGCGCGCCGAGCAATGTCAGGCTGTCGGGGTTGTCGAACGCGATCCGCTCGCCCCAGCACAGCGACGAGAACGGTCCGCTGTCGATGGCACGAGCCCAACTCTTGAGCACCGCCGCGTCGAGGTCGGGCTCCATCACGGGCATTGTCATGGCTATCTGCACGAACGCGATTCTGGCACCATGAGCTAGATGGGGTTCGTCAGCACGTCGATTGCGCATGTCAGGCTCACGGTCACCGATATCGAGCGATCGCGGCAGTTCTACGAAAGCGTGTTCGGCTGGCCGGTGCTCATCGAGGTCCCCGACAATGCCGACGATGCGACGCGCCGGCAGTTGGGCTTTCTGTTCGGCGGCGTCATCTACGATCTCGGCGGCGCGCTGCTGGGCCTGCGGCCGGTGGCCAACGACCGCTTCGACGAGGATCGCGCCGGCCTGGACCACATCGCGTTCCGAGTCAGCAGCAGAGCTGAATTAGACTCTGCAGCTTCGCATCTCGACGATCTCCGGATCCGGCACGAGCCGATCAAGGACATCGGGCCGCTATACATTCTCGAGTTCCGCGACCCAGACAACATTGCATTGGAACTCACCGCGCCCAAATAGCGGGTGCGACTTCGCGCCGCAAACAACGGGAGGCCAGAAAGTTGGGCATCAGCTTCAACCACACCATTGTCACGTCCCACGACAAGCAAGAATCGGCAGAGTTCCTCACCGACCTGTTCGGCTTGCCCGAGCCGGTACCGTTCGGCCACTTCCTGGTCGTCGCGCTCGAACATGGGGCGTCGCTTGATTACGCCGATGTCGCGGCCGACGAGCAAATCCGTCCACAGCACTACGCCTTTCTGGTCTCTGACGAGGACTTCGACACCATCTACGGCAGGATCGCGTCCCGCGGAGTGGCGCACTGGGCAGATCCCGGTGCCAGCAGGCCAGGCGAGATCAACCACCGCGACGGCGGCAGCGGGGTGTATTTCCGAGACCCTGCCGGGCATTTCATGGAGATCCTCACCCGGCCGTACGGTTCGGGGGGCTAGTCGCCAGTGCGGGTTGACCCGTGGCGTTTGCTCTCCTGCACGCGATAGTCGTCAGCGAGTCGCGTGACGTGCCCGGGCAGGGCGCCCGCGGCGACATGGGCCAACGTGGTTTCTTCCAGCACCGACCGCATACTGGCCCGCAGCGCCCGCCACACGTCGGTCAGTGCCGCAGTGGGCCCGGAGTAGGGCAGATCGCCGAGCCCGATATCACGCACGCTGGCCAGCGGTCCGTCGATACAGCGCAGCACGTCGGCAATGCTGATCTCGCTGCCCGGGCGCGCCAGCTCATAACCGCCCTCGCGACCGCGATGGCTGCGCACCAGGCGGTCGGTGCGCAGGTTGGTCAGGATGTCGACGAGGAATTGCGGAGGTATGCCCTGAGCCTGGGCCAAATCGTCGGTCTTGACCAGGGTGCCGGTGGGAGCCGTGGCGAGTTGGACCATCGCCCGTACCGCGTACTCAGCCTTGGCCGACATCCGCATGCTTCAGGATTGTGCCACCCGCCTAAGCGACGATGCGCAACGCTAAGCGTTGCGAGAAGGAGCGTGGCAATCCGGCACCGCCTAAGCGACGATGCGCAACGCGAAGCGTTGCGAGAAGGAGCGTGGCAATCCGGCACCGCCTAAGCGACGATGCGCAACGCGAAGCGTTGCGCTATCGATCCGTTTTTTAGGCCCCGGACTCCAGCAAGTCGATAAGCATCTGCGCCTGCTCGTCGAGGCTACGGTCCGGGGTGAGTCGCAGGTCGGGATTCTTCGGCCGCTGATACGGACTGTCGATCCCGGTGAAATGGGTGATCTCGCCTGCGCGCGCTTTGGCATACAAGCCCTTGGGATCGCGCCGCTCGCAGTCTTCTAGCGGCGTGTCGCAGAACACCTCGACAAAGTCGAATCCGGCGTCGTCGTGCACTTTTCGGGCCAACGCGCGATGCTCATCCAGCGGACTGATCGCCGGAACCAACACGACGTGGCCGCAGTCGGCGAGCAATAGGGCCACATGCGCCAGCCGCCGCAGGTTTTCGGCACGGTCGGCCATACTGAATCCCAGGTCCGCGTTCAACCCGTGCCGCAGGTTGTCGCCGTCGAGAACGTAAGTGGGAACACCGCTTTCGAGCAGCTTCTGCTCCACCCGGGTGGCCACCGACGACTTGCCCGCGCCCGACAGCCCGGTGAACCACACCGTGCGGCCTCGCGGCCGTTCGTGGGTTGTCACCAGCGATTTATGCCGCACGGTGTTGGGGCTGGGTGTGTGGGCCGCGACCTCGCGCAACACCATGCCCGCCGCGACGGTTCCGTTGGTGTCGGGATCGATGAGGATGAACGATCCGGTGGCGGCGTTGCGGGTGTATTCGTCGAGCAGCAGCGGCATCTGGGTGCGCAGCGAGATCCGGCCAAGCTCATTGAGCTTCAAGGCGGTTGCCGTCTTGTCGCGGTGCAGGGTATTGACGTCGAGGCGGTACTCGAGCCCGGTGACACGGACGCGGGTGGTCCGGGTGGTGTGCTTGATGATGTAGTCACGGCCCGGCTCTAGCACCGCCGAATCCGCCATCCAGCACACCGTCGCGTCGAAACCCTGCGTCACCCTGGGCTGGTTTTGGGTGCGAGCAATCATGTCGCCGCGGGAGATGTCGATGTCGTCTGCGATGCTCACCGAGACCGCCATCGGCGGAAACGCTTCCGGCACAGGACCATTCGGCCCTTCGATGGCGGTGATGCGGGTTGTCTTGCCGATCGGCAGTACGATCACCTCGTCACCGGGACGCATGACCCCACTGGCCACGGTGCCCGCATAACTGCGGTGGTCTTGATGCCGAAGAGTATGCGGGCGGATCACATACTGAACCGGGAACCGCACGTCGACCAGATTTCGGTCACCGGCGATGTAGACCTCTTCCAGATGGGTCAGCAGCGCCGGTCCCTCGTACCACGGTGTCTCGTCGGACTTGGTGACGACATTGTCGCCGTTCAGCGCGGAAATGGGAATCGTGGCAACGTCCTGCACATCCAGTCGGGCGGCAAAGGCGTGGAACTCGTCGCGAATCGCCTCGAATTTGCCTTTGTCCCAACCGATCAGGTCCATCTTGTTGACCGCGAGCACGATGTGCTGAATGCCCAGCAGCGACGCCAGGAAGGCGTGCCGACGGGACTGCTCCAGCAGACCATGGCGAGCATCGACCAGCACGATCACCAGTTGGGCCGTCGATGCGCCGGTGACCATGTTGCGGGTGTACTGGATGTGGCCGGGAGTGTCGGCAATGATGAATTTCCGCTTGGGCGTGGCGAAATAGCGGTAGGCGACATCGATGGTGATGCCCTGCTCGCGCTCGGCCCGCAGACCGTCAGTGACCAGAGCCAGGTCGGTGTAGTCATGACCGCGTTCCCTGGATGTCTGCTCGACCGACGCCCACTGGTCCTCCATGACCGCCTTGGAGTCGTAAAGCAGCCGCCCGATCAATGTCGACTTGCCGTCATCGACGGATCCCGCTGTGGCGAGGCGCAACAACGTCGTGGATGCAGTCATCAGAAATACCCCTGCCGTTTGCGGTCTTCCATCCCAGCTTCCGAAATCCGGTCATCAGCCCTGGTTGCGCCGCGTTCGGTCAGCCGGGACACCGCCGTCTCGGCGATGACTTCGGCCACCGTCGCGGCGTTGGATTCCACACACCCGGTGCAGGTGACGTCACCGACGGTGCGGAACCGCACCGTGGCCTCGAATACCGGCTCGTCGGCGCGCGGCTCCAAGTACCGATGCACAGCCAGCAGCATCCCGTCGCGCTCGAAAACCTTGCGCCGGTGGGCGTAATAGATCGACGGCAGGGTGATGTTCTCCTCACCGATGTAGGACCAGATGTCGAATTCCGTCCAGTTCGACAACGGAAAGACCCGGATGTGCTCGCCCTTGTGATGGCGTCCGTTGTAGAGGTTCCAGAGCTCGGGCCGCTGGGCTTTGGGGTCCCACTGACCAAATTCGTCGCGGAAGCTGAACACCCGTTCCTTGGCGCGCGCCTTCTCCTCGTCGCGTCGGGCTCCCCCGAACGCGGCGTCGAACTTGTTCTCCCGGATGGCCCGCAGCAACGTCACCGTCTGCAGCGGATTGCGCGACGGGGGGGTTTCGACGACCCGCCCGGCGTCGATGTCGTCCTGCACCGATGCCACCACCAACCGCACCCCGGACTCGGCGACCAGCTCGTCACGGGTCGCGATCACCTCGTCGAAGTTGTGCCCGGTGTCGACGTGCATCACCGGGAACGGTGGCCGTCCAGGTCGAAACGCTTTCAGCGCCAGATGCAGCATGACGATCGAGTCCTTGCCGCCAGAGAACAACAGCACCGGCCGTTCGAACTCCGCAGCCACCTCCCGAATGATGTGGATGGCCTCGGCCTCCAATAAGCGGAGATGGCTCAACTCGTACTGCCCCGCCGCGGGGCCGGCCTTGACGCCGCTGGTCATGGCTTTCCTGTCATTGTCCGGGCCTCATACTTGATAAAGTTGGTTGGATTGACCAGGTTTACGGTCATTGTCTCCAATGGAACCAGCCGGTGCGGCCGCTGTCAACGACAGGACGGCTGGCAGGTTCCTAGCGATTGCCTGACCAAGGCATGAGTTGGCATGAGTTGGCGGGAGTTGTTAATGGGTCGGCTGCCAGTTCACGATTCGTGAGCCCAAGGCAGGCGCGACGACGGGGTTATGGTGTCACTTCGTTGAGCTTGCCGGTGGCGACGTCGAAGACGAACCCGCGCATGGAGACGTGTTTGGTGACAAAGGGGCTGTTCTGAATGCGGCGCAACGACTGGCGCACGTCCTCGGCGACGTCGGGGAATGCCTCGGCCGCCCACGGGGGTTTGACGCCGGTCTCGTCCTGAATGCCGCGCTTGAAGTCGTCGTCGGCGAAGGTGAGCATCCCGCAATCGGTGTGATGGATGAGAATGATCTCCTGGGTTCCCAGCAGCCGCTGGCTGATGGCCAGCGAGCGGATCACATCGTCGGTGACCACCCCGCCGGCGTTGCGGATGACGTGGGCCTCGCCCTCGTTGATGCCCAGCACGCGGTAAACATCAATCCGGGCGTCCATGCAGGCGACAATCGCGATGTGTTTGCTGGGTGGCAGCGGAAGCGGACCCTGGAAAGTGCTTGCGTACTCGGTGTTGTGAGCTAGGTATTCGTCGGTGACCGTCACGCCAGGCTCCTCGGGAATCGGTGTCTTACTGCGCAGAACGATGCCGCCCGAGGATCCTAACAACCGGCTGCCCGGATATCAGCCATGAAAATCAACCGGATCGAATCGAGTCCGCGGTTGCCTCGCGGCCGCTACCCGGCTCAGCTGGATTTGCCGGTCACCCCGCCTGAACCATCTTCGCCGTAGAGTGAACCGCCGGTACCAGCGCTGCCGCCGGCACCCCCGACCCCGGGCTTTGCGCCAGCCCCACGGCCGGCATCGCCACCGTCACCGCCGTCGCCGCCGTCACCGCCGCCATACTGCAGCAAAGTGGGGTTTCCGCCATAGCCGTAGGGAATGCCGCCCGAGCCTGCTGCGCCGCCGTTGCCGCCAGCGCCGCCGTCTCCATTGCGCCCGATCAAGGTCTGGCCCTGGAAGTCCACCCCAACGCGACCAGTTCCGCCGCGGCCGCCGGGGCCGCCGTCGCCGCCGAAACCACCGGGGCCGATAAGCCGGGTGCTGCCGCCGACACCGCCGTTGCCGCCGGCACCGCCATTGCCGCCGTCAATAGCAAGACCTTCGCTACCGCGACCGCCGGCGCCACCGGCACCACCGGTCCCACCGCCACCGATCAGCCCGCCGGTGCCGCCATGACCACCATCACCGCCACGACCGCCGGGGTTCACCGCGCCAAGACTGAACAGTTCGCCCTGGCCTCCCGGGGCGCCGGCACCCCCGGCTCCGCCGGCGCCTCCGTTTCCGTAGAGGAAGGCATGGCCACCGTCACCACCGCGCCCGCCGCTGAGCCCCGGATCGTTGTGGGTGGCTCCCAACGCGGTGATTCCTCCCGCCCCTCCGTTCCCACCGTTGCCCATAAAGAATCCGGCGTTGCCACCGCGACCACCATCGGCGAGCATGCCGCCCGACCCGCCCGCTCCACCGTTACCGAACCCCCAGGCAT
>NZ_UPHT01000090.1 GCF_900566085.1 Mycobacterium attenuatum
CACCGCCGCCAGCATCCTTGACCGCCTGCTACACCACGCCACCATCGTGGTGACCTCCGGCGAGTCCTACCGAATGCGCCACGCCGACCGCAAGAAGGGAGCCGCCAAACCCAGTTAGCCAATCACCTGCAACGGAGTGGGGACTTTTCCTGGCCACCAGCGGGTGAGGGGGACCCATTTGATGGTCCAGTCGCTATGCGGCTTGGGGTCGGTGGGTCGTGGTCCACTGTAGGGCGAACTCGGTTGGGGTGAGTTCGCCGTGGGCCGAATGGGGCCGGTTGGCGTTGTAGTCGCGGCGCCAGTCTTCGATAATTACCCGGGCTTCCAGCAGCGAGTCGAAGCGCCAGGAGTTGAGTAGTTCATCACGGAGCCGGCCGTTGAACGATTCGATCCAAGCGTTCTGCCACGGCGAGCCCGGATCTATGAAAAGTGAACCAGCACTGTTGAATCGGCACCAATCACGCACGGCATACGCCACGAACTCCGGGCCGTGGTCGAAACGCACATAGACCGGCGCTCCTCGCAGTGTGGCCGTGCGATCCAAGACCGCGACGACGCCATCGGCGTCGATGGATCGATCGACCTCGATCGCCAGTGCTTCGCGGGTGAACTCATCGATGACGTTGAGCATCTTGAGCGTGCGGCCATCAGCGGTGGTGTCGAACTGCAAGTCCATCGCCCAGATTACGTTCGGGCGAATCGGCGACATCGCCCCCACCTCGACACCGATACCGGTGAGCCGCTTCTTCTTGCGGCGCTGCGGGACCCGCAGGCCCTCCTCGCGCCACAGCCGGCGGATCCGCTTGTTGTTGACCTTCCAGCCGGCTCGACGGGCCATCTTGGCTGCCCGCCGCCACCCCAGCGAGGCCGGTCGGTGGAGAACCGGCGCAGCCAGGCGCGCAACTCGGCCTCCTCGGTGGTGATGATCGGCGGCGTCAGGCGCATCGTCGATCGGTGCAGACCCACGACCGTGCAGGCACGGCGTTCGGATACCCCGAACCGCTCGCGCAGAGCCGTGACGGCAGTGCGCTTGCGGTTCGGGGTCAGAAGTTTCCAGTGATGATGGTTATCGGATGCCGGCCCGAGGATCTGACCCCGAAATTTCCTGGCCGATCGAGTGCCTTTCGTGAGGACCTGTCGAGCCTCGGGGCGGCATCCACCACATGAGAACTCGGGCTTCGGCGCGAAGCGGTGTGACCTGATAGGAGCGTGCTCGCCCGCGGCCCATCACTGGCCTGTCCACCCCTTTTCGTACGACCCGACCAACGGAAAGGGACTACCGTGCACATGGCCGGCAGCAAACGACTCGTCATCGGCGGCGTGGACACGCACTGCGCCACCCATCACGCCGCGGTCATCGACCGCAACGGCCGGCTGATCGCCGGCGCCGAATTCTCCGCCACACCAGTAGGTTACGCATCGATGCTCACATGGATGCGCTCGAAAAGGAAACTCGGCCAGGTCGGTGTCGAAGGAACCGGCGCCTACGGGGCCGGGCTTGCCCGCTACCTGCACCAGCAGGGCATCGAGGTACTCGAAGTTCCCCGACCTGACCGACGACTCCGCCGCCAACGCGGTAAGAGCGATCCGATCGACGCCGAAGCAGCAGCACGAACCGTACTGGCAGGCAAAGCAAGCGGAGCGCCGAAGCTCGCCGACGGTCCCATCGAAGCCATCCGGATGCTGCGCGTCGCCCGCAACGGTGCCGTCAAAGCCCGCACCGCCGCCCTCAACACCCTGCGCTCGATGGTCATCACCGCTCCCGAACCACTGCGCACCCAGCTACGTTCTCTATCCTCGGCGCAGCTCGTTACCGCCTGTGCACGTCTGCGGCCCGACCCCACCAACCTCCTCGACCCCGCCCAGTCGGCCAAACAGGCCCTACGTTCGATCGCCCAACGGGCTCAGCATCTCGACACCGAAACACGTTCCCTACGAAAGCAACTGGACGACCTCATCCAGACCGCCGCACCGGCGACCGCCGCGATATTCGGGCTCGGCCCAGACACCGTGTCGGCACTGCTGGTGACCATCGGTGACAACCCCGACAGGCTGCGCAGCGAAGCCGCATTTGCCCACCTCTGCGGCGTCGCCCCCATCCCGGCGTCGTCGGGCAAAACCCACCGCCACCGACTACACCGCGGCGGCGACCGCGCCAGCAACAGCGCGCTGCACATCGCCACCGTCGTGCGACTGCGCTACGACCCCCGCAGCCGCGCCTACGCTGACCACCGCACCACCGAAGGTCTGTCCATGCCCGAAATCATCCGCTGCCAAAAGCGCTACCTGGCCCGCGAAATCTTCCACTCACTCCGCGCCGACTACGCCCAACTCAGCACTTGACATCTATAGGAGCGTCCGCCGAGATCTCCTTGAACATGTCGATGTCGAGAGCCTGGTTGGCGACCAGCTTCTTGAGCCGGGCGTTCTCGGCTTCGAGGTCTTTGAGTCGCTTGGCGTCGCTGGCTTTCATGCCGCCGTATTGGGCCAGCCAGCGATGCCACGTCGACTCAGCGATCTCAAGATGCCGGCACACCTCGTTGAGTTCTTGGCCGGAGCCCAACAGCTTGTTGCCCTCGGCCAGCTTGCGGATGACCTGATCCGGCGTATGCCGCCGGCGCTTGTTCGATGCCATGTCGTTGCTCATTCTTCTTCCTGCCCGAACATCGGGCAATGAAGTCGCATAACGACTGGACCACTACGACGGGCTCACCTCACCCGAGCGTGGCCAGAGCATCGGCCGTCCGCACCGGGCACCGACCTTGAGCACAATGCGCAAAAGCCGGAAATCGTCGCTTATTCCCACTATCGCCCACAAGCGCGACACAGCGGCAGCCGACGTTTTAAGTTCGGTTTCACAAGCACCGAAGACATTCGCGATCAGCAGCGCGAAAGTCAATTGGCGCAGGGTGAATATCCATTCTCGATTACCGTTCTGCCGGTTTTCTTCGGGCGCAGACGAATCGACACGAGCAGACACGGAGTACGTCAATGCAGCCCATGTCATTCGACCCGGTGGTGGCCGACATCGGAAGCCAGGTGGCCGACCTCGGCACCCGGTCCGTGCAGGCCGGCGCGACGGCGGCGACATCGTTGACCGGACTGGCACCAGCGGGAGCAGACGAGGTCTCGGCGCAGGCGGTAACGGCTTTCCACACCGAAGCAGCCTCGATGCTGGACCTGAACCAGGCAGCGCAGCACGAGCTGATGCGAACCGGCGCGGCGTTCAGACAAGTCGCGCAGACCTACGCCGAGGTCGACCAAACCGCCGCCGACAGCGTGTTGTCGGCCCTTTTTCCGATGACCAACCCGTGGTTGGCCTGGTAACCACGCCCGGCCAATCGATTGCCGGCGAGGCCATTGTGCCGGACGAATTCTCCGGTGACCGATAGGACCTAAATAAAACCGAATAAGTCGGGAATCACATCATGGTTGTATCCAGCAGCAAAGAATGGCCGGACAGTCGACTGACCCGCCGCGCCGGGCCTCGGCGACCTCGACATGTCACTGACATCCTTGACCTGGCTGATCAAGCCAGGTTCCTTGGCGAGCACACAACAGGAGCTAACCGGGCGCTCGACTCCGATGTGCCGCGCCCCATTCCATCGCCACCTGCCACGAGGACGCTTGTCCCGAAGCATCGAACAGTCGCCGTTGCCATTCGGCGATCATCGCCGGATATCTCCCCGCCGGCCGTCCCGCATGGAGATGGCATCGGCCTGCCCGCGAGGAGTTCAACGCCTGGTTGCTTGAGCAAGCCAGCCCGTCAAGGCCCAACACCACCCGCATGTCACCTCCCCGGGTTGGCGTTCGCCGGTGGCGGTGCGGGCTAAGCCTGGTCGCCTCGCATTGCTCACCGACGGCTCGTGCCCCGCGCAAACCGTCGCTATCCTGGTCTGTTGATCCGCTCAGCGTGACACGATCGCCGCAAATTCTTGTTCGGGCCGGCCGGTAGCGCCGTAGCGCAGGCCAACACTCACGTCACCATTGGCCGCCATCGCCGCCAGATAACGTTGGGCGGTGGCTCTGGATATCCCGATGGCCACCGACACCTCGGCCGCCGACATGGGTGTCTGCGACTTCTTCAGTGCCCGCAGCACAAGCTGTTTGGTGGGAGAGGCCGCGGCTGCGGAGGCTTGCGCGGGGGCGACCCGGGGGCGAAGCGCATCCAGTGCGGCGTCGACGTCGCGGGCACTGAGGTTGGGGCCGGACAGGATTTTCCGGTAGCGGGCGTAACCGGAGAGCCGGGCGGCAAGTTCGGTGGTCGAGAACGGCTTGACGAGGTAGCTCAACGCGCCCGCCGACATGGCGGCACGAACCGTCTCCGCTTCCGTAGCTGCTGTGAGAATCATGCTGTCCGAACGTAATTCGCGAACCAAGTCGATCCCGGACCCGTCGGGAAGGTATACATCGACCAACGCCAGGTCAACGGCGGGCGCGTTGCGAGCGGCCGCAACGGTGTTGGCGGTGCCGGTGACCGCGAAACCTGGCATCGCGGCCACGACTCCGGCATGCATGTTGGCGACACGGAAATCGTCGTCGACCACCAGCACGGTCAGGTCTGGCCCACCCATTGCCCCTCCTCGGCCATCACACGCGGCAGTCGGGCGATGAACTCGGCGCCCCGCAACGACGCCGCCGCGTCGCCCCGGCTCGAGAGCCAAAGATCGCCGCCCAGAGAACGGCTGATCTGTCGGGACAACGCCAGCCCGATTCCGCGCCCGCCCGGTATTCCAGAGTCGTGTTTGGTCGTGGCGCCCTCGGTGAACAGCTGCTCGACGAAGTCGAGCGCCACACCGTCGCCACTGTCGACGACAGTGACATGCAAAGTCGAATCTTCTTGCAGCAGTTCGATTTCCACTTCCCGGGGAGCGTTTCGGCTTACCCGGGCGGCGTCGATCGCATTGTCCAGCAGGTTACCCACCACGGTGGTGACGTCGACGGGCAACTCGAGCCGGCCGGCTATCCAGGTGCTCTCGCCGATGCGCAGCGTAACTCCGGCCTCGCGGGCAGCTGCGGCCTTGGCCGCCAAGAACGCCTGCAAGTGCGTGTCACGAATAGCGTCGATGCCCGGTACCGCGGACGCCAATGGACCCGACCCGAGTAGCTCCTCCAGATACTGCAAGCCCTCCTCGACGTGGCCGGTGTGCAGCAGCCCAGTGAGCAGGTGCAGGCGATTCGCGAACTCATGGCGCTGCGCGCGCAGCGCGGTACTCATCACTTGCACGGCATCGAGTTGGCGGGTCAGCGACTCGACATCGGTCCGGTCCCGCACCACCAATACCGTTCCCAGCTCGCGGCCGTCGCGGGATACCTTTCGCGCCGAGACCACGACGATCCGCTGGCCCACTGTGGCCAGCGTGGGAGCGGCCTCGGCCGCGGTGAACACGTCGAGAACACGTGGGGTCAGCCCGATCTGGTCGATGCGGCGGCCCGCGTCGTTGCCGATCTCCAGCAGTCGGCACGCCTCGTCGTTGACGAAGGTGATGCCCCCGGTTTCGTCGGCCGCCAGGACACCCTCGCCGATACCGTGCAGCACCGCGGCCTGGGTGCGGACCAACTCGGCCATCTCGGCCGGCCGCAGCCCCAGGGTCAGCCCCCGCCAGCGCCTGGCCAATGCCACCGACCCGGCCACACCGATCAGCAGCGCCGCACCGCCCAACGGGGCCAATACCCGCAGATTCTTCGAGAATTGCTCGTCGAACGCCTTGGTGGAGATGCCCACGCTGACCATGCCCAGCACCCGGTTCGAACCCGGTTCCACCACAGGCACTTTCGCGACGATCGACCGGCCGAGGCTACCGGATTGGTGAATTACCTGTTCGTGTCCGGCCAGCGCCTCGGCAGGATCGGTGCTGACCCGGCGCCCCAGCTTGTCTCGATGCGGGTGCGCCAACCGGATGCCCTGAATGTTGGCGATGACCACGAATAGCACATGCGTGCGCTGCTCGACTCGCGAAGCGACGCTTTGCAATGGACCGGCCGCCAATTCGTCGACCAACGCTGGGCTTGGCGTCAACGGGTTCTGGTCGTAGCGCGAGATGTTGGTGAGCACCGTGGGCGACGACGCCACCACCCGAGCGATGTCCAATGCGTGAACACCGTATTGGAGATCCAGGCGGTGCCGGTTGAACTGGGCGAACAATCCGAATGCGACGACCAGCGTCAGCGTCACGAGCACGAGTTGCAGCAGCAGTACCCGGCTGGCGAGCCGCAAGTCGATGCGACCCCGGTAGGCCATGAGGGGACCTTACCGCCCAACGGTGGGCCACCGGCCCCGCAATTGCGCGACTGCGGGTGCGGCGAGCCGTGCGCATCAGACGTCACATCGACGCTTGTTCGAGCACGTGGAGGCGGTTCTTGGCGTGGGCTGACAGGCACCAGGACGAAACTGCCGAGGCCAGCAGGGCGGCCATCCAGAACCAGTCCTCGATGTCCCAACCGGATGGCCACGTATGCAATACCGGCCCAGGGCGGCCACGACGGCCATCAACACCACCAGCACCCGCGAAGAGGGCCGCCAGTGCGCGAATGAATACACCCGACGCGCGGTGATCCCGGCGGCCGCACCGCGCACCCGCGGATCGGCCGGCACCGGCCCCCGCACGCTTGCGTCGATGGCAGCCGATCGCTGCGCGGCGTCCAGACCCGCGAGCGCGTCGGCATAGACCCGGTGCGAAGCGCTGGTCAGAGCGGCTGCAGCCACTCCGAAGACCACGATGCACGCGCCGGTGAACGGGGTGAACAGCCACGGCTGGAACCGGCCCGTCACCAGCCCCCGTACGCACCAGTCCGTGACCAGGGCCATCGCGTAGACGCCCGCCGATGCCAGGGCTCGCACCCACCAGCGCTTGAGCACAATCCGGTTAAGCATGACTCTTCCCTTTCCCAGGGGTCGCAGTGTTTCCAGAAGAAGCTGGCGGCTACTGCTTGTCGAATCGTCGATTCCTTGAACCCGATGACAGCTGTGCTTCGGGAGCCCGACTATCAGGTCCGCCAATACGGACAACCGCTTACTATCGCCGTCATGCCCCGCTCGAAAATCCTGATCACCGGCGTCACCGGCCAGGTCGCCGCACCGGTCGCGCGCGCGCTGGCAACCGACAACGAGGTTTGGGGCATCGCGCGCTTCACCGATGCTGCGGCGCGGGCCGGCCTCGAGAAGGCCGGTGTCCGTTGCCAATCGGTCAACCTGGCCGCGGGCGACTTCACCGCGATCCCGTCAGACTTCGACTATGTCCTCAACTTTGCGGTCGCTAAGAGCGGCAACTGGGACAAGGACCTCGGCGCCAACGCGGAGTCGATCCCGAAATTGCTTGCAGTAGCGTCGGTTCCCGCGACCACGCTCAACTGGGCCGGCGACCAGCTGGTCAGCGTCCAGGAATGGTGCGCCTACCTGGGCACCCTCGTCGGCAAGGAACCGGTGTTCGCCGAGAGCGACCAAGCGCTGCGCGGAAATCCCGTGGACCTGACCCGGATGCGCGAACTCATCGGCAGCGCAACCACAGTCGACTGGCGCGACGGATTACGCCGGATGGTGGCCGGATTTCACCCGGAGCTGGCCCACGCCTAACGACAACGAAACGTTCGCGTCCTTTGCCGTCGGACTGTGTGACGCCTAACGACTGGTGCGGCGGCGCCCAGAGCCGCTCGGGTTCGTGTGAAGCCGGCCGGCGGACCCGCCCATTCCCGGCAACGCGAGCCGAGCCCAACCGCGTCACGACGCCACACGAGTGCTGTGTCGATCGGGTTGACGGCAAAAGTGCCGCGATAGTGTTACGCCGGCGACCCCGGCGGCGATGCCAACGTCGCATATCCGGCCCAGGGGAGGAGCACGAATGGGATCCCAGGCCGCCGAACCGCCTGCCGCGCGCAGCCAGCCATGGCCGCGGGTGGTAGGGGCCACCGCTGTTGCCGTGCTCGGCGTGTGCGGTGCGGCGGTCTTGATGGCGGCTCCTTGCCCGGATAACGCCCCGACGCACCTGGCATCGCGAACCGACTGGGCACTGGCGACGGCGTTGCCGGCCAGCGCCGACTTTCCGTCCGACTGGGGGTATTCGCTGACCGGGCGGTTGCGGCGAGCCGCGACACCAGATCCGAGCGCGCTGAATGCGGCGCCCCGCCAAGATCCTTCAGCGGTCTACGAGCCGGGCACCTGCGCCGACATCCCCAAAGTGCTGGACCATGCCGGGGGAGCGCTGGCCGCCTACGTCCAGGTCGACCGGTACGCGCAATTATTCGTGCAGGACGCCGCGGCAGCCGATTTCGCCGCGACCGGCGAAGGCCACGAGCACGGACCCAATGCCCGCTTCGCGATCTGGGTGGTTCCGGACACGACCGCCTGGGTCGCGAACTATGTCGACTGGCTGGGCCGTTGCGGCTCGTACCGGGTCACGAATTATTTCTTCGACGGCCGGGTCAAGAACCGTCGGAGCGTCACCACTCAGGTGGGAATGCGCTCGGCCGACAGCGCCGATGCCGCCGTCATGGTCACCAGAACGTTCGCCACCCTCGGGAGCCGCGACCCGTCGTCGACCTACCACGTTACGTACTACGCGGTACGCGGCGTGCTGCTCGAATGCACCATCTATATGGAAGGTCCCGACCTCGATCTGGTGCAAAAGCTCGCCGGCCAGACGCTGCAACGGCTGCGTGCGTTATGAACGGGCTGTCGCGGCAACGACCATGGGTGATCGCGGCCGCGCTGTGCGTGCTGGCGACGGCCGCCATCGTGATCACCGTGCCCAACGCCCGGCGCCATGGCGATGTCCCGGCCTCGGCTTCACTAGCCCCGAAGCTGGCCTCGCTGAGCGATCAACAACTGGCGGAGCTACTGCCCAAGTCGAGCGATTTTCCCGCCTCGTGGACCGTCAGCGACATCAAAGAGCTCTCCGATACCTTCGGCTACTTCCGGTACCACGTCTCCGATGAGGGCCTGGGCTTCAGCCCCGCCGAATGCTATGCGGTGGTCGGGGTGGCCTCCACCGGGGCATTCGATGCGGCCGAGGTGTTCGGGCACGACCCCGCCGATCCGGCAGAGGTCGCCGACCGTAGAGACATCCGGCTCATGGTCGGGCGGGAATTCGACTTCACCGGATTCGACGCGTTCACCGGTTTGGTGTCGCGGTGTCTGCGTTTCAGCAGCGCCGTCGGCTCCTATACGGTGCGCATCGTCGAGGACTCGCACCCTGCCGGCGGACCGCAGCGGTTCCGGTACTCGATCACCGCAACCGTCGGCGGAGAACCGGAGGCCACGCGTACCGACTTCTACTCCTACGCGCGCTCGTCAGGGCTGATCCTGAGCGGCACCGCCAGCACCGGCCACCAGCAGCCCTTCGATGCCCTCTTCGACGGCACACTGCGCCGAATCTCCAACCGCTGACCCGCCCCAGACGGCAACGTGCCGAACCCCGGTCGGGTTCGGCACGGATGGCCGCCGCGGTGCCTCAGTGATCAGCGTCGGGTCCCTTGAAATAGCGGGTAAGGAATCCGGTGGCTGCTATCGCCGCGACCGCGCCGGTCACCGTCCACAGCACGAATTGGAAAGCCACCGAGCCCATGAACCAGCCGAACGTCATCGATAGGTACAGCAGCCAGATCACCCGGTAGAAGGACCACGCCGCCAGCAGAGCGAGGCTGATGCCGATCGCCAGGCTCGGTTGGCGATCGACGCGGTTGATCTTTTCTTCGATGCGGGCGGGAATGATGTTCATGCGCTATTCCTTTCGTGAGGCGACCGCCTCGCTGGCGTCGTTGCGACAAGTACAGCCAGGTGCGGCGGCTACCGATCCCAACAACGCGGCCCGCGCCCGGGCTGGGTCCGAGCTAGGCCAGAAAGACACCCGCGGAGGTGATTACGTCGCCGGCAGCCAGCTCGCGGTTGGTGAGCTTTTTGAAGAGCAGTCCGACGTTGTCGCCAGCCGTAGCCGTATCCAGTTTTTTGCGGAACGCCTCGATGGCGTCGACTCGAACCCCGGGCCCGTCGTTGATCCGCACCTGGTCACCGACACGTAACTGCCCGTATTCCACGCGGCCGGTAGCCACGAGCCCGCGACCGCGGATGAAGAACACGTCCTGGACCGTCATGCGAAACATGCGGCAACGGTACTGTGTTCCGGCCCGCGCCGGTCCCAGGGTCAGGCCCGCCAAATCGACGGTCACCGGGCGGCGCCGTACCCTAACGAACATGAACTGGCTACGCCGCGCGAGGAAAGCCACTGCGGGCCAACGGGTCACGCGCGCCGATAAGCAACGCGCAACCGACGCGCTCACCGAACTCGGCGCCCTCGACACCGACCGAGAACGGCTGATGCACATCGGCCTTGCGGGCGTGGCCACGATCGTCGGGATCCACCCGAACGTCGCGATCACAACGCTGGGTTCCTGGCACGAGCTCGAATTGGATGTTCAACTGCCAGAACGTGATTCGTATCGCGCGACGCGGCGCATTGCGCTGGAGCTGGCGACGGCCCCACATATCGCAGTCGGCGCCGAGCTGCCGGTACGGGTGGATCCGCAGGACCTGTCGAAAGTCCTTGTCGTCCCGACGTTGTGACTACCAGACCCGCACCCAGTCGACGAGCATCTGGGCGGGATAGGTCCCCGGCCCCGGATCCCCACCGCCGGAACCGGCGACGGCGAGGTTCACCACCGCAGACACGGTGTAGCCGGGGTCGTTGAATGGCCAGTCCGGCAGGGAGTGCGACGCCACCGTGAAGTACGGCTGCGCGCCGTCGACGTAGTCCTGCCAAAAGCGCATGCCGGTCTCATCCCATTGGCATCGCCACGTGTGCCACCCGCTGTCCAGCGCGATGTTGTGCGTCTTCCATTCGGAGCCGTTCGATTTTGCGTGGACCGTGGTGGCCGCGGGCCAGCTGCCATTGCCGTACCACTCGAGGATGTCGATTTCGCCGCGGTCTTCGTTCGACAGCCACCAGGCCGGCCAGCATCCGGCGGTCAGGCAGTCGAGCTTGATGCGAGCCTCCCACGTGTGGCCGATGCCGCCCCGCCACGGGCTCTGCAGCTTGCCGGAGAAGTAGGTCCCGCCATCCTTTGCGGCCCGGATGACCAGGTTGGAATGTCCGTCGAGGAACACGTTCTGGCGATCGTCGCGGTACTGCCCGACGTTCTCGGGCCGCTCCCAATACGTCGGGTCCTTCATCTGTTCGCGCGCTCGGGCGATCATCCACTTCGAGGAATCGGGTGCCGAACCGGCGGGGCCGTCGAATTCGTCGTGGAAGATGTAGTTGCTGGACTGACCGTTGGGTGCCGGCGCCGCGGGCATGGGCGTTCGTCTCGCCGGCACGTCGGGCACCGACGGGCCGGCATGTGCCTCGGGAACGGGAACACCCACCCCCAACGCGCCACAAACACCGAAGCCGGCCATCAGCATCATGCGACGACGATCCATCTCAGGCATTAGCCAGCGACGATAGCAGCCCTTGGCAATCCGTACCGCGCTGAAGCGCGATCGGGTGCTACCCGGACACCTTGACCACGAGCTTGCCGACATTCTTGCCGTCAAACAGCATGTTGATCGCCGTGGGCAGTTGCTCGAAGCCCGTCACGACGGTTTCCAGCGGCGTGAGCTTGCCGTGGGCGATCAGGCCAGAGATCTCCGTGATCGCCTCCGGCGCGCGGCGCAGGTGGTCGAGGACGATGAAGCCCTGCAAGGTCGCGCGCTGCACGAGCAGGTTGCCGAATGCGCGCGGTCCCGGGGGTGGCTCGGCCGAGTTGTATCCCGAGATCAGTCCGCACAACGCGATCCGGGCACCAATGTTGAGGCGCGCGAAGATCGCATCCATGATGTCGCCGCCGACGTTTTCGAAGTCGACGTCGACGCCGTGGGGAGTCGCGGCGGCCAGTTGCGTCCGCCAGTCGTCGGCCCGGTGGTCGACAGCGGCGTCGAAGCCGAGCTGTTCGGTCAGCAGGGCACATTTTTCCGGGCCGCCGGCGATCCCGACGACGCGCGCCCCGTCGGCTTTGGCGAGCTGGCCGGCAACCGAGCCGACGGCTCCGGCCGCCGCCGACACCACAACCGTCTCACCGGGCCGGGGCTTGCCGATGTCGCGGATCCCGATCCACGCCGTGAGCCCGGTCATCCCGAGCGCGCCCAGGTAGGCGCTCGGGGAGACGCCCTCGGCGACGTCGAGCGGCAGCATCGGCATGGCGTCGGAGACAACCGCGTATTCCTGCCAGCCGACAAGCCCCTGCACCTTCTGGCCAACCTGGTATCTGGGATTTTTGGACTCGACGACCTCGCCGAGCCCGCCACCGCGCATGACCTCACCGATGCCCACCGGTGGCAGATACGACGGCAGGTCGTTGATCCACGCGCGGTTGGTCGGGTCGAGCGAAATCCAATCGACACGGACCAGCGCCTCCCCGTCGCTGATTTCCGGGACCGGCGCTTCGCTGAGTTCGAAGGTCCCCGCGCCGATGCGTCCGGTCGGTCGTTCACGGAGCAGGAATCGCCGGTTTAGATCGGGCATGAGGGCACGGTACCGGACCGACCGACGCGGCGATATCTGCGCCGTACGCCATTTGCTTGCGAACTACGGTGGCTGTCGCCGGGGGATGCTATAACGCGCATATGTCAGGCTTGGAGTCCGGCGATGAGCACGTCATCACTCATGTTTCCGACACGGCCAGGTTAACGGCCCTGCATCGGGCCACCGAATCTGCCCGGCCCGACGCATTGTTCAGCGACCCGCTTGCCCACATCCTGGCCGGCCAGCATGGGCGTGCCATCGTTCGGAATGCCCCGTGGACACTTCGCAATGGGTGGTGGCTGGTCGCGCGCACCAAAATCATCGACGACACCATTGCCCGGGCGATCTCGCAGGGGTGTGACCGAGTGCTCAATCTCGCTGCCGGACTGGACACTCGACCGTATCGGCTGAATTTGCCAGCTCATTTGCAATGGGTCGAAGCCGATTTGCCGCAGTTGCTCGCCGAAAAAACCAAACTGCTCGCCGACCAGACGCCGCGATGCCAACTGACCCGTAGCGCCGTTGACCTGGCCGACCCGCTTGCCCGCGAGGCGTTTTTCGCCGAGGCTCTAGACGGTGCCACCCGGGCGTTGGTCCTTACCGAGGGTCTGTTGATGTATCTGGGCGAGCAGGACGTCGTCGCGCTTTCGGCAGCGATACGCCAACCCGAAGTGGGGTGGTGGATACTCGATTTCGCCGGTCCCGGCCTGAAGAAGATGATGAACAAAAGGATGGCCGGCATGCTGGAGAACGCGCCCTTCACGTTCGCGCCGGACAACGGGCTGGCCTTCTTCGAGGGCCTCGGGTGGCGGGTAGCCGAATCGGAATCGCTGTTTGCGGCGGCAAATCGACTACGCCGCCTACCCATGGCGTTACGCACAGTTTCCTGGCTGCCCCAGCCCGATCCACGTCACCCGGGCCGTAGACCGTGGAGTGCGGTGGCCCTGCTTATCTAGTGAAGCCGCCGAACACCAAAATTAACGTAACCGAGAATTTCCGGTAGGGCCGACAGTAATTCGCCCTCCGACGCGACCACCACACATCATAAACGACCCGTTTCCACGCTAAACGGCGATGCGGCGACGTAATCCCATGACTGACCGGAAGCCCTTGACCTGCGAAAACACCGGTATCCCTGCAAATTCATGGCTAATTCTTATCTAAAGACACGGTTTGATCACAGGTTTGCTAAGAATCCTGACTTTACGTTGCACAGCGCCGTGTGAACCTGAGTCGGTTGGTTGAGAGGAGCGCAATCGTGGCGAAGGCATCAGGGGCAACGGTGATCAGTCTCGAGTCACACCCGGCCTGGATTGCGGCTCAGCGGCGGGAAAGTCAGCTCCTCGAAGAGATGCGCCGTCATCCGGCATATCTGGGCCGGCAGCGCCTCGCAGCAATGGGGCACGACGCCGGCGCCGGTATGCCCGCCGCCCCGGGATGGGTCAGCGCCGACGCACCGGCCTGAAGCTGACCTGAAGTGACCTAAGCAGATCTAAAGCCTGCCCACATTCAGTGGCTTAGCACCCGCCTACATTTAGGTGAATGGCGCCCCGCGCCGGTCTCCGTATCCTGTTACGGGACACGAGGGGAGCGACATGTCTCAGACACCCGCCACCACCCGCACCACCTTCCCCGGCATCAGCTCCCGCGCGTGGGAGCACCCCGCCGACCGGACCGCGTTATCGGCACTGCGCCGCCTCAAGGGCTTCGACCAGATTCTGAAACTCATGTCGGGAATGCTGCGCGAGCGTCAGCATCGGCTGCTCTACCTGGCCAGCGCCGCCCGAGTCGGGCCGCGCCAATTCGCTGATCTCGACGCCCTGCTCGACGAATGCGTCGATGTTCTAGACGCGCGGACCAAGCCTGAGCTGTACGTCGTGCAGTCGCCGATCGTGAACGCGTACACGATCGGGATGGAGCAGCCGTTCATCGTGATCACTTCCGCGCTCTACGACTTGATGACCCACGATGAGCTCCGCTTCGTGGTGGGCCACGAGCTGGGCCACGCGCTGTCCGGGCACGCGGTGTACCGCACGATGATGATGCATTTGATGCGGCTGGCACGGTCGTTCGGCGTTGTGCCGGTCGGCGGCTGGGCGCTGCGCGCCATCATCGCCGCCCTGCTGGAATGGCAACGCAAGTCGGAGCTGTCCGGAGACCGGGCCGGGCTGCTGTGTAGCCAGGATGTGGACACCGCGATACGGGTCGAGATGAAGCTCGCCGGCGGAAGCCGGTTGGACAAGCTGGATTCCGAGGCCTTCCTGGCTCAGGCGCGTGAATACGAACGGTCCGGAGACATGCGCGACGGGTTGCTCAAGCTACTCAATCTGGAGCTGCAGACACATCCGTTCTCGGTGCTGCGGGCCGCCGCCGTGAACAAATGGGTGGACTCCGGCGGCTACGGCAAGGTGATGTCCGGCGACTACCCGCGCCGGTCTGATGACGACAAGTCCTCGCTCACCGACGACCTTGGCCGGGCTGCCCGGCACTACCGGGACGGCTTCGACCAGTCCGACGACCCACTGATCAAAGGCATCCGTGACGGCCTCGGCGGCTTCGTCGACGGTGTCGGGCGCGCCGCGACCAACGCCGCCGATTCGCTGGGACGCAAGATCAGCGAATGGCGACAGCCCAAATGACGGCCGGTTGGCAGTTAGCCGGTCGACGTGACGTCGGCAGGTTCGCACACCCACGCGGCGAAGACCGGCACGCCCGCCCAGGGATCGCCACGCCGACGCGCGCTGGTCACCGCCACCGCCGCGTATGGGTGGCCGAAACGCAGCGTCGCCGACCGCGCCAATACCGGCGACGCCATCGCGCTGCGTAGCGCAACCGCGGTGACGGCGGCCGCCTCGAATCCCCGCCGGCCGTAGCGGGCTACCGCGGACTGTCGGGCGGCGACGTCCGCGACGCCGGGCGACGTGGTCGCCGCCGCTGCCAGCGCCCGTCCGACCGCGGCGAAACCCAGCTCCGGCTGCGCGGTCAAGTCGTGGTTTGACGTGGCCTGCCACGCCGGTAACACGACCCGGATCTGCTCACCGCCGGGCCGGTGTTCCTGTGTGATCGTCCAGAATTCACCGTCTCCGAGCGCCATGTCCTTGAGCGCACGACGTTGCACGGCCGAGCCGGTTGCCTCGCGCCGGGCGATGTCATGCGCAGCCATCAGCACCGCTTCCCACGATGCGTCTTTGCTCGCGATCACCGACGTCACCTGCAGGTCACCGTTGCCGACCGCGCGGTGCACCGCGGCAAGGCCCAACGTGCCTAGGTTCTCGATGTCGGTGAGATAACCGTCGGCGCCGCCGAGGGTCAGTGCGTCAGCGACCCGCGTGCTCCACGGCGAATGCAACTCACGGGCATCGGCGACCTCATAGGGCCGAAGCCAGCTGATGCGGGTCGCCAGCGCGCTGGCCAACACCGCCGTCATCTGCGACACGTCGACAGGAAAACGCTCGATCAACCCGTCGGTGTGCTCACTTGCCCACGCGTTGGCGCGATCCTGGCTGGGCACCGGGCCTTTGTCCACGGCAACCGGCAGCCCACCGGGCCAGTCGTCGAAGCCCCACACCGCCAGCGCGGCCCGGATGACATCCGGCGGGTCGGCGAGCAGTTCGTCGAGCGCCCGGCGCGCGTGCTTGGCGTCGGTGCCGAGAACGTCCTCGATGTCGTCTCGGACGCGACCGCCGGCTACCGGCGCGGCCAAGGCGAGAAGCAACCACGCGCCCAGCGGCGACGATACCGAGTGCACACCGGCATGCACCCGGCAGAACCGGCGGGCGTAGCGCGTGACGAGTCGCCCGACGTCCACTAGCGCGTCCCGCCGGAAGCGGCAACGGCAGGCGGAAAGAAAGCGACTTCTGCCGCGTGACGGGCCACAGCCGGCCGCGGTGTCACGGGCGGCACCGCGGCGCGTCCGCTAGATCCTGCCGGCGACGAAGTCAACTGCCTGATTGACCATTCCTGCCTGGATGTAGGCACTGGCGTTGTGTTGGGGCCAGTTCTCTTTCCAGGTGTTCGGGTCGGCAGGATTGCACACGGGATCGGTGCCGTGGCACAGCTCGATGGTCCTGTCGTTGTAGACCGGGCTGAAGTTAGTGATCGGACCCACCCACTGACTTCCGTTGCCGAACAGCGCGACGGCGGCGATGTGCTCGTCGGCACCGGCCGGTAGCGGGCTGTCGAATCCAAACGCGGACATCGGCACCGCAAGTACCACGTCGGTGACCGCGGCACCGAGGGAGTAGCCGCCCAGCACCAGCCGGGTGGCCGGGCAGGCATTGATCATGTACTGAACATGGCGGCTCATGTCGTTGGCGCCGACGTCGACCTCGGTGTCGGCCGGGTATTTGACGGCGTATGAGCCCATGCTCCTACCGCCGATCTTGGAGGCGAGCGAGTTGATGAACGCATTGCCAATCACACCGGGCCCCGGCGGTTCCAATCGGCCACGGGCGAAGACGACTTCCACCTGCGGGCAATTGGCTGCGGTTGCCGACTGCGCGGCGCCCGGCGTGCCGGGCGGCAGCATAACCGGGGCGATCGTCAGCGCTGCTGAGATTGTGACAGCGACGAGAAATGGTCTCAGGTATTTCACGGCAAGCAGAGCGCGCACAGGAAGATGTTAGCTACTCGGGGCCGGCCGTTGGCCGGCTTGGCGCCCCAATCAGGTTTTCGAACCCATGATCGGATAAGCGCCCCGGCTCCGCAGCGCCGACCGTACTATCGCGGCATGCGGATCTCGGTCAAGTTCCACCTGAGCTTCCCGTTCCCCGAACTGGAAGATCTGTGGCGCAGTGCCGATCAGCTTGGTTTCGAAGGGATTTGGGACTACGACCACTTCCTTGGTCCCAAAGAGTTCGCCGAGCCGACCTACGAGGGCTGGACGACGCTGGCCGCCATGGGGACGATCACCGAACGATCCCGCATCGGTTGTTTGGTGACGGGCGTGACATACCGGAATCCGGCAGTGCTGGCCAAGATGGCAGTCACCGTCGACCACATCTCCGGTGGGCGCCTCAACTTCGGAATCGGGGCCGGATGGCACGAAGACGAGCACCGCGCCTACGGGATACCCTTCCCCGGCGCCGGGGACCGGGTCGCGATGGTCGACGAGGCGCTGACGGTGATCCGCAGGCTTTGGACCGAAGAGATGGTGACCTTCACCGGCAACTTCTTCACGCTCGAAAATGCGCTGTGCGAGCCCAAGCCGCTTCAGCTGCCGCACCCGCCCATTGTGATCGCGGGCTCACAACCGAAAATGCTGCGTCTCATCGCCCGCCATGCCAACGAATGGAACATGCCCGCCTATGACAGCCCTCAGCAGTGGGGCGAGGTGAACGCGCGGCTCGACAAGGCCTGCGCGGAAGTGGGCCGCAACCCCGCCGAAGTCCGCCGTTCCGGTCAGGTGCCGTTGTACCCGGCAGAGGACCGACAGGTCGACGAACAACTCACGCTACTGCCCGCGTTCAAAGATCTGGGTTGCGAACACCTGGTGCTCGCGTTTCGCCAGCCCCCCACGCTGCAGCTACTCGAGCGCTGCGCCAGCCTCATCTGACCATCACGCGTCGTCAATGCGCGCCAAACCCTGTGGGGCGTCGGGTAATAAAGCGCTTCGAGAACGCCGGCAGCCCTGCCCGGCCTGCGGGCACCACCGCGGCGTTGTTGAGGATTGCGTCTTGGCGTATTGGCCAAGGCGTTTCCCGCACGTGATCTGCTCGCGACAGCGGCGGTTGATGCTCGATTCATGACAGCGCTGGTACCTATCGCCGCGCTGGCGGTAGCGCTAGGTGTCGGTTACGGCTTTGGCCGCCGCGCCGGCTCGGCACGGTCAGCTTGGCGTAAGCGACGACGGGCCGTGTTGGCCAACCTCGCGATCGCCCTGATCGCGTTGGTCCTTGTTCGCCGCATCCGCCGACGCGTGCGACTGACCGGCGGCTGGCGTCCAGGTTTGTCGATCCTACTGAGCCGCTGCGGCTTTCGACATCACCCGTTGTGGAAGCTCAGTTGATGTGCTTGTCGAACCCTGCGATCGGGTCTCGGGATGCACTCCGAAGAAGTTGTAGCCGTCGAACCGGCGCTGCGCGCCCTCGATCCAATACAACCGCTATTCGGCCACGGGAATCGCGTCGTAGGTGTCCTGGACATCTTGGGGCCGCGTCATCGTGTCGTCGTGCACCGGGGCCACCAGCGTCGGCACAAGCGGGGTCTTCACATCCTCGACGCGGTGGGGAAGGCTTGATCACGTGGACCTCGTGCTTCGCGTGGTCGCGGTACCGATCGTGGCGGTGGCGCTCGGCGGCTTGCCGGCCGGCGGGCCGGCGCTCGCCGATCCGGCATCGACCCGGGTGATCACCGCCGTGGCGGTCGGATCCGACGGCCAGCCGGTCAACGGTTACCGAGAAGCCCCTGCCCAGAGCAATGTCACCGCCGTCGGCAACTGCACCACACCGTCGCCGTCGGCGGTGGCCGACAACATTTACTACTGCTCACCCAGCGCCGCCGATGCCGGAACCTGCTGGCCTTCGGCACCGGAATCGCTGCTGTGCGTGGACAATCCGTGGGATCAGCGGCTGCATCGGGTAACCTACGGCGGACCGCTCCCGCCAGTGCATCCGATCGCCACACCCGACCCGTTCGCGCTGGCTCTCGACGACGGCACCCGATGCCTGCTGCGCAACGGGGGCGCCTGGGGCGGGCGCGACGACGGCTACGTCGGTGTCTACGGATGCGGCGCGTCAAACTCGAACCTCGCGGTTTTGTGGCTCCCCAGCCAGGGTGCCGGGACGTGCGTCGACCGGTCGGCACCGGTGTGGACGGTCAGGGTGGGCCAGCTGGGCACACCGGGTCAGCACTTCCCGCCGCCGCAGACCCACGCGGTGGCCACCGCGTGGTTCGCCGGAAGTTAGTGACCGCCGGCGTTCAAGGCACTGCCCTTGCGCCATTGGTCCCAACTCAGGGTCCAGTCGCCGTTCTGTTCCAGCTGCAACGGCGGCCCGCCGCTGTTGCGGACCTCCACCACGTCGCCGGGCACGGAGAAATCGTAGAACCATTTCGCGTTGTCTCCGTTGAGGTTCAGACATCCGTGCGAGGTATCGGTGTAACCCTGAGCCCACACCGTGGCATCGAGCTGATGCAGGTAGATACCGTCGGTGCTGATGCGGGTGGCGTAGTTGATGGTCTCGCGATATCCGAGCCGGGAATTCTTGGGCAGTCCGAACGTCGACGAATCCATCACCACCGGGTTGCCCTTGTCGAGCACGGTGTAGATGCCAGGGGGAGTCCAGAAAGACAGGGTGTGCCCACCGAACGTTTCGGTGCCGCCCATTCCCATGGAGGTGGGCATGCTCCGAACCAGGGCGCCGTGGTCGAACACGCTGACCAACTTGGTGGCGTCGTCGGCAATAGCGATGTGCGCGTCGCCGATGCGAAACGACACCCGGTTGTCTTCTTGCCCGAATATGCCGTTGCCCAAGGCGATTCCGTAGATCTTTGCCGCTACGGTGACCGTGGTGCCCGGCGCATAGTAATGCTCGGGTCGCCAGTGGGCGTTCTGATCGTCGACCCAGAACCAGGAGCCGGTCACCGCAGGATGGGTGGTCACCGACAGTCGCCGCTCGGCCGCCGCGCGATCGGCGATCTGTTCGTCGAAGTGGGCGACGATCACCGTTCCGACGCCGTAGCTGCCGCCTTCGTGCAGGGCGGCCCCGGAGGTGGTGGTCAGCGCCACTTTGGTCTGGTTGGACGGCCGCAGCGTGGAAAACGACGACATGTGTTGTGCGGCAATACCGTTGGATCCACGGCTGGACACCGTCAGGGTGTAGGTGCGTCCGTAGCCCAGGGGCACGGTGGGCTTCCAGACGGTGTTGTCCGGGGTCATCACACCCGGCACCGGCTTGCCGGCGTCATTGACCATTCGGACCTCGGTCAGCGTTCCCGCGTCGGCCTTGACCACCACATGCGCGATCGGGTCGACGTCGCGTGCCCGGGACCCGGGGGTGATCGTTACGCGTGCGGGCTCCGACGCTGGCGTCGTCGCCCCGCCACGACGGCAGTCCGGACGACCCGGCAGCCCCGCGATTCGAATCACACCGACCGCTGCGACGACGACGAATACGGCCAGCAGGAAACGGCGCGGCCAGCCGATGCCCAATATCCGCCGGACGAGCTCAGCGCTATCTGTGGATGTCATTGACGTTGTGGTCCCCGGTTTCATGTGCTGGCCCAAAGCTTGCTTTCGGGCGCGGGCAGCTCGGGTATCAGATAACCCGTCGACGAGTGGTCTGAAACCAGTGTGGCGCCACCGGGCGAGAGATCATGACGTTATTGCCGACGACGAACTCGACACCTTGTACGCGGTGCCACCGGATGCTTTCACCGCAGAACGCTCCAGGTTGGCAGCGGCGGCCAGGCAGCGCGGCGATGCCGCGGCCGCCGACCGGATCTCCGCAGCGCGCAAACCCACAATCGCGGCATGGATTGTCAACCGGCTGGTGCTCACCCACGAGAATGTCGCTCGGCGGCTGGCCGACCTCGGTAACGGCCTACGCGACGCGCACACCGCCATGGACGGCGACCGTATCCACGACCTGTCCGCCGCGCAACACCGGCTGATCAGCGACCTGGCTCGCTGCGCTTTCGAGGCAGCCGAGGTGGCGAACCCGTCGTCGGCGCTGCGTGACGACCTGACGAGCACCCTGCAGACCGCAATCGCCGACGCCGGGGTGCGGGCCCGACTGGGTCGGTTGACCAGGCCTCAGCAAGGGTCGGGTTTCGGCGCGCTCGGCGACGCGGAGCAGCTCGTGACGGCGGCTCGGGCCGCAAAACCGAAAGCGAAGCCGAAACAAGCTCGGACGAAGGCGGCACCGGAAGAAGCGGCTGACAAAGCCGCCAGCAAAGCGGCTGCAGCAGCCCGGCACCGCCGGGAAAGGCTGACCGCCTCGGTGGCAGCCGCCGAGCGCGCCACGACCGCCGCCAACGCCACGCTGTCCGAGCGCAGCGCCGAACGTGACGCGGCCACCCAACGTCGCGACGAGGCGCTGGCCAATCTTCGAACCGCCGAACGCGAGCTGAGCAGCGCCGCAGAGCGCTATCGCAAGGCGCAGGAAGCGGGACGCGCTGCGGCGGATCTGGTCAGAGAGGCGAAAGCGCAACTGCAGCTCGACCTTGATCGATAATCAGCACCATGGTCGACGTCCGGATGGCAGCAGCGTTTGTCGTAGCCGGTATCTCGATCACCGCGGCATGCGGCCACCCGCCGCCGTCCACGCCGTCGCCGACGCTGTCGACGGTCATCGCCAGCGTCACACCCACGCCTCTTCCGGTGCCACCGCAACCGGCCGCCGTCAGCGGCATGTACGGCGACCCGGCGGCGGCGGCCAAGTACTGGCAACAGCAGTCGCTCGAGGACAACTGCGGACTTGTGTCGGTAGCCGACGTGGTGGGTCAAATCACCGGGCACGCGCCGACCGAGCAAGAGATGATCGCGCTGGCGCAAGGCACTGCGTCCCCGACCAACCCGGGGCCGATCTATGCCCCTGCCGACGACCCGAGCCACACCAACGGCAACGGCGGCATCGAATTGGCCGACACGGTCGTGCTGCTGGCGCACTACGGTATTTCCTCCGCCATGACGGATGTGACGCACCCCGAACAGACCGGGCTGCCCGCCCTACGGCAATACCTCACCGACAACCGCAAGATCATCGCCTGGGTCAATTCCGCAGTCATCTGGAACAGCAGTGATCAGCGCAGCCAGGCCGACCACTTCCTCGTCGTCACCGGCATCGACACGACCAACGAGATCGTCCACCTCAACGACCCCGGCGCCGACCACCCTGACGAGCAGGTCGCCGTCACCACCTTCACCGCGGCCTGGCACACGGGCGGGGATTCGATCGTCGTCACTGACGGCTGAGTCGAACGCCACCCCGAAACCGGGAGCCGGTGGGGTGGCGCTCGATCAGGCGGTCCGGTTAATCCAGATCGAACCGGTCGTTGTTCATGACCTTGACCCACGCCGCGACGAAGTCCTCCACGACCTTCTGCCCGGCGTCGTCCTGGGCGTACACCTCGGCCAATGCGCGCAGCACCGAGTTCGAACCGAACACCAGATCATTGGCGGTCGCGGTCCACTTCAGATCACCCGTGGCCCGATCATGCCCCTCGTAGACATTCTCCCCGGACTCCGACGCCTTCCACTCCGTACCCATGTCGAGCAAGTTGACGAAGAAGTCGTTGGTCAGCGCGCCCGGCCGGTCGGTGAACACGCCGTGCTTGTTGCCACCATGGTTGGCGCCGAGGGCACGCAGCCCACCGACCAGCACCGTCATCTCTGGAGCGGTCACACCCAGCAGGTATGCACGTTCGACCAGCAGGTGCTCGAGCGGAGCCTTCTCGCCGGGACGCACGTAGTTGCGGAACCCGTCGGCCCGGGGTTCGAGCACCGCGAACGACTCGACGTCGGTGTTCTCCTGCGAGGCGTCGGTACGCCCGGGCGCGAAGTACACCGAGATCTCATAGCCTGCGTCTTTGGCCGCCTTCTCCACTGCCGCGGATCCAGCGAGCACGATCAGGTCGGCCAGCGAGATCTTCTTGCCGCCGGATGCCGATCCATTGAACTCCTGCTGGATGCGCTCCAGCACGGGCAGCACCTTCTGCAACTCGGTGGGCTCGTTGGCCTCCCAGCTCTTCTGCGGCTCGAGGCGCAACCGGCCCCCGTTTGCGCCGCCCCGCTTGTCGGTACGGCGGAAGCTGCCCGCGGCCGACCAGGCCGTCTTGACCAGCTGCGGAACCGACAAGCCGCACTCGAGCACCTTGCTCTTCAGCGCCGCAACGTCCCGCTCGTCGACCAGCTCATGGTCGACGGGCGGAACCGGGTCCTGCCACAGTTGCGACGCCGCCACCCAGGGCCCCAGGTAGCGACTGATCGGGCCCATGTCGCGGTGCAGCAGCTTGTACCACGCCTTGGCGAATGCCTCTTGCAGCTCCTCGGGGTGATCCAGCCAACGCCGCGTGATGTCGTGGTAGATCGGAGATTCGCGCAGCGAGATGTCGGTGACCAGCATCGTGGGGGCCCGGCCCGGGCCGCCGAACGGGTCGGGGATGGTGCCGGCACCGGCGCCGTCCTTGGCGGTGAACTGCCACGCCCCGGCGGGGCTCCTGGTCAGCTCCCACTCGTAGCCGTACAGGGTCTCCAGGAAGCTGTTGTCCCACTTGGTCGGGGTGGGTGTCCAGACGACCTCCAAGCCGCTGGTCATGGCGTCCTTGCCCTTGCCGCTGCCGTAGGAGCTCTTCCAGCCCAGCCCCTGTTGCTCGATCGGGGCGGCCTCCGGCTCGGGACCGACCAGCTCGGGATCGCCGCGCCCGTGGGTCTTGCCGAAGCTGTGCCCACCCACGATCAGCGCGGCCGTCTCCTCGTCGTTCATCGCCATCCGGCCGAACGTCTCGCGGATGTCGATCGCCGCGGCGATCGGATCCGGCTTGCCCTCGGGGCCTTCGGGATTGACGTAGATCAGGCCCATGGTGGTGGCGCCGTAGGGCTGGGCGAGGTCACGTTCGCCCGAGTAGCGCTTGTTGGTGCCCAACCATTCGTCCTCCTCACCCCAGAGGACCTCTTCGGGCTCCCAGATGTCCTCGCGACCGAAGCCGAAGCCGAAGGTCTTGAATCCCATCGACTCCAGGGCGACGTTGCCGGCGAAGATGATCAGGTCCGCCCAGGAGATCTTGTTGCCGTACTTCTTCTTCACCGGCCACAGCAGCCGGCGGGCTTTGTCCAGGCTGGCGTTGTCCGGCCAGCTGTTGAGCGGGGCGAACCGCTGCATACCCTGGCCACCGCCGCCGCGGCCGTCGTGAATGCGGTAGGTACCCGCGGCGTGCCAGCTCATCCGGATGAACAGGCCGCCGTAGTGGCCGTAGTCGGCGGGCCACCAGTCCTGTGAGGTGGTCATCACCTCGATCAGGTCCGCCTTGAGCGCGTCGACGTCGAGCTTGGCGAACTCGCTGGCGTAGTCGAAGTCCGCGCCCAGCGGGCTGGCCGCCGGCGGGTTGGGGTGCAGCATCGAAACGTCGATCTGGTCGGGCCACCAGTCGCGGTTCGTCAGCGGCGCATGCGCCTTGGGCTTGGGCGACGGGATCGCCGGGTTTTCGCTCTCGCTGGTGCTCGCCGTGTTCGAATCCGGGTGCGGCGGGCGGCTTTCGGATGTATCGGATGACACAGCATTCCTTCCGGGTGAGTGAAACGGGCTGCGATCACGGCTGTGATCGAGGTACTGCGATCCAGCAGTTGGGGCACAAGCCCCAGTAGGTGACTTCGGCCTCGTCGAGAACGAAGCCATCAAGAACGTTGCCGTCGTCAGCGGGGGTCAGGCACGGCGCATCTCCGACCGCACAGTCGATGTCGGCGATCACTCCGCAGGAGCGGCACACGACGTGGTGGTGATTGTCACCGACTCGGGACTCGTAACGGGCCACCGACCCCGAGGGCTGGATCCGGCGGATCAGGCCCACCGAGGTGAGCGCATTGAGCACGTCGTACACCGCCTGGCGGGAAACGTCGGGCAATCCGGTGCGGACCGCCGAGAAGATCGTTTCGGTGTCGGCGTGCGGATGGGCGTCTACGGCCTCGAGCACGGCGAGCCGGGGCCGGGTGACCCGCAGGTCGGCCATTCGCAGCTTTTGTGTGTAGTGCGCCGTTGACGCCACTTCGCCACTATGACGCCTTTTCTTGAACCAGTCAAGACTTTGTCGGAGGTACCGGATACAGCCGGTTCAAACGCCGGGCGCGGTTGGTCTCGACTTATCGACCATGACGTCGATCGCGTTGAACAGCATTGCGGTGCAAGCACTTGAGCCGTGATCTCAAATCGCCGCTCAACTGGTGACCAAGCCCTCCAGACTCTCCAGCGACGCCGCCAGATAATCCTCCGCGAACGGCGGCATCCCGCCGACCTGGTCTCGGAAACTCTGTGGAGTGGCGCTCCAGTCGTAGGTCAGCGTCACGTCGGTGTGCTCGCCGTTGGGCGCGAGGTCGTAGCGCCACCACCACCCGCCCGCGACGTGGTTTCCGGCGGGGTCGAGCTGGCCCGGCATCCAGCCGATGGCGCGGTCCTGGTCGAAGACATTGACCAAGTTGTAGGTGACGTAATCGCCCCCTGCTTGAGTCAGGTACATATTCATCGCGAAAACTTGACCGCTGCCGGTGATCGGTGCGGTGTCTATCGCATCGCGCACCCAATCGCCGGGCTGGGTGCCCTGATGGCGTGACGGCTCGGCCAGCACGGCGAAAATCTCGGCCGGCATGGCGGCGATGGTGCGGCTGACGGCAAACCGTTCGGCGTTCTCGGTCATGCTTTGTCCTCGGTCCACAGGCTCACGCGATTACTCGCCTCGAGAGTCCAGCCAACCACACCGGGTAATCAAGCCCGACCGCGTATCCGCCCGGGTCTGGTTGCGCGCGCCGGGCGGGGTGCAAGCCGGCGCATGGCCCGCCGGCTGGTTTGATTGATGAACGGGGAGAATGCCGCCGACCGGTGCACGCCCCCCGCTGGGGCCTCAGGGGGGGCCAGAAAGGCACACGATCATGGCTCAGAAACTGCGGCCGCATTTCGACAAGGTGCAGGCGCACTACGATTTGTCCGACGACTTCTTCCGGCTTTTCCTGGACCCGACCCAGACCTACAGCTGCGCATACTTCGAGCGCGACGACATGACGCTGGAAGAGGCCCAGCTCGCCAAGATCGACCTGGCGCTGGGCAAGCTGGGCCTGCAGCCGGGCATGACGCTGCTCGACATCGGCTGCGGTTGGGGCGCCACCATGCGCCGCGCCATCGAAAAGTATGACGTGAACGTCATCGGCCTGACCTTGTCGAAAAACCAGGCCACCCACGTCCAGAAGACCTTCGACGAGCTCGACACCCCGCGCAGCCGGACGGTGTTGCTCAAGGGCTGGGAGCAGTTCGACCAGCCCGTCGACCGCATCGTGTCCATCGGCGCCCTCGAGCACTTCGGCCACGACCGCTACGACGACTTCTTCGCTATGGCACACCGGGTCCTGCCCGCCGACGGAGTGATGCTGCTGCACACCATCACCGGCTTGACCCGTGAGCAGCTCAGCGAACAGGGTCTGCCCATCTCGATCGACATCATCCGCTTCGTGAAGTTCATCGTCACCGAGATCTTCCCCGGTGGCCGGCTACCCTCGATCGACATGGTGGCGCAGCGCTCCGCACAGGCCGGCTTCACCCTGACCCGGCGCCAATCACTGCAACAGCACTACGCGCGGACCCTGGACCTGTGGGCACAGGCGCTGCAGGCGCACCGGGACCAGGCCATCGCCGTCCAGTCCGAAGAGGTCTACGAGCGCTACATGAAGTACCTGAGCGGCTGCGCCAAGGCATTCCGCACCGGCTACATCGACGTCAACCAGTTCACCCTGCAGAAGTAGCAGTTTCGCGTCGGCGGGCTGCGGCAGCTATCCCATTCGCGTGCGGCACAACTTTGAGCGGCCAGCACCCGGTTGCCGGCGCTGTGCGGACGCAACGACACGGCCAAGAGCGGGCAACGAAGCATAACGATTGGTCCGCCGCGCTGGAATTGGTCTGCAAAGAGATGCCAATGTGATGCGGTGAGTGTTGACGTCGGCGAGTTGGCGCATGGCTGGGCGGCGCACTGGGCGGACCGGCCACCGCGGCGCTGTGCACGTGGCCACTGGCTGCTGCCCGGGCACATGATTGTGACCACCGTCCAATGTTCGTGCGGGCGGCACGTCTGTTGGCAATGCGAATGCGGTGCGGCTACCTATGGCCCGGCGCTGATCGAATCCTGCAGCCTGGCCGCCAGTACCCGCGGGTCCTTCGATTCCTGATCGCATGGGGCGCGACGATCACTGACGGCAAACTCGTTTGCCGCTGCCGCATCCCCCATCGGGCCCGATGCGGGCTAGGTCCGACGACGGTTTGACTGTCCACCGATCGGGGGACGCGGCTGTCGTCCGATCGGGGGATGGAGCACCTGCTCACGTTGTGTATTCTAATTGCCGGCGTCCTGTACAGCTGAATTGTTTACAGTATGATCGTATCGCCGTTCTCTTGCCAGATTTGACAATGACTCGGGAATGATGACTAGAGATTGGAATGACCACGGATTCAGCGATATAGGCGGGCAGTTTCCGGTCCGGGTCGCGATTGGACCCGTCAAATCTCGTAGTGGTCAGATATTGAACCGTTCCGGGCGCATTTTTATTGACAAGGATCAACGGTGTCAGAGTTACGTCGGAGACGGCGACGATAAATCGCGCGAGCGATTTATCCGATGACAAACGGTGAAATGGGCCTCCTCGCCCTGGACATAACGCGTGTGTGGTTGTCGAAGCCGATGTTTCGACTGGCTGATTGGAGTGACGATGTTCTTTCACTTTTCGTGGTTGCCGCCGGAGGTTAATTCGGCTCGGATGTATTCGGGCGCCGGGTCGGGATCGTTGCACGCGGCTGCCGCTGCCTGGCAGCGGCTAGCCCAGGATCTGCACGGGACGGCGTCGTCGTTTCGCTCGGTCATCGCCGCGTTGCTTCATGGGCAGTGGGCTGGGACCGCGTCGATGTCCATGGCAGCGGCAGCCGCCCCGTTGACGGGATGGTTGACCGCGGCCGCCGAGCACGCGCAGTTGTCGTCGGGCCAGACCCAGGCGGCAGCGACAGCTTATGAATCGGCGTTTTCGGCAACTGTTCATCCGGCGGCGGTAGCAGCGAATCGAATACTGCTGGCAACGCTGGTGCACACGAATTTTCTCGGCCAAAACGCTCCGGCGATCGCCACTACTGAAAGTGCGTACGCCGAGATGTGGGCCCAAGATGTCGCCGCCATGGTCGGCTACCACACCAAGGCAATGACCCTGGCTTCGACACTATCTCCATTGAGCGCGCCACCGACTGCACTAACAGGCGGTACAGCGGTTCAGCCGTGGTTCCCGCCAGTCACGCCACCCATCATTGACCCGCTGGGTCCGCTGTTCAATGCGGTTTCGGGGGTGCTTTCAGATTTGCCAGTGTCGTCAGTGTTGTCGGTGGCCGAGTTGGGGATGTATCCGGTCAGCTTCATGATGTCGCCGTTGATGATGGCGATGTCAAGTGCCCGCGGAGCTACCGCCGGATTGGGCGCAGCCGGCAGTGCCGCCACCGCTGCGGCGTCCGCGGCGTCGCCGGTGGTCGGAGGCGCTGCTCCTGCTATGGCGCTGACGGGGCTGACCGGACTTGGTGGCGCCGCCATGCCGGGTGCAGCGATGTCGGCGGCGTTGGGCCAGGCCCACACCATGGGCGCGGTGTCGGTGCCAGCGACCTGGCCAGGATCATTGCCCAGCGGGCTTTCCAGCTCGGCAGTGCAAGGCCTTGGGTCTATGCCCACACCGGCCTCCGTGGCGGAAGCGACCGGATCGACCGATGGTGTCCCGATGATGCCTATTGCGCCTCGGGCCGCGGGATCGGCTGCCGCCACGCCCAACGAGCTAAGCACTCGCGGCGGCGTCGGCGCTGCCGCGCCGGCATTAGCAACCCACCCGGGCGTGATTCCGCGAGCTGGGATCGGATAACCACCAAGACGGTGTGCATCTGTTGCCCGACAAGGACATTGGTAAACGCGAGGAGAATGAGCTGTGCCATTTGTGACCGTCGTGCCCCAGGCATTGGACTGCGCCGCAACGGATCTGGCTGGTATCGGATCGGCGTTTAGCGAGGCAAGCGCCGCCGCGGCCACCCCCACCACCGCGATACTGCCCGCTGCTGCCGATGAGATATCGGCGGCGATGGCCACCATGCTAGCCCGGCAGGGTCAGGTCTGGCTGACATTGAGCCACGACTACGAATGGCTTCACCAGCAATTTGTCGACCTGCTCAACGGTAGCTCCTTGAAGTACTGGGCCACCGAGATCGAAAACGCCGCCGAAAATGCCCTCAAGACAGCCAACGCCGAGAGCGAATGGCTCGTCGGCCGCCCGATCATCGCCAACGGCGCCAACGGGCTCAATGGCACCGGACAAAACGGCGGCGCCGGCGGCTGGCTGTGGGGCAACGGTGGCAATGGCGGATCAGGTGCAGCAGGACAAAACGGCGGCAATGGCGGAGCAGCCGGACTCTTCGGACACGGCGGCAACGGCGGAGCCGGCGGAGCCGGCGCCAACGGCGGCAACGGCGGCCAAGGCGGACTGCTGGCCGGCAACGGCGGCGCAGGCGGAGCCGGCGGCAGCGCTGCTGTGACGGGAGGCAGCGGAGGCGCCGGCGGCAACGGCGGAGCCGCCGGACTCATCGGCAACGGTGGCGCCGGCGGCGCCGGCGGAAACGGCGCGAACGGCTACCACGGACTCGGTCAAAACGGCGGTGCCGCAGGCAATGGCGGCGCCGGCGGCAATGGCGGCTTGCTGTTCGGCAACGGAGGCAACGGCGGCAATGCTGGGATCGCGGGCAACGGTGGGCAGGGCATACACGGTATGAACGGCGGCGACAACAATCCCGGGGGCAATGGCGGAGCCGGCGGCAACGGAGGTGCTGGCGGACAAGGCGGTGCCGGCGGCAACGGTGGCCTGTTGTGGGGCAACGGAGGGACCGGCGGCAACGGGACCGCTGGAGGCGCAGGGGGCACCGGTGGCGCCGGCGGCGCAGGCGAAAATGGCTACAACGGTGGCAATGGCGGTGCCGGTGGCAACGGCGGCGCAGGCGGTAGCGGCGGCAAAGGCGGCAATGCCGGCTGGCTCTTTGGCGACGCGGGCAAAGGCGGCGCCGCTGGCGCGGGGGGCGGTGGCGGCCAAGGTGGCATCGCCGGCAATGGCGGCCACAGCGGAGTCGCCGGCAACGACGGTGAGAATGGCGCCGAGGGCGTTGGCGGCCACTCCGGATGGCTGGGGGGGCATGAAGGTGGCCGCGGGGCCGTTCACAGCGACGGTGCCGGCACACCCGGCAGCGGCGGCTGAGCCAACCTTGGCGGCGCCACCATAGGCGCCGACCACGATCGCGTATTGCCGATCCCTCAAGGTCATCGGTGCGTCGCTCAAGCGCCTCGTCGCCGTCATCTCGTTCGGCCACCGAACAGCGCCGAATCCGGCCGTCGGATCAGCGGAAATCGGCTGGTACCACAGCGGTGACGATGTGGTTAGCTGGGAATGGTTTTGAGACGTCACCGGCAGTGGAAGTTCAGCTCTGCGCGGTGCGGTTGAGCAGGGCGCATAGGGACAGCGCTCGATGGTTGATGGCGGGGAGTCGTGGCGTGACGGTTGTATTGGTCAATCCTCCAGGGGTGCGCGCCAATGGGCGAACGTATCTCGGCGAGCAGAAACTCGGCGATCCGTGGGTGTATTCCTCGATGCCGATGGAGCATTTGGGGATGATGTCGATCAAGGCTTACGCGAGGAAGCGTGGGCTGGAGGTGGTGACGGTCAACGGGTTGGTGGCCGGCCATGAGAGTGTGGAGCAGACGTGGCAGGCGATGCAGGCCGCCGCGGCGGTATCGGGTGTGCCTCGGTTGGTGGGGTTTTCGTGTATCGACACTTTTGCCGAGGTGGTGTGGTTGGCTCGGCGAGCGCGTCAGTGCTGGGAGGGCGTGCAGATCGCGTTGGGCAACGTGATCGCCACTCTGAACTACGAGCGCATCCTGGGTAATTACGACTGCTTCGATTTCGTGGTCGTCGGCGACGGGGAGGTGACGTTTACCGAGTTGGCCTTGGCGGTAGCCAATGGTGCTGGGGTAGAGGGTATCTCGGGCCTGGCGCGCCGTGATGAGCAGGGCCGGATCGTGTGCTCGCCGTCCGGTTTGGTTGATCTGGACGAATTGCCGTGGCCGGCTCGTGAGGAGTTGCCGATGGTGCTCGGCGATGGTTTTGCCGCGTCGGTCTTCACCACCCGGGGTTGTCCGTATCGCTGCACGTTCTGCGGGACGGGGGCGGTGTCGGCGATGTTGGGCCGCACCAGCTACAGGGCCAAGTCGGTTGATGCGGTTATTGATGAAATCGCTTACCTGGTAACGGATTTCGATATCAAGTTTTTGTCGATCACCGATGATCTGTTCGTTTCCAAGCATCCCGGTTCGCAGCAGCGCGCGGTCGAGTTTGCCTCTGCGATGCTTGGCCGGGGTATCGATGTCGACTTCATGATCGATATCCGGCTGGACTCGGTGGTCGACCTCGACGTGTTCACACACTTGCACCGGGCGGGTCTGCGCCGGGTGTTCGTCGGGTTGGAGACCGGCTCCTACCACCAACTGCGCGCCTACCGCAAGCAGGTCCTCAATCGTGGCCAAGACGCCGCCGACACCATCAACGCCTTGCAGCAGTTGGGAATCGACGTGATCCCCGGGACCATCATGTTTCACCCCACGGTGCGCCCCGAGGAGCTACGCGAAACCGCCCGTCTGCTGCGGGCAACCAAATACACTCAGCCTTTCAAGTTCATGGGCCGGATCACTCCGTATCCGGGCACGCCGTTGTACCAGGCGTATTCGGAGGCGGGCTATCTGAGCGCGGAATGGCCGCTGGGCCAATGGGACTTCGTCGACCCCGAAGCGGCACGGGTCTACGCAGAGGTGGTCGCCCGCATCGCCCCGGACAACGACATCACCTTCGACGAAGCCGAAGCGTTCTTCCTCGCCCGCCTCGACGAATGGGAAAACACCACGCACGCCAAATCGACTACGCGGTAGGAAGACATCCGCGAAGCTATCAGTCGCGCCGACCGCACAACGCCGGAAGCCAGATGCTCCGCGACCGGCCAGCCGATCCAAACCGAGCGTTCTTGCATTAAGACCCATCGAGACCGGGCGCCCGCCGCCCCTGACCCCAGCCGCAGCCCGCTCGCCCGTGATGTGCCAGCATGTGCAGATGACTGCACTCAGCCTTGCTCGCATCGTTGGTGTCGTGGTTGTGACGGCATGGGCGATGGTGAACGCAGCCGTCGTCAGCCCCGCCGCTCACGCCGACCCATGCTCCGACGTCGCGGTGGTATTCGCTCGGGGCACCCATCAGGCGCCTGGTCTCGGGGACGTCGGCCAGGCATTCGTCGACTCACTCAGCTCGCAGGCGGGTGGACGGTCCGTCGGGGTCTACGCCGTGAATTACCCCGCCAGCGACGACTATCACGCGAGCGCGTCAATCGGGTCCGACGATGCGGCTGCGCACATCCAGGACACCGCGGCGAGTTGCCCGAACTCGAAGATTGTGATCGGCGGTTATTCTCAAGGCGCGGGCGTGATCGATTTGGCGTCCTCGGCAATGCCGCCCTCGGTGGCCGATCATGTGGTCGCGGTGGCCCTTTTCGGCGAGCCGTCCAGCGGGTTCTCGAGCATGTTGTGGGGCGGGCAGCCGTTGCCCACCCTCAACCCGCTCTACAGCTCCAAGGTCATTAATTTGTGCGCTGCCGATGATCCGATATGCACCGGCGGCGGAAACATCATCGCGCACGTTTCCTACATCCAGTCCGGGATGACAACGCAGGCAGCTACCTTCGCTGCTGACAAGCTCGGCCAAGGCAGCGAACGCGCATAGCAGCCCTCCCGCATCAGGCTGGGCCGGTGCCGCGTTTCACGACGGCTCAGTGAAAGACCGTGGTCCCGACACCGGACGGGCTGTACGAGATGTACACCGGTTGCTGGTCAAAGGGCACATACCCGGTGTTCATCAGGCCACTAGAAATGACCCGGGGGCCGTTCCCAGCCACGGTGTACTGGTACAGCAACGTACTGCCGTCGTTGGTATAGACCTGGATGAGCGTCCCGTCCGGCACGTCCCCGGACACCTGGCCGTTCCCGAGCACCGATGCCGGCATGGTGCCCAGCACGCCACCGGAATCGACGATCATCGGAACATGTTGCAGCGAACCGCCGTTGATCTTGACCCCCAGCGTGGAAATCGGCGATCCGGTAATGGAATCTCCGCCAACCAGCGGATCCGGGCCGAACCGCATGGTGCCCTCGGGGATGTTGATGAGGACACCCTGATTGAGGTCGCCCGGCAGCGCCTGGTTCGGAATGCTGGGGCCGGGCCCCGTCGCATTGGGTCCGATTCCCAGCACACCGTTGACGCCTGCGGGCGCGAAATACCCGGAGAACGTCTGGGGGAATGACAGCAGGACAACGTTGACGTCGGTCGGCGGTGTGGCGATGCCGTTCCCGAAATCGACCGGCGCATGGTAGGTCGCATACAGGTAGGTCAGCCCGCCGCTGTAACCGCTGAGTCCGAAACTGGTTGGCAAGCCCATGCGGAAGAGGCCGAAAATTCCCCCTACCTCGTTGGGCGTGACAACAAGACCGGCGGATCCGGTGTCCACCAGGACGGGCACGCTCGGTCCGCCGTTGACGGACATGTACACCACCGGCTCGGTAACCGCATGCATGGTCAGCGGCACCGTTCTGCCGTCCAGACCCGGCCCGCTGATCCCGGCGTTGCCCCACAACAACCCGCCGCGGCCGCCAGCGCCGCCGGTGCCGAGGATTCCGCCGTTGCCGAGACCGCCGGCACCGCCGCCCCCGCCCAAACCGAACAGGCCCACGGACCCGCCGACGCCACCGGTCCCGCCAATGCCAAGCGACGCGCCGCCGGTTCCGCCGTGCCCGCCGTAGCCCCACAACCAGCCACCGTTACCGCCGGCCCCACCGGGTGCGCCGGTTCCGCCGGTACCCCCGGCACCGCCATTGCCGATCAGACCGGCCGAGCCACCGGCGCCGCCCGGTACGCCCGATGCGGTCTGCGAATAACCGTTGCCGCCGTTGCCCAGCAACAGCCCGCCGGCTGCGCCGTTCGGACTCGACGCCGTCCCGGCTACGCCATCCCCGATCAGCGGGCGACCCAACAGCGCCAGAGCGGGTGCATTCACCACGCCCAGCAGATCGGTTTGCGCCGTCTGCAACAGCGACACGGCCTGGGCTTCTCCGGCCTGATATGACCCGGCCGATGAGCCCAGTGTCGACACGAACTGCTGGAAAAAGGTATTGGCCTGGGTGCTAAGCGCTTGGTATTGCTGACCGAAACCCGCGAACAGCGTCGCCACCGCCGCCGACACCTCGTCGGCGCCCGCTGCCGCAAGCGCGGTAATCGGAACGGCCGCCGCCGCGTTCGCCGCGGTCAGCGCCGAGTTGAGGCTCTCCAGATCCGCTGCCGCCGACGCCACGATCTCGGGAGCCACGACCAGAAGTGACACGCCGCTCCTCCCGCGTCAATCGCCCACTCGTGTGCGCACTAAGCGTATCCGCGTGCTGCCCTCGGATTTGCGTTTTCGGCATAGCTGCCCCCATCGAGTCAGGAGTTCGGGCGGCAGAGCCGGGAGCGCGTTTGCGAACCCGGTCGACCGGCGCCTCCTGCAGGCCTGAGCGTCGAAGTGGACCCGCCGAGGCACCGGGACGCCCGAGAAGTTCTCCTTTTCCTTCCCTTACTGCCCCGGAGGTCTGCCCGCCAATCGACCGATACGTTGGTTGAGTACCAGGTGCACCAACCGGGGGACACCGCTTCGGTGCACAAATCTTGCCGGCGGCCGAAGGATTGCAATATATTTCGGCGCCGACGAGCGGCGGCTGCCCGCCTACGACATTGTTGTCATGGGTCGCCGGGACACAAATGGGCGCACCGCAGCACGATGGACGAAATGCGAGGGCCGGTGCCGACAGTCGCGGCGCCGGCAGATCCGGCTAGTCGGGCGGCTCATCCTCCGAGCCACTCGTAGCGGCATGTTCCCGGTCGCTGGGTTTGCCCGGTACGCCTTCTGCCTCGCGTTCACCGGCCACCTTCTCATCGAGCCGGTCGACGATGCTCTCCAGCTTCTGGGAGTGGTCCAGTTGCTCGTTATCGAATTCGGTCATAAGCGCTTCCGTCGAGGTCAGATCTTCCGGTTGGCCCGCCGTCGGTGCGAGGCCTTCGCCACCCCATACCCTGCCAAGCGCTGGTGGTAACGCGGCCAAGCATACGGCTGTGCTGTAGCGAAACGTCAGCGCTAACTGAGCGCTAACACGAAACCGCTGACAACCCCACCACATAACCGCCAGCGGTCCGGCCGGACAACCGAGTGGGCAACGACGCCGCATATCGCCGCGGCTGCGGGATGACGCCTATCCTTGCCGGAGTGTCCGCACCGTCCGCAGAAACACCCAAGGCGGCGTTGCGCGTCCGACTCGACGGTCTGACCATCCGCGACACGGCGCGCCTCGGCCGGCGGCTGAAGAACCTCCGCGGCGCCAAGCCCGACAAGCTGCGACAGCTCACCGACCAGATCGCGGTGGCGGAAGCTCTGGTGGCCGCGCGGCACGCGGCCGTCCCGACGATCACCTATCCTGACCTGCCGATCAGCGGGCGACGGGAGGAGATCGCCAACGCGGTGCGGGCGCATCAGGTGGTCGTCGTTGCCGGCGAAACCGGTTCGGGAAAGACCACCCAGCTGCCCAAGATCTGCCTCGAGCTGGGCCGCGGCATCCGCGGAACCATCGGACACACCCAGCCGCGACGGCTGGCCGCGCGCACCGTCGCGCAACGCATCGCCGACGAGTTGCACACCGCGCTTGGTGACGTGGTCGGCTACACCGTCCGATTCACCGACCAGGTCAGCGACCGCACCCTGGTCAAGCTGATGACCGACGGCATCCTGCTCGCCGAGATCCAGCGTGACCGCCGCCTGTTGCGCTACGACACCCTAATCCTCGACGAGGCCCACGAGCGCAGCCTCAACATCGACTTCCTGCTGGGTTACCTGCGTGAGCTGCTGCCGCGCCGTCCCGACTTGAAGGTGATCGTCACCTCGGCGACGATCGAGCCGCAGCGCTTCGCGGCGCATTTCGGTGGAGCCGACGGCGGACTCAGCGTCCCGATCGTCGAGGTGTCCGGTCGCACGTACCCGGTGGAAATCCGTTACCGCCCATTGGAAGTCGCCGTCTCGCCCGGCCCTGAGGATGACCCCGACGACCCCGACCACGAAATCGTGCGCACCGAGACCCGCGACGAAATCGAGGCGATCGTCGACGCGATCGGCGAACTCGAGGCCGAACCGCCCGGCGACATCCTGGTGTTCCTGTCCGGTGAGCGCGAAATACGCGACACCGCGGAGGCTTTGACTGGTTTGAGAAATACCGAGGTGCTTGCGCTGTACGCCCGGCTACCCACCGCCGACCAACAGAAGGTGTTCGCGCCCCACACCGCACGCCGCGTGGTGCTGGCGACCAACGTTGCCGAGACGTCGCTGACCGTGCCCGGGATCCGCTATGTCGTCGACCCCGGTAATGCCCGCATTTCGCGCTACAGCCGCCGGTTGAAGGTGCAGCGGTTGCCCATCGAACCGATCTCGCAGGCGTCTGCGGCTCAACGGGCCGGGCGCTGCGGTCGGGTCGCTCCCGGCGTGTGCATCCGCCTGTACTCCGAGGAGGACTTCGCGGCCCGCCCGCGCTACACCGACCCCGAGATACTGCGGACCAACCTGGCCGCGGTGCTGCTGCAGATGGCGGCGCTACAGCTGGGCGCCCCACCCGGTTATGTCGAGAACTTCCCGTTTCTCGATCCGCCCGACCGGCGCAGCATCCGCGACGGTGTGCAGCTGCTGCAGGAGCTCGGCGCGTTCGACCAGCACGGCGAGATCACCGACCTGGGCCGTCGCCTGGCGCGGCTGCCTGTGGACCCGCGACTGGGGCGGATGATCCTGGCGGCCCAGACCGAGGGATGCGTACGCGAGGTGCTGGTACTGGCCGCCGCGCTGACCATCCCCGACCCTCGGGAGCGCCCGGCCGACCGCGAGGAGGCTGCCCGCCAGCGGCATGCCCGGTTCACCGACGAGCACTCCGACTTCATGTCCTACCTGAACCTCTGGCGCTATCTGCGTGAGCAGCGTAAGGAATTGTCGGGCAACGCTTTTCGACGGATGTGCCGTGACGAATTCCTGCACTACCTGCGCATCCGCGAGTGGCAGGACCTCGTCGGGCAGCTCCGCAACATCGCGCGTGACCTCGGCGTAGCTGAATCCGGGGTCGAGACCGACGAGTCCGACCCGGCCCGCATTCACGCGGCGCTGCTGGCCGGGTTGCTGTCACATGTGGGGATGCGCCGCGAGGACGACCGTGAGTATGTGGGTGCGCGCAACTCGCGGTTCGTTCTGGCGCCCGGCTCGGCGCTCGCCAAGCGGCCGCCGCGCTGGGTGGTGGTGGCGGAGCTGGTGGAGACAAGCCGGCTGTACGGGCGGACCGCCGCGCGTATCCAGCCGGAAGTGGTGGAGCGGGTCGCAGGCGAGCTAGTGCAGCGCACCTACAGCGAACCTCACTGGGACGCCAGCCGCGGTGAGGTGCTGGCCTACGAGCGGGTGACGCTCTACGGCCTGCCGCTGGTGGCCCGTCGCCGCGTCGGATATGCCCGCGTCGAGCCGCAGGTGGCGCGGGAATTGTTCATCCGGCACGCGCTGGTGCAGGGCGAGTGGCAGACCCGCCATCATTTCCTGCGCGACAATGCACGGTTGCGGGCCGAGCTCGAGAACCTCGAGGAGCGGGCCCGCCGCCGCGACCTGCTGGTCACTGACGACGATGTCTACGCACTCTACGACGCCCGCATCCCCGCCGATGTCGTCTCGGCGCGCCACTTCGACGCGTGGTGGAAGATGCAGCGGCGCAAGACGCCGGACTTGCTGACGTTCCGTCGCGACGACCTGCTGCGCGCCGACGATACTGCCGGTGCCGATCGGCCGGACGTATGGCAGACGGGCGACGTCGCTCTGCCGCTGACCTACCGGTTCGAGCCCGGAGCCGCCGACGACGGCGTCACAGTGCATGTCCCGATCGACGTGTTGGCACGGTTGGGTGGCGACGAGTTCGCTTGGCAGGTGCCGGCGTTGCGGGAGGAGCTGGTTACTGCGCTCATCCGGTCGCTGCCGAAAGACCTGCGCCGCAACTTCGTTCCCGCCCCCGATACCGCCCGTGCGGTGCTGGCCGGGATCGATCCGGGACGCGAGCCACTGCTGATGGCTTTGCAGCGTGAATTGCGCCGCCGCACTGGTGTTTTGGTCCCAGTCGACGCATTCGATCTGGACCGGCTGCCGGCGCATCTGCGGGTGACTTTTGCCGTGGAGTCCGAGGACGGTACCGAGGTGGCGCGCGGCAAGGATCTACCTGCGCTGCAGCAGCGGCTGGCGACACCGGCTCGGCAGGCCGTTGCGGATGCGGTCGCGGGGGAGGTGGAACGAACCGGGTTGCGCACCTGGCCCGACGATCTGCCCGAGGTGCCGCGGGTCGTGGAGCGCACGGTCGACGGTCGCACCGTGCGGGGTTTTCCGGCGTTTGTCGACGCGGGCGGCGCGGTCGACCTGCGCGTGTTCGCCACGTCGGTCGAGCAGGAATATGCGATGGGTCCGGGTATCCGGCGGTTGCTCGGGCTCGGCATGGCCGCCCCCCTCAAAGCCATTGACCGGCAACTGGATCCGCGAACACGCCTGATGCTTGGCGCGAACCCGGATGGCTCCCTGTCGGCGCTGCTCGACGACTGCGCCGACGCGGCGACGGACGCGCTGGTGGCCGCGCCGGTGTGGACGTACAAGGAGTTCACCACGCTGCGCGATAGGGTAGCGGCCGATCTCGTACCGACGACCATCGAGATCGTGAGCGGTGTCGAGAAGGCGTTGTCCGCGGCGCGGGAAGTGCGGCTTTTGTTGGCGGCCAAGCCGACTCCCGCACAGGCCGCGGCTACAGCCGACGTACGCACCCAGCTGGACCGACTGTTGCCACACCGGTTCGTCACCATTACCGGACGCGCGCATCTCACTGATCTGACCCGCTACCTGACCGCAATCCGCCGGCGCCTCGAGCGGCTGCCGTACGCGGTCGAGGCCGACCGACAGCGGATGCAGCGGTTGCACGCCGTGCAAGACCGCTACTACCAACTGCTGCAGGAGCTGCCGCCGGCACGCGCCGCGGCCGCCGACGTCCGTGACATCGCGCGCCAGATCGAGGAGCTGCGAGTCAGCCTGTGGGCCCAGCAGCTCGGCACGCCGCGGGCCGTCAGCGAGCAGCGGATCTATCGCGCGATCGAGGCGGTGCGCGGTTGCTGACCCTGGCGGAATTTCCCACTCTCACCATATCGGGCACCGGGGGGCTTGCGGCAAGACCCGGGTTGTGTCGCAAAATCACTGTCCGGAGCCAAGACTCCGGATTTGGGGGAACGACAGTGCGGCTGGAGTTGGGGGCAACTGAGTCGAGCGGAGCGGCCATGCCGATGGCCGACCATGCGGTACTGGTGGCCGGGGCAGGACCGACTGGGCTGATGCTGGCCGGCGAACTGGCGTTGGCAGGAGCCGACGTTGCGGTGGTAGAGCGACGCGCGGGTCAACAGCTGATCGGCTCGCGGGCGGGCGGTCTGCATTCCCGCACCCTCGAGGTCCTTGATCAGCGTGGAATCGCCGATCGATTCCTCGCGCAGGGGCAGGTGGCCCAAGTCGCGGGGTTTTCTCAAATACGTCTGGATATCAGCGACTTCCCGACTCGGCACCCGTACGGACTGGCGTTGTGGCAGAACCACATCGAGAACACCCTGGCCGGCTGGGTCGATGAGCTGGAAGTGCCGATCTATCGCGGACGTGAGGTGACCGGAGTTGCCCAAGACCGCACCGGGGTCGATCTCAGGCTGGCCGGCGGCCAGTTGCTGCGGGCGCAATATCTGGTCGGCTGCGACGGCGGGCGCAGCGTGGTCCGTAAGGCGGCCGGGATCGAGTTTCCGGGCTGGGATGCGACAACCAGTTACCTCATCGCCGAGGTCGAAACTGCGCTCAAGCAGGGACAGGAGCCCGAGTGGGGCATTCGCCACGACGCGCTTGGTGTCCATGCTGTCAGCAGGAGCGACGACGGGCGTGGGTTGCGCGTGATGGTGACCGAGCGGCACCTGATGCCCGCGGGTGAGCCCACGTTGCGAGATTTGAGCGCGGCGCTAATGGCGGTGTACGGAACGGACTACGGAATCCTCAGGGCTGTATGGATTTCCAGGTTCACCGATATGGCGCGGCAGGCCGCTTCCTATCGCAGCGGCCGGGTCCTGCTGGCTGGTGATGCCGCGCACGTGCATCACCCGGTAGGCGGACAAGGTCTCAACACCGGTGTGCAGGATGCGGTCAACCTGGGATGGAAACTGGGTCAGGTGGTAAACCGGATATCACCCGAGACTCTTCTGGACACCTACCATGGCGAACGGCACCCGGTCGCGGCCCGTGTCCTGCGCAATTCGATGGCGCAAATTGCGCTGCTGCGCCGCCCGGATGACGGCACCCAGGCCTTGCGTGACACCATTTCCGAACTCCTCGGCATGGATGAGCCGCGCAAGCGATTCGCCGCGATGATGTCGGGCCTGGACATCCACTACGAGCTTGGCGACGGGCATCCGCTGCTCGGGCGTCGCGTGCCCGATCTGGATATCGTCACCGCGGACGGCCCGGTGCGGGTGTTCACCCTGTTGCATCGCGCCCGCCCGGTGCTGCTCAACTTTTCCGCGCCCGGTGCCGTCGACATCACCGGGTGGGCTGATCGGGTCCAGCTGATCGACGCGAAATGCGTTGACAACTGGGAGCTTCCGGTGCTTGGTGCAATCAGACCGCCGGGTGCGGTGTTGATTCGGCCCGACGGTCACGTTGCCTGGGTTGCGAGCCGGTCCGACCTCGGGCTGCGAGCGGCCCTTACCGCCTGGTTCGGGCCACCTCGCGCCGTGACTGCCTAGGCCCGTGACGGCCACTGACAAGATGGGTGCCAACTGCCCTCACGACTGCGCAGGGCCATTTCGTTCCATCCACTGGATGAGCGCATCCTCCAGCGCTGCCGCGACGGTGATACCGGCGCTATTGACGGCCTGTTCAAACCGCTCGACCAGATCCGTTGGCACTGAGGCGCTTATCTTGGCCCGCGCCGGCTTCGGCTTCACCGGCGGGGAGACGGCCGGCGCCGCATGTCGCGCGGCGGTCGCGTCCATGATTTCACGCAACGCGGGAATCGCATCCAGCAATCTGGCAAGCTCATCACGGTCGATCCGCAGCACCTCGGCCGGACCGGTCGTCGTCACGGTCGCCGAGCGCAATTTCCCACGGCGAAGCGCAGATTCGCCGATCACCTCTCCCGGCCCCAACACGGCAATGGGATCCCGGCCGAGGTATACCCTCGCCTCGCCGCTGAGCAGGATGTAGCAGGCGTCCGCTGGTGTCTGCTCATGAATCATCGGCCACGGCATGGATGCCGAGGTGTGCTGGGCGGCCCGCACGAGCAGCTTCAGCTCGGCATCCGAGAAGGTGTCAAATGCGGTGAACTCGCGTAGCCGTCGGGCGTAATCCCCATAACGGGCGTCTTCCCCAGATCCCGCATCCGACTTCATAGTGGGCTCCTGTGGTGTGATGTGGCGCGGCATCGAGGAGCCTACGCTCGTATAGCCACGAACCCCGTAACGAAATGCGGTCCGCGCGCACCTGCCGGTGCTCGCGCAGCGGCGGCCAGCGGTCTAGAGTTCCGGTCGATGCGTCGTACCTGGACCTGGACATTCGACCTGCCGCCGGATCGGTTGTGGCCGGTGCTGGCCGACACCGACCGGTTCAACGAAGCGCTCGGGCTGCCGCCCTACACCCTCGAAGAGACTCCGCAAGCCAACGGCACGGTGCTGCGCCGCGGGCGGGGCAAGGTGGCGGGCTTCTCGCTGGAATGGGAGGAAAAGCCCTACGAATGGATCTCGGGCCGGCACTTTCGCCAATCGCGGGTGTTCACCAAGGGGCCGTTCCGTCGCTTCGGCCCGGTCTTCGATCTCGAGTCCGACGGCAACGGGGGCTCGCGCGTCAGCTACTCACTCGAATGGGAACCACTGGGTTTGGTCGGTCGCCTGTTCGGCGCGCGGCTTGCCACCCAGGCGGGCGAGGCGGTGGGAAAACGCATCGTGGAGGCGGTCGAGTTTGCGCACGGCGATCACCCGCCCGGCCGCATCACACCGTTCGTGATGACGGAGCCCGCGTTGCCTCCCGGTGCCCGCGAGCGGGCCACGGCCATGGCGCAGGACGTGGATCGCGGCCCCTACGGTAACGGGCTGGGCGCGCGGCTTGCCGATCTGGTGCTGCACGGTATGACCAGCGACCTCACGCGTCTTCGTCCCAAGGCACTGGCGGGCAACCTCGACGTGTCCGCACGCGCCGCGACCGAGACCTGTCTGGCGGCCGTGAAGGCGGGACTGCTCAGCATGAAATGGGATTTGCTCTGCCCCAACTGCCGCGGAGCCAAGGTCGGCGTTGCCACGTTGTCGGAGCTGCCGCACGGAGCGCACTGCTCGTCGTGCAACATCGACTACGGCCGCGACTTCGAGCGCAACGTCGAGCTGACGTTCGCACCGGCACCCACGGTTCGCCCGTTGCCCGTCGGCCGTTTCTGCCTGTCCGGGCCGATGCAGACCCGACATGTCGTCGTACAGGTTCTGCTGGCACCGGGGGAGCGGCGCGATGTGGCCGTCGACCTGCCCCCGGGCTCATATCGGCTACGCACGCTGCATCCGGGCAATTTCGTCGACATCGACTACCAGTCCGGCGCGTTTCCGGGCCTGCGTATCACCGCGTCGGGGGTAGACGTGCTGGACGTCGCGGATGGGGACACCGCGGCGGGACGCGTGACCTTTGTCAACGATGCCGGCTTTGAGCTGGCCGCCTTGATCGAGGACCGAACCTGGGCACGGGAGACACTGGCTGCACCAGAAGTGATCTCGCTGCAGGCTTTTCGCGATCTGTTCGCCGAGGCGACGCTGCGCCCGGGCGACGATGCAGGGATCAGTCAGGTCGCGCTGCTGTTCACCGACCTGCGGGGCTCGACGGCCCTGTACGAACGGGTCGGCGATGCCACCGCCTACAACCTGGTGCGTGAGCACTTCAGGCTGCTGGCGACGGTCGTGCGCGAGCATGACGGTGCTGTGGTCAAGACGATCGGTGACGCGGTCATGGCCTCATTCACCGATCCGGCGCAAGCGGTCCGCGCGGCTGTGGCCATGCAAGCGGGGATCGCAGCATCGGCGACCGTAAGCCGCGATCTTGTCCTCAAGGTGGGTGTCCATGCCGGTCCCAGCGTTGTCGTGACGTTGAACGGCCGTCTGGACTACTTCGGCTCCACGGTGAACATGGCCGCACGCCTGCAGGGCCAGAGTGCGGGCGACGACATCGTGCTGTCACACGCTGTAGCCTCTGATCCCGCGGTACGGGCAATGCTGGCCGACGTGCCCCAGCGCGAGGAAACGGTGATGCTCAAAGGTTTCGCCGCGCCCGTCGGTTTCGTGCGTCTCTTGTGTTCTCGAGAAGTTAATCAACCTGTGTGACAACATGTTTCGGCTAGTCGCACTGACCGGGATCGGTCCGCGATCTCGAATTCGTACGATGACCGCACTCAGGACAGCGGCCGGGTGGCCTTCATGAGAGGGCCGAACCCGACGGCTTGCATGCGGTCCATCATCTTCGCGGGTGAGGGGCGTTGCTGCAGCAGCGCCTCGACCGCTTCGTCGGGGTTGTCGACGATGCGCACCAGTTGCTCGAACTGTTCATCCGTGAGTTTCTTGCCGCCGACGAACAAGGCCCGCAGGACCGGCAGCACGGGCAGCTTTTCGGTCCAGAACTCGCGGCCGAGGAAGATCATCGGGGAGAACTCCACGGCATTTCTGGGGTAGTAGTTCTGGGCGGCGTTCTGGAACACTTCCTGGATGGTGCCTGCCGCGCCGCGGGTGTAGATGATCCCGTTGGCCGCCAGCGAAAGCAGAATGTCTTCGCGGATGCTGTTCTGGAAATACTTGGCGACCACCGTTGCCAGCGGTGACATGGGTTCGTTGCCGTAGTACCACGTGGGAACCGCGATGCTGCGTCCCCCGGTTTCGCTGAATGTTTGGGCTATCTCGTAGGCGGGCGCGGCCCAATCGTGTAGCTGACGCACGATCGCGGTATCGACCTCGCCGGTGCAGGAGACCACCGCCGCGCTGTCGGGCAGCGTCGGCTGGCTCTGTAAGTGCTTCAGCGCGTCCGTCACGTCGTGATCCGACGCGTTGGCGAGCATCGCGCCCAAGTGGGTGGCTTCCATTGCCCCGGGCCCGCCGCCGCTGGCCACCAGGCAGCCGCACTGGGTCAGGGTCCGCGCGACGTGCACCACATTTGCGTAGTTCGTCGTCGTGCGAGTCTCGTCGTGGCCGCCCATAATCGCCACCGTGGGCGCCTCGACGGTATGGAAGAACATTGTCAGTGCGCGCATGATCGAATGGTCGTGCAGCGCCTGCATCATCCCGGCGTAGGGATCGGTGGGACATGCGCCGCCGTTGGCCGTGAAGTACCGGTAGGACCGGAAGTCCAGCGTATCGGCGAAGCTGAGCGGCCGGTGGGTTTCGAAGCCGCTCATCAGCTCCAGTGACGTGTACAACGAGTTGCGCAGCGGCTGAAACGGAACTTCCAGGTTCGGCATCGGACTCGCACTTTCATTTCTGATCATCGGTCGGGTGGAACGTGTGCGGTCGCTGGTGCCGCATCGCTTCAGTCCACCCGCAGGATCGGTGAGCCGGAGAAGTCGGGTGGTTGGGGACCGAGTGCGGCGGTCACCGACCGCGGCACCGAGATATCGGCGAGGTAAAGAGCCCCGACTTGCCGGGCCTTGCGCATACCGACCTTTGGCAGCGCCAGTGTCAGCGTTGCATCGGCTGTGACGGCGTCGCCGGGCGCCTGTCCCGATGTGACGTCAAGTCCGCTGGGTGTGTCCAGCGCGATCACCGAACTCGCGGACGTCATCGCGGCGATCAGCTCGGCGGCCCGTCCGCGTGGCGCGCCGCGCAGGGAATAGCCGATCAGCGCGTCCACGGCGATATCGGCATCGACGACGGTATCGCTGGTCGCCACTTGCATCCGCTGCAGAATGTCGAACTGGTGCGCCGGTACTGGGCTCAGCTGGTCGGCCGGACCGCCTAGCGTGACCACGACGTCGACGCCTGCATTGGCCAGATGGCGGGCCGCTACCAATCCGCCGCCGCCATTGCCCCCGGAACCGGCGACCACGGCGACCCGGTCGGGCGCTGCCAGAGCAAGGACCAGACGGGCCAGGTGGTGCCCGGCGTTCTCCATCATCTGAATCAGGTCGATGCGCAAGTCCTGCATCATCACGCGGTCCACCTCGACCATCTGCTCCCTGGTCAGCCAACCGATATCGTTGGCAGCCACGGCGGGAAACGCCTCGCTAGGCCGCCCGCTGACATCTATTCCGGCGAGCAGGTGACCGGCGTATCGCAGCGGCCAGCCTTCGGCGCTGCCGTAGCGGTGTTCGGCGGATTGGAGCAGACCCACCAGCTGGCTTCGGGACGGCAACCGCCCGGCGCGGTCCCACAACCGCGCCTGCAGGTAACCGCTGTACCAGAGTGCCCACTCGGGGTCGGCGCCGTCGGTGTCGGCATAAGCCTGGTGGTGCCGTTGGCCGGTCTCCACCAGCAGGTCGGCCAGTTCGGTGACGGTTATCGAGATCATGTCGTCGCGCCCATCATGTTCTGGTTCGGCGTCGGGGCACCGGGGGGGTTGGTTACTTGCAGGGCCTGGCACCACGGCGCGCTCGGACCCGAAATACCCCCCGAAACACCTTCGCCCGTTCATTTGCCGGCTCGGACGGCTCCGCCTCGGCTGTCGCCATCAATCGTCGCTCCTGGCATGGGTGAAGTTCGGGCTTTATTGCGGCCGGCATCACGCTACTCCGCCGACGGCGCGCCGGCGTGGGTTTACCGCGGGTGGGCGATCACGGTGCCTGACGAATCCATGGTCGGCCAGTTGCCGCGATGCCGAGCATTGGTTGTGGATCCGCTGAAAGCCTGCTGAAAGTCAGCTTGTCCGGCGGCGCCGAAATTACCCTCAACCTAGAGAGAATCGTCGGTGATCAGCGCTGCCCGTTGCAGTTGCAGAAGATTGCTGATGCCGAATGTGATTGCGGCACAGCGATTATCGTAGCGCGCGCCGATGGCGCCGTGGCGCATGCGAAGCGTCGAGCTTGGCGGGTGAGGAGATGGCAAATGTCGTTTGTGATTGCTGCGCCGGAGGCGATCGCGGCCGCGGCCCGGGGCTTGGCCTCGATGGGATCGGCGTTGAGCGCGGCGAACGCTGCGGCGGCGGGGCCGACGGCGGGGTTGCTGGCTGCTGGTAGCGACGAAGTGTCAGCCGCCATCGCGGCATTGTTCAGTTCACACGGTCAGGACTACCAAACGCTCAGCGCAAGGATGGCGATGCTGCATAACCAGTTCGTGCAGACGTTGGCCGGGGCTGCAAACTCCTACGTCGGCGCCGAGGCGGCCAATGTCTCGCCTCTGCAGACTCTGGAGCAGGACCTGCTCAATGTGATCAACGCACCCACGGAAGCCCTGCTGGGTCGCCCGCTTATTGGAAATGGCGCCAACGGTGCCCCCGGAACCGGGGCCAACGGCGCGCCTGGCGGGCTGCTGTACGGCAATGGCGGAGCGGGCGGGTCGGGCGCGCCCAACAAAAACGGCGGAAACGGCGGGGCGGCCGGCCTGATCGGAAACGGCGGGGCCGGCGGGGCCGGCGGAAACGGCGGGATCGTCAATGGCGCGGGCGGTAACGGCGGGGCCGGCGGGGCCGGCGGCCTGCTGTTGGGCAACGGCGGCCACGGCGGAGCAGGCGGACTTGCCTCCGGAAACAACCCCGGCGGCATAGGCGGGGCG
>NZ_UPHT01000074.1 GCF_900566085.1 Mycobacterium attenuatum
GTAATGCCATGGGTCTTATCGGCGCCGGCGGCAACGGCGGCAATTCCGGCAATTCCCCCCTTAACCTGATTACGCCGGCCAGCGGCGGCAACGGCGGCAACGCCACGACCACGGTGATCGGCAACGGCGGCAATGGTGGCAGCGGCGTCAACGGCGGTACGAATGGCACCGGCGGCGTGGCCGGGCAGCTGGGTAGTCCCGGCCTACCCGGGGGGCCCACCCCTCCACCGAGCACAACCAACCCGTACGAAGCCCTTCTGGCGAATACGGCCGTGAACCTGGCCAGCACCAGCGCCGCCTCGGCCGGCAGCCCCGCGCCTTTCCTGAGCCAGATCGCCAATAACCTCGACGGCTACATCCATCTGACCAGCCAATCGTTCAACGCCGCGGTCATCGACTTCACGGGCAATCTGTATAACTTGCCCCAACACCTAGCAGCCGCGTTCCAAGACCTTCTGGCGGGCAATGTCAGCGGCGCGGTGCAGCAGGTGGCGACCGGCGTGTTCGGTCTGTTCGTCGATACCTCCAGCCTCTTCAGCGTGACCGGCAATTTCCCGCAGCTCACCGCCGTCGTCAACGGCGCCCTGGGAGACCTGCTGCCGATCCTGAACATCCCTGGAGAGTCCGCGCAGAACTTCGCCAACGTCGTCAAACTGCTCACCGACCCGACCATTTCGGTCGATGTCACGAATTTCCTGGCTCCCACCCAAACCCTCGGATTCCCGGTGGCATTGGGCCTTGAGCTGGTCGGACCGGCGTTCTCTACAGCCGCCGCGGCAGGAAAGAGCGTCACGGCAATTTCCCAAGCCGTGCAGGCCGGGAACATATCGCTGGCGTTGACGGAGTTGGTCGATGCACCAGCCGTCATAGCGGACGGCTTCCTGAATGGTCAATACGTGTTGCCCACGCCGCTAACGTTGACGGTTCCCTTTGTGGTCCCGCTGGTCGGCGTCGTGCCGGAAACGATTACGCTGCAGAACAACGTCCCCTTCAACGGGATTTTGCACCCCCTCGAGCGCATCACGGCTATTGCGCCCAACCCACTCACTGGGGGCATGCTCAACGTCACGACCAACGGCACCGAGATCGGCGGCATCGTTCCCGCTCTGCTGAACTACTGGCCGCAACAGCTCGCGAACGCAATCGGGGCGTAGTTGCTGAGCCGAGCGCCGCGACTGGCAGGCCGGATCCTGCGGCGCCGGCAATCCGGCGGCGCGTTGATCCTGAGTGGGCGAGTCCGCGAGGCAGCCGCCCGGCATGGATCGACGCGGCGTGAACTCGAGGGCTGCACAACAGCGTGCGGGTCGATCCGTGGGATCGTGTTTGGAGGCGGGCTGTCGTTGTGCGGATTCGTGCGGTGGCGCCGCTCGGGCGGCGACCCCGAGCCATTCCGGCTGCCGCAATATTGGGAAGCGTCGATGGGGGCGCCCGGTCACCAAATATGAATTCATGTCTTGACGTGCCGGCGGCGACATATGTCGGCTCCAGGAGTCTTACGCGCTTGTCAGCCCCCGGCCTCGTATCTCGGTGAACGCGACTTGCCCTGGCCAATTCTTAGCTGCTGAGGGCAGATTCGGCAAACCCTGTCACGGCTTGGTATGGCTTGGGGACCTGTCGGGTGTAGGGCCAAGCGCCGTTGTCGCTCTCAGCCGTCGGGATGCGCTCACTGCAGCTAAGGAGACGTCATCACCACCGCCTCGGTCGTCAATTGGCCGGAGGCGGTCCCGCCGAACGCCCTTCGGCGGTGAAATCGCACCGATGCTGGTCGCATGGACAACAACCGGATTTGAATGCATAGAAGACGTTGTCATGATGCTCAAAAGCGTTGTTGTACAACAGGACAATGGTGAGATCAGGGTTTGGATCGGGCGTTGTCAGTGGTCGTGAATCGAGGCCACGGCGGCCGCAAGGTTGGCGACTGCTGTCTTCGCGGAGGCGGCAAGTCCGCTAACGAGCAGATCGGAATTTGTTATCCCGCAACATGTTAACTATTCGAAATGCTCGCATATGAGCGGTTCTGCGCCGGACCGGCGAGCCGGTGCTGCACACCGAGTTGAACTTCACGATAGCGAAATGCATACGTTGCGATCATTTTTGTGGGTTCGACGCCAATCAAGTGAAACCATAGTTTTCCGTTGTCGCTGTGCCCCGAGGGATTACGTTTCTTTTCGCCGATGAGGTCGGGACTCATCGGGTCAAACCGGTCATGGTGTGGCGGCGATGAACATGTCATTTGTTAGCGCGGTGCCCGAGGCTGTCCAAGCAGCAGCCCAGGATCTGGCAGGTATTCGCGTGACGCTGGAAGAAGCCACCGCAGCAGTGGCAGCTTCCACCACCACTACGTTAGCGGGGGCCGGCCAATACGAGGTATCAGCTGCAATCGCAGCACTATTCGGCACCTTCGGTCAGGAGTACCAAGCCGTCAGCGCCCAAGCGTCGGCTTTCCATGCTGACTTCGTTAAGCTATTGAGCGGCGCCGCGTCCTCATACGTCGAAGCCGAAGATAGCCAATGCTGCTTCCATCCTCAGTGGCCAGAATGCCGCTGCCGCAATGGGCGGTGGGCTCAGTGGTGGTCTGACGGCCGGCTTCAATGGAGAACTGGCTCTTCAGGTCGTCAACTCGCTGGCGACGGCATTTGGTGCCGCAGCGTCCGGTCTCGCGTTGCAAACCGGAGGTGCCATCGTGTCCGGCGTCGGGACGGGTTTGGTTCAGACGGGCGAAATCATTGTGGCGGCCGGTCGATCCTTGCAGAATCTCGGTGTCCTGATGTCGGGCATTGGTGCTGGGTTGAGTGCCCGGGCCGGTCCGGCCCTGACACAGGCATTGGCGGTGGGCGGTTCGCTGAGCGCCTAAGCCTCGATCCACGGATGGACGTTGTGGCGTGAATTGTTGATTTTTGATCTTGATTTGTGGCGTGGTAGGGATGCGACGACCGCTGGTCTGCCCAGCTTTTCCTGTTGGCTTCTGTCGCTTGCCAGGGTGATGGGACCACCTGATTGCCAGGGGGATGGGACCACCGTGGCGCGTTATTGAGGATGGTCGTTGGGATGGTCGGGGTCAAGTTGGCCGGGTCGGGTGCGTTGGCGGTAGGA
>NZ_UPHT01000191.1 GCF_900566085.1 Mycobacterium attenuatum
CACCGCTATTGCCGTTTTCGCCGAAGATCCGCACCGGCTACAACGTTCCGATTTCGCACGTGCCGGGCCCCCGTGCCGAAAGATATTGGAACGGCGCGCATGTCGATGAGATATATCCGGTCTCCACGGTCTATGACGGTCAGGCGCTCAACGTGACGACGTGTTCCTATGCCGACCAAATCGGGTTCGGCTACGTCGCGGGCCGCGACATCGTCCCCGATATCGAGATGTTGATCCCGCTGACCGAACAGTGTCTGACCGAACTGGAAACTGCTCTGGGCGTTGGGATCTGATCAGGCGGCTCGCGGCGGATCCTGGGGTGTCGTTTGGTGTCGCTGGCTAGCCTCGATTTTGCGCGCGACCAGCAGACTGGAGGTGACCTTGTGTAGGTGATCTTTTGGCGTAAGCTCGTCGTCGCTTGCCGGTGTGAGTCCGGTCCGGGTAGCTGTCAGGAGGCCCGGTAGCAGACTGGCGGCTTGGTTTGGAAACTGATCAGGTCGAATCCCAGTGTCGAAAGCCCTTTCAGGGGGAGCGACTGAGCGGTCCTTACCATGACGCGAAGCCTGCGGCGTCGTTAGAGGTCCGTCCATTCGGGCGGGTGCAGGGAGTGCCGAGCCCCCGTTATCAGGGCGAAGGCCATGGAAGGCGCTGAAAACCTGGATGTGCAGGCGCTGAAGAACTCCCCGGCGTATGGGGCTCGGAACGTTCAGATAGTGGCGGCGGGAACTGGTGAGGCCCTCCCCGGCCCGGCAACCTGCGAAATGTGTTGTTGGAGAGCGGCGCTCTATAACCAGTGAACCTGGGAAGTGAGTTGTCGGCTGGAAGGGTGTCGGAGGCGGTCGTAGTACTGGTTGAGCCGAGCGGACAACACAACCGTCGGTGAGGGAAGGACCGCTGCTTCGTCGATGCGTATTGCGTGTAGTGGAGGTGCCCGGTAAGTGCCGTTTTGACTAGTCCCGCCGCTGCGGGGTCCGCACCTGTGGATCCGGTTCGTGCCTTACAGCACGCGCTTTACCGGGCGGCCAAGGCCGATCCTGAGCGACGGTTTCATGCGTTATGGGACAAGGTCTTTCGCAGAGGCGTTCTGTGGCGTGCGTGGGTTGGGGTGCATCGCAACGGCGGTGCGCCGGGCATTGACAAGACCACCTTGGCCGACGTCGATCAGTACGGGGTTACCCGGTTGTTAAACGAGTTGGCTGCCGAATTGCGGGAAGGGCGGTATCGGCCGTTGCCGTCGCGTCGGGTATTCATCCCGAAGCCGGGCACGACCGAACAGCGCCCGTTATCGATTCCCGCCGTTCGGGACCGGATTGTGCAGATGGCGTGCAAGATCGTGCTCGAGCCGATCTTCGAAGCCGACTTTATGCCGTGCTCGTTCGGGTTCCGGCCCAAGCGGTCGGCGCACGATGGGCTCCAAGTCCTCGTCGATGAGGCGTGGCGGGGCCGCCGGTGGGTGGTTGAGACGGACATCGCGAACTGCTTTTCGGCGTTTCCGCATGACAAGTTGATGCAGGCAGTTGGGGAACGCGTCTGCGACCAGGCCGTGCTCAAACTTCTGCGTGCGATGCTGCGCGCGGGAGTGATGCAGGACGGTGTGGTGCGGCGCGAGGTGACCGGCACCCCGCAAGGCGGTGGTGCGACGCGAGGTCGCACGTTTGTGAGTGGATGCACCGAGGGAGGTTCGATTATGTCGATGGTGTAGTCCCCGATCGGTGTCCGCGGATCGGTCCTCGCCCCGACGTGCGTTGCTGGTAACGGCAG
>NZ_UPHT01000069.1 GCF_900566085.1 Mycobacterium attenuatum
CACCGAAGGAACCCGAATCTGGACCGGGCACGGCGTCCTCGCCCACAACCTGGTCAAGATCAGCGCCCTCGCCGTGTGATCAAAGGCGCCCAAGCCACCCACTCACCCACCCCTCGACCACAACCAGACACAGCCGCTCAGCACAGGTCCGACTTTTTCAGGTCGAAGTAGCCGTCGAAGTAGCCTAGGTACGTGCCAGATCCCGCAACGTATCGTCCCGCGCCCGGGTCCGTCCCGGTCGAGCCCGGCGTGTACCGGTTCCGGGATGCGCACGGGCGGGTGATCTACGTCGGCAAGGCCAAGAGCTTGCGCAGCCGGCTGACGTCGTACTTCGCCGACGTCGCGCATCTGCATCCGAGGACCCGGCAGATGGTGACCACCGCGGCCAAGGTGGAGTGGACGGTGGTCAACACCGAGGTTGAGGCGCTGCAGCTGGAGTACAACTGGATCAAGGAGTTCGATCCGCGCTTCAACGTCCGCTATCGTGACGACAAGTCGTATCCGGCGCTGGCCGTCACCCTCAACGAGGAATTTCCCCGGCTCATGGTCTACCGCGGCCCGCGGCGCAAGGGGGTGCGTTATTTCGGGCCCTACTCGCATGCGTGGGCAATCCGCGAAACACTGGACCTGCTCACCCGCGTGTTTCCCGCGCGCACCTGCTCGGCCGGAGTGTTCAAGCGCCACAAGCAGATCGAGCGCCCGTGCCTGCTCGGCTACATCGACAAGTGTTCGGCTCCCTGTGTCGGCAGGGTCAGTGCCGAGCAGCATCGCCAGATCGTCGAGGACTTCTGCGACTTCCTGTCGGGCAAGACCGACCGCTATGCCCGCGAGCTGGAACGGCACATGAATGCCGCGGCCGAGCAGCTGGATTTCGAGCGGGCCGCCCGGCTTCGCGACGACCTGTCCGCGCTGAAGCGCGCCATGGAGAAGCAGGCGGTGGTGCTCGGCGACGGTACTGACGCCGATGTGATGGCTTTCGCCGACGACGACCTCGAAGCGGCGGTGCAGGTGTTCCACGTCCGCGGCGGCCGGGTCCGCGGCCAGCGCGGCTGGATCGTCGAAAAGTCAGGCGATCCAGGTGATTCCGGAGAGGAGCAGTTGGTCGAACAGTTCCTCACCCAGTTCTATGGCGAACAGGCCGAATTGGGCTTCGCCGCCGAACAAACAGACGAATCCGTCAACCCGGTTCCCCGTGAGGTGCTGGTGCCGTGCCTGCCGTCCAATTCCGGTGAGCTGTCCAGCTGGCTGTCGGGGCTGCGCGGCTCCCGGGTTACGCTGCGGGTGCCGCGCCGCGGCGACAAGCGGGCGCTGGCCGAAACCGTACAGCGCAATGCCAAAGAGGCGTTGCAGCAACACAAGCTGAAGCGAGCCGGTGATTTCAACGCGAGATCGGCTGCGCTGCAGAACATTCAGGAAGCTCTCGGGTTGGCCGATGCGCCGCTGCGCATCGAGTGCGTCGACATCAGCCATGTGCAGGGCACCGACGTGGTGGGCTCGCTGGTGGTCTTCGAAGACGGCCTCCCCCGCAAGTCGGATTACCGCCACTTCGGGATCCGGGAAGCCGCCGGACAGGGACGCTCCGACGACGTCGCCTCCATCGCGGAGGTTACCCGACGTCGCTTCGCGCGCCACCTGAGCGAGCAGAGCGACCCGAATCTGCTTAGCCCGGAAGGTAAGTCGCGGCGGTTCGCCTACCCGCCCAACCTTTACGTCGTCGACGGGGGCGCTCCGCAGGTCAATGCGGCCAAGACCGTTCTCGATGAACTGGGTGTCACCGACGTCGCGGTGATCGGCCTGGCCAAGCGGCTAGAAGAGGTCTGGGTGCCGTCCGAGCCGGACCCCATCGTCATGCCCCGCAACAGTGAGGGCCTCTATCTGCTCCAACGGGTGCGCGACGAGGCGCACCGATTCGCCATCACTTACCATCGGAGCAAACGATCCAAGCGAATGACGGCGTCGGTGCTCGATGGGGTGCCGGGATTGGGAGAGCACCGTCGCATGGCGCTGGTCACCCATTTCGGGTCGATCGCCCGCCTCAAGGAGGCCACCGTAGACCAGATCACCGCCGTTCCAGGTATCGGCGTAGCCACGGCTACGGCCGTCCTCGACGCGTTGCGCCCCGACCGGCCCGGAGCGTCGGAATGACCGGGGACAGCCAACCCGGCCCGTCAAGCCGGGAAAGTCCGGAAAGCCCGGAAAACCATGCGTCGGCCGATATCGACGTGGTTCTGGTGACCGGGTTGTCGGGGGCTGGACGGGGCACGGCGGCCAAGGTGCTGGAGGACCTGGGCTGGTACGTTGCCGACAATCTGCCGCCGCAGCTGATCACCCGCATGGTGGATTTCGGGTTGGCGGCCGGGTCGCGGATCACCCGGCTGGCCGTGGTGATGGACGTGCGGTCGCGTGGGTTCACCGGCGATCTCGACTCGGTGCGCAGCGAGTTGGCCACCCGCAACATCACCCCCCGGGTGGTGTTCATGGAGGCGTCCGACGACATGTTGGTGCGCCGCTACGAGCAGAATCGGCGCAGCCATCCGCTCCAGGGCCAGCAGACCTTGGCCGAGGGCATTGCCGCCGAGCGTAGGATGCTGGCGCCGGTCCGGGCCAACGCGGACCTGATCATCGACACCTCGACCCTGTCGGTGCGGGGCCTGAGGGAAAGCATTGAGCGCGCGTTCGGCAGCGACGGCGGCGCGACCACCAGCGTCACCGTCGAATCTTTCGGCTTCAAATACGGCCTGCCGATGGACGCGGACATGGTGATGGACGTGCGGTTCCTGCCCAACCCGCATTGGGTGGACGAGTTGCGGCCACTGACCGGCCAACACCCAGCGGTGCGGGACTATGTGCTGGAGCAACCCGGCGCGGCCGAGTTCCTCGAGACCTACCATCGGCTGCTGTCCCTGGTCGTCGGGGGCTACCGCAGGGAAGGGAAGCGCTATATGACGGTCGCCGTCGGCTGCACCGGCGGTAAGCATCGCAGTGTGGCGATCGCCGAGGCGCTGATGCGGCTGCTGGGTTCTGACTCGAGGCTGTCAGTGCGGGTGCTGCACCGGGATCTGGGTCGCGAATGAATACGCCAGGCCACCTGCCGCCCAGCCACAGCATCGTCGCGCTGGGCGGCGGCCACGGGTTGTATGCGACCTTGTCGGCGGCGCGGCGGCTGACCCCGTACGTCACCGCGGTGGTGACCGTCGCCGACGACGGCGGTTCCTCTGGGCGGCTGCGCAGCGAACTCGGTGTGGTGCCGCCCGGTGATTTGCGAATGGCGTTGGCAGCCTTGGCGTCCGATAGCCCACACGGGCGATTGTGGGCGACCATTATGCAGCATCGGTTCGGCGGCGACGGCGCGCTGGCCGGACATCCGATCGGCAACCTGATGCTGGCCGGCCTATCGGAGGTGCTGGCCGACCCGGTCGCCGCGCTCGACGAACTCGGACGCATCCTTGGCGTCAAGGGCAGGGTGTTGCCGATGTGCCCGATCGCGCTGCAGATCGAGGCCGACGTGTCCGGCCTGGAGTCCGACCCGCGAATGTTCCGGCTGATCCGCGGCCAGGTGGCGATAGCGACCACGCCGGGAAAAGTGCGCCGGGTGCGGTTGCTGCCTGCCGACCCGCCGGCGACGCGGCAGGCCGTCGATGCCATCATGGCCGCCGACCTGGTGGTCCTGGGCCCGGGCTCGTGGTTCACCAGCGTGATCCCGCATGTGCTGGTGCCGGGGCTGCTCAGCGCGCTGCAGGCCACCACCGCTCAGCGAGCGCTGGTGCTCAATTTGGTGGCCGAGCCGGGGGAGACGGCGGGTTTTTCGGTGGAGCGTCACCTGCACGTGCTGGCCCAGCATGCGCCGGGGTTCACCGTGCACGACATCATCATCGACGCCGAACGAGTGCCCAGCGAACGAGAGCGCGACCAACTGCGCCGGACCGCGACGCTACTGCAGGCCGAGGTCCACTTCGCCGACGTTGCCAGACCTGGTACACCTTTACATGACCCGGGCAAGCTGGCGGCCGTCCTCGATGCGGTGCGGGCGCGGGACCGGGGCCCGGCGGCGACTCCGGTGACCACACAGGAGATACCGATCGAGGGTGGACGTCAACAGACCGGCGTGCACGGCGCTGGGCGGCAACGGACCGAGGAGTGACCACGCGTGGCGATGACGACCGAAGTCAAGGACGAGTTGAGTCGTCTGGTGGTCAAATCGGTCAGTGCGCGGCGAGCAGAGGTCACCTCCTTGCTGAGGTTCGCCGGTGGCTTGCACATCGTGGCCGGCCGCGTGGTCGTCGAAGCCGAGGTGGACCTGGGCAGCATCGCCCGGCGACTGCGCAAGGACATCTTCGAGTTGTATGGCTACAACGCGGTGGTGCACGTATTGTCGGCCAGCGGTATTCGCAAGAACACCCGGTACGTCCTGCGGGTGGCCAACGACGGTGAGGCGCTGGCTCGCCAGACCGGGTTGCTGGATGTGCGCGGACGCCCGGTGCGCGGCCTGCCAGCGCAGGTGGTAGGCGGCAGTATCGCCGATGCTGAAGCCGCTTGGCGCGGAGCCTTTTTGGCGCACGGATCACTGACCGAGCCGGGACGCTCGTCGGCGCTGGAGGTGAGCTGCCCGGGCCCGGAGGCCGCGCTGGCCCTGGTGGGTGCCGCACGTCGGCTCGGGGTCAGCGCGAAGGCCCGTGAGGTGCGCGGCGCCGACCGGGTGGTGGTGCGCGACGGTGAGGCGATCGGTGCGTTGCTGACCCGGATGGGCGCGCAGGACACCCGGCTGGTGTGGGAGGAGCGCCGGATGCGCCGCGAAGTGCGCGCGACGGCCAACCGGCTGGCCAACTTCGACGACGCCAATCTGCGCCGATCGGCCCGGGCGGCCGTCGCGGCCGCGGCGCGGGTGGAGCGTGCGTTGGAGATCCTCGGCGACACCGTGCCCGACCATCTTTCGGCGGCCGGCAGATTGCGGGTCGAGCATCGGCAGGCATCGTTGGAGGAGCTGGGCCGCCTTGCGGATCCGCCGATGACGAAAGATGCTGTGGCGGGCCGGATTCGGCGGCTGCTGTCGATGGCTGACCGCAAGGCGAAGGTGGAGGGAATTCCGGATACCGAGTCGGCGGTGACGCCGGACTTGCTCGAAGATGCATAACCGGCTGGCTGGCGCGATGTGAGATTTTCGTGAGAGCTGGCCCCGCCTGGCAGGTGCGGGCTATGGTCGCGGAATGAAGCGGCTCTCGAGTGTTGATGCGGCGTTTTGGTCTGCGGAAACCGCAGGCTGGCACATGCATGTGGGTGCGCTGGCGATCTGCGATCCCAGGGATGCGCCCGACTACAGCTTTCAGCGGCTCCGCGAATTGCTCGTCGAGCGATTGCCGGAGCTGCCGCAATTGCGGTGGAAGGTCACTGGCGCTCCGCTGGGCCTGGACCGGCCCTGGTTCGTTGAGGACGAGGACCTCGACATCGACTTTCACATCCGTCGTATCGGTGTTCCCGCCCCAGGCGGGCGGCGCGAACTCGAGGAGCTCGTCGGTCGGCTCATGTCCTACAAGCTGGACCGCTCCCGGCCGTTGTGGGAACTGTGGGTGATCGAGGGTGTCGAGGGCGGCCGGATCGCGACGCTGACCAAGATGCACCACGCCATCGTCGACGGCGTCTCCGGGGCGGGTCTGGGCGAAATCCTCTTGGACCTCACGCCGGAACCGCGTGCGCCGCAACAGGAAACGGTTGGGTTCGTGGGTTTCCAAATTCCCGGGCTGGAGCGGCGTGCGGTCAGCGCGCTGATCAACGTCGGCATCATGACGCCGTTCCGCATCGCCAGGCTGGTGGAGCAGACCGTGCGCCAACAGATCGCGGCTTTGGGTGTGCGCACCAAGCCGCCGCGCTACTTCGACGCCCCCAAAACGCGGTTCAACGCGTCGGTGTCGCCGCATCGGCGCATTACCGGCGCGCGGGTCGAACTGGCCCGGGTCAAAGCCGTCAAGGACACGTTCGGTGTCAAGCTCAACGACGTCGTCCTGGCGCTGGTGGCGGGGGCAGCCCGGGAATACCTGCACAAGCACGATGAATTGCCCGCCAAGCCGCTGATCGCGCAGATCCCCGTCTCCACCCGGACCGACGAGACGAAATCCGATGTGGGCAACCAGATCAGCTCGATGACGGCCTCACTGGCGACCCATATCGAGGATCCTGCCGAGCGGCTCAAGGCGATCCACGAAAGTACCCAGAGCGCCAAGGAAATGGCCAAGGCGCTCTCGGCGCATCAGATCATGGGTCTGACTGAGACCACGCCCCCCGGGTTGCTGCAGCTGGCCGCGCGCGCGTATACGGCCACCGGACTGTCGCACAACCTGGCGCCCATCAACCTGGTCGTCTCCAACGTGCCCGGCCCGCAGTTCCCGCTGTACATGGCCGGCGCAAAATTGGATTCGCTGGTGCCGTTGGGGCCGCCGGTGATGGACGTCGCCCTCAACGTCACCTGCTTCTCTTACATGGAGTACCTGGACTTCGGATTTGTGACGACACCGGAAGTGGCCAACGACATCGACCAGATGGCCGACGCCATCCAACCGGCGCTGACCGAACTCGAGCACGCCGCGGGCTTGCGCTGACGGTGTTGTCGCCTCGTTAGCCGTGGGGCGACAGCGGCTGGTCAGTCGTGGGTGGCCGTCCTTCGCAACCGGGATGCGGCCGCGAGGCGATGTTGTCGTTTGCCATGAGCTTGGGACCAGTGTGACCTGATTTTTGCCAGGGTGATGGGACCACCTGGATTGCCAGTTATGGGACCACCGGCGCGTTGCGTCGGTGGTCTCTTCGTTTGCCCGTTCGATC
>NZ_UPHT01000174.1 GCF_900566085.1 Mycobacterium attenuatum
CCCCACCAGCTAGCCCCGGCGCACCCGAACCCCCGGCACCACCATTGCCGATCAAAATCCCGCCAGCACCACCCTTAGCCCCAGTCCCGGCCGCCCCATTCCTGCCGTCGCCGATCAGCGGACGCCCCAACAGCAGATTGGTCGGGGCATTAATCACCACCAACACCTCATCAATCAAGCTCTGCAACGGATGAGCACCGGCGGCCTCGGCAGCCGCATACGCATACCCCGCCCCGCTCAACGCCCGCACAAACTCGGCATGAAACCCCGCCACCTGCCGACTCAACACCTGATACTGACCAGCGTGGCGAGAAAACAACGCCGCCACCGCCGCCGACACCTCATCACCACCAGCAGCCAACAAATCCGTCGTCGGCGCCAACGCCGCCGCATTAGCCGCCCCCACCGACCACCCAATACCCGCTACATCCGCTGCCGCCGCCACCAACACCTCCGGCACCACCACCAACGACATGACAACCCCCTGCCTAGCGACGACGGCCAGCTTCAGAGCATCGATGAATATTCACAACTACCACCAGCCGCGACACCAAGGAGCCTCTTTGCGCGCAAGGCCTCAAATTCGTATCAACCGGCCGCTGGCGGCGCTGAAGCTGACGAAATAGGCGAATAGGGGGTCCGCACCGATCCGCGCCGGCAAACCTCAGCGCGCAAATCCACCATCGGCAGTCGCCGAAAGAACCCCGCCGACGACTCGCTACGTCTTCCCGGTCTTACCGGTGGAACCGTTCTTGCCGGTTGCTCCGCCAGGTCCGCCTTGGCCGCCGGTTCCACCGGCCCCGGCGATGGCATCGTGGGATGCAGAACCTATGCGTTGGCTGGCCGTCACCACCGTTACCGCGATAGTCACCGGCGGCAGTTCGGTGATGATGGGGATGGGTAACCTAGCTAAGCCTTCAGGCGGCCCATCTTCGCCAAGAGTTCTACACCAGCCGGCGGGCGATCGACTTCGGCCCTGACTCGACGCCGGGCCCCCCATGGAGCAGGATGCGATCGTGAGCCACACATCAGTGATCGGCTGCGTTGGGACGTTGATCGTGGCGACCCGCGGCGTAGATGGCGCCGGCGAGGTCGTGCTTCCGGTGCGCGGTTCCAAGGAGGCATTCCTGGCACGCTCCGATGAGGCGTTGCCAAAAGGCACCAAGGTGCTGGTGGTCGGGGTTCAAGGTGCCAGGACGGTAATCGTCGAGCCCTGGACCCAGATGGTGGCAACTGAAGTTCTCTGATAGAAACCGCGAAACATCAAGGAGTCCACTAATGCTCGGCTATAAGGTGCCCGCTCCGGACGAGGCGATGCTCATCTCCGGCGGAAAGGCAAAGGGTAGCGCCCCTTTTCGGGTGGTGACCGGACACGGGGCCTTTATCATGCCGTTCTTCCGCAAGGTCCGGTTTCTGACATTAGCCATGTGCGAGGCTGAGGTCGCCGAGAAGTGCGTGACGCAGCAGGGCATTACCCTCAATGTCCGGGCCGTCATCGCTTTCAAGGTGGGCAACGACACCGAGAGCATTATCGCGGCGGCACAACGATTCCTGTCCGAGCAGGACCAGATGTCGGTGCTTACCGGCCGGATCTTCGCCGGTCACCTGCGCTCGATCATCGGGTCCATGACTGTCGAGCAGATCATCCGGGAACGCCAGAAGCTGGCGACCGAGGTGCTCGACGGTTCCAAGGAGGAAATGGCCCGCATCGGCCTGTGCGTTGACGCGCTGCAGATCCAGTCCATCGACGACGACGGGCTTGGCTACATCAACGCGATGTCGGCGCCACACAATGCCGCGATCCAACAGCAGGCGCAGATCGCGCAGGCGCAGGCCAACCAGGCAGCCGCCGAGGCCGAGCAGGAGTCGCAACGCAAGCAGGCTGAGTTCGCCCGTGAGACCGCGATCGTCAAGGCGCAATACAAGGCCGAGGTTGACAAGGCGCAAGCCCAGGCCGCACAGGCCGGGCCGCTTGCCGAGGCCCAGGCGCAGCGGGAAGTGCTGGCGATGCGTACCGAATTGGCGCAGAAGGCAGCCGCGTTGCGCCAGCAGGAGTTGGTCGCCGAGGTGGTCAAGCCGGCCGAGGCCGAAGCGGAACGGGTCCGCATCTTGGCCAGCGCCGACGCCGAGAAGATGAAAATTCAGGCCGAAGCGGCGGCGTCCCACAATCGGGTGGCTTTGGACCGAATGCTGATCGACCAGCTGCCCGTCATCGTGGAGAAGGCCGCCCGCGGTCTCGCCGGCGCCAACCTGACCGTGCTCAACGGTGCCGAAGGGTTAAGTCAGGTGGCGGCCGGGCTGGTTTCGCAAGGCGTCGCCATCTTCGAAGCGCTGCGCGGCGGAACGCTCGACTACGACCTTGACCACGATGAGGACTCCGACAACGTGGTGTCGCCGCTGACCGGAGGTGCCAAAGAGGGCGCATGACAAGGTGACCGGTGCACCAGTGGCGGTGATTGCGCCGCTGGAGGTTAGCGGCGCCGATAACCGGCTATATCCGCTTGGCGAATATCAGTGACGGCTAGCTGTTGGTGGTGTAACACTGAAACGCCACGATTGCCAATGAGCAATCGGCACACGGCACCTACCGGCAACCTGGGGCGAAAGGTCTGCGGACGTGAGCGAGGAAGTCCAATCAACGGGGCTGGCGGAAGCGGCACGCGATCACCTCGCCGCGGAGTTGGCGAGGCTACGGCAACGCCACGACCGCCTCGAGATCGAGGTCAAGAATGACCGCGGCATGGTCGGGGACCACGGCGACGCCGCCGAGGCAATCCAGCGCGCCGACGAGCTGGCCGTCCTTGCCGACCGGATCAACGAACTGGACCGGCGGCTCAAGTCCGGGCCGCTGCGCGACACCGGATCCGACGCGCTGCCCGGTGGCACCGAGGTGACGTTGCGGTTTCCCGACGGTGAGGTTGTCACGATGCACGTGATCTCCATCATCGAAGAAAGCCCCGAAGGCCACGAATCGGAAACGCTGACCGCGAACAGCCCGCTTGGCCAGGCGCTCGCCGGACATCAGCCGGGCGACACCGTCACCTACTCGACCCCCCGGGGGCCCAGTCAGGTCGAGGTGATCGCGATGAAGTTGCCCACCTGATCGACTGCCGCACCAGGCCCGGTGGGCACGCCGGCCCGGCTAGACTTCCCCCCGATGATCCCGCCCGAGCCTGATGCCGCGCCGCCGCGCCAGCACCATCAGCACCTGCACCTGACGACCCAGATGATGCGTTTCGTCGTTACCGGCGGTTTCGCGGCGATCGTCGACTTCAGCGTTTATGTGGCGCTTTACAAAGGGGTTGGTCTGCAGGTCGACCTGTCGAAGTTCATCAGCGTCGTGGTGGGCACCATCACCGCCTATCTGATCAACCGCAGGTGGACATTTCAGGCCTCGCCGAGCAGGGCGCGGTTCGCCGCCGTCATGGCCCTTTACGGGGTCACCTTCGCCGTGCAGGTCGGACTCAACCATGTCTGTCTGGCGCTGCTGCACTACCGGGGGTGGGCCATACCCGTCGCGTTCGTGATCGCCCAGGGCACCGCGACGGTGATCAACTTCGTCGTGCAGCGAGCGGTGATCTTCCGCATCCGCTGACGGCTTGGGGCTTGAGGGCTTGGGGGTTCAGGCGGGCTTCGGGCTTCGGGCGGGCTTCGGCGCCCAGCTCGATCGCCGTGGCCGCCGTCAGTACTTGACCGTGCATCCACGGCGTCCAGCGTGAAAATAGGGCGCCGACACGCCGGCATGCCCGCCACGAACGCACCCTCGAAGCCCCTGGTTCACCCTCGGCTCGGCTCGGGAGGCCTGACATGTCCGCCTCGCAGCGGCCCGTTCCGACCCGCAACGTCACGGGAGGAGGCGGTACCCTCTTTGACGATGTCGAGCATGGAACTCTCCACCACACCGACCCGGCTAACCGGGTGGGGCCGTACCGCGCCATCGGTGGCCGACGTGCTGCGCAGCCCCGACCCGGAGGTGATCGCCAAGGCGGTGGCCCGCGTCGCCGACTCCGGCGCCAGGGGGGTCATCGCCCGCGGCCTGGGCAGGTCCTATGGCGACAACGCCCAAAACGGCGGCGGGCTGGTGATCGACATGTCGGCGCTCAACATCATTCACTCGATCAGTGCCGACACCAAACTTGCCGACGTCGACGGCGGCGTCAACCTCGATCAGTTGATGAAAGCCGCCTTGCCGTTCGGGCTCTGGGTGCCGGTACTGCCCGGCACCCGGCAGGTCACCATCGGCGGCGCGATCGCCTGCGACATCCATGGCAAGAACCACCACAGCGCGGGCAGCTTCGGCAACTACGTGCGGTCCATGGATCTGTTGACCGCCGACGGTGCGATCCGGCACCTCACCCCGGATGGTGAGGACGCCGAACTGTTCTGGGCAACCGTCGGCGGCAACGGCCTCACCGGCATCATCGTGCGCGCCACCATCGCGATGACACCCACCGAGACGGCATACTTCATCGCCGACGGCGACGTCACCGCCGACCTGGATGAGACCATCGCACTGCACAGCGATGGCAGCGAAGCCAACTACACCTATTCCAGCGCCTGGTTCGACGCGATCAGCGCACCCCCAAAGCTGGGCCGCGCGGCAGTCTCCCGCGGCTCGCTGGCCCGGCTCGACCAGCTGCCCGCCAAGCTTGCCCGCAACCCATTGAAATTTGATGCGCCACAACTGCTTACAGTTCCCAACATCTTCCCCAACGGGCTGGCCAACAAGTACACCTTCGGGCCGATCGGCGAGCTCTGGTACCGCAAGTCCGGCACCTACCGCGGCAAGATCCAAAACCTGACGCAGTTCTACCACCCGCTGGACATGTTCGGTGAATGGAACCGCGCCTACGGCCCGGCGGGTTTTCTGCAGTACCAGTTCGTGATTCCCACCCAAGCCGTCGACGAATTCAAAAAGATCATCCGCGACATCCAGACCAGCGGCCACTACTCGTTTCTCAACGTGTTCAAGCTATTTGGCCCCGGCAACCGGGCGCCGCTGAGCTTTCCCATCCCGGGCTGGAACATCTGCGTCGACTTCCCGATCAAAGCCGGGTTGGGCGCATTCGTCAGCGAACTCGACCGCCGGGTACTGGAATTCGGCGGTCGGCTCTATACCGCCAAAGATTCCCGCGCCACTGCCGAAACCTTCCACGCCATGTATCCGCGCATCGACGAGTGGATTGCCCTGCGCCGCAAGGTCGACCCGCTGCACGTGTTCGCCTCCGACATGGCCCGACGTTTGGAGCTGCTCTAAATGGTTCTCGATGCCGTGGGAAACCCACAGTCCATCCTGCTGCTGGGCGGCACGTCCGAGATCGGGCTGGCCATCTGCGAGCGCTACCTGCGTAACGCCCCCGCGCGCATTGCGCTGGCCTGCCTGCCCGACGACCCGGGCCGCGACGACGCGGTCACCCAGATGAAAGCAGCCGGTGCACGGTCGGTGGAGCTGATCGACTTCGACGCCGTGGACACCGACAGCCATCCGAAGGTTATTGAACAAGCGTTCGCGGGCAGCGATATCGACGTGGCGATCGTCGCGTTCGGTTTGCTCGGCGATGCCGAAGAGCTATGGCAGAATCAGCGCAAGGCCGTTCAGATCGCCGAAATCAATTACACCGCAGCGGTTTCGGTGGGTGTGCTGCTGGGCGAAAAGATGCGCGCCCAGGGCTTCGGGCAGATCATCGCGATGAGCACAGTGGCCGGCGAGCGGGTGCGCCGGTCCAACTTCGTCTACGGCTCCACCAAGGCCGGTCTGGACGGCTTCTACCTGGGCCTGGGAGAAGCGTTGCGCGAGTACGGGGTTCGGGTTCTGGTCATCCGGCCGGGTCAGGTACGGACCCGGATGAGCGCGCACATCAAGGAAGCTCCCCTGACCGTCGACAAGGAGTACGTCGCTAACCTCGCGGTGACCGCGGCTGCCAGAGGTAAGGAATTGGTCTGGGCGCCAGCGGCATTCCGCTACGTGATGATGGTATTGCGTCACATCCCGCGGAGCATCTTCCGTAAGTTACCCATCTGAGCATGCCGAACAGACGCAAAAGTCCCCAATTGGCGCCCGAATTGGGGACTTTTGCGTCTGCTCGCGCCCGGAAGCCCGCTCGCGGCCGCGGCGTGCTGGTCACCCTCGCCGAGATGGCCCTGGCGACGTTGGTCGCCGTCGCCGTCGCGGCGGTATCACTGATCGCCATTGCGCGGGTCCAGTGGCCGGCGTTCCCGTCATCCAACCAGTTGCATGCGCTGACCACCGTCGGCCAGGTGGGCTGCCTGGCCGGGCTGCTCGCCGTCGGCTGGCTGTGGCGCACGGGGCGGTTTCGCCGGCTGGCGCAGCTGGGCGGGCTGGTGTTCGTGTCCGAGTTCGCCGTGGTGACGCTGGGCATGCCGCTGGGAGCCACCACGCTGTATCTCTTCGGCATCTCCGTCGACCAGCAATTCCGCACCGAATACCTGACCCGGCTCGCCGACAGCCCGGTGCTGCACGACATGACCTACCTGGGCCTGCCGCCGTTCTACCCGCCCGGCTGGTTCTGGATCGGCGGGCGCGCCGCCGCGCTGACCGGTACGCCCGCGTGGGAGATGTTCAAGCCCTGGGCGATCACGTCGATCACCATCGCAGTGGCAGTCGCGCTGGTGCTGTGGTGGCGGTTGATCCGCTTCGAGTACGCGCTGCTGGTAACCATCGCCACGGCGGCGGTGACGCTGGCCTACAGCTCGTCGGAGCCATATGCGGCGATGATCACGATGCTGCTGCCGCCGGTGCTGGTGCTGGCATGGTCCGGTCTGCGCGCCGGGAATCGCGCCTCCTCGAACGCCGAGCGTGACGCTGCAGTCCCGCCGGAGGCCGAACGTGACGCCACAGTCACACCGTCGCGGCCGAAGAACGCCAACGGTTGGGCCGCGGTGGTTGGCACCGGCATCTTCTTGGGCTTCGCCGCGACCTGGTACACGCTGCTGGTGGCCTACAGCGCGTTCACCGTCATGTTGATGGCGCTGCTGCTGGCCGGCTCCCGATGGCGACACAGCAGAAAGGCGGCCGTCGACCCGCTGCGCCGGCTGGCCGTCATCGGCGCCATCGCCGCGGCCATCGGCTCCTCCACCTGGCTGCCCTACCTGCTGCGAGCGGTCCGCGACCCGGTCAGCAATACCGGCAGCGCCCAGCACTACCTGCCCGCCGACGGCGCCCAACTGACCTTCCCGATGCTGCAGTTCTCGCTGCTGGGCGCCCTGTGCATGCTGGGGACCCTGTGGCTGGTCGCCACGTCGCGGTCGTCGACGCGGGCTGGCGCGCTGGCCATCGGTGTGCTGGCCGTGTACCTGTGGTCGCTGCTGTCGATGCTGACCACGTTGGCGCGTACCACGTTGCTGTCGTTTCGGCTGCAGCCGACGTTGACCGTGCTACTGGCCGCGGCGGGAGTGTTCGGCTTCGTGGAGGCGGCACAGGCGCTGGCCGTAAGGCGGCGCACCGCGCTCCCGGTGGCCGGCGCCATCGGACTGGCCGGCGCCATCGCGTTCAGCCAGGACATTCCCGACGTGCTGCGGCCCGACCTGACGGTCGCCTACACCGACACCGACGGCCACGGCCAGCGCGGCGACCGGCGCCCGCCCGGCTCCGAGAAGTACTACCCGGCGGTCGACGCCGCCATCCGAAAGGTCACCGGCGAACCGCGTGATCAGCTCGTGGTGCTGACCGCGGACTACAGCTTCTTGTCGTACTACCCCTATTGGGGGTTCCAGGGATTGACGTCGCACTACGCCAACCCGCTGGCGCAGTTCGACAAGCGGGCCGCCCATATCGAAAGCTGGGCCAAGCTCAAGACCCCCGACCAGTTCATCGCCGCCCTTGACAAGCTGCCCTGGCCGGCGCCGACGGTGTTCCTGATGCGCCGCGGCGCGGGCAACACTTACACCCTTCGGCTGGCCGAAGACGTCTACCCCAATCAGCCCAACGTGCGCCGCTACACCGTGGGATTGAAGTCCGCCATCTTCGCTGATCCGCGTTTCAGCGTCGACACCATCGGTCCCTTCGTCCTGGCCATTCGCAAACCGGCGGCGGGCGCCCGATGACCACCGAAACCGCACCGGGCGGGCTCCAACAATTACCATCTACCTCCGTGAGCGACGCGGGAGCAAACCACCGGATCGCTCGGTTCGTCGCCGCCATCGCAGGCCTGCTCGGGACCATCCTGGCGCTGGCCACCCCGCTGCTGCCGGTCAAGCAGACCACCGCGCAACTGAATTGGCCGCAGAACGGCACCTTCACCAGCGTTGAGGCGCCGCTGATCAGCTACGTGGCCACCGAACTGACCATCACCGTCCCCTGCCAGGCCGCCGCCGGACTCGCCGGGCCGCAAAACACCGGCAAGACCGTACTGTTGTCGACGGTGCCCAAGCAGGCCCCTAACGCCGTCGACCGCGGGCTGCTCATCCAGCGCGCCAACGACGACCTGGTGCTGGTGGTGCGCAATGTCCCGGTGGTCACCGCTCCGCTGAGTCAGGTGCTCAGCCCCGCATGCCAGCGGTTAACGTTCACCGCCCACGCCGACAAGGTCGCCGCCGAATTCGTGGGCCTCAAGCAGGGGCCCAACGCCGAGCATCCGGGCGAACCGCTGCGCGGGGAGCGCGGCGGCTACGACTTCCGTCCACAAATCGTCGGGGTGTTCACCGATCTGTCCGGGCCGGCACCGCCAGGGCTGAGCTTCTCGGCGAGCGTGGACACCCGCTACAGCAGCAGCCCCACCCCGCTGAAGATGGCCGCGATGATCGCCGGCCTGTTGGCCACGGCTGCCGCGTTGGTCGCATTGCATGTCCTCGACACCGCCGACGGCACTCGCCACCGCCGCATCCTGCCGCCGCGCTGGTGGTCGCTGGGGGGCTTGGACGCCCTGGTGATCGCCGTGCTGGTGTGGTGGCAGTTCGTCGGCGCCAACACCTCCGACGACGGCTACATCCTGACCATGGCCCGGGTATCCGAACACGCCGGTTACATGTCGAACTATTACCGATGGCTGGGAACCCCCGAAGCCCCCTTCGGCTGGTACTACGACTTGCTGGCGCTGTGGGCCCACGTCAGCACCGCCAGTATCTGGATGCGGTTGCCGACCCTGATGATGGCCCTGACCTGCTGGTGGGTGATCAGCCGTGAGGTCATCCCCCGGCTGGGCCATGCCGTCAAGACCAATCGCGCCGCGGCCTGGACGGCTGCCGGCATGTTCCTGGCGGTCTGGTTGCCGCTGAACAACGGGCTGCGACCGGAACCCATCATCGCCCTGGGAATCCTGCTGACCTGGATTTCGGTGGAGCGCGCGGTGGCCACCAATCGCCTGCTGCCGGTGGCGATCGCCTGCATCATCGGCGCGCTGACCCTGTTCTCCGGGCCAACCGGCATCGCTTCCATCGGCGCGCTCCTCGTCGCGATCGGGCCGCTGCGGACCATCTTGCACCGCCGATATCGACAGTTCGGTGCGCTTCCTTTGGTGGCGCCCTTGCTGGCAGCAGCTACCGTTACCGCGATCCTGATCTTCCGCGATCAGACCCTGGCTGGGGAGATGCAGGCAACCGCCCTCAAGCGCGCCCTTGGTCCCAGTCTGAGCTGGTTCGACGAGCACATCCGCTACGAGCGGTTGTTCATGGCCAGCCCGGACGGTTCGGTGGCCCGTCGCTTCGCTGTGCTGGCATTGGTTCTGGCGCTCGCGGTATCGGTGGCAATGTCGTTGCGTAAAGGGCGGATTCCGGGTACCGCCGCCGGGCCTAGCCGCCGCATCGTCGGCATCACCATCATTTCGTTCGTGGCCATGATGTTCACTCCTACGAAATGGACCCACCATTTCGGAGTGTTCGCCGGGCTGGCGGGCTCACTGGGTGCGCTGGCCGCGGTCGCCGTGACAGGGGCGGCCATGCGCTCCCGGCGTAATCGGACCGTGTTTGCTGCGGTGGTGGTGTTCCTGGTGGCGTTGTCGTTCGCCAGCGTCAACGGCTGGTGGTACGTGTCCAACTTCGGTGTGCCCTGGTCGAATTCGTTTCCGGAATGGCACTACGGTTTCGCCACCATGCTGCTTGGGCTGACGGTGTTGGTGCTGCTGTTGGCAGCATGGTTCCACTTTGTCGCTCCCCACGACGGGCATCCCAAGACCCGTTACGGGGCGCGGTTGTCCGGGATCATCCAGTCTCCGTTGGCCGTTGCGACCTGGCTGCTGGTGCTGTTCGAAGTGTTCTCGCTGACCCTGGGCATGACCGATCAATACCCGGCGTGGTCGGTGGGACTGTCCAATCTTCAAGCCGTCGCCGGTTTCAAGGCCGGGAAGACCTGCGGCCTAGCCGAAGACGTGCTGGTCGAGCTGAATCCTGACGCGGGCATGCTGTCGCCGGTAAGCGCTCCGGTGGCCGAAGCCCTGGGCGACGGTCTCTCGGAAGCGTTCACGCCCAACGGGATTCCCGCTGACGTGTCCGCCGACCCAGTGATGGAACGCCCGGGCGACCGCAGCTTCATCAACGACGACGGACTGGTCACCGGCACCGAAGCCGGCACCGAAGGCGGTACCACCGCCGCACCCGGGATCAACGGGTCCCGCGCCCGGCTGCCCTTCAACCTGGACCCCGCGCGCACCCCCGTGCTGGGCAGCTGGCGGGCCGGCATCCAAGTGCCCGCCTTGCTTCGGTCCGGGTGGTATCGGCTGCCGCCCAAGGAGAACCGCGAGAAAACACCACTACTGGTCGTGTCGGCGGCCGGCCGGTTCGATCCTCGGGAAGTCCAGGTGCAGTGGGCTACCGATGACCAAGCGGCGTCCGGACACCCCGGCGGGTCAATGAGCTTCGCCGACGTCGGCGCGGTGCCGGCTTGGCGCAACCTGCGCGCGCCGCTGTCGGCCATCCCCGACAGCGCCACCCAGGTTCGCTTGGTGGCCGACGACGAGGACCTGGCTCCGCAACACTGGATCGCCCTGACGCCGCCGCGGATTCCGCACCTGCGCACGCTGCAGGACGTGGTGGGCTCCAAGGATCCGGTGTTTTTGGACTGGCTGGTCGGGTTGGCCTTCCCGTGCCAGCGCCCGTTCGGCCATCAAAACGGCGTCATCGAAACGCCGAAGTGGCGCATCCTGCCGGACCGGTTCGGCGCCGAAGCCAACTCACCCGTCATGGACAAGAACGGCGGCGGCCCGCTGGGCATCACCGAATTGCTTTTGCGGGCAACGACTGTGGCCAGCTACCTCAAGGACGACTGGTTCCGCGACTGGGGCTCACTGCAGCGACTGGCCCCTTACTACCCCGATGCCGACCCGGCACGGTTGCAGCTGGGCACGGTAACCCGTAGTGGTCTGTGGAATCCTGCGCCGTTGCGCAGGGGGTAGGACCGGCGGGCGGCCACTGCCGTACTGACCGAAACCGCCGGATCGCCAACTGAGGCTTCTTGCTCGGGGCATCACCATGTTCGCGACCGCAGATCGGTGAGCGATCGGCGCTGCCCCACTGTCGTGCCCACCGACCGGCCGTGTCGGCCCCAGCCGAGGCGGCCGGCCGGACCCGCATCGCATTGAATCGCCTATTCCCAGCAGGCCCGCCAGTCCATTTCTTCGGCCTGCTTGGCTTCCTCTAGCTCCTGCGAGGGCTCAGACAGGTGCAGCTCGGGTAGTGGAAGCTGGAAGAAGTCGGTCTTGCCCGTTACGGCCGAGTATGCGCCGGTGTCGATGTAGCAATGTCCCAGCCCCGACATCGGATCACTCGCACCGGTCTTGCCCAGAAACTTGAGGATGTTTCCCGCCGCTGCCTTGCCGCCGTTCTTGGCGAAGACTGCTGCTTTGGGCAGGGGCCGTCCTGACGGACAAGTGACCGTGGTGATGTCGCCGATCGCCCAAATGCCAGGGTAGTTGGTCTGCATGGTTTCAGTATCGATACTGATCCAGCCGGGCCGATCGAGGGTAATCGTGGGCTGGTGAGGCGGAACGAACACCAGCAGATCGAAATCGACGGCTTTCCCATTTCGAAATGGATCACCCGATGGTCGGGATCGATGCGCTCGACGGCGTGTTCCAAGTGAACTTCGACTTCCTCAGTCTTGAGCAGATCCATGAGCTCGAACCCAGCATAATCACCTGCCCCATACATGGGCTGCTTCTCCGGTGTGTACAGCGAGATTTCAGTTCGGTCGCGCGTGCCATTCTCGCGCAGCAAATCGGCGGCCAAAAGAGTTCCCTCGTAAGGAGCGACGGGGCAACGAAATGGCTGTGCGGTGATCAAGAACACGAGGTTGCCGCCAGCGAATTCCGACAATGCCCGGTGCGCAGCGGCGGCCGCGTCGGCGGCATAGAAGTGCACTGCTACACCCTCGTCGTACGCCCGCTGCAGGCCGGGCACGATCTCGATTGCATTGCGCGAACCTGTTGCGAGCACTAATGCGTCGAAGCTGATTTCCGATTCGTCGGTCAACGTCACCGTCTTGGCCTCCGGATTCACTGCGGCGACCTTTCCAGTGATGGTGTTGATCCCGGCAAGGGTAGCGGCGGTGGGACGAATGGGGACGCTGTGCTCGTCACGCCATCCTCGCATCACCCACGGCAATGTAAATCCGAGGAAATGCGAAAAGTCTTCGTCAATGATGGTGATGTCAAGATCGTCAACAACTACTGTGGACTCGCGGATCGCCTTCTCACGCTGAGGCCGCCGATGCCGGCGCCCACAATGACGAGCTTCTTGGTCATGCTATTTCCTTCCAAGGCCGTTGACGCATTGCTTCTAGCGCGCGTTCGTTATGTCGCAGCCGCCGGTCGTGCCTTCGAGTCAGTTCCATCGCGCCCTAGGTCCGTTATTGTCATCCATGGTTGACTGATCTGTCAACAGTGGTGGACAATATGAGGGTCCGCCGGTAATGGTGGATGGCCGCGCGATAGCACTCGTCGGCCGACACCCTTGCCTGGCGCAGAGCCGCCGGGGACGCACCGCAGCTCTGATGTCAGATCAGGCGGCAACCAACGAGAAGGGACGACAGGAATGACGACCGGCCATCGAACCGACGGCGCTGCAGCCGATCTTGGGTACGCAGGTAGGACCACCGCGCTTTGGGCATCAGGCGACTACGCCAAGACGGTGACCGAGCTGTTGTGCCCACTCGGACGAGCGCTCGTGCGCGCAAGCGCAATCAGGCCGGGAGATCGAGTGCTCGATGTCGCTGCGGGGACCGGCAATGTGGCGATACCGGCTGCTCTCACCGGCGCCGACGTCATTGCCAGCGATCTATGCCCCGAGCTGCTGGATCGGGGCCGTGAGCTTGCTCAGACCCGCGGCGCCAGGCTGCACTGGCAGGTGGCCAACGCTGAAGCACTGCCGTTTGACACCAACGAGTTTGACGCGGTGCTGTCATGCGTTGGGGTGATGTTCGCCCCGCAACATCAGTGCGCCGCTGACGAATTGGTTCGGGTCTGCAAACCCGGGGGAATCATCGGGCTGATCAACTGGACATCGGACGGCTTCATGAGCGAGCTGATGACGACGATCAAGCCATACCTTGATGCGCCGCAACCTGGTTCGCAGCCAGCAGCCAGGTGGGGCGACGCGGCTTACGTGCGTGATCTGTTGGGGGATCGAGTAAGCAACTTCACGGCGGAACAACACACGCTGCGGGTGGTTATGTTCGCGGATGGGGAAGCGTTCCGCGACTATATGAAAGCCCATTGCCCGCCCCCGCGCGCTGCATACCAGCGCATCGCGAATGATCCCCGTCGAGTTGACGAGTTGGATGACAAGTTGGCCGCATTGGCCGAACGGTACTTGGCCGGCACGCCGTCGACCATGGAGTGGGACTACCTGCTGGTCACCGCGCGTAAACGGCAGTCGCCCGAATGTGTCTCACCAGCAATGCCATCCGCGGTCAGCCATAACTCCATCCGGTCTGACCAGTTCCGCGATGACAAGCAATGCACGCGTGATGATGCGCGCCGGGTCTAGACAGCCATGATCACCGCAATCGTCGCAGTCGTCACGACTATCACGCTGGCGACCGCTATTGGATGGTTGATCACCAGGCAATCAGGACAGATCCGGCCCACCGGTTCTCATGCTGGCCCAACCCCCGGAGTCAGCGACACAGACCTCCCCTTATCAAGCACGGGGCCAACGATCGTACATTTCAGCGCCCCTTGGTGCGGGGGCTGCATACGGCTACGTCGGGTAGTTAGCCAGGTCTGCGACAATCGACGGGGGGTCGCCCACGTCGAACTTGACATGAATACCAATCATGTGGCGGCGCAACAGCTTTCGGTGCGGTCGCTGCCAACCACGTTCATCTTCGATTCCGCGGGACGTCAGCGGTACCGGGCCACAGGCATCCCGACGGTTGAGAATCTGGCGTCCGCTCTGGAAACGCTGTTGGGCTGACACACCATGACATTGGATTTGCGGGCGAGTTCATGCTCATCGCAGGCAGCGGGGCGATCCTCGTTTGCTGCCGTTTTTCGCCGCCGGCCAGCTTCGTCCCGGGGACGCGTGAGTCAAGAATCGTTGCCGCGTCGTCCGTTTCCCAACAAATCGAGTTAGGAGTGAGGAGCAACGTGTCGACCAGCAATACCAACCAAGGAAATGGCGTCGACGTTCGCGGTACCAAGTTCGGAGCCTGGGTCTCTACCGCAGTTCTGGTCATCAGTCTGATCATTTCCGGCTTCAGTCCCCCCGCCGCCGCGGTGGTCCTGACTCTGCAGGCTTTCGTTTTTGCCATTGGCGCCCTGAATCGGCCCCGCTGGAACCCTTATGGGCTGGTGTTCGCCGCATTCGTAGCGCCCCGGCTCGGTCCAGTCGCCGAACGAGAACCGCTAGCGCCGGTCAAGTTCGCCAACCTGGTCGGCTTCGTGATGGTGATTCCGGGTGCGGTCGGTTTCGCCGCCGGCATTCGCTTGCTCGGTGTAATCGCCACGGCAACCCTTCTGGCAGCCGTCTATCTGAACGCGGCCTTCGGCTTCTGCATCGGATGCCGCCTCTTCCCGTTGGTAGCCAGCCCAAAACCCGCATCCCAGACCGCCCCAATCCGTCTCGACGAATAATTCCCAGGGGTCAGCGGTCGTAGGCTACAACGCCACCAGCACGACCAGTTCGGTCTCGGAGGACCGCCGCTGCATCCCGATTTTGGTCCGCCGCGGACGCTACTGCGGATTGTTGACGAGGAAATCGTCGGTCTTCGCGCAGCGCGGTTGCGAGGGGGTCCGAGTCGCCGTCCGGCGCCTGCCGGGTTAGGCAACGCCAATCCTGGACATCCTGACCCGCTATCCGCGGCAGCCACGGCAACACTTTTCCATCGGATTCCCTGCCAGATAATTCGCTACGCTTTCCCGATCTGGCCGTTCGAGCCTGAAGCACCGTTGGACGCTCCGGGACCGCCCTTTCCGCCAGCTCCGCCTTGACCGCCCTGGGCGAAGGCATGGTTTGTGGTGTACGCGTTGCCGCCGTCGCCGCCGTCGCCGCCCGCGACGCCGCTGGTCTGGCTGTCGCCACCGGTGCCGCCGTCGCCGCCGAAGGCGGCTCCCTGGCCGTTGTAGGTGTATGCGTAACCGCCAATGCCGCCGGCCCCTCCGACGCCACCGGTGCCGCCGACGCCGCCATCGCCGCCGTAGGCCAGGCCGTCCGTGACGTTCGACGCGGCCCCTCCCGATCCGCCACTTCCGGAATAAGTGATGCCGGCACCGCCGGCACCTGCGCTGCCGCCGAAGGCGTCAGAGTTGTGGCCTGCCTTGATGGTGGCGTTGCCGCCGTTACCGCCATTACTGTGGCCAGGAGCTGCGTTATAGCCGGTGCCGCCGTTGCCCCCGTTTCCACCGACGGCTGTATTCGCATTATTCACGTTGTTGATTGTCGCGTTGCCGCCGTTGCCGCCGTTGCCGCCGGTGCTAGCGGTGCTGGTGGCATCGCCGTTGCCACCTCGGCCGCCGTGACCGGCGGTAACTTGCCCGGTTCCGACGGTGGAAGCATCACCACCGTTGCCGCCGTCCCCGCCTGAGACACCATGAACATCTGCCCCACCCCGGCCGGGGCGGGGCCGGTGCTAACGCTGAGTCCGGCCGGCGGTGGCGGTAGCTGCCGAGGCGCTTTTG
>NZ_UPHT01000161.1 GCF_900566085.1 Mycobacterium attenuatum
TGAGTTACACCGCCCCAGCGTCGCGCCACCACAGCCACCCTGACATCGTCGACACGCCCATCTCACGCGCCACCCGAATAAGCGGCGCCCCCTGACACACACAGTCGAACAACGCCCGCCGTGTCAATCGCGGATGCAGATAACCACTCGACACGACAACCTCCACGATCAACGGACGTTGTCTTGACCGTATGAACCCACCCTCAAAATCTCGCGGTGAACTCACGTTCGGCGAACGGAAACAGCCCCCGCGAACGGGAACAGCCCGCGACCGAACTCAGCCCCGCAAACGGGATCAGCCCCGAACCGGCGCACTAGGCGTGAACACCACCGGCATCGACTCGAGGCCGCTGACGAAGTTCGCCGGCCGCAGCGGCAACGCATCTGAAGACGCCAGCCGCAAGTCGGGCAGGCGCCGCAGCACGCGCTCCGTCATCAACGACAACTCCAACCGCGCCAGCTGATTGCCCATGCAGAAATGCGTGCCAAAACCGAATGCCAAGTGGCTGTTCGGGTTTCGTTGTATATCGAATCGCTCCGGCTCGGCGAACACCGCTTCGTCGAAATTCGCCGACTCGAACAGCAGCATCATCTTCTCGCCGGCCCGCAACGTCGTACCATGAAAGTCCGTGTCAGCAGTCAACATTCGGCACATGTTCTTCACCGGCGAGGTCCAGCGCAGCATTTCTTCCACCGCCGAAGGCAGCAACGACGGGTCGGCCACTAGCAGCTCCCATTGGTCCCGATTGCCCAGCAGCTGCTCGGTTCCACCGCTCAACGTGTGCCGCGTGGTCTCGTCGCCGCCGATCAGAATCAGCAGCGTCTCCATGACGAGCTCGTCGTCGCTGAGCCGCTCCCCGTCGACTTCGGAACGCACCAGCACCCCGACCAGATCCTCCGTCGGCTCCGCACGCCGCGCTGCAATGGTCTCGCGGGTGAAATCGTTGTAGGCCGCGAAGGCATCCATGCTGACCTGGAAATCCTCTTGCGACACATGCGAACTCAGAAACGTCACCAGGTCGTCGGACCACTGCAGGAACATGTCGCGCTGCTCCGGGCGAACCCCGAGCATGTCGCCGATCACCGCCATCGGCAACGGCGCGGCAAGGTCCCGCACAAAGTCGCATTCACCGCGTTCGCACACCGCGTCGATCAGCGTGTCGCACAGCGCCGCAATCGATTCCTCGCGGTCGCGCACCCGCTTGCGGGTAAAGCCGGCGTTAACCAGCTTGCGCCGCAACAGATGTGCGGGATCGTCCATGTCGATCATCATCGGCATGGCCGGCTGGTCGGGACGGATACCGCCGGCGTTGGAGAACAGCTCGGGCTGACGTTCGGCGTCGATCACCGCCTGATACGTCGACGCCGCAGCCAGCCCGTTGCGGTCGCGAAACACCGGCTGATGCGCCCGCATCCACTGGTACGCGGCGCGTGCTTCACGGCCGGCGTAGAAGGTGCCGTCGGTCAAATCGACGTCTGGTCTCATGAAATCTCCCGAGCATCGCCGAACGACATCTTCAAGTTCACCGCCGAAGATGACAGCGTCGCTCGCTTGGGCATACCAAGCGACGCAAGCTCTTCGGCATAGGGATGATCGCCGAGCCGCAGCCACACGCCGCCCGGCCGATAGCGCGAACCCACCGTAGACATCGTGAACTCCGTCTCGAACGTATGACCGTCGCGGTGAGCATACGAGCGCAATTCCCGCTTGCGCGAAGTCAACGCCGAGGGAACCGGCAGGCCGCGGCGGAATTCTAGGTCGACCACGCGCTGACCAGCGGCGCTGACCTCGAAGCCGAAGCGGCCTCCTTCTCGAATCCGGAAGTCAGCCATGACTTTCGGAAATCCCCAAATCGTTCGTCCCGCTTCAAGAGTGAAGGCTTGATCGACCAGCATGTGATGAATGAAGCCCGACTGCAGCGCGCGGAGACCCGATACCTTTGACCCAGGCTGATTGACCACCACAGTGGTACTGAATTCGTGGTAGCTGCCGAGGTCGCCGTCGATGAAGTGGGCGAGTGTCAGGGCCACGGCGGCACGGCCAGGCAGAACGTGGGCCGCCTGGAGACCGCTGTAGCCGATCAGTCGTTGGGCGGCGTTGGCGTCGACCAAGAACATGGCCATCTGCTGGGTCGCCTTGCGGACCTGCACCGGCATCGTGAGTACCGTGCCGGCGATGGTGTGCTGGGAGGCTGCCATCCGGTCAATCTAGAACGTGTTCTAATCGCCCCGCAAGGACCGCCGTCAAACCAGCGCGGCAAGGTCACGGACCTGCTCAACACTGCGGGCGCTGACCACCATCATGGTCACCCCGGACGCCTCCCAGGCCACGATCTGCTTACGCACGTAGTCGAGGTCGCCGACGATCATCGCGTCGTCAACGAGCTCGTCGGGGATCACCGCGGCGGCCTGGTCCTTGCGCCCGGACCGGAACAGCTTGGTCACGTCGTCGACCACTTCCGCGTAACCCATCCGGCGGTAGACGTCGGCGTGGAAGTTGGTGTCCTCCGCGCCCATACCGCCCATGTACAGCGCCAGGAACGGCTTGATGCCGGTAAACGCCGCCGCCCGGTCCTCGGTGACCACTACCTGCGCCGTCGCGCAAATCTCGAAGTCCGCCCGGGAGCGACGAGCCCCCGGCCGGGCGAAACCCTCGTCGAGCCACTCGTTGTACATCGAAGCCACGCGCGGTGTGTAGAAGATCGGCAGCCAGCCGTCGCAGATCTCGGCGGCCAGCGCGACGTTCTTGGGTCCCTCGGCGCCCAGCATGATCGGCAGATCGGCGCGCAGCGGGTGGGTAATGGGCTTCAACGCCTTGCCCAGCCCGGTTGTGCCCGCGCCGGTCAGCGGCAGGGGATAGTGGGGGCCGTCGCTGGTCACCGGCTTCTCCCGAGCCCACACCTGGCGCACGATGTTGATGTATTCCCGGGTGCGCGCCAGCGGCTTGGGAAACCGCTGGCCGTACCAGCCCTCGACCACCTGCGGGCCGGACACGCCGAGCCCTAGGATGTGGCGCCCACCGGACAGATGGTCCAGCGTCAGAGCCGCCATCGCACACGCCGTCGGAGTGCGCGCGGAAAGCTGCACCACCGAGGTGCCCAGCCGCACCCGCCGCGTGGCCGAACCCCACCAGGCCAGCGGGGTGTAGGCGTCCGAGCCCCACGCCTCGGCGGTGAACACGGCGTCGAATCCGGCTTCCTCGGCGGCGGCGACGAGCTCGGCCGCGTTCTCCGGGGGCTGCGCACCCCAGTACCCCAGCTGCAAACCGAGCTTCATCACTGCCTCCTTGCTGTGTTCTTGCTCAGATTGTTAGAACCTGTTCTACTCGAAGGCGTGACAGCCAGCTCGAGCGGCCCGACCTTGATCGATCACCGTGAGCCGCCCCTTTCCGCGCCGTTGACATTGTCCTTCGACTACACCCGTTCGGTGGGTCCCACCCTCGGGAAGTTCTTCACTGCGCTGCGTGAGCGCCGCATTCTGGGCGTCCGCGGATCCGACGGCCGGGTACACGTGCCGCCCGCGGAATACGACCCGCTGACCTACGAACCGCTGACCGAGATGGTACCGGTTTCGGATGTCGGCACCGTCGCATCCTGGACCTGGCAGCCGGAGCCGTTGCAAGGCCAGCCACTGGACCGTCCGTTTGCCTGGGCGCTGATCAAACTCGACGGCGCCGACACGCTGCTGATGCACGCCGTAGATGCGGGCGAGCCGGACAAGGTCCGCACCGGCGCCCGGGTACACGTGCACTGGGCCGACGAGCCCCAGGGCGCCATTACCGATATCGCCTACTTCGCGCTGGGCGACGAACAAGAACCCGTTCCGGAAGCGACAGGCGACCAGGAGCCGGTGACCATGGTCATCACCCCGATCGAAATGACCATCCAGCACACCGCATCCCACGAGGAGAGCGCATACCTGCGGGCCATCGCGGAGGGCAAGCTCCTGGGCGCCCGCACCGGCGAAAAGGGAAAAGTCTATTTCCCGCCCCACGGGGCCGACCCGGCCACCGGCCAGCCGACCACCGAGTTCGTCGAGTTGACGGACAAGGGCACGGTGACGACGTTCGCGATCATCAACATCCCGTTCCAGGGTCAGCGCATCAAACCGCCCTACGTGGCAGCCTACGTGCTGCTCGACGGCGCCGACATCCCGTTCCTGCACTTGGTTGCCGACGTCGACGCGCACGAGGTGCGGATGGGGATGCGCGTGGAGGCGGTGTGGAAACCGCGTGAGCAGTGGGGTTTTGGCATCGACAACATCGAGTACTTTCGGCCGACGGGAGAACCCGACGCCGAGTACGACACCTACAAACACCACCTGTAAAGGGCCTAACTGCAGATGAGCGCTCGCCATGTCGCGGTGGTCGGCTTCGCCCACGCACCGCACGTCCGCCGCACCGACGGCACCACCAACGGCGTCGAGATGCTGATGCCGTGCTTCGCCCGGCTGTACGACGAACTGGGCATCACCAAGGCCGACATCGGCTTCTGGTGCTCCGGCTCGTCCGATTACCTTGCCGGACGCGCTTTTTCATTCATCTCGGCGATCGACTCGATCGGCGCCGTGCCGCCGATCAACGAATCGCACGTCGAGATGGATGCCGCGTGGGCGCTGTATGAGGCCTACATCAAAATTCTGACCGGCGAGGTGGACACCGCGCTGGTGTACGGCTTCGGCAAGTCCTCGGCCGGCACGCTGCGACGTGTGTTGTCGCGGCAGACCGACCCCTACACCGTCGCGCCGCTGTGGCCGGATTCGGTGTCGATGGCCGGATTGCAGGCCCGCCTCGGGCTGGATTCCGGCAAGTGGAGCGAATTGCAGATGGCGCGGGTGGCGTTCAACGCTTTCGCCAACGCGCGCCGGGTGGACTCCGTGGAGCCGCCGATCAGCATCGACGACTTGCTGGACCGGCCGTTTTTCGCCGACCCGCTGCGCCGCCACGACATTGCGCCGATCACCGACGGCGCCGCGGCGATCGTCCTGGCCGCCGATGACCGCGCCCGCGAGTTGCGCGAAAACCCGGCGTGGATAACAGGTATCGAACATCGCATTGAGTCGCCGTCGCTGGGTGTGCGCGACCTCACCGAATCGCCGTCGACCAGAGCCGCGGCCCGGGCGGCCACCAAGGGTCACACCCGCAATATCGACGTGGCCGAGATCTGCGCGCCGTTCACCCATCAGCAGCTGATCCTCGGCGACGCCATCAACTTGCCGGGGGCGACGAAGATCAATCCCTCCGGCGGTGCGCTGGCCGCCAACCCCATGTTCGTCGCCGGTCTGGAACGGATCGGCTTTGCCGCCCAACACATCTGGGACGGCTCGGCCCAGCGAGTGCTGGCGCATGCCACCAGTGGGCCTGCGCTGCAACAGAACCTGGTCGCCGTGATGGAAGGGAACAACTGATGGCCGGAGCAGGAGCACACCTGGCCGCGGTACTGGGCACCGGTCAGACCAAATACGTCGCCAAGCGCCACGACGTCTCGATGAACGGCATGGTTCGCGAGGCCATCGACCGAGCCCTCGAGGATTCCGGTTCCACCTTCGACGACATCGACGCCGTCGTGGTGGGCAAGGCGCCCGACTTCTTCGAAGGCGTCATGATGCCGGAACTGTTCATGGCCGACGCCATGGGCGCCACCGGCAAGCCGCTGATCCGGGTGCACACCGCGGGTTCGGTCGGTGGTTCCACGGGGGTGGTGGCGGCCAGCCTCGTGCAGTCCGGTAAGTACCGCCGGGTGCTGGCCATGGCTTGGGAAAAGCAATCGGAGTCCAATGCCATGTGGGCACTGTCGATTCCGATTCCGTTTATCAAGCCGGTGGGTGCCGGGGCGGGCGGCTACTTCGCGCCACACGTGCGGGCCTACATCCGTCGCTCCGGAGCCCCGACGCACATCGGCGCCATGGTGGCGGTCAAGGACCGGCTTAACGGCAGCCGTAATCCGTTGGCACACTTGCAGCAGCCCGATATCACGCTCGAGAAGGTGATGGAGTCACCGATGCTGTGGGACCCCATCCGCTACGACGAGACCTGCCCCTCCTCCGACGGGGCCTGCGCCGTGGTGATCGGCAACGAGGAGATCGCCGACGCAAAGGTGGCGCAGGACCAGCCGGTGGCGTGGATCCACGCCACCGCACTGCGCACCGAACCGCTGGCGTACTCCGGTCGCGACCAGGTGAGCCCGCAGGCCGGGCGGGACGCCGCCGCCGCGTTATGGAAGGCGGCGGGCATCACCAACCCGATCGACGAAATCGATGCCGCCGAAATCTATGTGCCGTTCTCCTGGTTCGAGCCGATGTGGTTGGAAAACCTGGGGTTCGTCGCCGAGGGCGAGGGCTGGAAACTCACCGAAGCCGGGGAAACCGCTATCGGCGGACGGCTGCCGGTCAACCCCTCCGGCGGTGTGCTGTGCTCGAACCCGATTGGCGCTTCCGGTCTGATCCGCTTCGCCGAGGCCGCCATCCAGGTGATGGGCAAGGGCGGCGACCACCAGGTGCCGAATGCGCGAAAGGCTTTCGGTCACGCCTACGGCGGTGGCTCGCAGTATTACTCGATGTGGGTCGTCGGTTCTGAGAAGCCGGTCACGTCATGACTCGGATGAAGTACACCTGCAGCATCGCGATGGGGCCGATCGACCAGCTGATCGGCATCGCCAAGACCGCCGAGGAAGTCGGGTTCGACTCGATCGCCCTACCGGATTCGCTTTTCCACATGGAGAAAGCGGCCGCCGATTACCCCTATACCCCGGACGGGTCGCGGATGTGGGACGAGAACACTCCGTGGGTCGACCCGTTGGTGGCTGCCGCGGCGATGGGCGCGGTCACCTCGACGCTGCGGTTCTACACCCACGTATTAAAGCTCGGCTCCCGCCAGCCGCTACTGCTGGCCCGCCAGGTGGGTTCGGTGGCCAACGTGACCAACAACCGCTTCGGTTTTGGCGTCGGAATCGGCTGGGCGCCCGAGGAATTCGAATGGTGCGGGGTGCCGTATAAGCGCCGCGGCGCGCGCGTCGACGAGATGATCGAAGTGATCAAGCTGGTGCTCGGCGGCGGCATGGTCGAATTCCACGGCGAATTCTTCGATTTCGATCGCCTGCAGATGAGCCCGACCCCCAGCCAACCGGTGCCGTTCTACGTCGGCGGGCACACCGACGTGGCACTCAAACGGGCCGCCCGCGTCGGTGACGGCTGGTCCACCGCGATGATGACCGGCGCGCAACTGGCCGAAACCATCGGCCGGCTCACAGCACTGCGCACCGAATACGGCCGGGCCGAGCAGCCGTTCGAGATTCAGGCGGTCTGTATCGACAAGTTCGGGGTCGACGGTCATCGCGAGCTTGCCGGGATGGGCGTCACCGACAATATCGTCATGCCGTGGGTTTTCGACGGCCTGGGCTTCGACGCGCCGCTCGACAAAAAGCAGGACTCGATGAAGCGCTTCGCGGACACCTATATCCACTCCGGCTGGCAGGACACATGACCCAGACGCATCCCGCGCACGAGGCCGGCCGGCGATCCCGCGAGGCGGTAATGGCCAAGGACAAGCAGGCCTGGCTGGCGGTCTTCGCCGACGACGCCGTCGTCGAAGACCCCATCGGGCCATCGGCTTTCGATCCCGAAGGCAAGGGTCACCGCGGCCGCGACGCGATATCGACGTTCTGGGACAAGGTGATCGCGCCCACCACCAGCATCGAGTTCTTCTTTCGCGACACCTTTCAGTGCGGCGACGAGGAAGCCAACGTCGGCCACATCCTGACCACCATGGGCGGCTACCAGATCACCACCGAAGGGGTGTTCACCTACAAGGCCAATGCCGCAGGCCAGCTGGTGGCCCTGCGGGCGTACTGGGAAATGGAGCGCGCCGCCGCAACGGCCAAAAAAGCCTAGGTCAAGCGCCGCCGTCACGCCTACACTCTCAGGCGTGCCTACTGAACTGCGTTACGAGCGCTGGTTTCTCCCCTTCTCGGTGCCGCTCGGCTGCGGTCCGAAGCACAGCGAGGTGCGTGTCCAAGACGGCGCCCTGCGGGTCAAATTCGGCTGGGGATTCAACGCCGAGATCCCGCTGGCGTCCATCACAGACGCCAAGCCCAACCACGACCGGGTGTACTCCTGGGGTGCGCACGGATTCCGGGGCCGCTGGCTGGTCAACGGATCTTCCCAAGGGATCGTCGAGTTGACCGTCGACCCGCCCGCGCGGGCGAAGGTCATGGGCGTACCCGTCACGCTGAAGACGTTGTATGTCAGCGTGACCGACCCCGATGCTTTGATCGCGGAAGTCACCGGCAAGTCCTGACGAAAGCCCTTGCTACGGTGAGCCGTTGGTGCCGGACGAGCCGTTGACGCCGCCGAGTCCGGCGATGCCGCCGAGGCCGCCCTGGCCACCCTTGCCGCTGACGAGCACGTCGCCGCCGTCGCCACCATCCCCGGCCCGGGAGGCCGTGGTGGCGGTGGTCGTGTAGATGTGCGAGATGCCGCCACTGCCGCCAGTACCGCCGGTACCGGTGTTGACCTGCCCGCCGGCGCCGCCAATGCTGCCCTGGGCGGTTCCGATAACGCTGCCGTCGCCGTACGCGGTAGCGCCGCTACCGCCGCGTCCGCCGATGCCGCTGGCCACCTGCCCGCCGGTGCCACCATGGCCGCCGTTGGCCGTTCCGTCGACGGGTTTCGCCGGTGCCGCCGGAGCCGCCCTGACTGCCGAAGATGCCGGCGGTTGTTTGCCCACCGGCGCCGCCGTCGCCTCCGGTGGCTGTTCCCTTCGCGGAGTACGCGTAGCCGCCACCGCCGCCCGAATTGCCGCTACCCGACGAGGAGCCACCGTCGCCACCGTCACCGCCGGTGCTCGTTGTCGATCCGGAACCGAACGCCTGCGCGTTACCGCCGGCCCCGCCCTGGCCGCCGTTGCCCATACACAAGCCGCCGGCACCGCCGGCCCCACCGGAACCACCCATACCGCCGCCGCCCCTGGCACCGACCAGCCCGGCGGCACCGCCGGCTCCGCCAGCCTGCCCGGCTGCGCCGGACCCGCCGTTGCCCCACAAGATCCCGCCCGCACCACCAGCCTGCCCGGTACCCGGCGCGCCGTCGATGCCGTTGCCGATGAGCGGACGCCCCAGCAGCAGGTTGGTGTGCGCATTGATCACACCCAAGATGTCGTCCGCGAGCTTCTGCAGTGGCGAGGCATTCGCCGCCTCGGCCAGGGCATACGCTCCCCCGCCCCCCACAACGCCTGGACAAACTCGGCATGAAAGGCGGCCGCCCGGACGCTGAGCGCCTGATAGTCCTGCGCATGAGCGGAAAACAGCGCCGCAATGGCCGCCGGAACCTCATCACCGGCGGCGGCCAGCACCCCGGTGGTCTGCGCCGCAGCTGCTAGGTTGGCGGCGGTCAGTGGGGAACCGATGCCCGCCACATCCACCGCAACCGCCGCCACGGCGCCACGGCGCCACGGCGCCACGGCGCCTGGAATCGCCACTAAATGCGACATCATTACCTCACAAGGTGTTGCCCGAAATCATCAGTAGACGCACAGTTTATGCCCGTTCGACAAGGCGATTTTGCATTTCTGCGGACTTTTATCGCGTCTTTCAGTGCCTTTTTCCATCCGAAACGACACGATTGATCCAGCCGGCCGTGCTGGTCCCGCGATTATCCGGCTGACCAGCTCGAACATCAGAAACTGTTTCTCAGTCACATGATGTAATGACATTCAGGATACGAATTCGTACAGCTCAACTGGCGAATTATCGTGTTCCACTCTTTGCGCTGCCTTCGAGCCTGTCAACAATGACAACACCCGGGCGGCACCGCCGGCGCTCACGGCGCGTTTTGCGGCCGCAACAAGATAGCGGGGCGCCAAGCCGGTACTGTCCTGGTGTCGCGATCGAAATGCTGGTGAGGGAGCTGGCTGTGGGTGCAGGCGAATTCAGGCGTAACAGGCTATTGAACCAGCGCAGCCTGGCTATCGCGGGTGTCGCCGTGGTGCTCATCGCCATCCTCGCGGCTATTGGGCACCTGGGCTTCTTCCGTACTCCGTCCAACGGCGCCGCGCCCAATCAGGTGGGCCAGTCGACCGTTGCGCCCACGCCCCAACAGATTGTGCTGCCGTTCGAGGTAGGAGATCCCGACGGGGTCGCCGTGGACGGTAAGGGCGTTGTTTACGTCGCCGACTCGAGCAACAACCGGGTGCTGACGCTGCCGGCCGGTGCCGATAAGCAATCCGAGTTGCCGTTCACCGGCCTCAACCGCCCGGCCGGTTTGGCGCTGGACCTCGCTGGCGGCCTGTACCTCGTTGACGCATACAACAACCGGGTACTCAAGCTGCCGGCGGGCTCAGCCACGCCGGCTGAGTTGCCTTTCACCGGCCTGAGCTCGCCCCATGGCGTTGCAGTGGACCGCAACGGCAACGTGTACGTCGTCGACTCCGGCAACAACCGCGTATTGGAACTGCCGGCCGGCGCGAACAATCCCATCGAGCTGCCGTTCATCGGCCTTCGTCACCCGTTGGGCACGGCAGTGGACGACGCCGGCGAAGTTTATGTCGCCGACAGCGAAAACAACCGGGTGGCAAAGCTTGCCGCTGGTGGCGCCACCCCGGTCTACCTTTCGTTCACCGAGCTGAACTTTCCTCACGGTGTGGCGGTGGACCACAACGGCGGCGTCTACGTCACCGACTTGAACAACAACCGGGTGTTGAAGCTGGCGGCCGGCTCGAACACCCCGTCGACATTGCCCTTCACCGACCTCAACTTCCCGTACGGTGTGGCCGTCGACAATGCAGGCAACGTCTATGTGACCGATTTTCACAAGCGCGTGGTGAAACTGTCGGCAACCTAACGGGATTCGCCGCGATCTGGCCCGTGAAGCCCGCCGGAGCCACGCGGCACGCCGAGTGAGGCGTCGCGGACTTCACACACTCGGCGCCCGAGCTGGCTTCCACACTCAGATCGGCTCCAGCCCGGCCAGATGCCGCTGGGCCAGGTCCCGATAAGCCTGCGGGTTGAGGGTGACCCACATCTGGGCGCCGGTTCCCTCGATCGGTCCTTTCACCTTGGCCGGGGCGCCGGTCACCAGCATGCCGGCGGGAATCTGGGTGCCCGCCACCACCAGTGAGTGCGCCGCGATCAGGCACCGCGCGCCGATCACCGCGCCATCCAGCACCGTGGCGTGATTGGCAATTAATGCCTCTTGTCCCACGTGGACACCGTGGATGACGCACAGGTGCGCAATCGTGGCGCCGGGCCCGATATCGACGGGGATACCGGGCGGCGCATGCAGCACGGAGCCGTCCTGCACATTGGCGCCTTCGCGCACTACGACCGGCGCATAATCGCCGCGCAGCACGGCGTTGAACCAAACCGACGCTCCCGCTTCGACGGTCACGTCGCCGATCAGGGTGGCGGTGGGGGCCACGAAGGCGGTGGGATCGACCCGCGGAGAGCGTCCCTCGAATGAATACAGCGGCATCGTTTACGTATACCGCACCATGCATATGCCGTGGCCAGGCGCGCCGTCGTTGCACTCACCCGGCCTAAAACTGTAACGTGTTCTAGTTAGTGGCCAGGGATGCGGAGGTGACAGGGTGAGTACCGGCACAAGCAGCGTCGGCGTCCGGGAGATCGATGCCGGAACTTTGCCGACCAGGTACGCGCGGGGCTGGCATTGCCTCGGTGTCGCCAAGGACTTCATGGACGGCAAACCGCACGGGGTGGAAGCGTTCGGCACCAAGCTGGTGGTGTTCGCCGACTCGAACGGGGAGCTGAAGATCCTCGACAGCTACTGCCGCCACATGGGTGGCGACCTGTCCGAGGGCACCATCAAGGGCGACGAGATTGCCTGCCCGTTCCACGACTGGCGCTGGGGCGGCGACGGCCGCTGCAAGCTGGTGCCCTACGCCAAGCGGACCCCCAAGACCGCTCGCACCCGGTCCTGGGCCACCGACGTGCGCGGCGGCCTGCTCTTCGTCTGGCACGACCATGAAGGCAACCCGCCGGATCCCAAAGTGCGCATTCCCGACATTCCCGAGGCCGCCAGCGACGAATGGACGGACTGGCGGTGGAACCGCATCCTCATCGAAGGGTCCAACTGCCGCGACATCATCGACAACGTCACGGATATGGCGCACTTCTTCTACATCCATTTCGGGCTGCCGACTTACTTCAAGAACGTCTTCGAGGGCCACATTGCCTCGCAGTATCTGCATAACGTGGGCCGCCCGGATGTCGAAGGGCTGGGCACCGCCTACGGCGAAGCGCACCTGGATTCCGAGGCGTCCTATTTCGGGCCGTCGTTCATGATCAACTGGCTGCACAACAGCTACAGCGGCTACAAATCCGAGTCGATCCTGATCAACTGCCACTATCCGGTGACCCAGGATTCGTTCGTGTTGCAGTGGGGCGTCATCGTCGAAAAGCCCAAGGGCATGGACGAAAAGATGACCGACAAGCTGTCGCGGGTGTTCACCGAAGGCGTCAGCATGGGCTTTCTACAGGATGTCGAGATCTGGAAGCACAAGACCAGAATCGACAACCCGCTGCTGGTCGAGGAAGACGGCGCGGTGTATCAGATGCGGCGCTGGTATGAGCAGTTTTACGTAGATGCGGCCGATGTCACCCCTGAAATGGTGGAGCGCTTCGAGCTGGAGGTGGACACCACCCGCGCCAACGAGTTCTGGAACGCTGAGGTCCAAAAGAACTTGGCGGCAAGGAAACTCGCCGACGATGTGCACGCCGAGCAGCACTGACATGACCCCGTCCGACGACCAAGCGGTGCCTGATGTCGATCGGCTGGCCCGCTCTATGCTGCTGCTCTATCGCGACCAGCATGAGCACCACGGCGCATCCCACGAGCAGGCAGGGCGCCGATCCTGGTCCAAGGCAAGGGACTTCGCCAACGACCCGCAGCGCGCCGCGATGGTGCGCGAAGCCAGCCTGGCCGATCGCGAACGCTATCTGACCGCTGGCCTGCAGCCGGTGGATTGCCGCTTCTGCCACGTCACCGTGACGGTCAAGCGGCTGGGCCCGGGACATACAGCCGTGCAGTGGAATACCGAAGCTTCGCAGCGCTGCGCGCACTTTTGCGAAGTGCGCGCGTCTGGCGGCGACACGGCGCGCACCAAGACCTGCCCGAAAATGAGCGACAGCATCGACCACGCCGTCGCTGAAGGCTATCTGACACTGGAGCAGCAGGACTGAGCACGCACCGGTAAGGTCATCCAGGAATCTCATCCACCACGGCCGGACTCGGACGTCGCTGGCTTATGCCGGGATCACCGGCACCCGCAGCCTTGCCGGCCGTTGCGGTCCCCAGTACAAGGTGCACCGTGCGGACGGGCTCGACGCGTAACGGGCGGGGAAGGCGCCGAAGAGCGGATTGCGCGGGCCCAGTTGACGACCCGCGACCAACAGACGGATGCGGTCGCCGGCATGGAAGACGGTGGCCGACGGCCCCAATGCGACCTCGACCGGAACCACCTCACCGGGCGACAGGAGCTGGTGCCGTCGAAAGGTGTGCACCGGTTCGTACGTCGTGGACCGCTCGGTGTCGATCTCACGCAACGACGCGCGCTGCCAACCCGTAGTCACCCGATCCCGGCCGAATCCATACGAGCCTTCGAACGAAACCCACTTCCTGCCAACCCATTTCTCGACACCGACGAACAGTGCGACGTCGTCGGCGCCGTCGACTGAGACCCACAGCGCCAGACTCATCGGGCCGGTGAGTTCCAGATCGCTTTGCACCGGAAAGGTGAATGCCGCGGCGCGGCGACGAGTGTGGAAGGTGACCGATCCGTCGACCTTCGGCGCCGCGGTGTCCAGATACCCGTTGCCGGCGAGGTAGAGATCACCCCATTGGGTACGTAGCAGTGGCCATTCACGTTCGGTGCGGACCTGGGTGATGACCTCGCGCTGCTCGCGCACCTCAAGGCGGACCGGCGGCGGTTTGGGCACGTCGCGTTGCTTGAGGTAGTGATCAAAAAACGCCAGCTGAGCCCGTCGGGCCTCGTCGCTGTAGAACGTCGCCCATTTGCCACCGCGATGCGTATAGACGAATTTCTCTGTGGCGCTCACCTTTTCGAATGCCCGAAAGGATCCGCGGCTGTGCAGGTTATTGTCGGAGAAGCTCGCGCAGACGAGCATTGGCACGGTGATCCTGGCGAGGTCCGGGACCAGGGATTGCCACCACTGATCTCGCAGCGGGTGTGCCCTGCGCAGCTTGCCGACGTCTTCGGAAGTACGCATGACGCGTTTGACGATGGCGACCCAGATTCGGGAAAAGCCTTTCTCGGCAATCCCTCCCGGTGTGAACAAGTCGCAGTAGGCGTCGGTGAACCCCTCCCAGGGACAGATCGCCTTGAGACTCGGCGGGTGCAGCGCGGCCGCCTTGAACTGCGACAGGGCCAGGTAAGAGACCCCCAGCATGCCGACGTTGCCGGTTGACCACGACTGGACACCCGCCCACTCGATCAGGTCATAGACGTCGCGGCCCTCCTGATCGGAAAGCAACGCACCGACCCCGTCAGAGGTACCGGCCCCCCGCAGGTCGGCGTTGACGACGGCATATCCCTGCGCTACCCACCAGGCCGGATCTGGTGCTTCCCAACTGGTTTCGCTGGAGATTTCGATGGGCGCGGTCTGGCGCAGGGCGCGAAACTGTGGGTTTATGCTCCACCGGCCCCACTTGCGCTTGGGCAGCCGGTCCTTGCCGTAGGGATGCGCCGCCAGGATCACGGGGAACGGGCCCGGGCCGTGGGGGCGATAGACGTTGGCCCGCAACACAACATCGTCGCGCATACAGATGCCGACATTGCGGTTCACCATGAGGTCCGGCGGTGCTGCCGCGACATCCACCGGTGGCCAAAGGATCCCGTGCAGCCGGGCCGCGGCATACCGGGCGGCCCCGGGTCGTTTCCAGGGACGATCGTAGCTGGGGTATTCCGCTGACACCGCCGGCATATTGGGCTCCTGGATGTGCAGTCGGATCGATTGCGGCGAGGTCTGGCCGGTCATCAGGCGATCACCCGCTCGATGGTGTCATGGAGCGCTACGGCCGATCGCGCCGGGCAGGTGCTCACGGGATCGCCCGCCGACGCGTGCCCAACATGGATGGAGTCTTGCGGGTTTCCCGACCAGGATTTGAACGCATAAGCCGCGGATCGTCCTGGTGACCGAAATGTGTTGCGGCACAGTACGCGGCGCCGTCGCCGGCCGCGGGCGGGCGATCCGCGGCGGCCTTTAAGGGCAAGCATGGCCGGTCAACGAGAACCGAGCAGGTCCCCGGCCACGCACCCAGCCTCCGGATTGCGGCGGAGCGCACCGGGGCCCAGCCTTCGCGCTTTACACCTCTGTCGCCGGTACTGGCCAATGGAGCATCCGGCTTGGCAACGTGACGATGTGATCCTCGAGGCGCAACAGCAGACCTTCCCCGATGAGTGCCTCTGCCGCCTCCTGTTGAGCGGACCGGAGTTCGCTGAAGTGTCGTGGGGACAGGCACTCGGCGAATACCTGCGTCAGGACGGGCTGATCGAGGACAAAGCTGGCGGAGGCTTTGGGGTTGCGGATGTCTTTGACGTGGATGAAGTCCGGTCCGAGCCGGTAGTAGCACAAGCCGAACCGAAATCTCGATCGCCACATGTCCACTTGCTCGTTTAGACCCGCGGGCGGATATACCGGTGGCGGCAGATGCCACAACAATGGAGTGGGCAGTGCCGAGGTGACGTCGCCATGCCAGCGGGTTGTGGTGCCGTCGGTCAAATTGTCCCGGAGCCTGGCAATGAAGTGGACCGTCTCGACGGGCCGCGCGCCAAGCCGAATCGGACTAGGGGAAACATCCACGCCGCCCGGTTGCATTAGGCGATTGCCCCGACATGGTCGGGAGCCATGGTGGTGACCCGCTGCGTGGCAATGGCTGTGGCCAGAGCGACCCAGGCAGCGTCGTCGACGAAGACCAACCCGTCGCGTTGCGCGCTGCGCAGCCATGCCTCGATGGTCGCGTGGTCAAGCTCGTACCCGCTGTCGACAAGGTAGGAGCGCAGAGCCGTACTGCTGCGGCGACGGGCAAGTGCCCGGTAAGCCACGGCATGCCACCCGGAAAGCCGGTGCTGGGTGTTCGGCCATCCGCGGCGTTGATCGTCAATGAGGATTTCGGCGCCGTTGTCGGTGGCGATGAGAAACGAATACGGATAGTCACGTTTCCAGCGGTCTATCGCCTCCTCGAGGCTGCACGCCACGTCGCCAACGATGCCCGCGGGCTCGCTGTCAAAGAAATACGCCAGGTCGGCCAGCTCGGTGTCGGCAAGACTATACACATGCCCGTAGAAAGCGGCCGGCCGGCGGTGACCGAAGCCAAGTTCGGGCTGGTTGAAGTACGGGGAAAATCTCTCCAAGACAATCCGAGTGGCGCCTCCCGGTGGTTGCAGGTGAACCAGGGCCGGCAATTGTGCGATGACGCTCCAGTAGTCCTCGTCGTGTTCGCCGGGAAAACCGTAGAGGTAGCTCCATGACGCGGTGATGTGGTTGTTTTCGCAGTCGCGTAGCAGGCCGACGTTGGTTGCACCATCCACACCCTTATCCATGAGTTTGAGCACCCGACCGCTGAGGCTTTCGATGCCGGGCTGGATCATCGCGACTTTCGCCGCGGCGAGTGCCTCGACCTGGGAGGTCCGTAGGTTGGATTTGACCTCGTAGTGGATGCGAAGATCCCAGTCGACCTCCGCGATCTTTGGCAACAAGCTGTGAAAAAAGCTCATGTCGATGATGTTGTCGACGGTGAAGACGTCGAGGATCTGGTGGCGCCGCACCAGCGTGGACAATTCGTCCCAGAAGCGATCCGCCGACTTAGCACGAAATGTCATGAGCGAACCGTTGAGACCACAGAAGGTACATTGGTGCTTCTCACCCCACCAGCAGCCTCGCGAACTTTCGATGATGAGTTGCGGTGAGACATACTCGCGGACCGGCGAACGCTCCAAAGCATCGCGCCAATCGTCGAAATTCGGGCACGGGATCATTCCGGGCGGCACCGTACGTGATGGCTGGGGGTTGGCCACCGAGCGGTCATCGTTCCACCAGCAGACCCCCGGGATCTCGTGCGGATCAGTGCCGGCGCGTATTGCTTCGATCAACGCGGGAAACACCAGCTCACCCTCGCCTCGCACGACGAAGTCGACGAAGGGATGGTTGCGGTGCAGGGCATGCCCCATAGCACCGTCGCAGTTCGCACCGCCGAAGACGATCCGCAACTCGGGCGCGAGCTGTTTGAGCCGCCGGGCCGCCGCAAGACTCGGCATATTCTGCATAAAGGTCGAAGTGAAACCGACGACGTCTGGATGGCCTGAGAGGATTTCGGTAACCGCGGCCTCGATGAAATCCGGTGCCAACTTCCGCATTCGCAAGACAACTTCGACGAGCGAGTCGTCAAGATTGTGGATTTCGGCAAACGCCCGCATTTCTGCGACGCGCCAGCCCGGATCCCCATACAGGCAACCGGCGAATACCCAATCACCCAGCCCTTGCAAAACAGAATTACCGATCTCGGTATAGCTTTGCACCGGAGTCGGTTCGCGGCTGTCGAACATGCGTTCCACCCATTGGATGGCGCCGTGGTATTCGACCACGTCGACGTCGCTGCACTCCCTGCGCACCAGGCTGTGTAGCAGGCCGACAGCAAGTGACGGGCGCTCCACCGACTGCCACGGCATCGCCGCGAGAGCAAGACGCACTCGCATCTCCTTAACGAAAGTGAGGTTGCCGCCCGGCTGGCGGCAACCTCACTTTGTCAAACCTCTGAAGCGCTTGAGAGCCGGACCTTATCGCCGGCCACCCGTTCACGTCCACCGCCGGTTGAATGCTTAAAGTAGCCCCACTTGAAACTTCCGGGTGCAGAAGCCTCGTTCTCACGAATAACGGTCTTCTTGATCATTCACGCTCTCTCAAAATCGTGGCCTTGGCGCTGTTTTATGGACACTGAGCTAACGCCTTGCCGTCGTTGGCCGGCCCCCTCGGTAGGGTGTCCACTGGTCAGGGCCAGAGTGTCCAATCTTCAGACTCAATTGAATGTGATATTCACCGTGCTGGGTTTATTGTAGCCGCCGCTCCATCGAATCGCGACAAAAAGCCTGGTCAGGCGGGTAGGTAGCCTAGCACGCGGCCATAGTGAGCACAACCTTCCGTCGAACCAGCGGTTTTGGAATCCGGGTTGCGGCTCCGTCGACGAGTACCCGCACCGCGATCTGCAGATCTGGAAACAGCCTGACGCAACAGATTGTTCCCAACCGGTGAGGCGAAAAGACGGCCCGAAGGCCGGCGCAAAGCAACCAAGCAGCGGCCAGTTGCCACCCGCCCGAATCACAGCTCCGCGAACCGCTCCTTGACCGCTTCAACCGTCAGCCCGTAGTCCGCCAGCGAGTAACTGTGCTTGGGCGCTCGCTCGCCCGTCTGGCTCTCGGCGTGGACCTTCGCCATGGCTTGCTGGGCCTCGGCGGTCAGCATCAAGCCGAAATGCTGATACACCGCCGCCACCGTGCCCAGCGGGTCGGCAATCAAATCGCGGTACTCGACGTCGTAGAACTGGGCCGGGTCATACTGCGCCCTCGCGGTGTTGAACCGCTCCAGACCGCGCGACCAGGTGTCCACCGCGTCAGCGCCGATCTGCGCGCCGACGAAAACCGTCGACCACCCCTCCGAGGTGTGCTGCGCGAGCGAGCACATTGACGCCATGATCGTCTCCACCGGGCGGTGGGTCTGGATCACCAACGCGTCGGGGTAGGTGGCCATCAATGCATCCAGCGCGAACAAATGGCTGGGATTCTTGAGCACCCAACGCTTTCCGGCGTCGTTGAGCCCGATCAACTGCAAATTCTTTCGGTGCCGCCGATAGGCCGGCGTCCAGTCCTGCTGCGATAGCCACCCCGCATAGCCGGGTAGATGCGCCAGCGTCTCGTAGGACACCGAATGCAGGGACTGCCGCAGCAACTGCCAGCATTCCTCCAGCTCGTAGGCAGCCATGAAATGCAGCCCCGTGTATCCGGGATTCTCGTCGTGGTGGCGGGTGAACTCGTCATCAAGCCTGCGATACAACGGATTTGACTCCCACGTGTCGCGGGGAGGGCGGGGCTGCGGGAACTCGGCCAGCCACATGTGCAGACCCTGGTGGGCCGGGTCGGCGCCCAGAAGCCGATGCAGTGCCGTAGTACCGGTGCGCACCAGACCGGTCACGAAGATCGGCCGCTCGATGGGGACGCCGGCATACTGCGGATACTGCTTCCACGCAGCTTCAGACAGCAGTCTGGCCACCAGCGCGCCCCGCAGGAAATGACGATTCATCTTGCTGCCCAACACCGTAAGCCCGGATTCGCGCCGGTAAGAGTCCAACAGCACGCCCAAAGCCTCGAGATAGTTGTCCTCGTCGGAACCGAAATCGTCCAGCCCGGTCAACTTGGTGGCCGACGCATGCAGTTCCGCCACGGAGCCGACATCGGTGCGATCAGCCATCAGCTGTGGTACTCCCCGCAGTTGACGTCCAAGGTCTGTCCGGTGATGCCGCTGGACAGGTCGCTGGCCAAGAACAGAATCGCCGACGCCACCTCGTCCTCGGTAGGCAGCCGCTTGAGGTCGGACTGCGCCGCGGTGGCCTGGTATATCTGGTCCACCGTGGTGCCGTACTTGCCGGCCTGATGCTCGAAATAGCCCTGCAGCGTGTCTCCCCAGATATAGCCCGGCGCAACAGAATTAACGCGAATACCGTTCGCACCGAGTTCGGTGGCCAGCGAGTGCGACATGGCCAGCAGCGCGGACTTGGCCATCTTGTAGGCGCCGTATTTGGGCTGGGAGTGGCGCAGCACCATGGAGTTGACGTTGACGATGCTGCCGTGAGTTTCGGCCAACGCCCTGGTGAAGCCCTGGATAAGCCGCAGCGCCCCGAGTGCGCTGAGCTCGATCGCTTCCCTGACGTGCTGAAACGTGGTCTCCGCCAGGGGCTTCATCGACGGCACCCGAAACGCGTTGTTCACCAGGACGTCGATCTTGCCGTACGCCTCCAATGTGGCGTCGACGAGGTTGTTGACCTGATCGTCGTCGGTGATGTCGGTGCGCACGGCGATGGCCTGGCGACCGCTGCCGATGACCTGCTTGGCGACGTCGTCGAGCCGCTCGGCACTGCGCGCCGCCAGTACCAGGTCGGCGCCCTCCCGGGCACACCGGTGCGCCAGCGTGGCCCCAAGCCCCGGCCCGACACCGCTGATGACGACGATTTTTCCGACCAGCATCCCTGTCATCGCTACCCCAGCATCCTGGCCGCAATCTGCTGCTGACGCAACGCAATTCGCGATCGCCAGTCGTCTTCGGAGATCTTGTTGCGCTCCAGATAGGGCAGCTTGGCCGGTATCGCGTCGAAGTTCACCAGTTCGAGCATCGGACCGTCGGCCTGGGTGAGCGGCCGCGACACCCGCTGCCAACGGAACTGCAGGAAGCCGCGGCGATGGCCCAGCGTCTCCACCCAGTTGGTGACACCGGGATTCTGGTCGGCGACCACGATACGGACCTTGCCGTCCGGATCCGCTTGAGCCTGAGTGTTGTTCAGCGAGGTCTGATGGTTGATGTAATCCAGTGAGATGTACCACATGCTGCCGAGCTGGAAACCCAGATACGGGGCATCGCTCACCGGCACGGTGATCACCAGAGCTTGGTCTGGCCGTAGTTCGAAGTGACCGGCCGACGAGTACTGAGTAGCCAGGCCACCCGGCGTCAGCCGAGGCGCCACCATGGTGTTGACCGGAATGTTGAGGTAAAACCATTGGGGGAACTGCAGCCAGGTCTTCACCCGGTTCACCAGCTGATTTGCCGCTGTGGCATAGCGTTTTTCGATTGCCTGGCGGCTCAGCGGCGGCGGCGCGGTGCCGGCCGTGTCCAACCGGGAGACGGCGAGCGTGCCGCGTTGCTGCGACCAGTCGCCGTACACCTCGCGGATCACCAGCTGGCCGGAAGTCGCCGGGCGCAGCTGCCACTGGAACGTGCCGTCCGGAGCGATGTCGAGTTCACGGTCGTCGAACGCGATCTGACTGGCCGGCACATTGTCGTCGGTGTACTCGCCGCCGAGCACCTGGAAGCTCAGGTCGGTGGTGGTTCCCCGCCGACCGGTGACAACGTAGTCACGGTCGGGCTGCACGCGGGTGCCGAAGTAGAGGGTGTCAGGGTTGTCCAACCCCATTTTGGTGAACGGTCCGGTGCCCGACTGCAGGAACGGATGGTCACGCTCGTAGTCGAAGGCCAGATGCAGGCACCCCGCGATGCAGCCGGCCAGGTACTGCAGCCCTTCCAGCAGGTCGGCTTCCGTCTCGATGTGCGGCGCCGCCGCCACCAGCTTCTCGGCTTCGGCGATCGCCTCGGTCAGCGGAGCGGAGAAGGGAGTTGCGGACACGACCTCGACGCTAGAACGTGTTCCTGTTTTGCGTCAATGGCGAACATTTGCGCGCGTCGAGCCTGGGCCTATAGCACGAAGCCCGCTCACGTTTACGAGGTGCACTGGTTGGCCAGCGTGATCAGCGCCTGCCGCACATCCGGGTGCCGGTTCAAGTACTCGATCAGCGAACCGTTGCCGCCTTCAGCCGCAGACTTGGCCTGAAGCTCGGCCTTCACGTCAGGATGGCGGTCCAAGTAGGACTGGACCGTCTGCGAGGCAGATTGGCCCACGGTGCCGTTGCACTGCTGGGGCGCCGCGTTGGCCGCCGGCAGCGTGATCAGCGCGGCGACTACCGCGCTGATCAGGCCACCGGCCAACAGGCCGGAGGTGCTCGACTTCACGATCATGCGACTACCCCCTACGGTGCGCTCGTCTTCTTCGAGATTACCCACGCAATCAGCCTGGTGCCCGAAGCGGCGACATTCCCTATGCACCCCTATCCACGGCGTTGCAGCCGCCCGACTCCACGCGCCCGAGTTGAGGAAACCGGTAATGAGTGGTCCCGGAATCCGAGCCCTCCCGTCGATTCCGACGTTATCGGCGATGCCGGCGGAACCCTGAGCAATCCCCGCATTGAAGAAGGCGTTGTTACGGCCCCACCACGGCCCTCCACGCCGCCGTATGCCGCCGTATGCCGCCGTATGCCGCCCTACGCCGCCCACGCCCACGTTGAACCCTGCACCCGATGCTGTGGCTGCCCGCGCGGCTTCCTTCACCCGCGCAGCTGCTGCCCGAGCGTTACCCCGAGCACCTGGGCGGTGCCGTTTCCGCGGCAAATTCGGATACCAGCCGCCGCGGATGCCGTTCTATCTGAAAATCTATCTAAAAACACTACCCATCGGAATTGTCGGAGTCGTCATCGAAAGTAGAAGAATCGTCGTAAGAAATGCTGTGATCGTCGCCGGAATCGGAGTTTTCGGTTTCGGAATTGGATGGGTCGTCATTGTAGCGGATTCCGTGGATTTCGGCATGCACGTTACCTTCGCCCGCTTGGTCCTTCACCACTTGCGCCGTCTCCCATAGCCGAATAACCGCCTGTCGGTACATGGGCGACATCTCCAAGAAGTCAGTTACGCGCGGGTAACTCGACAAAAAGCCAGGACGCAAGACATATTCGCCGTCATTCAGCACGATGTATTCGGTTAATCTTCTACCGTCTAGATCTTCCCCAGGGGACAGGTCCGAAAGAAACGGGTTGGGCAGTTCAGGATCACTGTCAGATACCCTGCCGAACGGATATCTCGGACGATTCATATCGTCGTTGAAATTGTTCGAATTGATCTCTATAATTGAGTAATTCTCAATAATGTTATCTAAATTGTCATACCTATCGATAACTGTGTTTTGATCGATACTGGTATTTGAATAATTGTCGATAGTTTGAGTAGAAGACACGTCATCGATCGCAATGTAGTCCAGGTTCGAATTCGGCTGCTCGTCAATGTTGGAAGTGACGGTCGAATTGCTGCCGGAGACAGTTGAATAATTATCGATATCCTGAACGCTGCTGTTAGCCGATGGACCGCTGTTCGAGTCGGTATTATCACTGTAATCGGAATTACCACTTGAACAGCTGTCGAGTTTGAATCCGTCATGAGCAGTCATTGCGATGGCGAGCCTGCCGACACTGACGTTGGTGGCGTTCTCCGTGGTGGCGTCGACGGCGACGGTAACACCACTTGTCAACGCCAAGGTCCCCAGCGCAACGACAGCACCACGTTTGCGGCGCCTTCCCTGGGCAACCCGCGCGATATTACCCGTGGCCACTCGGTTGTGCGGTACTCGAGGCATAACAGAACCCTTCTTTATCTCGGATACAATTCGCGCAGATATATGAACTAACTGAATGCTATGTCGTCTCAGCGGGCCCGAACCCCAATCAGAAACTCAGCGCACCCATCACTCCATAGAAATTCTCAAATGTGCCGTCGAACAGGAAGCCAACCAGTACCGTGCTGTAACTATCTACGAACTGCCGCTTCAAACTTTGCCATCTGACAATCAGAGTGACGCGCGTGGCGCGCAAAGCCAAATCGTGCAGCCAAGACATGTCCCTAACGGCTCGTTGCCAGCATAAAGCGATCCTCACGGGCTTCATACGTAACCTGGGCAACGCTAGAAAATATTTTCACCAACCGCTAATCATTACTTTTGATGGAACTATAAACATCGTTTATTAGCCGAAGTTCCGGCCACCCGATCGGGGATATGGGGCGTGCCAGGCGGCCCGGAGGAGAAAGGCGCGGGTTGGGGTAAGGACTCTGCTCTCAGACACGGACCGGAACTAGAGCCGGACAAGCAAGGTTGACTAGCCCGCTATACCGGTGCCGATGTTTGCGTAATCTCACGCTGCGGCCGCTCACCTCGCCGCTCGGTGAGTCACCGAAGGGTGTTGTGGCTGCCTGAGAACAATTCTCTTCCGCAGTAGCCGATTATTCGGATCGTGACGCCGACCAGGAAGCCGTCAATGCGAGACGACCTCGCCACTTTCCTGTTCGCGTTTGATTTCCAACGCGATGTCGATCAGCTGGTCTTCCTGGCCTCCGATCAGCTTGCGCTGACCAGCCCGGTACAGCAGCACCGACGCCGGCACGCCGTAGCGCTCCGACTGGCGAACGGCGTGCTTGAGGAAGCTGGAGTAAACCCCTGAGTACCCCATGATCAGCGCATTGCGGTCCAGCAGGCATTCGGCGGGCATGGCCGGGCGCACCACGTCCTCGGCGGCGTCGGCGATGTCGAAGAAGTCGATGCCGGTCTTGACGCCGATCTTGTCGAACACCCCGATCAACGCCTCGACCGGAGCGTTGCCGGCCCCGGCACCGAAGCGCCGCACGCTGCCGTCGATCTGCTTGGCGCCGGCACGCACGGCCTCCACCGAGTTGGCAACGCCCAGGCCGAGGTTCTCGTGTCCATGAAAACCGACTTGGGCATCCTCTCCGAGTTCGGCGACCAGCGCCGACACCCGGTCGGCCACCCCGTCGAGCACCAGGGCGCCGGCGGAGTCGACGACGTAGACGCACTGGCAACCGGCGTCGGCCATGACGCGGGCCTGCGCGGCCAGTTTCTCCGGCGGAATGGTATGGGCCATCATCAAAAAGCCGACGGTCTCCAGACCTAATTCACGAGCCAGCCCGAAATGCTGGATGGAGACATCGGCTTCGGTGCAGTGGGTGGCGATCCGGCAGATCGACCCGCCATTGTCCTGGGCCTCTTTGATGTCGTCTTTGGTGCCCACACCGGGCAACATCAAGAAGGCGATCCTGGCCTCTTTGGCCGTCTCCGCGGCCAGCTTGATCAGTTCCTGCTCGGGGGTCTTGGAAAAGCCGTAGTTGAACGAGGATCCACCCAACCCGTCACCGTGGGTCACCTCGATCACCGGCACGCCCGCCGCATCAAGGGCCGCCACGATGGCGCCGACCTCTTCTTTGGTGAATTGGTGGCGCTTGTGGTGCGACCCGTCGCGCAACGACGTATCCGTGATGCGGACGTCCCAGATGCTGGTCATCGCGTGCCTCCCGTTGCCGACACCGTCACATCTTTGCTTTTGCGAGCGATCTCCTCGCCCACCTTGGTAGCCGCTGCCGTCATGATGTCGAGATTGCCCGCATACGGCGGCAGATAGTCCCCGGCGCCCTCCACCTCAACGAACGTGGTGACCACGGCCTGGCCGCCCGAGTTGATCGACGGCTCATCGAACTGCGGCTCGTTGAGCAACCGGTAGCCCGGCACATACGTCTGCACCTCAGCCACCACGTCGCGGATGGACTTCGCGATCGCGTCGCGGTCGGCGTCTTCGGGGATCGCGCAGAAGATGGTGTCGCGCATGATCATGGGCGGATCGGCCGGGTTCAGGATGATGATCGCCTTGCCGCGCGCGGCCCCGCCAATCGTCTGCACACCCCGCGACGTGGTCTTGGTGAACTCGTCGATGTTGGCCCGGGTGCCCGGTCCGGCCGACACCGAAGCCACCGACGCCACAATTTCGGCATACGGCACCCCTCCTTTTTCAACCAACGCACGGCTCACGGCGTACACGATCGGAATGGTCGCCTGCCCCCCGCAGGTGATCATGTTGACGTTCGGGGCGTCCAGGTGTGCGCGCAGGTTGGCCGGTGGGATCACCGCTGGGCCCACCGCTGCCGGCGTCAGGTCGATGGCACGGATTCCGGCCTCGGCGTACTTCGGTGCGGCGGCCTTGTGCACGTAGGCGCTGGTGGCCTCGAACACCAGGTCCGGCTTCTCGGACTGCGACAGCAGCCAGTCGACGCCCTCGTGGGTGGTCTCCAGCCCTAGCTTGCGGGCGCGGGCCAGGCCCTCGCTCTCCGGGTCGATGCCCACCATCCAGCGCGGTTCCAGCCATTCCGACCGCAGTAGTTTGTAGAGCAAGTCGGTGCTGATGTTTCCCGACCCGACGATCGCGACACTTGCTTTGGACGGCATGCTGCTCCTCATCCTATGTTCGCGACCCGCTGCGCCCGGCCCTGCCGCGCTTGCGATCGCTCCTAACCCTTTGTTCGCGACCCGCTGCGCCCGGCCCTGCCGCGCTTGCGATCGCTCCTAACCCTTTGTTCGCGACCCGCTGCGCCCGGCCCTGCCGCGCTTGCGATCGCTCCTAACTATTCGAACGTCAATCGCACCGATCCCAGGCCGGCGAAGTCAGCGACGAACTCGTCGCCGGCGCGCGCGTCCACCGCGAACGTGCACGATCCCGGCAACACGATGTCACCTTTGCGCAGCCGCACCCCAAAGCTGTCCACCTTGCGGGCCAACCAGGCCACCGCGGTCACCGGGTTGCCCAGCACAGCGTCGCTGCGGCCTTCGGCGGCCACCTCACCGTTGCGCGTCAACACCGCATCGATCGCCTTGACGTCGATATCGGCCGGCGACACCCGCGCCGCGCCCAGCACAAACCCCGCCGCCGAAGCGTTGTCGGCAATGGTGTCGCAAATCTTGATCTGCCAATCTTTGATCCTGGTGTCGATCAGCTCGATGGATGGGACCAGTGCCCCGGTCGCCGCCAGCACGTCATCCTCGGTGCAGCCCGCGCCGGGCAGATCACCGGCCAGGATAAAGCCGACCTCGACCTCCACCCGCGGGTACAGATAGTTCGCCGCCTTGACCCGGGTGTCTTCGAACACCTGCATGTCGTCGAGCAGATGCCCGTAGTCCGGCTCGTTGACGCCCATCATCTGCTGCATGACCGGTGACGACAAGCCGACCTTGTGGCCCACCACCCGGGCGCCCTCGGCAACCCGCTGCCGGATGTTGACCAGCTGGATCTCGTAGGCGTCGACGACGTCGATCTCCGGGTGGGAGGTGGTCAGCGGAGCGATCGGCTCACGGCTGCGCTCGGCTTGCGCCAAGTCGGCGGCCAGCTCGTCGCGGGTCGCAACAGTGAGCATTACCGAAGTCCCCTCGTCTCGCCGACCTCCTGGTGACCGGGCCAGTAGCGCCCGACCCGGGCAATTCTATAACGTGTTCTACATGACAGCACAGGACTACGACGTCGTCGTGGTCGGGAGCGGTGGCGCCGGCATGGTGGCAGCGCTGACCGCCGCGCACCGTGGCCTCTCGACAGTAGTCATCGAGAAGGCTGCGCACTACGGCGGGTCGACAGCGCGTTCGGGTGGGGGCGTCTGGATTCCCAACAATGAGGTGCTCAGGCGCGCCGGCGTTCGCGATACTCCCGACGCGGCCCGCACCTACCTGCACGGCATCATCGGCGATATCGTCGGGCCGGAGCGCATCGACGCCTACCTCGAGCACGGGCCCCAGATGCTGTCGTTCGTGCTGAAGCACACGCCATTGAAAATGTGCTGGGTGCCAGGCTATTCCGATTACTACCCCGAGGCACCCGGCGGCCTCCGAAGCGGCCGTTCGATCGAGCCGAAGCCGTTCAATGCCCGCAAGCTAGGTCCCGACGAAGCCACGTTGGAGCCTGCCTACGGCAAGGTGCCGCTGAATGTGGTTGTCATGCAACAGGATTACGTACGCCTGAACCAGCTCAAGCGCCATCCCCGGGGTGTGCTGCGAAGCATACGGGTCGGCGCGCGTACCACCTGGGCCAAGGCCACCGGCAAAAATCTCGTCGGCATGGGCCGCGCCCTGATCGGACCGCTGCGGATCGGTCTGCAGCGGTCCGGCGTTTCGGTAATGCTCAACACCGCGCTCACCGACCTGTACGTCGAGGACGGTACGGTGCGCGGAGTTTATGTGCGCGACAGCGGCGCATCCGAATCCGCGGAGCCACGGTTGATCCGGGCTCGCCGCGGAGTGATTCTGGCCTGCGGCGGCTTCGAGCACAACGAGCAGATGCGGGTGAAGTACCAGCGCGCGCCCATCACCACGGAGTGGACGGTGGGCGCCAAGGCCAACACCGGTGACGGTATCGTTGCTGGCGAAAAGCTCGGTGCCGCACTGGATCTGATGGACGACGCGTGGTGGGGCCCGACGGTGCCGCTGGTGGGTAAGCCATGGTTCGCGTTATCAGAGCGCAACTCGCCGGGTTCCATCATCGTCAACATGTCCGGCAACCGGTTCATGAACGAATCAATGCCCTATGTCGAGGCCTGCCACCACATGTACGGCGGCGAGTACGGCCAGGGCCCCGGCCCGGGCGAGAATATTCCCGCCTGGCTGGTGTTCGACCAGCAATACCGGGACCGTTATATTTTCGCCGGATTACAACCGGGCCAACGCATTCCGCGCAGGTGGTTGGATTCGGGCGTGATCATCCAGGCCGACACGCTCGAGGAGCTCGCCACCAAGACCGGTCTGCCCGTTGACCAATTCATCGCTACGGTACAGCGTTTCAACGGATTTGCCCGGTCGGGTGTCGATAAGGACTACCACCGCGGCGAAAGCGCTTACGACCGCTACTACGGCGACCCGACCAACAAGCCCAATCCGAACCTAGGCGAGATCCGGCACGCGCCCTACTACGCCGCGAAGTTGGTTCCCGGCGACCTGGGGACCAAGGGCGGCATCCGCACCGACGTCCACGGCCGCGCGCTGCGCGACGACGGCAGCACTATCGAAGGTCTTTATGCCGCAGGCAATGTCAGCGCGCCGGTGATGGGGCATACCTACCCGGGTCCGGGCGGCACTATCGGGCCGGCGATGACGTTCGGCTATTTGGCCGCCCTGCATCTCGCGGGAGCGCGCTAGCATGCCGATCGACGTCGAAACCGCGCTGAACGCCGAATTGAAGCCGGTCGAGTTTTCTTGGGCCAGTAGCGATATCCAGCTTTACCAATTGGCGCTCGGAGCCGGATCGGATCCGCTGGATCCACGGGAGCTGCGCTACCTGATCGACGACACACCGCAGGTGCTGCCGACTTTCGCCACCGTGGCCGCCACCTTCCACGCCACCAAACCGCCAACCGTCCGGTTCCCCGGCATCGACGTCGAATTGAGCAAGGTGCTGCATGCCAGCGAGCGGGTGGAAGTGCCTGCGCCGCTGCCACCGTCGGGCTCGGCACGAGCGGTCACCCGCTTCACTGATATCTGGGACAAGGGCAAGGCCGCGGTGATCTGGAGCGAGACCAGGGTGACCACGCCCGACGGCGAATTGCTCTGGACGCAGAAACGTTCTATCTACGCACGCGGCGAAGGCGGATTCGGCGGTGAGCGGGGGCCGTCGACGTCGGACGCCCCGCCGGACCGACCTCCCGATACCGTGGTAGCAATGCCGGTGCTGCCGCAGCAGGCGCTGCTCTACCGGCTCTGCGGTGATCGCAATCCGCTGCACTCCGACCCCGAATTCGCTTCTGCCGCGGGATTTCCTGCGCCGATCCTGCATGGGCTGTGCACCTACGGTATGACCTGCAAGGCCATCACCGACGCGCTGCTCGATGCGGACGCCGGGGCGGTAGCCGCCTATGGTGCCCGCTTCGCGGGTGTGGCGTTTCCCGGCGAGACGCTGCAGGTCAACATGTGGCAGGACCAGGGGCGCATCGTGGCCGCCGTTGTCGCGCCGTCGCGCGACAACGCTATTGTGCTCAGCGGCGTCGAGCTGGTCTCCGCCTAGCTTCGCACGCCGGCCCGCTGCGTGACTGCAACGTCACGTTCGACCCCGCGGGTGACTGCAGCGTCACACTCGACGCGCGCGGGCGCTACGAACGCGCCGAAGAATATCGGCGGGCCGATCACCCGCGACCACCCTGACCAAGATCCAGCCGCGCCGCTCGACCAACTCCAATCTGCGAACATCCCAGGTGTACTGCCTGCGGTCATTGCGATGTTGCTCGCCGTCGTATTCGACCGCGACTTTGATGTCCTCCCAACCCATATCGAGGTACGCAATGGCATCGTCAAACGCATCGAGCACCGGAATTTGCGTTTGCGGCCGCGGTAAACCCCCCTGCACCAACACCAATCGCAGCCACGTTTCCTTAGGCGATTGCGCGCCCGCATCGAGGAGGTCGAGCGCGACACGAGCACGCTCCAGCCCACGACGCCCGCGATATCGAGCCGCGAGCAACTCGACGTCGGCCAGCTTGAACTCAGTCGCACGGGCAAGGGAATCGAGGGCCGCCACCGCAGTCGTCATCGGGTGCCAGCACGCAAGGTCAAGGGCTGTGCGAGCAGGCGTGGTGACGGGGACGCCATCGATCAGTTCGATCTCGTCCGCTTCTAGCCGGTCGCCCCAGATCTGCAGGCCCCGCAGCGGGTGCCGGTTGTCATGAATGATGTCGACGGGCCGGTCCTCGTCCACCCATCTACTGCCATGCAACGCTGCGGCGGCGAAACCAGCGACGACCCCACGGCGTCTAGACCAAAGCCACGCCGCGCGGGCTCGAAGCGCATGCGTTAATTCGGTACCTTCACTGACGTAGACATCGCGAAACACCCGCGTATAGCGACGCCGCAACTCGCTATGCGATGCGATGCCGGCGGCCACTGCCTCACTGCCAATAAAGGGTTCCCCCATGGGCGTGGAGTTTGCCAGCGGCCACCGACACCGCCGCCCAGCACCACCCACACCACCGCCAGCGTCACGCTGTACGCGCCGGCTAGCGCCACCCACACCACCGCCAGCGTGACGCTGCAGTCGCATTCGGCCTCAGGCGTGACTGCAGCGTCACGCTCGGCGCTACGGCAGGGGCATCAAACTGGCCATCGACGCGAGAGAACCTCGATACCATTTCCTAGCTGTCCTGACGTTGTCGGGCCACCGGGGATTGGAGCGGCCGATGTCGTCGTATGTGATCGCAGCACCCGAGATTGTTGCCGTAGCGTCAGGAGACTTGGCCGGGATCGGCGAGGCGATCAAGGGGGCCGCCGCGGCGGCCGCACCCTCGACGACGGGAATTGTCGCGGCGGCCGGCGATGAGGTGTCCACGGCTATCGCGGGCCTTTTCGGCGGCTACGCCCAAGAGTTTCAGCAGCTGACCGTCCAAACGTCGCGGTTCCACGCCGAGTTCGTGCGTGCATTGGCTGCGGCCGGGGCCGCCTACGCGGCCGCCGAGGCCGCGAACATCTCGCCGCTGCGGGCGCTGTTGCAAACCGCCGAGCGCCTGGGGATTTTCGCACCCGTTGAGCGGCTGATCGGACGTCCGCTGTTCGGTAACAGCCTCGGGGCCAGCAGCACCAGCGGGGCCGTCGGCGCAATGCAGCCCAGCACGTTGCTCAGCACGGGCACCAACGAGGCGGGCCTGTCCGGCGCGGTGAACTTCGCCGCCACCCAAGCCCTCGCCGGCTCGGCCACGAACGGGGTGACCGGGGTCAAGTCGGGGTTCTCCTTCCTGCAGATTCCGATCGGCCCGTCCTCCTTCCTGGGCATTACGATTCCTCAGTTCAACTACCCCGCCCCGGCACACTGGTACTTCCCCACCCAGGCCGACGGTTCGGTGAACGCCACCGGCACCATCTATCTGCAGCACGGCTTCGGGGCAATAGGCTGGTTCTACGAACCGCTGGCCGTCCAGTTGGCACAGCAGACCAACAGCGTTGTGGTGGTGCCCACCGTGCCGTCAATTCCGTTGCCATTCGGCCTGTGGATAGGCAGCCCGCAGATGCAGCAAGGTGTGGCCTCGTTGTTCCTCGGCAGCCAGACGGCGCTGAACATCAGTGCGAACCAGGCCGGTTACCTGGGCACGCTGCCGCAGGATTTCATCCTGTCTGGGCACTCCGCCGGCGGCGGGCTCGCCACGATCGCCGGCGGCGATTACCTCGCCAACCTCGGGACGGCCACCAACGACCTCAAGGGCGTGGTGATGTTCGACGGGGTCGCCAACAATGCCGCAGCTTTTGGGGCCGCGGTAGCCAACCTGCAGTCGGCCAGCGTCCCCGTCTATGTGGTGGCCGCGCCGCCCCAACCGTGGAACGCCTTCGGTGGCACCACCAATCAGCTGGTCAGTCTGTATCCGGGGCAGTTCGTCGGGGTCGAGCTGGTCAACGGCTCGCATGTCGACTCGATGCTAGGCCGAAACCCCATCACCGACTTCATCCTGCAAGTAGTGACCGGGTTCTCCCCGCCCGGAAACACCGCGGCCGTGTACACCCTGACCTCGGGCTGGATCAATGACATCTGGACGGGGGCAACCCCGACCAGCCCGGTGTACGGGATTTACGGACCCACCGGCGGCTACGTGGCTCCCGGGGGCCAGGCGATCATCATGGGCCAAGCCGCCGGCATTGTTCTGCCGGCCTAATCGACTGCGGCGCAAGCCGTTTTAGGCGCTTAGCCGAGAATCAGACCGGACGTCGGCACACCCGTCCCCGCGGTAACCAGGACGTGCTCGACGTCGGCCACCGGGTTCACCGACGTGCCGCGCAGTTGGCGCACTCCCTCGGCGATGCCGTTCATTCCGTGGATGTAGGCTTCGCCGAGCTGGCCGCCGTGGGTGTTGATCGGCAGCCGTCCCCCTACCTCGATGGCGCCGTCGGCGATGAAGTCTTTGGCTTCGCCGCGGCCGCAGAATCCCAACTCCTCCAACTGAATCAGGGTGAACGGGGTGAAATGGTCGTACAGCACAGCGGTCTGGATGTCGGCAGGCTTCAAGCCGGATTGCGTCCAAAGCTGCCGGCCCACCAAGCCCATCTCCGGCAGGCCGTCGAGTTCGGGCCGGTAGTAGCTGACCATGGTGTACTGGTCTGGGCTGGAGCCCTGTGCGGCCGCCTCGATGACCGCGGGGCGCTGCTTGAGGTCCCGGGCCCGCTCAGCCGACGTCACCACGATCGCTACCGCACCGTCGGTCTCCTGGCAGCAGTCCAGCAGCCGCAACGGCTCGGCGATCCACCGCGAATTCTGGTGGTCCTCAATGGTTATCGGCTTCTTGTAGAAGTAAGCTTTCGGATTGTTGGCCGCATGCTTGCGGTCGGCCACCGACACCGCGCCGAAGTCCCGGCTGGTCGCACCGGACAGGTGCATGTAGCGCCTGGCGATCATGGCGACCTGGGCCGCCGGCGTCGAAAGCCCGTGCGGATACGAGAATGAATTGTCCACGCCGGTCGAGTCGGCGTTGGCCGTGAGCCGGGTCTGCACCTGGCCGAACCGCATGCCGGACCGCTCGTTGAATGCCCGGTACGCCACCACCACGTCGGCCACCCCGGTTGCGACGGCCATGGCCGCGTGCTGGATGGTCGCGCACGCGGCCCCGCCGCCGTAGTGGATCTTGGAAAAGAACTTCAGCTCACCGATGCCCACCGCGCGTGCCACCGCGATCTCGGTGTTGGTGTCCATCGTGAACGTGGTCAGCCCGTCGACGTCCGCCGGAGTCAGACCGGCGTCGTCCAGCGCATCCAGCACCGCCTCGGCCGCTAGCCGCAGTTCGCTTCGGCCGGAGTCCTTCGAGAAGTCGGTGGCGCCGATGCCGACGATGGCGGCCTTACCGGACAACACTAGGCATCCCCCATCGTCAGCTTTACCTTAGCGATCACATGGTCACCAAGGCTGTTGCGGCCCAACACTTTTACCGTGATCACGCCGTCGTCGACAGCGGTCACCTCACCGGCGAACGTCACCGTGTCGTAGGCGTACCACGGCACCCCGAGCCGCAACCCGATCGACTTGATCAGCGCCGACGGTCCCGCCCAGTCGGTGACGTAACGCTGCACCAGCCCGGTATCGGTAAGGATATTGACGAAGATGTCCTTCGAACCTTTGGCCTGTGCTTTGTCCCGGTCATGGTGGACGTCCTGAAAGTCCCTGGTGGCCAACGCTGTCGAGATGATAAACGTGGGGTCGCCATACAGTTTTAGCTCGGGCAGTTGCGTACCCACAGCCACAACCGGGGCGCTCATGCGTCCGCCTCCCAGGCGTAAAGGGTCCACTCCGGGCCGGAGTCACCAGCTGGGAAATCGATATACGTTGCGCGAACCGGCATTCCGACCTTCACTCGTGACGGGTCGACGTTGCGCAGCTCCCCCAGCATACGCACGCCTTCCTCCAGCTCTACCAGCGCAATCACGAAAGGCACTGTGCGGCCTGGCACCTTGGGCGCGTGGTGCACCACGAAGCTGAACACGGTGCCGCGACCGTTGGACACTGAGTAGTCGATCGGCGCGGACGGCTCCTGCCACACCGCCGGGACGGGTGGATGCTGCAGCGTGCCGTCGGGCCGTCGTTGGATGCGCAACTCATGAGCCGCAACACCTTCCCAAAAGAACGCGGTGTCGCGCGACAACGACGGCCGCATCATCGCATCGGGATCCAGATCATCAGGGACTGCGACGCCAGGCGTCGTAACGGGCCTGAACTTCAAAATGCGCCAATCCATCTCAGCGACATCCTCGTCGCCAACGCGCCACACGGTGCGCTGGTTGACGAACCAGCCTTCCCCGAGCGCGGTCTGCTTAGGCCCGACAACATCGCCAAGCTCAGCGGTGATCGTGACTTGCTCGCCCGGCCGTAAATACCGGTGATAGATCTGCTCACAGTTGGTAGCCACCACGCCGATATAGCCGGCGTCGTCGAACAGCTTCATGACCGGACCCAGCGGGTCGTCCTTGGGTCGCTGCCCGCCAAGCCCGTACATCGTCCAGACCTGGATCATCGCCGGTGGCGCGACAATCCCCGGATGGCCGACGGCCCGAGCGGCGTCGTCATCGACGTAGATGGGGTTGCGGTCGCCGATAGCCTCCACCCAGTTGTTGATCATCGGCTGGTTCACCGGGTCTCGGGCGGCGCGCGGCTTACTGCTGCCGGCCGCTTTGATCTGTGTGATGGCTTTCCGGATATCGGTCATCGAGGCACCCTTGGCACTTTGAGGCCCGAGGCCGCGATCATCTCACGCATGACTTCGTTGACGCCACCACCGAAAGTGATCACCAGATTGCGCTTGGTCTGGGAATCCAGCCACTCGAGCAGCTCGGCCGTGTCCGGGTCCGCCGGGTTCCCGTATTTGCCGACGATCTCTTCGGCCAGCCGACCGATACGCTGAACACGTTCGGTGCCAAAGACTTTCGTAGCCGCGGCATCGGCCACGTTGATGTCCTCACCGGCGGCAGCGACCTGCCAATTGAGTAACTCGTTGATCCGCCAAGTCGCGTGGATCTCGCCGAGTGCCCGCTTGACATCGTCGTGGTCGATGGTCGCGACACCGTCGGCGCCCGGCTTGCACGCCCAGGCACGCACCCGGTCGTAGATGCTGGCGAAGCGGCCGGCCGGGCCCAGCATCACTCTCTCGTTGTTGAGCTGGGTGGTGATCAGCCGCCAGCCGCCGTTCTCCGCACCGACGAGCATGTCGACGGGCACCCGGACGTCGTTGTAGTAGGTGGCGTTGGTGTGGTGGGCTCCATCGGACAAGATGATCGGCGTCCACGAGTAACCGGGGTCGTTAGTGTCGACGATGAGAATCGAAATGCCTTTGTGTTTAACGGCTTCGGGGTCGGTCCGACATGCCAGCCAGATGTAGTCGGCGTCATGGGCTCCGGTGGTGAAGATCTTCTGGCCGTTGACGATGTACTCGTCGCCCTGACGCACGGCCGTTGTCCGCAACGACGCCAGGTCGGTGCCGGCTTCGGGTTCGGTGTAGCCGATGGCGAAGTGCACCTCACCCGCCAGGATCGACGGCAGGAACTTCTGCTTCTGCATCTCGCTGCCGTACACCTGCAGGGTGGGCCCGACGGTCTGCAACGTCACGGCGGGCAGTGGCACGTCGGCCCGATGCGCCTCGTTGACGAAGATCTGCTGCTCGATCGGGCCAAAACCGCGGCCGCCGAACTCCTTTGGCCACCCGACGCCGAGCATGCCGTCGCGGCCCATCCGTCGGATCACAGCACGATACGCGGCGCCGTGCCGGTCCTTCTCCATCTCCTTGGCCTCGTCGGCCGAGATCAAATTCGAGAAGTATTGCCGTATCTCGGTTTGCAGCTCCCGCTGCTCCGGGGTCAGGTCAATGAACATTGCGCTCCGGGATTGTCTGCGTGGCGACCCGCCGCGCCCGGCTGCGCCGCGCTTGCGATCCCCACGGGGTCATCTGCGTGGCGACCCGCCGCGCCCGGCTGCGCCGCGCTTGCGATCCCCACGGGGTCATCTGCGTGGCGACCCGCCGCGCCCGGCTGCGCCGCGCTTGCGATCCCCACGGGGTCATCTGCGTGGCGACCCGCCGCGCCCGGCTGCGCCGCGCTTGCGATCCCCACGAGTTCGAGACGATGCGACGGCCCGCCCAGTAATCGCGTCAGGTCTTTGATCGTCGAGTAATACCGGTGCATCGGATAGGTGATGTCCATTCCCATCCCCCCGTGCAGGTGGTGACAGATCTGCATCACCGGCGGCGCCTGAGACGTCAACCAATATCCCAACACGTCAAGGTCGTCATCGGCATTACGACCTTCGGCGAGCCGCCAAATCACCGACTTCGCCGCCAGATCGATAGTGCGTGAAGCGATGTAGACCTCGGCGAGCTGAGCTGCCACGGTCTGGAACGTGGACAGCGGCTTGCCGAACTGCTTGCGGCTGGCCACATAGTCAGCGGTAAGCCGCAACGCTCCAGACACCAGCCCATCGGCGTAAGCACCCAGCATCGCCAACGCCAACTGGTTGACCCGCTGCGGCGAAGCGCCCACTAGCACATCGGAATCGGCAACAGCCACATCACGCAACGTCACGGTGTACTCATCCGAGCCGTTCGACGTCGGCGTGCGGGCCAATTGCACACCCTCGGCTTTCGGCGACACCACCACGACGGCACTGTCGGCGGTGACGATCATCCATTCCGCATGCTCGGCATATCCGACACCGATCTTGGTGCCCGACAGCCGGCCACCGGCAAAACTGGTGGACGGCATATCGGGCAGTGGGGCGCCCGGCTCATTGAGCGCCGCGGTCAACACCGCGCCCTTGGCCACACCGGCCACGTACCGGCCCTGCTGCTCATCGGAGGCCAGATCAAGCAGCGCCACCACGCCCAGACCCAGCGTTGCCAGCGCCGGTGTCACAGCACCGTGGCGGCCGACTTCGGTCAGGATGGTCCCCACTTCGAGCAGCCCTACCCCGTCGCCGCCGAGCCGTTCCGGCACCGGCAACGCCGCCAGACCACCGTCGACCAGCGCACTCCAGGAGCCATCCCGCTGCAGCACCGACGTGGCCACGTCGGCCACTGCCTGCTGTTCCGCGGTGAGATCGAAGTCCATCACCGCGCCACGGAGCTCGAGACGCCGCCCGCCACCGCGCCGTCGGCCACCGGGCACTTGCCGGCGTAGTCGACCTGCCAGTGCTTGATGCCGTTGAGCCAGCCCGACCGCAGCCGCTGCGGCGCCGAGATGGGCCTCAGGTCCGGGATGTGGTCGGCGATGGCATTGAACATCAGGTTGATGGTCAGCCGAGCCAAGTTGGCTCCAATGCAGTAGTGCGCACCGGTACCGCCAAAGCCCACGTGCGGGTTGGGGTTTCGCAAGATGTTGAACGTGTGGGGGTCTTCGAAGACCTCTTCGTCGAAGTTGGCGGAGCGGTAGAACATCACCACCCGCTGGCCCTGCTTGATCTGCACTCCGGACAACTCGTAGTCCTGCAATGCGGTCCGCTGGAAACAGGTGACCGGAGTGGCCCAGCGGACGATCTCGTCCGCCGCGGTCTCCGGGCGTTCGTTTTTGTACAGCTCCCACTGGTCGGGGTGGTCCGCGAACGCCATCATGCCCTGGGTGATGGAGTTACGGCTGGTTTCATTGCCGGCGACGGCGAGCATCACCACGAAGAAGCCGAACTCGTCGTCGGAGAGCTTTTCACCGTCGATGTCGGCCTGAATCAGCTGCGTCACAATGTCGTCGCCCGGGTTCTTGGCCTTGTCGTCGGCCATCTTCATGGCGTAGCTGATCAGCTCGACGGAGGATGCCTTCGGGTCGACATGGGCGAATTCCGGGTCTTCGGTGCCGGTCATCTCGTTCGACCAGTGGAATAGCTTCCCGCGATCCTCCTGCGGCACACCCAGCAAACCCGCGATCGCCTGCAGCGGCAGCTCACAGGACACCTGCTCGACGAAGTCACCGGAACCCTCGGCTGCTGCCGCTTCGGCGATCTTGTGCGCCCGCTCGCTGAGCTCGGCTTCCAAGCGTCCGACGGCCCGCGGTGTGAATCCGCGTGAGATGATCTTGCGCAACCGAGTGTGGTGGGGTGCGTCCTGATTGAGCATGACGAACCGCTGCACCTCAATGTCCTCACGGGCGATGTCGTTATGGAACCGCGGGATCACGGTGTTCTCGTAGCTGGAGAACACGTCGCTGCGCCGCGACACCTCCTTGACGTCCTTGAGCTTGGTGATGGCCCAGAAGCCGCCATCGTGGTAGCCGCCGCCGTGGCCGGGTGCCTGCTCGTTCCACCAAATCGGAGCAGACGCCCGCAGTTCGGCGAATTCAGCGACCGGCAGCCGCTCGGCGTAGATGTCGGGGTCGGTGAAATCGAACCCAGGTGGAACATTGGGGCAAGACACGGTAGTTCTCCTAACTGCAGTCTTCATTGACCAACTTGCAGACCAACTTGCAGACCAACTTGTAGACCAACTTGCAGACCAACTCGCGCTAGCTTGCGCTAGGTGATCCGTAGAAACAACTAGTTGTCACTAGTTGTCCTAGTGATGCTCTACTGCCAGTAAAACATGCCTTCACCTAAGACAAAAGGAACCGACGCATCCTCGCTTGTCATAGTAATGAAACGTGTTCTAGCCTGGCTCCATGGGTAACCCGGTAATCGTTGAGGCCACGCGCAGTCCGATCGGCAAGCGAAATGGGTGGCTATCAGGTCTGCACGCCACCGAGTTGCTGGGAGCGGTGCAGAAAGCGCTGGTGCACAAGGCTGGGATCGATGCGGGAGACGTCGAACAGGTCATCGGCGGCTGCGTGACCCAATTCGCGGAGCAGTCCAACAACATCAGTCGCACCGCCTGGTTGACCGTGGGGTTGCCCGACCACGTCGGCGCCACCACCGTCGACTGCCAGTGCGGCAGCGGGCAGCAGGCCAATCACCTGATCGCCGGGCTGATTGCGGCCGGCGCGATCGACGTCGGCATCGCCTGCGGAATCGAGGCGATGAGCCGGGTCGGCCTGGGTGCCAACGCGGGGCCCGACCGCAATTGGCGGGCGGCGTCGTGGGACATCGACATGCCCAACCAGTTCGAGGCCGCCGAGCGAATCGCCAAGCGCCGCGGCATCACTCGCGAGGATATCGACGCCCTCGGATTCCAGTCACAACTGCGCGCCCAGCGAGCCTGGGACGAGAACCGTTTCGACCGGGAGATCTCGCCGATCGAGGCGCCAGTGCTCGACGAGCAGAAACAACCCACCAACGAGCGCCACCTGGTCGGCCGTGACCAAGGTCTGCGGGAGACCACCATGGAAGGTCTGAGCCAGCTCAAACCCGTCCTGGAAGGCGGTATTCACACCGCCGGCACGTCATCGCAGATCTCCGACGGCGCGGCCGCAGTGTTGTGGATGGACGAAGACAAAGCCAAGGCGCTCGGCTTGAAGCCGCGCGCCCGGATCGTCAGCCAGGCACTCGTCGGCGCCGAGCCCTACTATCACCTGGACGGTCCGGTGCAGTCGACGGCAAAGGTGCTCGAGAAGGCCGGCATGAAGATGGGTGACATCGACATCACCGAGATCAATGAGGCGTTCGCCTCCGTGGTGCTGTCGTGGGCGCGGGTCCACGAGCCCGACATGGACCGGGTCAACGTCAACGGCGGCGCGATCGCGCTGGGCCATCCGGTGGGGTGCACCGGCAGCCGGTTGATCACCACTGCGCTGCACGAACTCGAACGCACCGGCCAGGGCACGGCGCTGATCACCATGTGCGCGGGCGGCGCCCTGTCCACCGGCACCATCATCGAACGGATCTGATGACGGTCTCCGACGAAGACCGCATTGCCGCGGCGCAAGCCTACATCGACGCGCTGGTCAGCCATGATGCCGACCAGGTGCCATTCGCGCCCGGCTGCACCCGCGTCGAGCAAGGCATCAAGAACGGATTTTCCGGCGCTCACCTGCGACGCAGCCTCAACCGCGGACTTCAGTACCGGGTGATTGCCGACGCGACACCACCGGACTATCGCATCGTCGGCGACGAGGTGCACGCGACATACGACGTGCTGACCAAGGCCGCGTTCGCCGGCCGGCGGATCGCCTCACGGGTCAACGAGACCTTCGTGATTCCCGCCGACAGCCCCACCGGGAAGGCCGCGATTGCGCACATCGTCGTGCGCTTTCGCCCATTCATTCAGCGGTAGCGCGCCCGTAGGATGTCGTCATGCCGAAGTCGCCGCCGAAGTATCTAAATTCGCCGTTCACCGACTTTCTGATCAAGTGGATGTCGCGCCTCAATACCTGGATGTACCGGCGCAACGGCGGCGAGGGTCTTGGAGGCACCTTCCAGAAGATCCCGGTTGCACTGCTGACCACCACCGGCCGCAAGACCGGCCAGCCACGGGTCAGTCCGTTGTACTTCCTGCGCGACGGCGACCGGGTGATTGTCGCCGCCTCCAAGGGCGGCGCCGACAAGAACCCGATGTGGTATTTGAACCTCAAGGCCAACCCTAAGGTGCAGGTGCAGATCAAAAAGGAAGTGCTCGATCTCGCCGCGCGCGACGCCACCGACGAGGAACGGGCCAAGTACTGGCGGCAATTGGTGCACATGTACCCGACCTACGAGGACTACCAGTCCTGGACCGACCGCACCATCCCGATCGTGGTCTGCGAGCCCTAGCGACCGGGCGCTGCGAGCCGCATCGGCCGCACGCCGTAGCCACTACAGGTCTCTCTGGCCAGGACACGGGTCGGCCGCTCGTTGCGCCCACCTAAGCGCGACTACCGCAGTGGCGGGTGGACCGAGAAACCCTGACAAAGGCCCTCGCGCCGGCAACCTGCCAGCTACACCAGGCCGTCAAACCCGTTGACGCCCAACAGAGTTCCCCCGGTGCCGCCGGTCCCGGCGGCACCCGTGGTCGGGCCCGTGCCGGCGTTGCCGCCGTTGCCGCCGTTTCCTATCTGCACTGCATTGCCGCCGTCCCCGCCGTCACCAGCGGCCGTTTCGCCTTCGCCGCCGGCGCCACCGGCACCACCGACGCCCAACAGCCGCCCGCCGGTCCCGCCGGTACCACCGGTCCCGCCAGTGATGTTGCCGAACCCGCCGGCCCCGCCGATACCGCCGCAGCCGAGCTGGCCGGCGTCACCGCCGCCGCCCCCAGCTCCGCCAGTTGAGCCGCCGAAGCCGCCCGTCCCGCCGGGCCCGGCGCTGGAGAACAGCAGCCCCGCATCGCCGCCCTGACCTGCGTCCCCGCCTTTGCCACCCACGCCGACTCCGCCGGTCCCGCCAAGCCCGCCGCTGCCGAATAGGAGGCCGGCGTTGCCGGCGTCCCCGCCGTGACCGCCGTTGACGGCGCCAACCCCGCCGGTTCCACCGGCCCCGCCGGGCCCGGCGAGCATGCCGGGGTTGCCGCCGGCTCCACCGGCACCCCCGGTGGCGTGGCCGAACGCGCCGCCCCCGCCATGACCACCGCCGGCGCCGACAAAGCCGGCA
>NZ_UPHT01000195.1 GCF_900566085.1 Mycobacterium attenuatum
GCACACCGGCCGAGTACGCTTCGGCCTGCAGACACACCCATACCCCGGTGGCCTGCGAGATCAACTGAATCCGAATCAAACAAACCCGGCTCTAAAAACGGGTTGACTCAGTAACGGGGACTCGCCACCGCGGGAAAATATAGCGGCGCCGCCGAGGTGGCCATCGCGACATCTACCATCGGTATCCGCCAGTCGCGCCTCAACCGTGTGTGGTGCGGAGTCTTAAAGATATGCACCGCCCCGCGTTGCACATCCCAAGCAGGGATGACGAGTCGTTTCGTGCTGTCGCCGAGCAGTCGCGTGCCGAGGACACCGGTCAATGCCTGCCGCAGCGCTGTCGCGTCATAGATGGGCGATCTCAGTTGCCGTAGCCGACGCCATACTCGCCGCCTCGATGCCGGAAAAACCTTTTCAACCAATTCTTCGTAGTGAGAAACGATCTCGCTCGGCCTGAGGCCTGCACCGAGACCCAGTGCGACGATGCCACCCGCCGAAGTCCCAGCGATCAGATCGAACGAATCGGCGATCGTCACGCCCAAGTCCTGCTCCAGACGCGCAAGCACATGTGCGGTGAACAGAGCCTTCGCGCCCCCTCCGTCGAGGGCGAGGATCTGGAAGCGGTCGACGCGCAACCCGCCCGGCTCGGGTTCGGTTGCTGGATGGACCTGCGCGGCGGATTCGCCAGTTCTCCCCGGCGACGTATCCTTGCCGAGGTCGGCGGGCGTTGCAGGAACTACATCCATGTAACTAGATTACGCCGCTGGGCCGACAAGGCCCTAGCCGTTATTGACGCCTGGCGTAGACCTGCGCAACACCCGGCATAGGCTTCCGTGCTCCTGCTCAGCATTCTTTTCTTGGCTCCCGTTGTCTCAGGCCATTCACAATGGCACTGGACACCGACACGACCCGAAGTGCGAAAACCTGCAGCATGCCGCTACATCATCGCGACACGATGGCGACATGGCGCCGGAGCAGAGCCCGCACTCTGGCCGGCACCCTCGTCGGCGGACTGGAGATCATCTGCGCTGCCACACGCGCAGCATCGCCGCGCTCGCCGGCCTTTGTGATCTTCGGGTCGTCCAGGCGCCACGGTGATGCGCGGTATTCGGGTTGTGACGCCACGATCTCCAGCAGTGTCTCGATGTCCTGGAGGTCACGTTCGGAGTCCCGAACGGTACGTGCCAGCATCTTCAGCACGAATGCTGCCTCGACGTCGGGAACCGGGACTTCGAACTCAATGATGTCGCCGTCGGTGAGTCGGGCTGTAACAGCGACTTTGATCGGCGGCAGGGCCAGCGCCACGCGCAGTCCTGGCGCTCCGTCGAAGGCTCGTTCGCCGATGATCTGCTTGCCCGGTTTGGCTGCGGCGGGAACCAGGAGGTCAACCGCTTGCTCACCTCGTTCGTAGCGGTTGCCGCACTCAGCGATGTACCCCAGCGCGGTGAGCCGATCGTGGAGGTCGCGCGTGGTCGCCACGTTTACGTCGATCCCGGTGTCTGCGTCAGAGGTCAGCCGCGGTATGCCTGGCACGTTGTAGACATGCCGCAGCAGCCGCACCATGTGACCGCCGATGACGCGGTACTCGATGTCGGCGGCGACAGCGGCCACGTCGCGCAGGGCACGCATTCCGTTGTCGTCGGCCACCGCGGTGCAGGCCATCACGACCGATGCTGTTCCGGTCACCGGTGCACGATCCAGTCCCTGAGACGCTGCGGCGCACCGTCGCCGAGATCGGCGCCGTCGCTGAGGTCCTGAAGCGCAATCACTGGATCCACGGTGATGATGTCGGAACGCTGCGTATCACTAACCTGCAGCCACCAGGACGCGGTCGTCCAGACTGTCGTATCGGCGGGAACCCTCACGGTCAAGGTCGCTTCCTCGGCGGTGGCCTCCACCAGGTTGAACTCGGAGAGGTCGACCAGTTCTTTGGCGTAGACCAGACCTCTGGTTGGTACCCGCCACGGTTGCAGGACGTCGGCGGCGACCTCGCCGCCGGCAAGGATCGGCAGGGTGAGTTCGACGCCGAGTCGGGTCGCGCTGCGCACCTGCTCCACTACCGGATCCATTCCATACCAGTACGTTTCGACGAGTCCGCTGTCCGCGGGTTCCGATGCCAGTTTCATCAGGAGTTCCCGGCGTGCAGCCTCGGTCATGGGCGTGTCCGGCAGCGGATCCTTCTCGGTCATCTTGGACACCGCCTGCTGGCTGACTGCGATGGCCGCAGCGATGTCACGTTGGCGCAGGTGGTCGCGAGTGAGCACACAGACCCGTTCGGCCGCCCGTCGGCGCCAGGTGCGCTCGCTGGCCGCGCGGTGTGGACGTCCTAATGTGGGTGCTCGGTACGTTCGCCCGGAGAGCACCAATTCACCGGTACTGCCGACGCTGAGATCCACGTCGAGGTGAGTCAGGAGCGCTGAACGTGCCTCGTCTGAGATGGTCTCGCAAACCACGAGGACGCGGCGGCCGGGATGGCGGCGCACGTGACTGAGAACGGCGGACGGAGATGGCACGCGTTCCGCCAGGACCAGGTCCGCTACCACGGCGCGGCCATCTATCCGGTATGTGATGCTGTGCGCATCGCCAGTCACCACCTGAACGCCGGCGTCGACCAAGCGGGCAGGAATCGAGGCAGAGAGCACGCTATTACTCTAGCAGTGACCACTTGTCAAACAACCATTTGCCGAGAAACATCGTTCTGGTTGTTTGACTTGAGCTAATCAGTGGCGTACAAGCGGGTAGCTGACACGTCGTACGCCGGATGGAGTTGACACCGGGCGAGCGTCGAAGAAGCCGGGCAGGCGGTGGAGCTACTTTCGCGTGCTCGCGGCGAACGCCGCTAGCGCAGACATCGCTCGCTGCCGCTGACTCCTCATCAGCGGGTCCGGGTTCAAAAGACTGGCGGCGCACCACCAGATGCCAGCGCATCTCATTCGCCAGGGTCAGAAAACTGGCTGGTCAACGACTCAATTCAAATACCTCAACCCGTGTCGCAGGTGGCCAAGTCCCCCCTCGGACACATCCGGCGACACGACTCAAGTCGGCCGTCGCCGTGACCCGCCGCAGGTGCGGGTCGTAATCAATACGCAGGCCTAGGCTTGCCGTACACCAAAGCACGTTCGGCCCCGGTTGCCTTGCCTAGCACCGCCGCTAGTCCGCCCAATTCTTCGACCAGCTGCCTGGTCTGCGCGGCGGACATGGCGCACGGTTTCTCGACCCGCTCAAGACGCGCTTTTAGTTCGTCACGCTCCGCCGCGCGCTGACGCAGTGCCGCAGTCAAGTCCTCCACGGCCACACCAGACTCCACCGCCGTGACCAAAGCAGCAACCTTGCTATTCGCTTCACTGAGCTGGCGCTGCAGAGCGGCGTAGCCAGTACCGGCTGCCGGGTCCACGTCCTGCCGGCGTGCTAGGTCTTCCGGATCCGCCAGGGTGGCGATCCATTCGTCAAGTCGCGCTGTCACCTCCTCTTCACGGAGGTAGACGGTGCGCGGATGGTGACTCAGGTCCACAGGTACAGAACGCGACTTGCCCAGCTCGCAGCGATAGAGGATGCGGGTTGTTCGTTTCCCGACGCGAGCGGCGCCCTGCATCCGCCGGCCACACGCGGCACAGAACAGCAGCCCGCGCAGCGCATACGGCACCGTTGATTCTCTGGTGCACACGAGACCGGGACCGCGCCGTGCCTGCGTCCGAAGGCGAACGGCCTGTGCCAGCTCGTCAGGGATCAACGCCTCGTGTGTGCTGCGGTCTGGTGCGATCCAGTCGGCCTGATCACGCCACCGCATCCGGGTCTCATACCCCGCCGCGACATCGTTGGGGTTGACCAGGACCTCGTACTTCTCCTGCTTGCCCCACACACAAATGCCGCGGTACGCCGGGTTGTCGAGTATCGCGCGGATCGCCGAATGGGACCATCCTCGCGGGTCACGATGACGATTCCGCGCCGGGTCGTACTGGCTCGGTGACGGCACGCCATCGTCGGTGAGCTGTTGGGCGATATAGCGCAAACCGGCGCCGTCGGCGTACATGCGGTAGATCCGCTCGACGACCGAAGATGTCGCGGGATCGGGTTCGAGGCGATGGAGCCGCTGCCCAAGATTTGCCTTGGCCAGGTTCGGGTGCGGGCCAGCATCGACGAGCCGGTAACCATAGGGTGGTCGACCACCGAGGTATCTCGACGTGTCCTGCGCGAGTGCTGACATCGCCGTACGAACGCGGATCTGGATTCGCGCGCGCTCTCCCTTGCTCATGCCGCCGAACAAAGTCATCACCAGGTCGTGTGCCTCGGAGCCGGGATCGACCGCTCCGCCGACCTCAGGTACCCACAGGCCGACGCCGTAGTGCGTGAGGACAGGGAAGGTGAGCGCGAACTGCGGCCCGTAGAACGCACGGGCGGGTTCCCCGATCACTACGGCATCAAAGCCACGGTCGCGAGAAGCGACATCAGCAAGCAGACGTGATGCCTCCGGCCTGCGCTTCCACGGCAGCGAACGGCTTTATCCCACATCGAAGTAGTCAGCGGCCAGGACTCCGCCGTGCGGGGCGATCAGGTCCATGGCACGCCGCTTCTGCCAGCTGCGGCTCGCCTCCGGGTCTTGAGCGTCCTCCGTGCTCACTCGGCCATAGAAGGCGAACCTCAGGCTCACGCCACTCCCCTCCCTGATCCCAGCATCCGGTCCCGCACAGCCATTATCACGTGTACCAGCGCGCTGTTGGCCTCGCGCGGAAGTCGATAGTGGTCGGCCACGACAATTTCAACATCCCCCTCTGACATCGTCGGCGCATCGATTCGAGCGTCGCGCTCGGACCGGGCATGTGCTGTTCGGGATCTGTCAGCCACCGCTGCCCCCTGGCGAATCCCGTCGTTGGTTGCGGGCTCGGCCACGGACTTCCATCAGTCCGATCCGGCGGGTTTCCGTGCGTCGGAGAGCCGCGGAGCTCACGAGCGTGCGGTCGCCGAGGCTGGTGAGGCCGGCACGGTCAAAATCCCACACCACCAGATCATCGCCATCGATGGAGTTGAAGCCGAAACCATGTTGGTGTGCAGTACATTTCAGACGCTGTTCACGTGTCCAGGTCGCGCGATGTCCGCGTAGCGCGGTCATCGTCGTGGAGTAGCGGCGGGATTTGCTGGTGATGTGGCCCCGGTAGCCCAAGGTGTGCAGCCGCCGAGAACCATGGTGGTTTGGCTGGCTTCGGTCAGACGCAGCCCGATGCGGACGGTAAACAGTTGCCGTACGGGCAGGGTGTCTTTTGCTGGGTCCTGTACCGCGGCGACCACGCTGATTCCGACCGCCCGCCCCCGGGAGGGCAGCAGGCCGAGGAGTTGTTCGATTTCGGTGCGGCTTTTGCGGTCGGTGACATAGCTTGTGAGCGCGGCAATCTCATCGATAACCACCACGAATAGCGGTTCGGATGGGCTGGGGGTGTGCAGGCGGGTGTGGCCCCGCAGCCGGTTCGCCCTGGCGTGCATCACCGTCACTAGTTGGCGCAGCATGTGCACCGTGGTGTCGGTGGCATCGTGAGTGAACACGGTGAACATGGGCGCGCCCGCACCCCGTTCCATGCCGCCTTTGGGGTCGATGACACACAGCCGTACGAAGCCGGTTTTCACCTCAGGTGCGATCCCGGCGATCAGTGACCACAACACGCTGCCTTTGCCGGCCCCGGTGGCTCCGGCGATTAGCATGTGGTGGCCCAGCAGCGGCACATGCCACCAGTGGCGGTTTTCGGTGATCCCGATCCGAACCGCCCGTAAATCCACTGCCGCTGTCGATGTGGGCATGGGTAAGTCGACGGGGTCAGCCAACACGTCGCCGCGCATGAGGGTGATGCGTACCTCTCCAGGCGCGATGGAGCGGATCGTGATCCTGTCGGCGCGCCAGGCGGCGGCCAGCCCGTCGGCTTGTTTGTGCCAATCAGTCAGGCACTGGCCGGTTACGATCCGCAGTTGCAGTGCATCGGTCGTCTTGCCAATCTGTACCGACTGCAGGGTCGGCACGAGGGTGCGTTCGCCCAGGCGGGCGGTGAGTCCGTGCAGGGGCACACCGATTCCCAGGTGCGGGTGTAGCGCGACCCGCTCAGCCAGCGGTGTCGCACCGGTTCGGTCACCCAGGCGTGAAATGACCGTGGGTCTAGCCAGGCCCACCCCGTATAGGCAGCGCCGCACGCGATGGCAGTGATCAGGCCCGGACGTGGGCCGTGGGTGATGGCGATCGCCAGGCTCGCGATGATGGGGATGCTGAGGGCGGGGAACAGAATCGACCACCACAGCAAGTATCCTGCTGCCTTGGCGAGGGACAGCATCAGGTCTTCGAACCAGTCGTCATGTTCCGACCCAGTGTTGTTGGTGTGCTTGTTGTTTGGTGCCATGGCAGGTGCCTTTCAGGGTGATTTGGCCGATAGCAAGCCCGCCCGTGTTGGGGCGCGATCGCACGGGGCGTCGCGCCCCAGCACTCGGGTTATTCTGCGGGCGGGCCTGTTCGTTGGGCGCAGCCGCGGGCGTGGTGGAGGTGATGGCATCGGCGCGGAAGGCCACACCGCTGCGATCACCTTGAGCCCACGGAATGGCCACCAGACCTGACACCGACACTGCCTGTGTCACCGACACTTTCGGATCCCCAGCCACCGTCACGTTGAGCACTTCGCCGCCAGTGTCGTCCAACGCCAGCAGCTGGGCGGCATACAACGGCACCCCGCCCGCTTCGATGCCCTGGTGCCCGGCGGGCTCTACGCACTCGACTCGGGCAGCCTAGGCGGTTGGCGCATGCGCGGGGTGTGGCGGCGGCGGCGGGTGAGCCGGCCGCGTAGACCTGCGCAACACCCGGCATAGGCTTCCGTGCTCCTGCTCAGCATTTCTTTTCTTGGCTCCCGTTGTCTCAGGCCATTCACAATGGCGCTGGACACCGACACGACCCGAAGTGCGAAAACCTGCAGCATGCCGCTACATCATCGCGACACGATGGCGACATGGCGCCGGAGCAGAGCCCGCACTCTGGCCGGAACCCTCGTCGGTGGACTGGAGATCATCTGCGCTGCCACACGCGCAGCATCGCCGCGCTCGCCGGCCTTTGTGATCTTCGGGTCGTCCAGGCGTCACGGTGATGAGTATTGGGGTGTGGGCGTGGGTGCCTCCGATGCCGAGGTGGTGTGGGCGGCTGGCGTGGCGCAGGGTGAGTTTGCCGGATTGGTCGACGATGTCGTGGCGGATGCGAAAGTGTGGGTTGGGT
>NZ_UPHT01000068.1 GCF_900566085.1 Mycobacterium attenuatum
CGCCTAGCCCACCGGTTCCGCCGGCTCCGCCGGCGCCGAACAGCCCACCGAGCCCGCCGATGCCGCCGGCCCCGCCGGCGCTGCCCGTGGCTCCAGCGCCACCGCCGACCCCGCCGGCGCCGCCGGGGCCGTACAACAGCCCGCCGGCCCCGCCGTTGCCACCGGCGCCGCCGGTGCCGCCGGGCGTGGTGGCAGCTCCGCCAGTACCGCCGCTACCGCCGGCGCCGAACAGCCCGGCGGACCCGCCGTTACCACCCGGCATACCCGGCGCGCCGGACCCGCCGGCCCCGCCGTTGCCGAACAAGTACCCACCCGGACCGCCGGGCGCCCCCGTTCCCGGTGCCCCGTTGGCGCCGTTGCCGATCAGCGGGCGGTTAAACAGCGTCTGGGTGGGCGCATTGACCAGGTTGAGCAGCTCTTGCCCAAGCGCGGGAGGATTCGCGGCCGCCGACGGCCAGCCGCCGGTGAGCGCGTTGACCAGGGTCTGCTCGACATTGGCGGCCTCAGCGCTGGCATACGAGCCTGCGGCCGCATTCAGGGCCTGGGAAAACAGGCGATGGAATGCCGCCGCCTGGGCGCTGACCGCCTGATATGCCGTGCCGTGCGCCCCGAAGAGCGCCGCGATGCCCGCCGACACCTCGTCTGCGGCCGCCGCCAAGATGTCCGTCGTCGCGCCCGCCGCGACCGCGTTGGCTGCGCCGAGCGTCGAACCGATGTCGGCCAGATCCATTGCCGCCACCACCAGCGCATCGGGTGACGAAATCACGAAAGACATCTGACACCTCCACGAAAGCCGTGCCTGAGGAGTCATTTCCCATAGGTCGTAACGACCTGGAGATGGCCCTCCACGCTCGATCGGTCGGGACCGGATCGTATCGCGCGGGATGCATGTTATGCGGGATTCCCGGATTCTTGCCGCTGTCCGAGGTGGTTCCCACAACGCGCGTTTCTCGAGCTTTGACGGTGCGGGTCGGCGCAGTCGATGGCCGCTGCGTTGGAGGTGGGCAACGAGTGGGCCATGGGTGCGTCCTGCCGGTCAGCCGTTACCCGCGGTGTCCCGCGGGTTCGACGAGCTGGCGCCGATAGCCGAAAGCGCGTGCGGACGAAACAAAACCTGACACCGTCTAGCGGGCCGTCCGTGACCTAGCCATGGAACCTTTGTCAGCAAACGGCGTGCACGTAGCTGTGACCGTCGCCGACGCCCACCCAGATCCGGTGGCTTTGATGATGCGGTGGACGATCCGGTGTCCGTGACCGCAGCCATCGAAACGCGACCGGGCTTCGGCTGCGCGCGACTGTGGCCTTAAGACGTACCGCTTCGGGTCAATGCGGTGATTGTGGTCAATGGCCTTGCACTTGGCAGCCCTGCGACACGCGCGACCCGCAACACGGATCCGTGTTCCGCGTCACTGCGAGTCGTGGGCACCCGATGCTGTCGCCGGCCAAGGCCCGCAACGGCACGGCGCCGAGCTGACCCGCAAGCCGGAAAACCGCAGCTAGATAGGTGTATTGGAGTCCAAGAACAGGCCGCGCCACCGCGGAAGCGATGCAATGTCGAACCGCTGTCAGCGTGGCGCGGCAAACCACTGACTGGCCTCACGCTGGGCTTCAGGCAGCAGAAATGTCCGCGAAACCAGGGGGTCGGGTTAGATTTCGTCAGGAAGCGTGAGTACGGTCGTCTGCGCTGGCTGGAGTACCCGGCTGAGATAACCAAAATCGATTGCCATGGATGAGAGACGGAGGAATCGTGGCCCTTCCCCAGTTGACCGACGAGCAGCGCGCTGCCGCGTTGGAGAAGGCTGCTGCCGCACGTCGAGCGCGAGCAGAGCTCAAGGATCGGCTCAAGCGCGGCGGCACCAACCTCACTCAGGTGCTCAAGGACGCCGAAACCGACGAAGTCCTGGGCAAGATGAAGGTCTCTGCGCTGCTGGAGGCGTTGCCGAAGGTGGGCAAGGTCAAGGCGCAGGAAATCATGACTGAGCTGGAAATCGCTCCGACTCGCCGCTTGCGTGGTCTGGGCGATCGGCAGCGCAAGGCCCTGCTGGAAAAGTTCGGCTCCGCTTAACCCCGCGAATGCAGGCCGAGCGGCCTGTGGGGGATGTCGACCCAGGCGCGCCAGGACGCGCCGGCGGGGGACCGGGCACCGGACGCGTCGTCGTGTTGTCCGGTCCCTCCGCGGTCGGCAAATCGACGGTGGTCCGGTGCTTACGTGAGCGGATTCCGAACCTGCACTTCAGCGTCTCGGCCACGACGCGGACGCCGCGCCCGGGCGAGGTCGACGGCGTCGACTACCACTTCGTCAGCCCCGGCCGTTTCCAACAGTTGATCGACCAGGGCGAACTACTGGAATGGGCCGAAATCCACGGTGGCCTGCACCGGTCGGGCACGCTGGCGAAGCCGGTGCGGCAAGCTGCCGCCTCGGGCGTGCCGGTGCTGATCGAGGTCGATCTCGCCGGGGCCAGGGCGATCAAGAAGGCGATGCCGGAGGCCGTCAGCGTGTTCTTGGCGCCGCCAAGCTGGGAAGACCTGGAGACCAGACTGGTCGGCCGCGGCACGGAAACCCCGGGGGTCATCAGCCGCCGCCTGGAAACCGCGCGCATCGAATTGGCAGCCCAACATGACTTCGACAAGGTCGTGGTGAACCGTCGATTGGAGTCTGCATGCGCTGAATTGGTATCCTTGCTGGTTAGTGCTGTGTCCGGCTCTACATGAGCCCCAGCCGGATTTGAGAATCGAGATTTACCGCTTTTCGCACCGCTCTACGCCGCCAGGAGAAAGTCTTACGTGAGTATTCCGCAGTCCGACGCGTCGCTAGCCGGTTCCACCACGGATCAGTTCGATCCGGCATCAGGTGGAATTGGGGGCTACGACACCCCGCTCGGCATCACGAACCCGCCCATCGACGAGTTGCTGGACCGCGTCTCGAGCAAATACGCGCTGGTGATCTACGCGGCGAAGCGGGCCCGGCAGATCAACGACTACTACAACCAGCTCGGTGAAGGCATTCTGGAATACGTGGGCCCGCTGGTCGAGCCCGGGTTACAAGAAAAGCCGCTGTCCATCGCGCTGCGCGAGATCCACGCCGATCTGCTCGAGCACACCGAGGGCGAGTAAAAGGGCCGGGCCCGGGATGGACCGCAAGCGGAGCCCCCAACAGGTCATAGTCGGCGTCTCCGGTGGTATCGCCGCCTACAAGGCGTGCACCGTCGTTCGTCAGCTGGCCGAGGCCGGGCATCAGGTCCGGGTCATCCCCACCGAATCTGCGCTGCGCTTTGTCGGCGCTGCGACCTTCGAGGCGCTCTCCGGCCAGCCGGTGCGCACCGATGTTTTCGACGACGTCCCGGCGGTCCCACACGTTCACCTGGGACAGCAGGCCGACTTGGTCGTGGTTGCACCGGCCACCGCCGACCTGCTGGCCCGCGCGGTGCACGGTCGCGCCGACGACCTGCTGACCGCGACCCTGCTGACGGCGCGATGCCCGGTGCTGTTCGCGCCGGCGATGCACACCGAGATGTGGTTGCATCCGGCCACCGTCGACAACGTCGCGGCCCTGCGCCGCCGCGGGGCGGTGGTGCTCGAACCCGCGTTCGGGCGCCTCACCGGCAGTGACAGCGGCCCCGGACGATTGCCTGAGGCCGAGGAGATCACCACCTTTGCCCAGCTGCTGCTGGAGCGGCACGACGCCATGCCCTACGACCTTGCCGGCCGCAAGCTCCTGGTTACCGCGGGCGGCACCCGGGAGCCGATCGATCCGGTGCGCTTCATCGGCAACCGCAGCTCCGGCAAACAGGGATATGCGGTCGCCCGCGTCGCCGCTCAGCGCGGTGCCGATGTGACGCTGATCGCCGGACATACCGCCGGGCTGATCGATCCTGCCGGCGTCAACGTGGTGCACGTCAGCTCGGCGCAGCAACTCAGCGACGCGGTGTCCAAGCACGCACCCGAGGTGGACGTGTTGGTGATGGCGGCAGCTGTCGCCGACTTCCGGCCCGCACAGGTGTCGGCCGCCAAGATCAAGAAGGGCCCGGATAGCCAGACCGGGTCGCCGACGATCGAACTCATACGCAATGACGATGTGCTGGCCGGCGTGGTGCGCGCCCGCGAGCACGGGCAGTTGCCCAAGATGCGGGCCATTGTCGGGTTCGCCGCCGAGACCGGTGATGCCAACGGCGATGTGCTGTTTCACGCGCGGGAAAAGCTGCGGCGCAAGGGCTGCGATCTGCTGGTCGTCAACGCCGTCGGGGACGGCAGGGCCTTCGAGGTGGACAACAACGATGGCTGGCTGCTGGCCTCCGATGGAACCGAGTCCGCGCTTCAGCATGGTTCCAAGACGCTGATGGCCAGTCGTATCGTTGACGCGATCGTCGCGTTTCTGCATGGCTGTACCGGGTAGCGGATCGGCGGGTTTAGGCCTGTACGGCTCCTGCAGAGGTGCTGGACGATCCCTTGCCCGAGTGGACGAGCTGGAATTGTTGCCTGAGGATATAATTCGGCTAACTAATTATTGGAAGGACGCAGAGTGAGCGAAAAGGGTCGGCTGTTTACCAGTGAGTCGGTGACCGAGGGACATCCCGACAAGATCTGTGATGCGATCAGCGACTCGGTCCTCGACGCGCTTCTGGCGGAGGATCCCCGCTCACGTGTCGCGGTCGAGACGTTGGTGACCACCGGGCAGGTGCACGTGGTAGGCGAGGTGACCACCACGGCGAAGGCGGCGTTCGCCGACATCACCAATACCGTGCGCGCCCGGATTCTTGAGATCGGCTACGACTCGTCGGACAAGGGCTTCGACGGTGCATCCTGCGGTGTCAACATCGGCATCGGGGCACAGTCTCCCGACATCGCCCAGGGTGTCGACACCGCGCACGAGGCACGTGTCGAAGGTGCGGCGGACCCGCTGGATGCTCAGGGCGCCGGCGACCAGGGGCTGATGTTCGGCTACGCGATCAATGACACGCCCGAACTGATGCCGCTGCCCATCGCGCTGGCCCACCGGCTGTCGCGGCGGCTGACCGAGGTCCGCAAGAACGGCGCGCTGCCCTACCTGCGGCCCGACGGCAAGACGCAGGTCACCATCGCCTACGAGGACAACGTTCCGGTGCGGCTGGACACCGTGGTGATCTCCACTCAGCACGCCGCCGATATCGATCTGGAGAAGACGCTGGATCCCGATATCCGCGAGCACGTGCTCAAGAGTGTGCTCGACGAATTGGCCCACCAGACCCTGGATGCCTCCCAGGTGCGGGTACTGGTGAACCCCACCGGCAAGTTCGTGCTCGGCGGACCGATGGGTGACGCCGGACTGACCGGCCGCAAGATCATCGTCGACACCTACGGGGGCTGGGCGCGCCACGGCGGCGGTGCGTTCTCCGGCAAGGACCCGTCCAAGGTGGACCGGTCGGCCGCGTACGCGATGCGCTGGGTGGCCAAGAACGTCGTCGCGGCCGGACTGGCCGAGCGGGTGGAGGTGCAGGTGGCCTACGCCATCGGCAAAGCCGCCCCGGTGGGCTTGTTCGTCGAGACGTTCGGCACCGAGGCGGTCGACCCGGTCAAGATCGAGAAGGCCATCGGTGAGGTGTTCGATCTGCGGCCCGGGGCGATCATTCGCGACCTGGACCTGTTGCGCCCGATCTATGCGCCGACGGCTGCCTACGGACACTTCGGGCGCACCGATATCGAACTGCCGTGGGAGCAGCTTAACAAGGTCGAGGACCTCAAGCGCGCCATCTAGATTCCGGCGCGAGCAGTCGCGGAATCGCACTGCAAGGGTTGCCCGCGTGCGATTCTGCGGCTGCTCGCGAGCATGGGCGCGGGTCAGCTTCCGGTGCTGGGTGGCATCGGGTGGTTGGGCGCCAGCCCGGGCAGCCCGTCGATGCTGTGCTGGTTACGCTCAATCAGGCGGACATAGGCATCCTCGGACGCCTTGCCGAGATGGGTATCGAGCACCGGCCGTTCGTCGACAAACTCGTAATAAGGCACCGCAAATCCGCACGCATCGGCGATCCGCTCGACGTCGACGACAATAGCGGGGTCCGGGATGCAGAGTCTTGAAATGCTGTCGCAGGCTTTCGAATTCGGCGTCGTCCGGGCGTAGCACCCGTCCGGTGTCGAACAATCGCAGGATCCGCGAATTGCGAGTGAACGAGCAGAACATGATGGTGATTCGGCCGTTGTCGCGCAGATGGGCAATCGTTTCAGTGCCGCTGCCGAACAGGTCGACATAGGCGACGGTGTGGTCGTCGAGCGCAGCGAAGGTGTCCCGGTATCCCTTGGGGGACAGGTTGACTCGCCCGCCGTCGGACGGCGCGGCGGCAACGAAGAACATGGCCTGCTGGCCGATGAACTCTCGGAGCGACTCGTCGATACGGGAGAACACCTGGGCCGCAGGTGCCGAGCCTACGCGAGCAGCTGTCCCGGGGGTGTCGCCCCGCGGTGGAGGATGAAAATTAGTCCTGCGCGTTGGGCTGGGTAGGTGGTTGCTTGGCGGGCTGGTGGGGTCGACGCTTGCGGGTGTTTCGGTGGACCCCGTTGCGTCTGTGTTGCCGGTGAGTACGGCGAGCAGCTTGGTGGCGGAGAGCGCCCCTGTGGTAGTGCGGGGGCGGTGGATTGTTCCCTGTGAGCACGTGAGTCAGACTCCTGATTATTTTTGCTCTCCCCGAAACACGTTTTACAACAACAATTCTGGGTGAAGGGGTGCCGCTATGGAGGTGGTACATCCGCGGTGTGCGGGCATTGATGTCTCGAAGAGGGACGCCAAGGTGGGTATCCGGGTTCAGGGACAAGTCGGCGCGCCACGTCGACGACGGTGAGCACATGGGGCTCGACCACCGCCGAGACCTTGGCGGTGTGTGAGCATCTGATCGCCGAGCAGGTCAGTTGTGTGGTGATCGAATCCACATCGGATTATTGGAAGCCGTTTTTTTTGCCTGCTCGAAGACGCGTTGAACGTGGTGTTGGTCAACGCCAAGGCGGTGCGCAATGTGGCCGGCCGCAAGACCGATGGCTCGGATGCGACGTGGTTGGCCGATTTGGGTGCTCATGGCCTGGTGCGCGCCTGGTTTGTGCCGCCGGAGCCGATTCGGGTGTTGCGTGATCTGACCCGCGCGCGCACCACCATCACCCGAGCGCGCACTAAAGAGATTCAGCGGCTGGAAAAGCTGCTTGAAGATGCCGGGATCAAACTGTCGGCGGTGGCCTCCAACATCGTCGGAGCCTCTGGGCGCGCAATGCTGGAGGCGTTGATCGGCGGGCGGCGAGACCCGGCGGTGCTCGCCGGTCTGGCCAAACAGCGGCTGCGTGAGAAGATCCCCGCATTGACCGAGGCGTTGCGCGGGCGGTTTAGCGACCACCAGGCGTTTATGGCTCGGCTGTACCTGGATCGTTTCGACGCCCACGCCGCCGACATCGCCCGCCTCGATCAGCGCCTCGAGGAGGCGATCAAACCCTTTCGACCCGTCCAGGAATTGCGGATGAGACATCGCGCCGCCGCAAACCTCGTACCCCCTCGGTGCCTGCCCTGATCGCTCTGGTCGCTGTCGAACACAGCATGCTCACCGACGCCTGGAACATGTTGGTCGACGGCGCCTTTTACCGCGACCCCGGCGCTGACTACTACTCCCGGCACCACCCTGGGCAACCAAGGCAAAAGCCATCAAGCAACTGCAGGCCCTCGGCTACAAAGTGACTCTCGAACCCCTTACCGAAGCCGCCTAACACCGGGGGCGTGCCATTCACCCGCCTCGGGTCACCGCATTTTCGAGTGAGACGCAAAGTCCCGCGACACGCCGATGAATCGGGCACCTTTGCGGCTGCTCGCGCAGGGTCGCCAGCCACTAACCGGTGAAGCGGTAGTCGTCGAGATCAAAGCGGCGACTGCGCCAGTAGGCCTCCATGGTCGTCGTCGGGCGCAGCGGCACGTCGCCGTTCTTGTCGAAGTAGTAGCTGTTGGCCAGCCGGCAGCTGTCCTGCCAGAAAACCTGGCGGTGCCGGCGGCGCATCATCTCGGCAAAATAACGGGAATTGGCCTCCTCGGTCACCTCGACGCGGGTCGCGCCGTCGCGACGGGCCCGCTTGAGGCACCGCAGGATGTGGTGGGTCTGCGCCTCGATCAGCGCGAAATACGACGAGCCGACATAGCCGTACGGGCCGAATACGGTGAAGAAGTTCGGGTAACCGGGAACGCTGACGCCCTCGTAGGCCTGCGTGCGGTGCTCGTCCCAGAACCGGCTCAGGGACTGACCGTCCCGCCCCGTCACCGGATAGGTGAGCACGTCGTCGGTATCGAGCACCTTGAAGCCGGTCGCCAGGATCAGCACGTCGACCTCGTGGCTGACGCCGTCGGTGGTGGCCACCGCCGACGGCGTGATCTTGTCGATCGGCTGGCTGACCAGCGCCACGTTGGAGCGATTAAAGGTGGACAGGTAGCTGTTGTGGAAGCCCGGCCGTTTGCAACCCACCGCGTAGCGGGGGGTGAGCTGGTCGCGGAGCACCGGGTCGTTGACCTGTTGCCGCAGATACCGGCGTCCCAGGGCCGCGCTCCATCGAGCCAGCGGAAACACCGTGAAGTAGTGCGCCGAGATCGGGAAGGTGGCTTCCACGAACGCCTGGCTGAGCCACCGCTGAACGGCTTTCCCGCCGGGAATGCGCATCACCCAGCGCGCCGCCGCCGGCAGCGGAAGGTCGAGCTTGGGGAAGCACCAGATCGGGGTGCGCTGAAAGACGGTGAGATACTTGACAATCGGCGCGATCTCGGGAATAACCTGGACGGCCGACGCGCCGGTACCGATGATCGCGACACGCTTACCGGTCAGATCCTGACTGTGGTCCCAGCGTGCGGTGTGCATGGTGATGCCGTCGAACGAGTCCGCCCCGTCGATGTCGGGCAGCTTCGGTACGGTCAGCACGCCGCTGGCGTTGATCACGAATCTGGCGGTCACCACCCCGCCGGGGTCTGTCTGCACGCGCCAGAGGCTGTGTTCGTCGTCGAACTCGGCACTCAAAACTTTCGTGTTGAACCGGATTCTGGACCGGATGCCGTACTTGTCGACACAGTGCTCGGCATACGCGCGAAGTTCCCGCCCCGGTGCGTAGGTGCGCGACCAGCGCGGGCTCTGCTCGAACGAGAATTGGTAGGAAAACGACGGAATGTCCACGGCGATACCGGGATAGGTGTTCCAGTACCACGTTCCGCCGACTCCGTCGCCGGTTTCGATCAGCAGATAGTCGTGAAACCCGGCATGGTCGAGCTGGATCGCCGCGCCGATCCCGGAGAATCCGGCGCCGACGATCACTATCTGGTAGTCGGGTCTCACCGTCTGCTCCCGATCATGTGAACACCGTACTTGGGTCGCAGGGTCAGCGTCGCCTCCAATTCGACGGGCGGGCCGGACGCGAGGTCAAAGGTGAAGTGCTGACTCATGATCGCGGCCATCAACACCATCTCCATCAACGCGAAGCTCTGCCCGATGCAGATGCGCCGGCCGCCGCCGAACGGGAGATAAGCCGAGCGGGGACGGTCCTTGGCGCCGGCGCCGAGGAACCGGCCGGGATCGAATTTCTCCGGATCGGGCCACCACCGCGGGTCGTGGTGGATGTGGTGGATCGGGATGATGACTGTGGTGCCCCGACGAATACGGTGTCCGTCGATGACATCGTCGTCAATGGCCTCCCGCGCCAGCACCCACACCGACGAGAAGTACCGTTGCGCCTCCTGCAGGCATGCGGTGGTCCACGGCAACCGGCCCAGGTCGTCGGCGGTCGGGCGGCGTGCGCCCAGCACGTCGTCGACCTCGGCGAGCAGCCGCTTGTAGGAACCCGGGTTGGCGGCCATCAGATACCAGAACCAGGACATGGCATTCGCGGTCGTCTCATGGCCGGCGAGCATGAACGTCAGTGCTTCGTCACGGACCCGCTGACGTGGCCAAGTTCCGTTATCGGCGTGCAGCAGCACGTTGAGCAGGTCCGCGGACGGGGTGGGCTGAGCCACTCGCCGGTCGATCACCGCGTTGACCGCGCGATCGAGAGCCAGCGTGATCTCCTGCATTTCGCGCAACGGCGGTGGCAGGCGAACACCTGAGTAGGTGCACCACATCAGCGCGTCGTAGACCGGCCGCGGCATCAGGCCCCACAAGCCCAGCCGCTCCAGCTTTTCCGCGCGGCGCAGTCCCCGCGTGGCGAGATCGTTCATTGACTGGACCAGCGGACCGAAGTCCTGGCTGAACAGGGCATTGGCGACGACGCGCAAGGTCGCCTCGACCATCGTCTCGTGCATGTCGAACCGCTGGCCGGCACCCGTCGGCAGCGCGGCGGTGACACCGGCGATCGGGGCGATCATCAGGTCGACGAGCTCGTTGAGGTGTCGCCGCGCGAAGGTCGGGTTCAGCACCGCGCGGTGGCTGGCCCACGAGTCGCCCTCGTCGGTGAGCAGGTTGAGCCCGGCGGCGGCCCGAATCGGGCCGTATTCGTCGGACTTGACGTAGCGCAGCCGCGCCTCGTGCAACACGTGGTCGACGTAGTCGGGATGACTGAGCGAGACGAACCGTCTGCCACCGCAACGGAACCGGACGATATCCCGGCCGCGGACACGGCCCAGGAAGCCGTCTCCGGCGTCGAAACCGATGGTCAGCGCTTCCCGCGTCATCGTCCAGGCGCTCAGGCGTCTAGCCGGTCCCCTCAGGGGCCGCTCGGCAGTGAGAGTGGCCATGGCTTCACCGTAGGGGTAACGCCGGGCACTGGTAATGAGACTATGGGACAAAGAGTTGGGAGTTTAGGACACCATATGGGGCATGCGAGCGATGACGTCAGTCACGGCGTCTACCCGACCCGACTGCTCTGCGAGGTGGCCGACGAGCACGGCGTGCCGGCCAGCGAAGTGCTTGCCGACACCGCGATCCAGCCGGCGGATCTCGAAGATCCGGACGCCGTGATCAATGCCGGTGATGAGATTCTTGCCGTACGTCGGTTGCTGGCCCGATTGCCGGACCATGCCGGCCTCGGCGTCGAGGTGGGCAGCCGGTTCACGCTGACCCATTTCGGGTTGTTCGGTTTTGCGGTGATGTCTTGTGCCACTTTGCGCGAACTATTCAGCATCGCGATGCGTTATTTCGCGCTGACCATGCTGCATATCGACATCAGGCTGTTCGAAACGGCTGACGACTGTTTGCTCGTGCTGGACGCCAGCCACCTGCCGGCTGATGTTCAGCAGTTTTTCATCCAACGTGACCTTGCCGGAATACTGGCAACCACAACGAGTTTCGCATTGCCGGTGGCCGCGAAGTATGCCGAGCGGGTGTCGGCGGAAGTGGCCGTCGACGAAGAATTGCTGCGTCCGCTGCTCGAATTGGTGCCGGTGCACGACGTCGCATTCGGTCGGGCGCACAACAGGATCCACTTCCCGCGTGCCATGTTCGACGAGCCGCTACCGCAGGCCGACCGGCACACGCTGGAAATCTGCATTGCCCAGTGCGACGTGCTGATGCAGCGCAACGAACAGCGCCGGGGCATCACCGCGCTGGTGCGCACCAAGCTGTTTCGCGATTCCGGGTTGTTCGCGACGCTGGCCGATCTTGCCGCCGAGCTCGACATCCATCCGCGGACGCTGCGCCGCCGGCTTGCCGAGGAAGGAACGTCCTTTCGGGCGTTGCTGAACGAGGCACGGTCTGCGGTGGCGGTGGATCTGTTGTGCAACGTGGGGCTGACGGTGGAGGAGGTGTCCAGGCGGTTGGGTTACACCGAAGTCTCCACCTTCTCGCACGCCTTCAAGCGCTGGCATGGCGTGGCGCCCAGCGCTTATTCGCGCCGGGGCTAGGACGCGAGAGCTAGGAGTGCAGCGCGTGGCGCAATGCCGCCAGCCCGCGATCCATAGCGGCGGTGGCCGCGGGCACCACACCGGCGTAGCCAACGTAGCCGTGCACCATGGTCTCGGCGTTGTGCACCTCGGCGGGCACCCCGGCGGCGCGCAGCAGTTCGCCGTAACGGATGCCGTCGTCGCGCAGCGGGTCGTAACCGGCGACCCCGATGTAGGCGGGCGGCAGGCCGGCCAGGTCGCCGGCCCGGCCCGGCGCCATGGCTGCCGGTGGGTCGGACAGGTCGATTTCGCCTGCGTACCAACGAGAGAACGCGGCCACGGCCTTGGCGTCCAGGATCTGCGCGGTGGCGTTCTCGGTGAACGACGGCAGCGACTGATCCCACATGGTGGAGGGGTACCACAACAGCTGGAATGCCAGATTCGGTCCGGCATTGTCACGAGCTTGCTGTGCCATCACCGCGGCGATGGTGCCGCCAGCCGAATCCCCGGCGACGGCCATCCGGGTGTTGTCGGCGCCGATGCCGGCACCCTGTTCGGCGACCCATAGCGTTGCGGCCCAAGCGTCTTCGACGGCTGCGGGATAGGGATGCTCGGGGGCCAGCCGGTAGTCGACCGACACGATCACCGCGCCGGCGCCTACGGCATGGTGGCGGCAGGTGCCGTCGTGCGTGTCAAGATCGCCCATGACGAAGCCGCCGCCGTGGAAGTACAACACCACCGGCAGAGCGGCGTCGCCAACTGAATCGCTTGGTGGCCAATAGATCCGAATGCCGATGCCACCGACCGGCCCGTCGATCGACCGGTCTTCGACACGCAGGTCGGGGTATACCGGCCGGCGTGGCAGGTCGCGCATCCGCTGGCGTATGGCGTCGATTCCGTCGTCGGTCGATAGCCGGAATGGAACCGCATCCAGTACCTTCAGCAGGATGGGGTCGAGAGCTGGTCGTTCGTCGGCGTTCTGGTCCAAGCTGGGCATGCACGTACCGTACGCATCGCGTCTGGTGGCCGGTGCGTGGGTGGTGGCCGGATGGGCCGGTCTGGCTTACGGCGGGTACTTGACGGTGGTCGCGATGAGCCGCCCGCCGGGCACCGGATTGACCGGACACTGGACCCTGCAGCCGCCGTTCAAAGCGTCGATGGCGGTGCTGCTGGCGCTGGCGGCGGTTGCCCATCCGATCGCGCGTGAGCGACGGTGGCTGGTGCCGGCGCTGCTGTTCTCGGCCGCCGGAGACTGGTTGTTGGCCATCCCGTGGTGGACACAGTCATTCGTCTTCGGGCTGGGCGCATTCCTGTTGGCACATCTGTGTTTTCTGGGCGCGATGCTGCCCTTGGCACTGGGACGATCACCGTCGCGGGCGCGCCTGGCTGCGGTGGCGCTGATGTGTGTGGGGGCGATCTCCCTGTTGGTCTGGTTCTGGCCGCATTTGGGCCAGGAGAAGCTGACGGTACCGGTGACCGTCTACATCGCGGTGCTCACGGCGATGGTGTGCACTGCTTTCCTGGCCCACCTTCCGACGATCTGGACGGCCGTCGGGGCGCTGAGTTTCGCGGCATCGGACTCGATGATCGCGATCAGCCGATTCATCCTGGGAAACGAGGCGCTGGCGGTCCCCATCTGGTGGTCGTACGCCGCCGCGGAAATCCTGATCACCGCCGGGTTCTTCTTCGGCCGGCAGATCCCGGCCGGCGCCGCCGAGCCCGCCGCCCGCTAACGGAGCGCTTCTGAGGCGCCAGACAGTATGAAAAAGATTGCCTGACAACATGTCTCGTGGCTCGGAGCGGGTCCGCATCGAGGTCGAGCCGATCGCTCGGATACTTCCGATGCTGTCGGTACCGCACCTGGATCGCGAATTCGACTACTTGGTGTCCGCCGAGCAGTCCGACGACGCCCAGCCGGGGGTGCGGGTGCGGGTGCGGTTCCATGGTCGGCTGGTCGACGGGTTCGTGCTCGAGCGCCGCAACGACACCGAACACCAGGGCAAGCTGGGTTGGCTGGACCGGGTGGTGTCGGCTGAACCGGTACTCACCCCGGAGATCCGCCGGCTGGTCGACGCGGTGGCCGCCCGTTATGCCGGTACCAGGGCTGACGTGGTGCGCCTGGCGATTCCGCCCCGGCATGCGAGAGTCGAACGGGAAGCCTTGCCGATCGTTGAGCGCCCTGATGTGGCCCCCGTCGACGCGTCGGGCTGGCGGCTGTACGGCCGTGGCGGCCAGTTCCTGGGCGCGCTTGCCCAGGCACGGGCCGCGCGAGCGGTCTGGCAGGCGTTGCCGGGGGAGCTGTGGGCGGATCGCTTCGCCGAGGCTGCCGCGCAGACGGTGCAGGCCGGCCGCGCGGTGCTGGGAATCGTGCCTGATCAGCGAGATCTGGACACCCTGTGGCAGGCCGCGACAGCCCGCATCGGCGAGCCCAGCGTGGTGGCGCTGTCGGCCGGGCTCGGACCGGCCGCCCGCTACCGCAGGTGGCTGGCCGCGCTGCGGGGCAGCGCGCGGGTCGTGATCGGCACTCGCAGCGCGGTATTCGCGCCGCTGAGCGACCTGGGGCTGGTCATGGTCTGGTCCGACGGCGACGACAGTCTGGCCGAGCCCCGCGCGCCCTATCCCCACGCTCGGGAAGTGGCTATGCTGCGCGCCCATCAAGCCAGGTGCGCGGCGCTGATCGGCGGCTACGCGCGCACCGCCGAAGCCCACGCGCTGGTGCGCAGCGGCTGGGCACACGACATCGTCGCGGCGCGGCCGGTGGTGCGCGCGCGCAGCCCGCGCGTCGTCGCCCTGGATGACACCGGGTATGCCGACGAACGCGACTCAGCCGCTCGCAGCGCCCGGCTGCCGTCCATCGCCCTGCGCGCCGCCCGTTCGGCGCTTCAGGCCGCGGCGCCGGTACTGGTTCAGGTGCCCCGCCGCGGCTATGTGCCGTCGCTGGCCTGCGGCCGGTGCCGGGCGATCGCCCGCTGCCGGCATTGCACCGGTCCGCTGTCGCTGCCGGAACGCGGCGCCCCGGGCGCGGTGTGCCGTTGGTGCGGTCGCGCTGAGCCCGCGCTGCGCTGCGCGCGTTGCGGATCGGATGCGGTGCGTGCCGTGGTGATCGGTGCCCGACGCACCGCCGAGGAACTTGGCCGGGCGTTCGCGGGCACGGCGGTGATCACCTCGTCGGGCGATGCCGTGGTTCCCGAGGTGGGCGCCCGCCCGGCGCTGGTGGTCGCCACGCCCGGGGCCGAACCCCGGGCCTCCGGCGGGTACGGCGCCGCGCTGCTGCTCGATACATGGGCGTTGCTGGGACGACAAGACCTGCGCGCGGCCGAGGACGCGCTGTCGCGCTGGATGGCGGCGGCGGCGCTGGTGCGGTCGCGGGCCGACGGCGGAGTGGTGCTGGTGGTCGCCGAATCGTCCATCCCGACCGTGCAATCCCTGATTCGCTGGGACCCGGTGGGTCACGCCGAGGCCGAGCTGGCCGCCCGCAGCGAAGTGGGCCTGCCGCCGAGCGTGCACATTGCGGCTCTCGACGGCACCACCGAAGCGGTCATGGCGTTGCTGGAGCAGGACCGGCTGCCCGACCGCGAACGCTTCCCAGCCGAGTTGCTCGGCCCGGTCGACCTGCCTCCCGGCGTGCGCCGCCCGGCCGGAACCCCCGCCGGAGCCCCGGTCACCAGGATGCTGATACGGGTTCGCCGTGAACACGGCCTGGAACTGGCCGCCAGTCTGCGGCGCGCGGTCTCGGTGCTCAGCGCCCGTCAAACCCATGAGCCGGTGCGGGTGCAGATCGACCCGTTGCACATCGGCTGAGTTCGGCGGCTGGCGCGGGCCGACCAGCGGTCAGCGTTTGCGCGCGGTGAAAATCAGGTACTCCCATTGCATTACGCCGTCCTGGAAGTATTCGCGGCTGAGCTTGGTGAGTTCGGCGTCGAGCCTGGCGACGCGCTCGGGCTCGCCGCCGATGTTGCGGTAGGCGTTGATGGCCGGGCCGTAGCATTCCTTGAAGTATTCGACGCACTCGTCAGGACGATCGAACCGGTCCACGTTCAGCGATCCACGCTGCGTGCGCGTGTCGCAGACGTGGTCCTTGAACAGGTCGCTGATATAGTCCTCGCGGCCCCACCACACTTCGTGGGGCGCCCCCTGCGGCAGGGTCGGCCGGTATGGCCTGATAGTGGAGAGCAATTGGCCGTAAAAGCCGTCCGGTGTCCAACTGAGCACACTGATCTTGCCGCCGCGCCGGCAAACCCGGGCCAGCTCGTCGGCCGTGCGCTGATGGCGCGGGGCGAACATCGCCCCGATCGTGGACAGCACCGCGTCGAATTCGCCGAAGCCGAAGGGCAACGCTTCGGCGTTGGCTTCTCGCCAGCCGAGTGTGAGCCCCGCCGCCTCAGCTCGCTGCTGAGCGTGGCGCAGCAGCCCCGGAGTCAGGTCGCTGGCGACCACATGGGCACCCGCCGTCGCGGCGGCGATCGCGGCGTTTCCGGTGCCCGCGGCGACATCCAGCACGCGATCGCCGGGACGAATACCGCTGGCGGAGACCAGGATTGGGCCGAGCGGAGCCAGCACCTCGGCGGCCATCGCGGGGTAGTCGCCCAGCACCCACATATCCCGGTGGGTGGTTGCCGGAGCCTGGCTTTCGCTGAGGGGCGCGTCGAGAGCCATCGGGCCTCCTGCCTAACGTGGACAGCTCAGAGGCGACGACGTCGTCGGCAGCGGGCTAGAGATTTCGGTAACAGGGTCCAATTATGCCCGCGGGAAAGTATAGATCTTATCAATTATCCATGTGTACGACTATAGGACGCTGTTAGACTTCATTTTGCTGCAGCCCGTGTAAGCGCGACGACGAAGTTGACGACCCGGTGGACCGGGGAAGGGGGCCATGATGTCCACGGAGAACGCGACGGCAGCTGAGGAGTCGGTGGATGCGATCACCGATTCGCTACTGACGGCGTCCCGGTTGCTGGTAGCCATCTCGGCTCATTCCATTGCCCAGATCGATGAGACCATCACCATCCCGCAGTTTCGGACCCTGGTGATTCTGTCCAATCGAGGTCCGATCAACCTGGCCACACTGGCGACGTTGCTGGGCGTACAGCCCTCGGCGACCGGCCGGATGGTGGACCGGCTGGTCAGCGCGGGAATGATCGACCGCCAGCCGCACCCGAACTCGCGGCGCGAACTGCTTGCCGTGCTGACCAAGCGGGGCCGGGATCTGGTTCGCCGGGTCACCGCACTGCGGCGCGCCGAAATCGCCCGCATCGTGGAGCAAATGCCGCCGGCCGAACGCCACGGCTTGGTGCGTGCCCTGACGGCGTTCACCGCCGCCGGCGGCGAGCCCGACGCGCACGTCGAAATGGAGCTGTAGCGCTCCAACAACCACCCTCGGTACCGTGTCAGGCCGTTCGCCCCGCGGCGGACGGCCTGACACGGTACGTGAGCCGGCTCAGACCTTGACCGCGGTGCCGATCAAGACCTCCCAATCCATGACGCCGTCGGTCAGGTACTCCGCGGCCAGCTCGACCAGCTGGGCGTCGAGCTCATCGGCCAGCACCGCGTTGTCGCCGATGTTGGCATAGGCCTCGATCGTCGGGCCGTAGTGCGTCTTGAAGTAGTCGTGAACGTCCTGCGCGGTGCTGAAGCGGGTGACCTTCAACGGCTCGCGACGTGTCTTGACATCGGCGACTCGATCGCCCAGCAGGCCGCGGAAGTAATTTTCCCGGCCCCACAGCGCCGACGGGGGCAACGCCGCAGACAGGCTGGGCCGGTACGGCCGGATGGTGGCCAGCATCCGGCCGAAGAACCCTTCCGGAGTCCAGCTGATCACGCCGATGGTTCCGCCCGGCTTGCATACCCGGACCAACTCGTCGGCCGAGCACTGATGATCCGGAGCGAACATCACCCCGATCGCCGAGATCACGGCGTCGAACTCGCCCTCGGCGAACGGCAGGGCCTGCGCGTTGGCCTCCTGATATTCCAGGTCGAGCCCCATTTCTGCGGCGCGTTCCTGCGACCGCTGCAGCAACTCCGGGGTGAGGTCGGTGGAGACGACGGTGGCGCCGGCCTTGGCCGCCGGCAGCGAGATGTTGCCGGAACCGGCCGCGACGTCGAGCACCCGCACGCCCGGTCCGATACCCGCGGCGGCGACCAGGATCGGGCCGAGCGGGGCCATCACCTCCTCGGCCATCAGCGCGTAGTCGCCGAGGGCCCACATTGCCCGGTGCGTAGCCGCGAGCGTCGCGTCGGCGCGGATGGGTGTGTCGATAGTCATCTGAGCTCCTTACGGGGAGGGGGAGAGCTGCGTTACTTCGACCTCGTCGTCGCAGGCGCGGCGGGAAACGTGGGACAGACCATTTCCGTAGGACATAGTATGCATGAGCAAGGTTATAAGTGGCTGAGAATTTGACGCGGACCGTGTTGTGGCCCGCGGCGCGTTGGTGCGGTTTGCCGGCTACCTAGACTGTTGCGGTGCGCATCCTTTTCGCGGGTACGCCGGAGCCCGCGCTGCCGGCTCTGCGTCGCCTCATCGACTCGCCTCGTCACGACGTGATCGCGGTGCTGACCCGCCCCGACGCCGCATCCGGGCGGCGCGGCAAGCCGGAGCCGTCGCCGGTGGCACGGGAGGCGCTCGATCGTGGCATACCGGTGCTGCGGCCATCGCGGCCCAACTCGCCGGAATTCGTCGCCGAACTGTCGGAGTTGGCGCCGCAGTGCTGTGCGGTGGTGGCTTATGGGGCGCTCCTGGGCGAGGCGCTGCTGGCGATTCCCTCGCACGGCTGGGTGAATCTGCACTTTTCGCTGCTGCCCTCCTGGCGCGGCGCGGCGCCGGTGCAGGCGGCGATTGCCGCCGGGGACACCATCACCGGGGCCACGACGTTCCAGATCGAGCCGAGCCTGGACTCCGGCCCCGTCTACGGGGTGGTCACCGAAGCCATTCAGCCCACCGACACCGCGGGTGATCTGCTTGAGCGCCTTGCCATTTCGGGTGCTGCCCTGCTGTCTGCCACGCTAGACGGCATCGCCGAGCAGACACTCACACCGCGACCACAGCCGGCGGACGGAGTCAGCCTGGCGCCGAAGATCACCGTGGAGCAGGCACGGGTGCGCTGGGAACTTCCGGCGGCGGTCGTCGAACGCCGAATCCGGGCCGTCACCCCCAACCCAGGCGCCTGGACACTCATCGGCGACCTACGGGTCAAGGTAGGGCCGGTACGGCTCGACAGTGCGACAAAGCCCCCGGAACCGTTGCCGCCCGGGGCTATTCATGTCGACCGCAAGACCGTCTGGGTCGGCACCGGCTCCGAACCGGTGCGGCTTGGTCAAATTCAGCCACCGGGCAAGAAGCCCATGGACGCCGCCGACTGGGCGCGCGGGGCGCGGCTCGACGCCGGCGCGCTGGCCTCGTGACAGCTAAGCCCCCACGTCCCAGGGCCGCCGAACGGGGCCGCCGCCGCCGGCCGCTGGACCCCGCGCGTGGCGCGGCGTTCGCTGCACTGCGCGCGGTCAGCAGCCGCGATGCCTACGCAAACCTGGTGCTGCCGGCGCTGCTGCGCGAGCGCGGCATTACCGACCGCGACGCCGCCTTCGCCACCGAGCTGACTTACGGTGCTTGCCGGACCCGGGGCCTGCTCGACGCGGTGATCGGTGCCGCCGCCGGACGTGCGCCGGAGGCGATCAACCCGGTGCTGCTCGACCTGTTACGGCTGGGCGCCTACCAACTGCTGCGCACCCGGGTCGGCACGCACGCCGCGGTTTCCACCACGGTTGAACAGGCTGGCGTCGAATTCGATTCGGCCCGAGCAGGATTCGTCAACGGGGTGCTGCGAACCATCGCCGGCCGGGATGAGCGGAGCTGGGTGGACGAGCTGGCTCCCGACCCGCGCAGCGACCCGATCGGGCACGCCGCCTTCGTGCACGCCCACCCACGGTGGATCGCGCAGGCCTTCGCCGACGCCCTGGGCGCAGCGGCCGCAGAGCTCGACGCGGTGCTGGCCAGTGACGACGAACGGCCGCAGGTGCATCTGGCGGCCCGCCCCGGGGTGCTGACTGCCGCTGATCTGGCTGAGGCCGTGGGCGGTACCGTCGGCCGGTACTCGCCGTTCGCGGTGTACCTGCCCGGCGGTGACCCCGCACGGTTGGCGCCGGTGCGCGACGGTCAGGCCCTGGTCCAGGACGAGGGCAGCCAGCTGGTGGCCCGGGCGCTGACACTGGCTCCCGTCGGCGGCGACGGCGGCCGATGGCTCGACTTGTGCGCCGGGCCGGGCGGCAAGACCGCGCTGCTGGCGGCGCTTGGCGTGCCTTCAGGAGCCGCGGTGACCGCCGTGGAGCCGTCGCCACAGCGCGCGGAACTGGTGGCGGCCAACACCCACGGGCTGCCGGTCCAAGTAGTGCAGGCCGACGGTCGGTGCAGCGGGCTCGAGCCCGGCTTCGACCGGGTGCTCGTTGACGTTCCCTGCACCGGCCTGGGTGCATTGCGCCGCCGTCCGGAAGCGCGCTGGCGGCGTCAGCCCGCCGACGTGCCCGCGCTGGCCAAGCTGCAGCGCGAGTTGCTGGCTGCCGCGATTGCGCTGGTCCGGCCCGGTGGTGTGGTGCTCTACGCGACCTGCTCACCGCACCTGGTCGAAACGGTGGGGGTGGTGGCCGACGCCCTGCGCCGCCACCCGGTGGCTGCGCTGGACACCCGAGCACTGTTCGAACCCGTCACCAAGGGGCTCGGAGATGGACCTTACGTTCAGCTGTGGCCCCATCGCCATGGCACCGACGCCATGTTCGCCGCTGCGCTGCAACGGCTTGCGTGACGCGCCGATGCGTGTCGCGCGCCGCGGGGCCGGGCTCAGTAGTCTGTCGCTCATGTCACGCAGCACGGGGAGACCCATGATCGCGCCGTCGATTTTGGCTGCTGATTTCGCCCGGCTCGCCGACGAAGCGGCCGCGGTGGACGGCGCCGACTGGTTGCATGTCGACGTCATGGACGGCCACTTCGTGCCGAACCTGACGATCGGCCTGCCGGTGGTGGAAAGCCTGCTGGCAGTAAGCGACATCCCGATGGATTGTCACCTGATGATCGAGAACCCCGACCGGTGGGCTCCGCCCTACGCCGAAGCCGGCGCCTACAACGTCACTTTTCACGCCGAGGCCACCGACAACCCGGTCGGGGTGGCCCGCGATATCCGGGCAGCGGGCGCCAAAGCCGGCATCAGCGTGAAGCCCGGGACGCCGCTGGATCCGTATCTGGAGATCTTGCCGCACTTCGATACCCTGCTCGTCATGTCGGTGGAGCCCGGCTTCGGCGGCCAGAAGTTCATTCCCGAGGTGTTGCGCAAGGTGCGGACGGTCCGCAAGATGGTCGATTCGGGTGAGTTGAAGATCCTCATCGAGATCGACGGCGGCGTCAACGCCGACACCATCGAGCAGGCGGCCGAGGCGGGTGTCGACTGCTTCGTCGCCGGATCGGCGGTGTATGGCGCCGACGACCCGGCCACCGCCGTGGAGGCACTTCGGCAACGGGCTAAGGCCATGTCGCACCAGCGTGGCCGGTGAGCAGCCGATGACCGTCGAGCAGGTCAAGAGCATCGAGGACGCCATGCGCCTCGCCATCGAGCAGTCCAACCTGGTCAAGGGCACGACGTATCCGAACCCGCCGGTCGGTGCGGTCATCGTGGATACCGAAGGCCGGGTCGTCGGCGTCGGCGGTACCCAGCCCACCGGCGGCGACCACGCCGAGGTGGTGGCCCTGCGCCGGGCCGGTGGTTTGGCCGCCGGCGCCATCGCGGTGGTCACCATGGAGCCCTGCAACCACTACGGCAAGACTCCGCCATGTGTGAACGCGCTGATCGAAGCCAGGGTGGGCACGGTGATCTACGGTGTCGCCGACCCCAACGGGATCGCCGGGGGCGGTGCCGGGCGGCTGTCGGCAGCGGGCGTGCAGGTGCGCTCGGGGGTGCTGGCCGACCACGTGGCGGCCGGGCCGCTGCGCGAGTGGCTGCACAAGCAACGGACCGGGTTGCCGCACGTGACGTGGAAATACGCCACCAGCGTCGACGGCCGAAGCGCTGCCGCCGACGGCTCAAGCCAGTGGATTTCCAGCGAGGCGGCCCGCGCCGACCTGCATCGCCGGCGCGCGATCGCCGACGCGATCGTGGTCGGCACCGGCACTGTTCTGGCCGACGACCCGGTCCTGACCGCCCGCCTGCCGGACGGGTCGCTGGGGGCGAAACAGCCGCTGCGGGTAGTGGTGGGGACGCGTGACATTCCGGCGGAGGCAAAGGTTCTCAACGACGACGCACGGACCATGGTGCTTCGTACCCACGAGCCCGTAGAGGTGCTCAGGGCGCTGTTGGACCACACCGACGTCCTGCTGGAAGGTGGTCCGACCCTTGCCGGAGCTTTTCTGCGGTGCGGGGCGATCAGCCGCATCCTGGCCTATGTCGCGCCGATCCTGCTGGGCGGCCCGGTCACCGCGGTCGACGATGTGGGGGTGTCCAGCATCGCGCACGCGCTGCGCTGGCAGTTCGACAGCGTCGAAAAGGTGGGACCGGATCTGTTGCTGAGCCTGATACCGCGTTAGCGGCTCATTTGCCGGGGTGCCACGGCCTGGTGCCGGGGGACCTCCGGCTCCTCGGCGTGCTCCTTGCGGCCGCTGATCAATAGGCCCAGCAGCGCTCCGAACACACAAATCGCCACCGTCACTTTGAAGATGTCGCCATACATCAGCGCGAACGCCTGCCGGTACAGGGCTCCGATTGCGGCCGCTCGCTCCAGCAGTGTGGCGTTGGGCGGCACGGCCGCCGACAGCCCCGCCAGAATCTGGTTGAACCGATACAGCCCCCAGGCGCTCAGCGCGGCGACCCCGATCAACATCCCGGTCATCCGCGCCACCACCACCGCCGCTGAGGCGATGCCATGTTCGGCCGAGGGGACCACCCGCAGCGCCGCCGAGGACAGCGGCCCGATCACCAGTCCTAGCCCCAGCCCGGCGACCAGCAGGTCGGCGTGCATCGCCGGCACCGTGAACAACCCGAAGATGCTGTGGCGATAGGCCAACAGGTCGACCGGCCAATAATGCATCAGCCAGTAGCCCCCGGCGGCCACCAGCAGCCCGATGAACGTCATCCCCCGGTCGCCGGCCCGGGTGGCGATCCACCCGCCGGCCACCGCGCCGATCGGCAGGGCGATCAGAAACCACAGCAGCATCCCTGCGGCCTGGGCCTGGTCCATTTCCAGCACACCCTGGCCGAACAGCTCCACGTTGACCAGGGTGACCATCAACGCCGCGCCGGCGCAGACCGATGCGCCCAGGGCGGACAGAAACGGCCGAAAGTGCACGCCGGCCGGTTCGATCAGCCGGGTACGGGCCATGCGTTCCCAGACGAAGAACAACACCGCGGCCACAACCGCGCCGATCACCAGCGGTAACCCGTAGCTGGGCAGCACCTGTTTGCCGTCGGGGCTGGGGTTGTAGAGCCCGATCACCGCAAGGCCTAGCGCCGTGGCCAGCAGCAGCCCGCCGACGAGATCAATCCGTTCCGGCTCGGCGCTGCGGTCATGGGAGGGCAGGCTGAAGTGGATCATCACCATCGCGATCGCGGTGAGCGGGACGTTGATCCAGAACACATCGCGCCAATCGTGAAACAACCAGACGATGAAGATCCCGTAGAGCGGACCCAGCACGCTGCCGAGTTCCTGTGCGGCGCCGATGCCGCCGAGTACCCCGGCGCGGTTGCGCTGTGCCCACAGATCGGCGCCCAGCGCCAGCGTGATCGGCAGCAGCGCGCCGCTGGCAACCCCTTGGATGGTGCGGCCGGCGATCAGCATGTGGAAGTCGCCGAAGTGCCCGGCCAGCGCGGTGATCACCGACCCCGCAGCGAATCCGGCCAGGCTGACCTGCAGCATGAGTTTGCGGCCGAACCGGTCAGAGGCCCGGCCCAGCAGTGGCATTGCGGCGATGTAGCCCAGCAGGTACATCGTGACGATCCAGGTGATCCGCTGCAGCTGGTTCACCGGGATACCGACGCTGTTCATGATGTCGCGCATGATGGTGACCACGACATAGGTGTCGAGGGCACCCAGCAGCACCGCGAGGCTACCTGCGCTGATCGCTACCCGGCGACCGGTCTGCGTGCTCATCAGCTCACCGGCGGCTTCGTGACTTGCACCTGCTCGCCCCAATTCGACAAGGTCATCTGGACGGAGTTGCCCGAACCCCGATCCAACTTGACCTGGGCCAGCTGGTGATCGCCGGTCTCCTGGATCCATACCGTGGCCGGCACCGGGTCGGTCGCACTGAACGGTGGTGCGATCTGATTCACCGCGTCCGCGGTGACCTTCCCGCTGATGCGAATGGTGCTCTGCCCGTTGATGGTGTCGCGCCCTTCGGCTTTGGCGTTGTTGAAGTTCGCCAGCACATTGGCGAGCCCGGTGTCCGGGTTCAGGATCTGCGAGGGATCGTAGATGTCGGCTGCCGGACCGAAATCGCTCCACTTGTTGGGTGTGAGGGTGGCGTACAGGATCCCCTCGAAGACGACGAAGTCGGCATCGACATCGGACCCGCCGAGCGTGAGCTTGACGTTGCCCTTGGCGGCCGTCGGATTGGTGGTCAGATCGCCGGTCAGCGTCTTCATCGACAATCCCGGAATCTTGCCGTTGACCGTCAGCACCAGATGTGCGCTCTTGACGGTCTTGGTCTTGTCGGTTGCCTGCTTCACCAAGGGCGCCGCGTCGGGTAGTGGTCCGCCGCTGTCCTTCTTGCCGGACGAGCAGCCCGCGACCAGGGTGATGGCCAGGCCGAGGGCGGCGACGGCAGCGAAGAGACGGCGGTGACGTCTGGGGGGTTGCATACCCAGCATCGTAGAGGGTGCCGGTGACCGGGTCGGGCAACGCGGGGCCCGCAGCCGGTGGGGGCGCCGCGGTTGTAGCGGCTCATCGGGGGCCTCCCGGAGCCACTAGCCTGGTGCGATGTTCACCGGAATTGTCGAAGAGCTTGGCGAGGTGACCGCGCGCGAGACCCTCGCCGACGCGGCGCGCCTGACCATCCGCGGTCCCGTCGTCACCTCTGACGCCGGCCATGGCGATTCCATCGCCGTCAACGGCGTCTGCCTGACGGTGGTCGAGGTGTTGCCCGACGGCAGGTTCACCGCAGACGTGATGGCCGAGACGCTCGACCGGTCTAGCCTCGGCAGTCTGCAAGAGGGCAGCCGGGTCAATCTGGAGCGAGCCGCCGCACTCAACAGCCGGCTGGGCGGGCACATCGTGCAGGGGCATGTGGACGGGACCGGCGAGATCGTGGCCCGTACCCCGTCGCCGCACTGGGAAGTGGTCCGGATCGAGGTTCCCGCGACGTTGGCACGCTACATCGTGGAGAAGGGATCGATCACCGTCGACGGCATCTCGCTGACTGTCTCCGGGCTCGGCGCCCAGCCGCGGGACTGGTTCGAGGTGTCGCTGATTCCGACGACTCGCGAGTTGACCACGCTGGGTTCTGCGCCAGTAGGGACGCGGGTCAACCTCGAGGTCGACGTGCTCGCCAAATATATTGAACGGTTGCTGCAGGTCGGCAGCGGCGAATAGCTCCGTATCCCGGGCTCTGCGCGCCCGACGCAAGGCAGCTACGCCGACGCATCAAATATCGCGGTATGGATCAACGGGTGAAACGAATCCAATCGAATACGCCACAGGCGACGATTATCGCGTCATAGAAAATCCTTCAACGCCGGCAGGCCTTTATGCGGCATGACCCAGGGCGTGCTGCCGAGAAATGCGGCGATCGTCGGAGATCGAACGGACCGGCACGGCGGCTGCAATCGGATCGGCGGCGTCAATCCTTGTGGTGTCGGTCATGGATCCTTCTTGCGGCCATCCGGCCGGAGCCGGATGCGTTGGCGACACCAAATTCGCGCCCTGCACCGGCGAATTCGGAACGATTGCTTGAAAACTGCGATTGCCGGCGGGGCCGTCGATGTGGGCTGGCCCGATCGGCGCAACCGTCAGATGAGTCATCTCACGGAATAACGCCAGGACTGGGGCGGCGGCGTAGTTCATACTGAAGGCGACATGCGGGCGTCGCGGATGACCCCGTCTACCACATCCGACAGCATCCGACAGCAAAGGTAGCAACGATGACGAGGCTGGATTCCGTCGAGCGGGCGGTGGCCGACATTGCGGCGGGAAAGGCAGTAGTCGTCATCGACGACGAGGACCGCGAGAATGAGGGCGACCTGATCTTCGCCGCCGAGAAGGCCACCCCGGAATTGGTCGCCTTCATGGTTCGCTACACCTCCGGCTACCTGTGCGTGCCGCTGGACGGGTCGATTTGCGACCGGCTGGGGCTGTTGCCGATGTTTGCGGTCAACCAGGACAAACACGGCACCGCCTACACCGTGACCGTCGACGCGCGACAAGGTGTCGGCACCGGCATTTCGGCATCCGACCGGGCCACCACCATGCGGTTGCTGTCCGATCCGGCCAGCATCGCCGACGACTTCACCCGTCCTGGTCACGTCGTTCCGTTGCGGGCCAAGGATGGTGGCGTGTTGCGCCGCCCCGGCCACACCGAGGCGGCCGTGGACCTGGCGCGGATGGCGGGACTGCAACCCGCGGGCGCGATCTGCGAGATCGTCAGCCAAAAAGACGAAGGGGCGATGGCCCAGACCGACGAATTACGGGTGTTCGCCGACGAGCACGGTCTGGCCATGATCACCATCGCCGATCTGATCGAATGGCGCCGCAAGCACGAAAAGCACGTCGAGCGAATCGCCGAGGCCCGGATCCCGACCCGGCACGGGGAGTTTCGCGCCATCGGTTACTCCAGCATTTACGAGGACGTCGAACACGTGGCGCTGGTGCGCGGCGAGATCGCCGGCCCGAACGCTGACGGCGACGACGTGTTGGTGCGGGTGCACTCGGAATGCCTGACCGGCGACGTGTTCGGGTCGCGCCGCTGCGACTGCGGACCTCAGCTGGACGCCGCGATGGCGATGGTCGCGCGGGAAGGGCGTGGCGTGGTGTTGTACATGCGCGGCCACGAGGGCCGCGGCATCGGCTTGATGCACAAGCTGCAGGCCTACCAGTTGCAGGATGCGGGCGCCGATACCGTGGATGCCAATCTCAAGCTTGGTTTGCCCGCCGACGCAAGGGATTACGGGATCGGCGCGCAGATCCTGGTCGACCTCGGGGTCCGGTCGATGCGGCTGCTGACCAACAACCCGGCCAAACGGGTCGGGCTGGACGGATATGGACTGCACATCATCGAGCGGGTGCCGCTGCCCGTGCGCGCCAATGCGGAAAACATCCGCTACCTGATGACCAAGCGCGACCGGATGGGCCATGATCTGTCCGGGCTGGACGATTTCGGCAATTTCCAGGAGTCGGTACCCCTGCCCGGTGAATTCGGCGGTGCCTTGTGAGCGGTGGGGCCGGCGTCCCGGACATCCCGGCGCTTGACGCGTCCGGTCTGCGGCTGGCCATTGTGGCCAGCACCTGGCACAGCCAAATCTGCGACGCGCTGCTTGACGGCGCACGCAAGGTGGCGGCCGAGTCCGGTATCGACGACCCGACGGTGGTGCGCGTCCTAGGTGCAATTGAGATTCCGGTCGTGGCACAGGAATTGACTCGCCGGCATGACGCGGTGGTCGCGCTGGGGGTGGTGATCCGGGGTGAGACACCGCATTTCGACTACGTCTGCGACGCGGTAACCCAAGGGCTGACGCGGGTTTCGCTGGATGCGTCCACGCCCGTAGCCAACGGGGTGCTGACCACCGACACCGAGGAGCAGGCGCTGGATCGGGCCGGACTCCCCACGTCGGCGGAGGACAAGGGGGCACAGGCGACCGCGGCCGCACTGACCACCGCGCTGACCTTGCGTGAACTACGCGCTCAGTCGTGACCGCGGACCCGCAGGATCAGCACTGGGACGTAGTGTTGCGCCCCTACTGGACCCCGATATTCGCTTGCGTCGCGGCGATTTTGATCGTCGTGGCGCATGTCGCGGTGGGTGTGTTACTGAAGGTCGGGACCACCGGCGTGGTACTGCGGACCGCTGACCAGTTGGCCATGGGAGCTCTGGGGTTGATCTTCGCCGGCGCCGTGCTGCTGTTGACACGGCCGCGCCTGCGGATTGGGGCGGCCGGTCTCTCTGTACGAAACATATTGGGGTACAAGCTAATCCAATGGCGCGACGTCGTCGGTGTGTCATTTCCCAGTGGCAGCCGCTGGGCGCGCATCGACTTGCCCGACGACGAGTACATCCCGGTGATGGCGATTCAGGCCGTCGACAAGGAACGCGCCGTGGCGGCCATGGATACGGTACGAACGCTGCTGGGGCGTTACCGGCCGGACTTGCTCGCCCGCTGAACGCCCTCCCTATGGTCGCGCGGTGCCCCGCCGCGGCGGGTTTTGCCGGCGCAGCGGGCAAGGCCGCATTGCGCACCAGAGACACCACCTACCGTCGTGCCCGGTGGCCAGGCGCAGCAGATCGTTCTGTGAAACCGGGCAGGGTAGGGATTGCCAGCGATCGGAATACGCCCGCAGGCATTCCGATTGGCGTAAGCTGCGCCACTCTGACAGTTAGACCGTGCGTGGGGCTCGACAGAGGGAGTGGCAGTTGTCCTATGTCGTCGCGATCCCGGACATGCTGACAGCGGCAAAGAAGGAACTCGCCCGTTTTGGTGCTCAGCTGCGGGCAGCACACGCGGCGGCTGCCATGCCCACGACGGTGCTGTTGCCCGCTGCGGCCGATGAAGTGTCGACACCGATGAAGACCTATCTGCGGCTGATGTTTTTGAAGTTCCGCTATCGGCTGGGCGATGAGTCTCTGTGTCGTGAGGTGTCGGACTCGATCACCTGGCGGAGGTTCTGCCGGATCGGTCTG
>NZ_UPHT01000031.1 GCF_900566085.1 Mycobacterium attenuatum
CACCGAAGGAACCCGAATCTGGACCGGGCACGGCGTCCTCGCCCACAACCTGGTCAAGATCAGCGCCCTCGCCGTGTGATCAAAGGCGCCCAAGCCACCCACTCACCCACCCCTCGACCACAACCAGGCACAGCCGCTCAGCACAGGTCCGACTTTTTCAGGTCGAAGTAGCGTAGGTGTATCCCCAGCGCGACGACAGGCGTTGCGCGCATTCGGTTGGCGCCGCACCCGCCCGCAGCTGGCTCGTCCGATCCACGGTCCGGTCAACTAGAGTCATTAGTTGACCTTCCCCCGTGGACCTACCATCGCAGACCGGCGATGACGCATTGTCATCGCATAGTGAGCACGGTGAGCACATTCAGCTCACTGAACACACTGAACACACAGAGCAATTGAAGGACGATCCTCATGGCAGCTTCGCCGGAACCGCCGTCAGCGGCCGGGCGCCAGCGTGCTGTGAAAGCTGCGGCACGCCCGGCCAAGTTGAGCCGCGACACCATCGTCGAGGGCGCCTTGGCCTTCCTGGACCGGGAGGGCTGGGATTCGCTGACCATCAACGCGCTGGCGACGCAACTGGGAACCAAGGGGCCGTCGCTGTACAACCACGTGGACAGCCTCGAGGATTTGCGCCGGTCCGTGCGGGTTCGGGTGATCGACGACATCATCACCATGCTGAACAGGGTCGGTGAGGGGCGTGCCCGCGATGACGCGGTATTGGTCATGGCCGGTGCATACCGCAGCTATGCGCACCACCACCCCGGGCGGTACTCGGCGTTCACCCGGATGCCGTTGGGCGGCGAGGATCCCGACTACGCTGCGGCCACCAGAAGCGCGGCCGCTCCGGTGATCGCGGTGCTGTCCTCCTACGGCCTGGAAGGTGAGGAGGCCTTTTATGCTGCGCTGGAGTTCTGGTCGGCATTGCATGGATTTGTGTTGCTGGAAATGACCGGCGTGATGGATGAGATCGACACCGACGTGGTGTTCTCGGACATGGTGTTGCGCCTGGCCGCGGGGATGGAAAAGCGCACTGCGCAGCACGGCGCTGAGCAGGCGCGAGCCTGATCGGAGGCCGCGTGGTAATGGATCTTCGCTACCTTCGGGCACCACTTTGACCTGCCTGACCGGCGAGCGGTATTGTGGTTGCTCGTGCCTGGCGGCCTACAGCGCCCGACTTGAGGGCGTGGATGCCGGGCCAATTCGCATGTCCATGATGTCGCGGAGACGTCACGGACGCGGCGGATTGAGTTCGGAGGCCAACCGCATGCGACACACCCGGCCGCGGGATACACCGCGTCTATTCCGAGGCGGGGCATAACTGCAGTACAACGACTTGATATCAGTATGGGGACCGGAACCGGGCCCAGACAGCGACACAGAAAGCCGGTAGATGCCAACCATTCAGCAGCTGGTCCGCAAGGGTCGTCGGGACAAGATCGCCAAGGTCAAGACCGCGGCTCTCAAGGGCAGCCCGCAGCGCCGCGGCGTGTGCACCCGGGTGTACACGACCACGCCGAAGAAGCCGAACTCGGCACTTCGCAAGGTCGCGCGTGTGAAGCTGACCAGCCAGGTTGAGGTCACGGCGTACATCCCCGGCGAGGGCCACAACCTGCAGGAGCACTCGATGGTGCTGGTGCGCGGCGGCCGGGTCAAGGACCTGCCCGGTGTGCGGTACAAGATCATCCGCGGTTCGCTCGACACTCAGGGCGTGAAGAACCGCAAGCAGGCTCGCAGCCGTTACGGCGCCAAGAAGGAGAAGAGCTGATGCCGCGCAAGGGGCCCGCGCCCAAGCGTCCGTTGGTCAACGACCCCGTCTACGGGTCTCAACTGGTCACCCAACTGGTGAACAAGGTTCTGCTGAAGGGGAAGAAATCGTTGGCCGAGCGCATCGTTTACGGCGCGCTCGAACATGCTCGCGAAAAGACCGGGACCGATCCCGTCATCACCCTCAAGCGTGCACTCGACAACGTCAAGCCGGCTCTGGAAGTCCGCAGCCGCCGCGTCGGTGGTGCGACGTACCAGGTGCCGGTCGAGGTGCGCCCGGACCGGTCCACGACGCTGGCGCTGCGCTGGCTGGTCGGCTACTCGCGGCAACGCCGGGAGAAGACGATGATCGAGCGGCTGGCCAACGAGATCCTGGACGCCAGCAACGGCCTCGGGGCCTCCGTCAAGCGGCGTGAGGACACCCACAAGATGGCCGAGGCAAACCGCGCATTCGCGCATTACCGCTGGTGAAAGTCGCCGGTGGAACAGCAGCCGGGCGAACTGACAGCGAACTAACTTAGCAACTGAAAGAGTGGGAAGACTTCTGTGGCACAGAAGGACGTGCTGACGGACCTGACGAAGGTCCGCAACATCGGCATCATGGCGCACATCGACGCCGGCAAGACCACGACGACCGAGCGCATCCTCTACTACACCGGTATCAGCTACAAGATCGGTGAGGTGCACGATGGCGCCGCCACCATGGACTGGATGGAGCAGGAGCAGGAGCGGGGGATCACCATCACCTCCGCGGCCACCACCTGTTTCTGGAACGACAACCAGATCAACATCATCGACACGCCTGGTCACGTGGATTTCACGGTCGAAGTTGAGCGCAGCCTGCGGGTGCTCGACGGCGCGGTCGCGGTGTTCGACGGCAAGGAAGGTGTCGAGCCGCAGTCCGAGCAGGTTTGGCGGCAGGCCGACAAGTACGACGTCCCGCGGATCTGCTTCGTCAACAAGATGGACAAGATCGGCGCCGACTTCTACTTCTCTGTGAAGACCATGGAGGAGCGGTTGGGCGCCAACGTCATTCCCATCCAGCTGCCGGTCGGCTCCGAGGGCGACTTCGAAGGCGTCGTCGACCTGGTCGAGATGAACGCGAAGGTTTGGCGCGGCGAGACCAAGCTCGGCGAAACCTACGACACCATCGAGATTCCGGCCGAGCTGGCCGAGCAGGCCGACGAATATCGCACCAAGCTGATCGAGGCCGTCGCCGAGACCGACGAGACGCTGCTGGAGAAGTATCTCGGCGGCGAGGAATTGACGGTCGCGGAGATCAAAGGTGCGCTGCGCAAGCTCACCATCAACTCCGAGGCTTACCTGGTGCTGTGCGGCAGCGCGTTCAAGAACAAGGGCGTACAGCCGATGCTCGACGCCGTGATCGATTACCTGCCTTCGCCGCTGGACGTGCCGCCGGCCATCGGCCACGCACCGGGGAAAGAGGACGTGGAGGTCGTGCGCAAGCCCTCGACCGACGAGCCTTTCTCCGCGCTGGCGTTCAAGGTCGCTTCGCACCCGTTCTTCGGCAAGCTCACCTATGTCCGGGTGTACTCGGGCAAGGTCGATTCCGGCTCACAGGTCATCAACGCCACCAAGGGCAAGAAAGAGCGTCTGGGCAAGCTGTTCCAGATGCACTCCAATAAGGAAAACCCGGTGGAGACAGCCTCCGCGGGGCACATCTACGCGGTGATCGGCCTCAAGGACACCACCACCGGTGACACCCTGAGCGACCCGAACCAGCAGATCGTGCTCGAGTCGATGACCTTCCCCGACCCGGTGATCGAGGTGGCCATCGAGCCCAAGACCAAGAGCGACCAGGAGAAGTTGAGCCTGTCGATCCAGAAGCTCGCCGAGGAGGACCCGACCTTCAAGGTGCACCTGGACCAGGAGACCGGCCAGACCGTGATCGGCGGCATGGGCGAGTTGCACCTGGACATCCTGGTCGACCGCATGCGCCGCGAATTCAAGGTCGAGGCCAATGTCGGCAAGCCGCAGGTGGCCTACAAGGAGACCATCCGCCGCGTGGTGGACAGCGTCGAGTACACCCACAAGAAGCAGACCGGCGGCTCCGGACAATTCGCCAAGGTGCTCATCAAACTGGAGCCGTTCACCAGCGAAGACGGCGCAACCTACGAATTCGAGAGCAAGGTCACCGGTGGGCGCATCCCGCGCGAGTACATCCCGTCGGTCGATGCCGGAGCGCAGGACGCGATGCAGTACGGCGTGCTGGCCGGCTACCCGTTGGTGAACCTGAAGGTCACCTTGCTCGATGGTGCCTTCCACGAGGTTGACTCGTCGGAAATGGCGTTTAAGATCGCCGGTTCGCAAGTGCTGAAAAAGGCTGCGGCACAAGCGCAACCGGTCATCCTGGAACCGATTATGGCCGTCGAGGTCACCACACCTGAGGACTACATGGGTGATGTGATCGGCGACCTGAACTCCCGCCGTGGCCAAATCCAAGCCATGGAGGAGCGGGCGGGTGCGCGCGTCGTCAGGGCGCACGTGCCGCTGTCGGAGATGTTCGGCTACGTCGGCGACCTGCGGTCCAAGACTCAAGGCCGGGCGAACTACTCGATGGTGTTCGACTCGTACGCCGAAGTGCCGGCGCAGGTGTCGAAGGAGATCATCGCGAAGGCGACCGGGGAATAAACCGAGAAGCCTACGAGTAAGCTGGCCCGGTTAGCACCGCGGCAAAACCGAAAACATCAACACTGCTTTTATAAGCACCAACAGTCCAGGAGGACACAACAGTGGCGAAGGCGAAGTTCCAGCGGACCAAGCCCCACGTCAACATCGGGACCATCGGTCACGTTGACCACGGCAAGACCACCCTGACCGCGGCTATCACCAAGGTCCTGCACGACAAGTTCCCGGACTTGAACGAGTCGAAGGCGTTCGACCAGATCGACAACGCGCCTGAGGAACGTCAGCGCGGTATCACCATCAACATCGCGCACGTGGAGTACCAGACCGAGAAGCGGCACTATGCCCATGTCGACGCGCCGGGCCACGCCGACTACATCAAGAACATGATCACCGGTGCCGCCCAGATGGACGGTGCGATCCTGGTGGTCGCCGCCACCGACGGCCCGATGCCGCAGACCCGCGAGCACGTGCTGCTCGCGCGTCAGGTGGGTGTGCCCTACATCCTGGTCGCGCTGAACAAGGCCGACGCCGTGGATGACGAGGAGCTGCTGGAGCTCGTCGAGATGGAGGTCCGCGAGCTGCTGGCCGCGCAGGAGTTCGACGAGGACGCCCCGGTGGTACGGGTCTCGGCGCTGAAGGCTCTTGAGGGCGATCCCAAGTGGGTGGAGTCCGTGGAGCAGCTGATGGATGCGGTCGACGAGTCGATCCCCGACCCGGTTCGCGAGACCGACAAGCCGTTCCTGATGCCGGTCGAGGACGTCTTCACCATCACCGGCCGCGGTACCGTGGTGACCGGTCGTGTGGAGCGCGGCGTGGTCAACGTCAATGAGGAGGTCGAGATCGTCGGCATCCGCCCGACGACGACCAAGACCACGGTCACCGGTGTGGAGATGTTCCGCAAGCTGCTCGACCAGGGTCAGGCGGGCGACAACGTTGGTCTACTGCTGCGTGGTGTCAAGCGTGAGGATGTCGAGCGCGGTCAGGTCGTCATCAAGCCCGGCACCACCACCCCGCACACCGAGTTCGAGGGCCAGGTGTACATCCTGTCCAAGGACGAGGGTGGCCGGCACACGCCGTTCTTCAACAACTACCGTCCGCAGTTCTACTTCCGCACCACCGACGTGACCGGTGTGGTGACGCTGCCGGAGGGCACGGAGATGGTGATGCCCGGTGACAACACCAACATCTCGGTGAAGCTCATCCAGCCTGTGGCCATGGACGAGGGTCTTCGGTTCGCGATCCGCGAGGGTGGCCGCACCGTCGGCGCCGGCCGGGTCACCAAGATCATCAAGTAGAGCCAAGGCAGCACCAGGCCCGGATTGCCGAACACCGGCGATCCGGGCCTTTTGCCGTCGTGGCGTAACTACCTGTCCACACCGCGGTATGTGATCGGTAGGCCAGCGCGCGCGCTAGTCTGACACGACCTATCCGGTGATGTGAGGAGCAGGCACATGCTGGCGCGCTATATCAAGATGCAGTTGTTGGTGCTGTTGTGCGGCGGGCTGGTCGGGCCGATCTTCCTGATCGTCTACTTCACGCTCGGGCTGGGCAGTCTGATGTCGTGGATGTTCTATGTCGGCCTGTTGATCACCGTGGCCGACGTGCTCATCGCATTGGCGCTGACCAACTACGGCGCCAAGACGGCGGCCAAGAGTGCCGCGCTCGAGCAGAGCGGCGTGCTGGCGCTTGCGCAGATCACCGGCCTCACGGAAACGGGGACCCGGATCAACGATCAACCGGTGGTCAAGGTGCATCTGCACATCTCGGGTCCTGGCATCGTGCCGTTCGACAGCGAAGACCGGGTGATCGCCAGCGTGACCCGGCTTGGCAATCTGACCGCGCGCAAGCTTGTCGTCCTGGTCGATCCGACCACCCAGGAATACCTGATCGACTGGGAGCGCAGTGCGCTGGTCAACGGTCTGCTTCCGGCCCAGTTCACCCTCGCCGAAGACAACCAGACTTATGACCTGAGCGGTCAGGCCGCGCCATTGATGGAAATCCTGCAGATCCTGAAGGCCAATGGCATTCCACTCGACAGTGCCCCGTGGGGTGGTGGACTTCGGATCGGCGTGGAGTCACGCGCAGTGATCAACGAGTCGTGCTGAAGGTTAGGCGATTTGGAGTTGTTCGGCTACCGGTTTCTCGGCTGTCTGCTTGGCGGCGATGACTTTGCGGAGCTCGGCCATGGAGATCTCCGAGAGGTAGCGGCGGGTGACCTGCCACTCGTCGTGGGCCTCGATGACCACGGCGGTGGCCAGGCGCAGGAACGCCGCCGGGTTGGGGAAGATCTCCACGACGTCAGCGCGGCGTTTGATCTCCTTGTTGAGCCGTTCGATCGGGTTATTCGACCAGATCTTCTGCCAGTGCGCCCGCGGGAACGCGGTGAAGGCCAGGACGTCGGCTTTGGCCTCGTTCATCATGGCGGCCACCTTGGGGAAACTGGCCGCCAGGGAGTCGGCGACGGTGTCCCACTGGGCGGCGACCTCGTCGGGGTCGGTGTGGGCGAAGACGGTCTTGACCGCCGCGGTCACCGCCGGGGCATGCTTGGCTGAGACCGCGCCGTGCAGATTGCGCATGAAATGCACCCGGCAGCGCTGCCAGGACGATCCGGAGAACTGCTGGGCGACAGCGGATTTGAGCCCGGCGTGGGCATCGGAGATGACCAGATGCACCCCGGCCAGGCCGCGGGCCTTGAGGCTGGCCAGGAACTCCCGCCAGAACTCGAAGGACTCGCTGTCCCCGACGGCGGTGCCCAACACCTCCCGGGTGCCTTCGATGGACACCCCGGTCGCCACCACCAGGGCCTGGGACACCACATGCGCCCCGACGCGGACCTTGCAGAAGGTGGCATCGGCGAACACGTACGGGAACTGGGTGTGGGTCAAGGTTCTGCTCCGGAAGGCCTCGATCTCGCGGTCCAGGCCCGCGCAGATCCGGGAGACCTCGGACTTGGAGATGCCGGAATCCACCCCGAGTGCGGCGACGAGGTCATCGACACTGCGGGTGGAGACCCCATGCACGTAGGCCTCCATGATCACCGCGTGCAAGGCCTTGTCGATGCGCCGGCGCCGCTCCAGCAGCGAGGGGAAGAACGACCCCGAGCGCAGCTTGGGGATCTTGACCTCGATATCCCCGGAGGTGGTCGACACCGTCTTGGAGCGATGGCCGTTGCGGTGGGTGCTGCGGTCTTCGGAGCGCTGGTAGCGGCCGGCGCCGATCGTCTCGGTGGCCTCGGCCTCGATCAACGCCTGTAGCCCGGCGCGGATCAACTCGGCGAACACCGCCCCGACGTCCGCGGACTTCAGGGCGTCGAGCTGGGCGAGCAGGGCAGAATGGTCATGGGTCATCGCGTGGTGTGTCCTTTGCTTGAGTCACTTGGTAGGTAACTCACTGACCACTACGCGATGGCCCACCCCGAAGCCCTCACCGACACACCCGGCACAGCCCGGACATGGTCAACCTCAAGCCCGAAACCCCACCACCCCAAGGGACTTACCCTTCCACTCAACCGAATGGTCGACATCCGATCGAATCCGGCGTTGCGCCAGCAGATCCAGGCGGTGGTACGACGGGCTGCCCAGCAGCAGGCCCCGGCGGCCCAGGCGACCGCCTCGCAAGCCTCAATCGCCGAGCGTCTGCAGGAGCTGGAGTCGCTGCGGGCCAGCGGCGTGGTGAACGATCAGGAATACGCGAGCCGGCGCGCGCAGATCATCGCCGAAATCTGAGCGGGACGGGTTCGTCGCCGGGCGGCTGGATCGCGGCGACCCCCAACGCCGCCTATGGCTCGAGTGTGCGCCTATGGATTCCGGCGTGAACACACGCCGGCCTACCGGCCTTGGACTCGCCGTGGCCGCACGGTCAACGCCGCCACTGCACGCCGGACGGACCAGCCCGCCCGTGCTCCGCCGTCGCCTCGTCGCCGGCCGTTAGAACACGTTCCAATTCCGCTGCTAGCCTGACAGGGGGTGGAAGGGGTGCGCGTGGCTGGAGCACTGCAGGGACGGGTCGCATTCGTCACCGGGGCTGCCCGGGCTCAGGGACGCTCGCACGCGGTACGGCTGGCCCGGGAAGGCGCCGACATCATCGCTCTGGACATCTGTGCGCCGGCGTCCGACTGCCTCACCTACCCTGCGGCCACATCAGAGGATCTCAACGAGACCGTCCGGGCCGTGACGGCCGAGGGCCGCAAGGTGCTGGCACGGGAAGCCGATGTCCGCGACGGCGCGGCACTACGGCAGCTGGTGGCCGACGGCATCGAAGCGTTCGGGCGGCTGGACATCCTGGTGGCCAATGCGGGGGTGCTGGGCTGGGGCCGGCTCTGGGAACTCACCGATGAGCAGTGGGACACCGTCATCGGGGTCAACCTCACCGGCACCTGGCAGACCCTACGTGCGGCGGTACCCGCCATGATCGAAGCCGGTAACGGCGGATCGATCGTGGTGGTCAGCTCCTCGGCGGGTCTGAAGGCCACACCGGGTAACGGCCACTATGCGGCGAGCAAGCACGGGCTCGTCGCGTTGACCAACACCTTGGCGCTCGAGGTCGCCGAATTCGGGATCCGGGTCAACTCCATTCATCCGTACTCGGTCGACAGCCCGATGATCAAGCCCAAAGCAATGATGCAGATGTTCGCCATGCACACTAGCTATGTGCACAGCTTTCCGCCAATGCCGTTGCAACCCAAGGCATTAATGGCTCCTGATGAGGTTTCTGATGTCGTGGTGTGGTTAGCTAGCGACGGTTCGGCCACGTTGACGGGAGCGCAGATCCCTGTCGACAAGGGCGCCTTGAAGTATTGACACGCGATCGTGTATGAACTGCAGGTGACCAGTAGCGAAGGCGCAAACAGCGGAATCGTGATCGTCGGTGGCGGACTGGCCGCGGCCCGTACCGCCGAGCAACTGCGACGGGCCGGCTACGCGGGTCGCCTCACGATCGTCAGCGACGAGGTCCATCTGCCCTACGACCGGCCGCCACTGTCGAAGGAAGTGCTGCGCAAGGAGGTCGACGACGTCGCCCTCAAACCCCGCGAGTGGTACGACGAGAAAGACATCACCCTTCGGCTCGGTTCGGCGGCCACCGGCCTCGACATCGTCGCGCAGACCTTGACCCTGGGCGACGGAACGGTGCTGGGCTATGACGAGCTCGTCATCGCGACCGGTTTGGTGCCGCGGCGCATCCCGGCGTTTCCCGACATCGAGGGCATTCGGGTGCTGCGGTCCTACGACGAGTGCATGGCGTTGCGTACCCACGCGGCGGCCGCCGACCGCGCTGTCGTCATCGGGGCCGGTTTCATCGGCTGCGAGGTCGCGGCCAGCCTGCGCGGCCTGGATGTGGCCGTGGTGCTGGTCGAGCCGCAGCCCACGCCGCTGGCATCGGTGCTGGGCGAGCAGATCGGTCAACTGGTGGCACGCCTGCATCGCGACGAAGGCGTCGACGTTCGCACCGGTATCGGGGTCGCCGAGGTGCGCGGGGCGGGCCACGTCGACACGGTGGTCCTGACCGACGGCACGGAGCTGCCGGCAGATCTGGTGGTGGTCGGCATCGGGTCGCACCCGGCAACCGGCTGGCTCGACGGTAGCGGCGTTGCGGTCGACAACGGCGTGATCTGTGACGATGCCGGACGCACCAGCGCGCCAAACGTCTGGGCGCTCGGTGATGTCGCCTCGTGGCGTGATCCGATGGGGCACCAAGTGCGAGTGGAACATTGGAGCAACGTCGCCGACCAGGCCCGGGTTGTGGTGCCGGCGATGCTGGGACGGGAAGTGCCGTCAAATGTGGTCGTCCCCTACTTCTGGAGCGACCAGTATGACGTCAAGATCCAATGCCTGGGCGAGCCGCACGCCACCGATATCGTCCACCTCGTCGAGGACGATGGCCGCAGGTTCCTGGCCTACTACGAACGCGATGGTGTGCTGGTCGGGGTGGTGGGCGGCGGGATGCCGGGCAAGGTCATGAAGGTGCGAGCCAAGATCGCCGCGGGCGCGCCCATCTCGGAAATGCTGGAATCACCCGACGCCGGTTGAGCCTTATTCCGGCAGCACTTGACGGGTTCGGATGGCCGTTGCGAGCTCAGCCACGGCGGTCAGCCATTCGGTGGTTTGGTGTTCTGGCTGTATTCCGGTCTGGATTTGTTGACCGAATTCCTGGAGCGCCCGACAGTTCGCCTGCACACGCTCGTCCATCAATCCCGAGAACGTCGAAATCTCCGGTGCGTGAGTCCGCCATAGCGGAATCGTGGTGTTGCGCAACTGCATTCGGAACTGCTCTAGCCCGAAGTTACGGCGGTGAGGACGCTCGAACCCCCAGTTGAGCTGGGGGTTCGGTGTTTTCGGGTGTGGATGTTTTGGCTACTGCAGGCTTAGCGGGATGGTTGTGTTGAGGAGTTGGAAGGC
>NZ_UPHT01000197.1 GCF_900566085.1 Mycobacterium attenuatum
GGCGGTGACGGCGACGCTGACCAAGCCCACCGCCGGTGGCGCGATGTCGGGCCCGGTCGGGTTGCCAGGAAGCTGGTGGAGCGATGCGGCCGAGGAGAAAACCCCCGCCACCGCCTCGGCGCGCACCGGGGCCGGCAGCGGCCGGGTCAGCGGGGCCGGCGCGCCGGGAATGTATGGGATGGGGGCACCGGCGGCAGGGCGCACGCGCAGCAATGCGGGCGAGGCCGCTGATGCCGACAAGCACGTGCTGTTGGGCGGGGGAGATGGGGGCATGCCCATATTCACCGATGACGGCGTCGTTTACGTCAGCGGACAGGGGGTTTAGAGCCGCGGGGCCGCGAGCAACAGCACACAGGGAGTTCAGTCACACACGCAGTAAAAGGAGTTAACGAAAAATGCCAGTGCTAAACACCGCAGCCTCGCGGATGCGTCAAGTCGCGGCCACCCTGGATCAGGTGCGCAACGATGTGCTCGCCGGGCTGGGCAACTACGAAGTCATGAACCAAAACCTCAACGGCACAGGGTTTATAGGCACCGCGTCGCTGGCGTCGCTGAACACGACACTGGATGTCGCCAACACCGGCCGGCAGGTCTCGCAGCGGTTCCAGAGCGTCATCGATCAAATCAACAAGGGCGCGGCCCAGTACGAATCGGCGAATGAGTCCAACCGCGCCGCCCTGTCCAACGTGGGTGTCCAGCAAACCTAATACCCCGATAGCTCGGCGAAAAGCCGGGCCGACAAGGAGTACACACTATGTCCGATGCAATGCGTTATGACCCTCGAATGATGGCCGACCACGTCAGCTCCCAGCAGGCGCTGGTCCGCCACCTCGACGATCTACGCAACCAGGCTCAAACCGCGATCGAATCCATTCGTCAAGAATGGACCGGGCTCGGGTTCGGCGGCTGCGACGAGGCCCACCGCCAAGTCAATATCGCCTTCGACCACGTGTTCCAAACCATTCAAAACCATGGACAGCGGATCCTGAGCGCTTCTGACCACGCAGTGACCATCGACAGCGCGGTCAATGCTGGGTTCGCGGGCCTTTGAGCCAGCACGCTGTCGCCCCGAGTGGAGCGCGGCTGTCTACCACCTCGGAAGGACTGTGGTTGACAGCCGCGCTCGCTGGCGTCAGCAGACTCCCCACCGAACTGCGGGTACGCCCGATCGGCGATGCCGACAACACCCTGGGCCGCCACAGCGGCCTCGAGCTCTTGCAGCAGGCCGGAATCTGCACCGGCCGTACCCTTGATGAAGACGTCGCGAAATGGATGACGGTGCTGGGACTTCCCGACATCCAGATCAGCATCACCGTGGACCGACCCAGACAGCGCAGCAACCGACTGCTCGGCCCCGCGCCGGCGTTCGATCCTGGTGTCGACCCCCACACCGATCCCATCGCCGCCTACGAAGCAGTCATGGCATTCAACGCCCGCCGCGGTCCTCGCGGCGTGGTGGTGTTGTGCCGGCGCGGCGGTGAGTGGGTCAGCGCGGCACGACTGTGGCAGACCCGCCAACAGCCCGGCGCCAACGACGACCATGCTGGCGCGGCAATTTACGACGCCCGCGAACTGCCGTGGAACCGCCGCTGGAACGACCCGCGCTGGCGCAACCAACCCAGCGCCACGCACATCGCGCTGGCCGCCACGGTGTGGCCAGACCCCGACTTTTCACCCACGTTTCGCGCCAAGGCCGCCTATCTGCTGGCCGCCCGCAACGACGACGGCCTGACACTGCCCACCGGCCCGACTGACCCGCTGGCCGGCGAGCTCTCGGCGATGATCGAGGCCGACATGCTCAACGACGAGATCGACGAAGTGGTGGTCAGCTACCTTGGCCACACCCCGATCGCGGAGGCCCTGCGCGCCGTTGTCGGAGCCGCCGATGCGGCCCAGTTCGACACGATCAACGTGCCCGCCGGCGTCCTCGATCCCATCCTGGCGCGCTGGCAGCACAGTGGAGGGACAACCGACCTCGTCACCGACCTGTGTCAGATCGGGCTCAGCGTCCCCCAGGCCCGCGTCGTGCGCGCGGCCGGCGACGCCGGCAGCGCCCGCACCACCGTCACGGCCACCGAATTCCGGGTCGGCGCCACAACCTACAGCCCCCAGTCGGTCGCCATCGCCGACACCATCCTGGGGCGCATCGCGCACTGGCAATCCACCAGCATCGACGGCCTGAACTGGGTCACGATCGCCCCGGGAACCCCGTATGCCATCGACGACGCCGTGGCGTGCATGTGTGCGGCGCTGCCTTCCGGAGCTAACTGGGTCTCCCATGAGCGCACGCACCCGATCAACTGAATTCCTTTTTTTGACCGTCGGTGGTGGGCAGGGGAATTGAGCCGTTGTTACTGTCAAAGCAAGGAGCTCGAACACCGTCTGCACGTGCAGGTTTAGCCCATCGCGGACAAGAGACCAAGGGATTTTGATGAGCGCCAACGAGCGTGAGTTTCTGGTTCGGATCGGGGCGAGCAGCCCACAGCAACCAGCCAGCGAACCGCCCGCGCACGAAGCTAACGGATCACCCACACCGCCGGCCGCGCCTGCGCTGGCCGGGAAGTTTTCCCCAGACAGCGCCGATACGGGCCCCATCCCGATCCCGCGCGGGGGGGCGCACCGCGTAGACACCGAACAGGACCCCGAGCAGCCCGACGGGTTCACCGCCGCCCAGCCGCGCACTCGAGTGCCGTTGCACCAACAGCCACCAGCCCAACCCGACCAGCACACCAGCTGGGCAGGCGCTGAGTTCGGCGAAGACTACGGTCGGCTCGGGCTACCCGACACCGCAGCGCAGCGGTGGGCGGCATCGGCGTCGGGCGCCCGTGCGCACTCGCCGCAAGCGCCTCGATACCAGGTCAAAGCAGCCGACTTGACACCACGCCACACCCGGGCGTCGTCGCGAGGATGGCGAAAATGGTTGTACAAGACCAGTTTTGGTGCCATCAACGTCGGCGAGTCCGCCGATGAGATCGAGCTGCGCCAATTAAACACCGCTATCAAATCCCCTCTGGCGGGGGCGCATTCGGTGACGGTGGTAGGCGGAAAAGGCGGGGCGGGAAAAACCTCGTTAACATCGGCTGTCGCTTCGGTTTTCGCCGACGTGCGCAAAAAAGACCCCGTGTTGGCCGCCGACGCCGACCCGACTCAGGCAGCCAATCTGCCCGACCGCATCGCCCCGCAGGCCTCGGCGTCGTTTAGCGATGTGATCGCGGGAAAAGAGCTGCACCGCAACGCTGATCTGCGCAACTTCGTCGGACAAAACACCGACACGGGTCTTGATGTGCTTGCCGGACCGGCCCGCGCGAACGGCACCGGTGAGCTCGATGCGCACACCTATACCCAAGCCCATCAACGCCTGCAACTGCTCTACAACCTACTGTTCACCGACACCGCGGTGGATTTTCGGCATCCGGTGATGGCAGCAGTGCTCGACCATAGCGACTCGCTGGTGTTGGTCGCCTCGGCGGCCCCCGAGGGGCTCACCGGGGCCGTTCGCGCGCTCGACTGGCTTGAGCGAGCCGGATACGGACGGTTTTTTGGCCGAATGGTGTTGGTGATCAATCACATTCGGGTGTTCGAGAACCGGCGGGCCCGCAAGGAAACCAAACGCCTGGTGGCCGACATGCGCGCCCAGTTCGCCAACAGGATGGCGGGCGAACGCATCTTCGAAGTGCCCTATGACAGTCATATCGCCGAGGCCGGGGTGTTAGAGCTTGAGCGGCTGGCCCCCAAGACACGTCGGGAGCTGCTCAAGATCTGCGCGGCGATCGCCTCTGGGTTCGGCTCCGAGGCGCGGCGATGACGTCGCCCGGCGGGTCGGCTGCGCCTATCGCGCTGCCCGCGATCACACGGGTAGCCATCCTGGTGGCAACCGAGGTCGACGAACCCGCGACACCGAGCGCCCAACCCAGCGGGGTTGAGTTGGACTTTTCGTTGCCCTCGCGCCAGCCGCTGGTCGCGGTGATCGAAAATCTGCGCCGCGAGGTCGACAAAGAATTGCAGCGCCGACGACTGCCGACACTTCGCCAACAGATCACCTACGCCTTATGCGGAGCCGACGGACGGGCCTTGGATACGTCGAAAACACTGGATGGCAGCGGTGTCGTCGACGGCGATGCGCTGTGGCTGTTGCCAGTGGAAGCCACCGAACGTTTTTCCCGCGTCATCGAACGCGTCTCGACCGGTGTAGCGCGCGCCGCGGCCGAGCAGTTCCGCACGGTGGACCCGACCGTGGCCCGGCGCATGGGCGCGGCGTTGACCGCGTTCTTGGCCGGATGGATGGAGCTGATCCTGGCCAAATTGTGGTGGGACAGCGGATCAGAGATCCCCGCAGCGGTCTCGGCGGTGATCGCCGCGACGTTGGTGGGCGCGGCGTGGGTGGCGTCGGGCTCGCCATTGCCGCAGCGGCGCGGGGCCGCCGACTCGTTAGCGTGGACTGCGCTGCTGTGTGCGGTGTCTGGCGCGGGCATGGCCCCGCCGGGTCATCCCGGGGGCTGGCACGCGGCCGCGGCCGCGGGCGCTGCGGTGATCGGTGCGCTGCTGCTGGGAGTAATCACGGGGCGCTTCCCGGCCGCGGTGGCGTTCTGTGTCACCGCCGGCGCGGCGGTGTTCGCGGCGGGGGTCGCCTCTGCTGGCGCGCATGTGGGGGCGCAGCGTATTGCGGTCGCATTGTTGACGGTCGTGGTCATTGTGGTGACCTACGCGGCCAATGCGGGCGGGTTGGTGTCGGGTGCGCCGATGCCGGCGTTTCCCTCGATGCGATCCCGCGGAACCTTCGAACGCGCCGCGGGCGCCCCGCGGAACACGGTCAGCCCGGTACCGGTGGGCGACTTCGTCACCGGTGACCAATTGGCGCAGTGGGCGCGCCGGGGGACGTTAACGGCGACAGGCATGATCGTGGCGGCCTGCATCGGGTTGGTGGGCAGCTGCTGGTGGGTGGTGGCGCCGGGGGCTGCCGGTGATTGGCGCTTTGCGGTGTTCGCTGTCGGGATCTGCGTGGTCGTGGTGTTGCGGTCGCAAACCTTGATTGACCGGGTGCAGTCGGTCTCGTTGACCAGCGCGGGAGTGATCGGGATCGCGGTGGTGATCGGGCACTACGCGGCCGCCCCCGCCCCAGCGAGGGCCACGACGTCGCTGCTGTGCGCAGGGCTGGTGGCGACATTGGCGGTCGCGGTGTTGCTGGCGGGTTTGTGGCTGCCCACAGCGACGCTCAAGGCGCCGCTGCGGCGCGCGGTGATGGGTGTGGAGCTGGCCTTGACGCTGGTGCTGACGGTGCCGTGGATGCTGTGGCTGATGAACGCGTTCACCGCACTGCGCCACATGAGGCACTGATGGTGCGCGCCAAGCTGGTACGTGGGGCTGCGGTGATCGCGGTGATGGTGCTGGGCTGCCCGCCCGCGCCGGCAGGGGCGATCACGCCGCCGGTGGTCGCGCCCGGGCCCGCCCCTGCTGATCCGCCGCCGGGCCCTGATCAGCCGATGCACCAAGTCGAGGAGTGCACGCAAACGACCGTGGTTCCCGGAACCGACTTGCGCGAACCACTGGCCGCCTGGCGGATGCTGGATATGGAGGCGGCGTGGCGGATATCGACCGGCGCCGGGGTGCTGGTGGGGGTGATCGACACCGGTGTGAGTCCCTCACCGCGGCTGCCGCGCGTGGTGGCTGCCGGGGATTACGTGATGGGCCGCTACGGCGACGGGCTGGCTGACTGTGACGGGCATGGCACGGCGGTGGCCTCAGTGATCGGGGGGATACCGGCCGGGGCGCCGCTGCCGAGCCGGCCACAAGGCGCCGCACCGGCGGTCCCGCCGCCGGGGGCGCCCGCACCGTCGCCGGTGCCCCCGCCCCCGCCCCC
>NZ_UPHT01000081.1 GCF_900566085.1 Mycobacterium attenuatum
GGGTATTGGCGTCGGGCGGGGTTGAGTGCGTCGCGGTTTGTGGCGTGTCCGTTTGGTGGCCATGGGTTGCGGATGTATCGCACTGGGGATCTGGTGTGCTGGGGTGCCGACGGGCAATTGCGTTACCTAGGCCGCGCGGATGAACAAGTCAAAATCCGCGGCTACCGCATCGAACTCGGCGAAATACGAACGGCATTGGCCGGCCTGCCCGGGGTGGAGCAGGCGGCGGTGAGCGCCCGCGAAGATCGCCCCGGCGACAAACGGCTGGTGGGCTACATCACCGGGACCGCGGAGCCGTCGAAAGTCCGTGCCGCACTGGCCGACCGGCTACCGGCCTACCTGGTGCCCGCCGCGGTGGTCGCGCTCGAGGAGCTGCCGCTGACACCCAACGGCAAACTCGACACCCGCGCCCTGCCGGCGCCCGAATACGGCGACGACGACCGCTACCGCGCCCCGGCCAGCCCCACCGAGCAGATCCTCGCCGGCATCTACGCCGAAGTGTTGGGCCTGGAGCGGGTTGGCGTCGATGAGTCGTTCTTCGATCTCGGTGGGGACAGCATCTCGTCGATGCAGGTGGTCGCGCGGGCCCGGGCCGCCGGTGTGATGTGCCGGCCGCGCGACATTTTCGTCGAGCAGACCGTGGCCGGGCTGGCCCGGGTGGCCCGGGCGGCCGAGAGCCCGGGCGGCGTGGGTGACGACGGTGTCGGTGAGGTGTTGCCCACCCCAATCATGTGCTGGCTGCAGGGTATTGAGGGCCCGATAGGGCAGTTCAATCAGACGGTGGTGGTGCAGGGACCGGTGGGGGCGACCGGAGCCGATGCCCTGGTTCTGTTGCAGGCCTTGCTGGACCGGCATGCCATGTTGCGGTTGCGCGTCGCCGAAGGTGGCGCCGCGGGGTGGTCGTTGACGGTGCCCGAACCGGGTGCGGTGCCGGCGGGCGACTGCCTGCACACCGTGTCGGTGTTGTCCGACGAGGCGTTGGTGGCGGCGCGGTCGCGGCTGGATCCGGTTGCGGGGGTGATGCTCAGCGCGTTGTGGGTGGCCGCCACCCGGCAGCTGGTGTTGATCATTCATCACCTGGCCATCGATGGGGTTTCCTGGCGAATCTTGTTGGGGGACTTGAATATCGCGTGGGTGCAACATCGTGGTGGGCAACCGGTGGCGCTGCCGCCGGTGGGAACGTCGGTTGCCTGGTGGGCATCGCTGCTGCAGGAGTACGCACGGTCTGCCGCGGTAGTTGACCACGCGGGTGTCTGGCGGCAGGTGGCCGCGCTGCCCGCGGTGTTGCCGCCGATACGTGCGGCAGTGGATACCTATGCCAATGCGGGGCAGTTGTCGGCGCTGCTGGACGCGGAGACCACGCGGCTGCTCTTGGGTGAGGTGCCCGCGGCGTTTCATGCCGGCGTACACGACATCCTGCTGATCGGGTTCGGGCTGGCAGTGGCGGAGTTCTTGGGCACCGGCGACGCGCCGGTGGGCATCGACGTAGAAGGCCACGGTCGCAACGAGGAGGTGGCGCCGCACCTTGACCTGTCGCGCACCGTGGGCTGGTTTACCACCAAGTACCCGGTGTCGCTCACGGTGGGCGGGCTGCGCTGGGCGCAGGTGGTGGCCGGTGAGGCGGGCCTGGGGGCGGCGGTCAAGGACGTCAAGGAGCAGCTTCGGGCGCTGCCGGACGGGCTGACCTACGGTGTGTTGCGGTATCTCAACACCGAAGTCGACCTGGCCGGTCCGGATCCGGCGATCGGGTTCAACTACCTGGGGCGGTTGGGCGCCGGGCTGGAGCCCTCAGCTGCGGGTTGGCGTATCTCTCATGAAGGTGCGGCGTTGACCCGTGCTGCGACGGCGGTGGCCATGCCACTCGCGCACACCATGGAACTCAACGCGGTGACCGTCGACACCGAGGCCGGTCCGAGCCTGCACGCCAACTGGATGTGGGCGCCCTCGGCGCTGGATCGGGCGCAGGTCAGTCGGCTGAGCCGGTTGTGGTTTGAGGCCCTGGGCGGGATCTGTGCGCATGTTCGCCGTGGCGGGGGCGGGCTGACCCCCTCCGATATCGCGCCGGCGCGGTTGAGTCAGCAGCAGCTCGATGAGCTGGCGCACCAATACCGGATCGCCGACGTGTTGCCGTTGACCCCGATGCAGCAGGGTTTGTTGTTTCACGCCAGCACCGCACAAGGCAACGACGATGTGTATGCGGTGCAGCTGGAGTTGGCGCTGGCCGGTGCGCTGGATGCGGACCGGTTGCGCGACGCGGTGCACACCGTGGTCGCCCGCCATCCCAACCTGGTGGCCCGCTTCTGCGACCAGTTCGAGGAGCCGGTGCAGATCATCGCGGCTGATCCGGTGCCGGGGTGGCGGCATGTCGAGCTGGAAGCGGCAGCCGAACTCGATGAACAGGTGGTGCGGGTGTGCGCCGCCGAGCGTGCCGCCGTGTGCGAGCTGGGCGGCGGGCCGGCTCTTCGAGTGGCGTTGATCCGCATCGGCGAAGATCGCTATCGACTGGTGCTGACCAATCACCACATCGTGGTCGACGGTTGGTCAATGCCGATCCTGCTGCGCGAAATCTTCGCCGGCTACTACCGGCAGCCCCTGCCTGCAGCCGTTCCCTATCGCCGGTTTGTGACCTGGCTGGCCCGTCAAGACCGCGACGCAGCCCGCGAGGCGTGGCGAAAAGTGTTGGCCGGCTTTGCAACTCCCACCCTGGTCGGTCCCCCGGACCGGTTCGGGCCGGGGCAGCAACAGGTGGCGACGTTTCGGCTAGCCGAGCACACCGCCCGCGCGGTCAGCGAACTGGCCCGCTCGTGTCACACCACCGTCAACACGGTGCTGCAGGGCGCCTTCGCGCTGCTGCTGAGCTCGCTGACCGGCCAGCACGACGTGGTCTTCGGCACCACCGTCTCGGGACGGCCCACCGAGCTGGCCGGCGCCGAGTCGATGGTGGGCCTGTTCATCAACACGGTGCCGGTACGGGCCACCATCACCGCGACAACCACCACCGCCGGCCTGCTCGGCCAACTGCACCACAGCCACCAGAACACCCTGGAGCACCAGCACCTGCCGCTGCCCGACATCCACCGCATCACCGGCCACCACCAACTCTTCGACACCGTATTCGTCTACGAGAACTACCCGATCGACACCGGCGCGCTGCCCGGTCGCGACCACCTCGCCATCACCGCCGTCACTACCCGCGAACGCACCCATTACCCGCTGGTGCTGCAAGCCTCGCCGGGCCGCGAACTGGCCCTTCGCGTCGAGTTCCGTAGCGACGTGTTTGACGCCGCCGCTATCGATGCGCTGATCGGCCGGCTGGAGCGGGTGTGCACGGCGATGACGGCCGATCCGGCGCGGCGGCTGTCGACGCTGGATCTGCTTGATTCCGGTGAGCATGCCCGGCTGGATGCGATCGGCAATCGGGTGGCGCTGACCCACCCGGCACCCACACCGCCGTCGATTCCGGCGCAATGGGCGGCCCAGGTGACGCGCACGCCGGAGGCGGTGGCGCTGAGCTTCGCGGGCCAGTCGATGACCTACCGCGAACTCGACATCGCGTCAAATCGGTTGGCGCACTTATTGAGCGGGCACGCGACCGGGCCGGGACACACGGTGGCGCTGCTGTTGCCGCGCTCCGCGCAGGCCGTCATCGCGATCCTGGCGGTGCTCAAGACCGGGGCGGCATATGTGCCGATCGATCCGGATTCGCCGCCCGCCCGGATCGGGTTCATCATTGCCGATGCCGCGGTGAACGTGGCGATCACCGCCGCGGCGCTGCGCCCGCGGCTTCCTGGACACGACCTGGTGGTCGTCGACGCGGACGATCCCGCGATCGACAGCTATCCCACTGAGGCCTTGCCGACGCCGGCGTCCGACGAGATCGCCTACCTGATCTACACCTCGGGCACCACCGGGGAGCCCAAAGGGGTGGCCATCGGCCATGGCGGCATCGCGCCTTTGGTGACCGCCCGGGTCAAACGATTGGCTATTACGCCGCAGAGCCGGGTGTTGCAGTTCGCGCCGTTGGCCTTCGATGCGTCGGTGGCCAATGTGTGGTCGGCGTTGTTGACCGGGGCGGTGGCGGTCATTCCCGACGATGCGCAGGCGATGCCCGGGGAGGAGTTGGTCGATTTCATTGCCGGCCAGCAGGTTTCGCATGCGCTCTTGACGCCCACAGCCCTTGGTGTGCTGCCCGCCGAGCGACTGCGCGGGGTCAGGCTGAGCGTCGGCGGTGAGGTGTGCACCCCCGAGCTGGTGCAGCGTTATGGTGCGGGGCCGGGCCTGGTTAACGAGTACGGCCCGAGCGAGACCACCGTGGACGTGGCGATCACCGATCCTCTCCTGCCGGAATCGGTGGTGACGCCGATCGGGTGGCCGGTCCCGGAAACAGCGTTGTTCGTGCTGGATGGGTGGTTGCGGCCGGTGCCGGTTGGCGTGGTGGGCGAGTTGTATGTGGCCGGCGCCGGGGTGGGGGTGGGCTATTGGCGCCGCTCGCAGCTGACTGCGTCACGGTTTGTGGCCTGCCCGTTCGGCAGGCCCGGGATACGGTTGTATCGCACCGGGGATTTGGTGCGCTGGCGCCGCGATGGGCAGCTCGACTACCTCGGGCGTACCGATGAGCAGGTAAAGATCCGCGGTTACCGCGTCGAGTTGGGTGAGGTACGCGCGGTATTGGCTGGACTTGCCGGCGTGGATCAGGCGGCCGTGGTCGTGCGTGCGGAGCGCCCCGGCGACAAACGGCTGGTGGGCTATGTGACCGGGACCGCCGACCCGGCCGAACTTCGCGCCGCGCTGGCCCGGCGGCTGCCGGCCTACATGGTGCCGACCGCGGTGGTGATTCTTGACGGCCTGCCGCTCACGGTCAACGGCAAACTTGACACCCGCGCCCTGCCGGCCCCGGAATACCGGCACGACGGTCGCTACCGCGCCCCGGCGACGCCGACCGAGCAGCTGCTGGCCGGCGTCTACGCCCGATTGCTCGGCCTGGAGCAGGTGGGCGTCGATGACTCGTTCTTCGACCTGGGCGGTGACTCACTGTCAGCGATGCGCCTGGTCGCCGCCATCAACACCGCCCTGGATGCCGGTTTGTCCGTGCGTACCGTGTTCAGCGCGCCCACCGTGCGCGCTTTGGTCCAGCAGCTGGGCAAACCTAGCGGCTCGGTCAGCCTCGAGTCGGTGCACGGCCGCGAGCCCGCGCAGGTGCATGCCGCTGATCTCACGTTGGATAAGTTCATCGACGCCGCGACGCTGACGGCCGCCCCGGCGCTGCCGAGACCGGGCACCGAGGTGCGCACGGTGCTGTTGACCGGGGCCACCGGTTTTCTGGGGCGCTATCTGGCCCTGCAATGCCTGCAACAGATGGAGTTGGCCGAAGGCAGGCTGATCTGTCTGGTGCGGGCCGACTCCGACGAAGCGGCGCGGCGCCGGCTGGACAAGACCTTCGACAGTGACCCGCGACTGCTGCGGCATTTCCAGGAGTTGGCAGCCGACCACCTGGAGGTTGTCGCCGGCGACAAGGCCGAGCCCAACCTGGGCCTGGACCCGCAGACCTGGCAGCGGCTGGCCGACACCGTCGACCTGATCATCGATTCGGCGGCGGTGGTCAACGCCGTCCTGCCCTACCGCGAGCTGTTCGGGCCCAACGTCGGGGGCACCGCGGAGCTGATCCGGCTCGCGCTGACCACCAAGCTCAAGGCCTACGCGTATGTGTCGACCGCCGACGTCGGCGCGCAGATCGAGCCGTCGGCGTTCACCGAGGACGCCGACATCCGGGTGATCAGCCCCACCCGCGTCGTGGATGCCAGCGTGGCCAACGGCTACGGCACCAGTAAGTGGGCCGGAGAGGTGCTGCTGCGCGAGACCCACGAGTTGTGCGCCCTGCCGGTGACGGTGTTTCGCTGCGGAATGATCCTGGCCGACCCCGCCTATGCGGGCCAGCTCAACGTGTCCGACGTCGCCACCCGGGTGGTGCTGAGCCTGGTGGCCACCGGCATCGCGCCCGCCTCGTTCTACCGGCTGGGCTCCGACGGCCGCCGGCAACGCGCCCATTTCGACGGCCTGCCAGTCACATTCGTCGCCGAGGCGATCGCCACGCTGAGCGCCCCCGTCGGGGACGGTTACCACACTTACCACGTGATGAACCCGCACGACGACGGCATCGGACTCGACGAGTACATCGACTGGCTGATCGAGGCCGGCTACCCGATCCGGCGCATCGACGACTTTGCGGAGTGGGCACAGACCTTCGAGGCCGCCCTGGGTGCCCTGCCGGAGCTGCAGCGCCGCCACTCGGTGCTGCAGATGATGCTGCTGAACAATTTCACGCGGTTGCGGCCCCTCGAGCCGGCCCGTGGCGCGCACGCCCCGACCGACCGATTCCGTGCGGCGGTGCGAGAAGCAAAAATTGGCCCCGACAAACACAATCCGGACATTCCGCACGTCTCGGCGCCGACGATCATCAACTACGTCACCGATTTGCAGCGACTCGGATTGCTGTAGCCGGGTTGAGAACTCACACCATGCTCACACTGCTTCGCGCTCATTGGGTTTCGATCACGGTGAGCATGACGCTGCTCGGCATCACCACGGTGCTCACCCTGCTGCAGCCCCTACTGGCCGGTCGGCTCGTCACCCGGGCCGCATCGGGCGCCCCGATTCTCTCGCTGGCCGTCCTGCTGTTGAGCATGCTCACCGGACAGTTCCTGCTGGATGCGCTGGGGCATTTTCGGCTGGAGCGGACCGGCGAGAAGATTGTGCTGGAGTTGCGGGCCGTCTTCACCAATCATGTTGTGCGCCTGCCTATCGGGCTGCTGGACCGGGGCCGCACCGGCGAGCTGCTGGCCCGCGGAACAAGCGACGCCGGCCTGTTGCGCGACATGCCACGCGCCGTTGCCGATGTCGCGTTCGGAACGCTGACCCTGATCGGTGCCAGCATCCTGATGTTCTCGATCGACGCGGTTACCGTCAGCGTCGTGGTGGCCGTTATGGCGGTGGCGTTCGCCGCCGGCGGTCCCTTCCTCTCACGAATCCAGCGCGCCTCCCTGGACCGTCAAGTCGCGCTGGGCGACTACACGGCCGGCTTGGACCGCGCCCTGGGTGCCGCACGGACCATCAAGCTGTTCGGCGCCGAAGACCGCGAAGTGAAATCCATTGGCGTCAGCGTGCACTTCGCCTACCAGGCCGGCGTCCGCATCGCGTCGGCCGCCGCCATCGACACCTCGCTCATCCGGTTGGGCGTCACCGGCTCGTTTCTGGCGATCATGATCATTGACGGGCGTCGCGTCGCCGACGGCGAGTTACCCGTCGGCCAATTCGTCAGCCTGTTCGCCTTCGCCATGTACGCGGTCTTTCCGGTGACCGCCGGCATCGCCGCACTCAACGGCCTGCGGACCGCGGCCGGCGCGTATCAGCACCTCACCGCCACCTTGCGGGACCTGCCCGAGGGCGACCCGCCCACCCTGGCCGTTACGGCCGGCGCGGAAATACCGTGCATCCCCCAGCCGGCCCAAAACAGCGCTCCGCTGGTTGAATTCGAGCACGTGTCGTTTTCCTACGGCAAGCATCTCGTCCTCGACGACATCTCCTTCACCCTCGGCGCAGATCGAATCACCGCGCTGGTCGGGCCGTCCGGCTCGGGTAAGTCGACCATCCTGGCCCTGCTGTGCCGTTTCCACGACCCCGACGCCGGCACGGTGCGCTGGGAGGGCCGCGATCTGCGTGGTGTCGGGCTGACGGAACTGCGCGGCCGGCTCGGGCTGCTGGAACAGGACGCGCCCGTGCTCAACGGCACCATCCGCGACAACCTGCTCATCGCCGATCCCGGCGCCGCCGACGCCGACCTGTGGCACGTACTCGAACAGGCCAACATCGCCAACGAAATCGCCCGTCTGCCTGAACAACTCGACACCGCAGTGCTGGAGCGCGGTCGCGGCCTCTCCGGTGGCCAACGCCAACGGCTGGCCCTGGCCCGCGCATTCCTGTCGCGGTCGCAGCTGATCCTCATGGACGAGCCCACCGCCCATCTCGACCGCGCCAACGAGTACGACGTCATGACCAATCTGCTGCGGGCACGCGGCCGGCGCAGCCTCCTCGTTGTCACCCACCGGCTCTCCACCGTCACCCACGCCGACCAGATCCTGGTTATGCAACACGGCCGGATCAAGGCAACCGGCACCCACTCCGAACTGTTGCGCACGCCCATCTACCGCGCCCTGATCGAGCACGAACTGGCTCCCGGGTAACGACTTCGAAAGGAAGTGTCGTGCTGCACGCAATCGCCCGGCTAGCCATCGCAGGCCCGCGCCGGGTCATCGCCGTGGCCGTGCTGCTCATGATCGGCGCCGCGGCCTTCGGCATCCCCGTGCTCGGCTCGCTGTCGGCCGGCGGCGGGCTGGATCCCGACGCCGAATCGTCGAAGGCATCCGAACTGCTGTCGAAGAAGTTCGGTCAGGGCGACATGAACCTGCTGATCACGGTGACCTCACCCGGCGGTGCGCTCGGGCCCCACGCAACGGCGGTCGGCGCCGATATCGCGCGCCGGCTGCAAAACTCGGCGCATGTCGGGCGCGTGGTTTCTCCGTGGACCGCGTCGTCAGCGGCGGCAGGCAAGTTGATCAGCAACGACGGTACTACGGGATTGATCGTGGCCCCCATCACCGGAGGCGAGAAAACCGCCCCAAGTTATGCCCAGAGCTACGCGCGGCAGCTTGCCGACGAACTGGTGCATGACCGCGACGGCGTCACGGTGCGCGCCGGCGGGGACGCCGCGGTGGCGTGGCAGGTCAACGAGCAGACCCAGAAAGACTTGCTGCTCATGGAGTCGCTGGCGCTGCCGGTGAGTTTTGTGGTGCTGGTCTGGGTTTTCGGTGGGTTGGTCGCGGCGGCGCTGCCGGTGGCCGTCGGCCTGTTCGCAATTTTCGGCGCGCTGGCCTCGCTGCGCACCATCTCGCTGTTGGCCAACGTGTCGATCTTCGCGCTGAACCTCACCGTCGCCTTGGGCATGGCCCTGGCCGTCGACTACACGTTGTTGATTTTGAGCCGGTACCGGGATGAGTTGGCAGCGGGGCAAACTCGGGACGCGGCGCTGATCACCACCATGGCCACCGCCGGTCGCACCGTGCTGTTCTCGGCGCTGACGGTCGCGCTGTCGATGGCGGCGCTGGTGCTCTTTCCGCCCTACTTCTTGAAATCATTCGCCTACGCGGGGGTGGCGGTGGTCGCCTTCGCGGCGGCGGCCGCGATCGTGGTGACACCCGCGGCGCTCGTGCTGCTCGGCGGCAGGCTCGACGCGCTGGATGTGCGCCGGGTCCTGCGATCGCGCCGCCAAGCCCAACGCCGCAACGCACCGGTGGAGCAGCGGTTCTGGTACCGGTGGACGAGGTTGGTGACGGGCCACGCGGTGCCCATCGGAATCGCCATCACCGCACTGTTGCTGCTGCTCGGCGCACCGTTCCGCGAGGTGCGATGGGGCTTTGCCGACGACCGGGTGCTGCCCAGCTCGGCTTCGGCGCGCCAGGTCGGCGACACGCTACGCAACGGCTTCCCGGGCTACCGGACCCCGGATATCACCGTCGTGCTGCCCGACACGGCCGATCTGAGTCCGGCCGATATGGATGCCTACGCCGCCGCGCTGTCGCGGGTCCCCGACGTGTCGTCGGTGTCGTCGCCACAGCGCACCTTCATCGACGGCCGGCCGCAGCCCGGGCCGCCGGCGTCACCGAGCGCAATCAAAGACCGCAGCGCCTTTCTGACCGTGACCACCACCGCACCGCTGTACTCCACCGCCTCGACCGTTCAACTCGACCGGCTCCACGCCGTTCGGGCACCGGCGAGCCGACCGGTGCTGCTGGCCGGCGGAGCGCAGAGTAACCGCGACAGCGTGCACGCGGTGTCGTCGCGCGTGCCACTGGTGCTCACGATCATCGCGGTGGTCACCATGGTGCTGGTGTTCGTGCTGACGGGCAGCGTGGTGTTGCCGATCAAGGCAGTGCTGATGAACATGCTGTCACTGACCGCGGCGTTCGGTGCGCTGGTGTGGGTGTTCCAGGAGGGGCACCTGGGCGGGCTGGGCACCGCGGCGACCGGCACCCTGGGCGTGCAACTGCCAGTGCTGTTGTTCTGCATCGCATTTGGCCTCTCGATGGACTACGAGGTGTTCCTCATGTCGCGGATTCGGGAGTACTGGATGGCATCACACCGCGGATGGGGTGCCAACGACCGCAGCGTTGCGCTCGGTGTGGCCCATACCGGCCGGGTGATCACGGCCGCGGCGCTGATCATGGCGATCTCCTTTGCGGCGTTGATGGCCGCGCGGGTGTCGTTCATGCGGTTGTTCGGGTTCGGGTTGACGGTTGCGGTGCTGGTCGACGCCACGCTGGTGCGGATGCTGCTCGTGCCGGCGTTCATGCACGTGCTCGGCCGATTGAACTGGTGGGCGCCCAAACCGTTGGCGCGCCTGCATGATCGGTTGGGCTTCGGCGAGCACGTCGGCGCGTTCGGCACGCCACAGCGTCCAGCAGCGTCGCCGCGAACCGGCACTTCCACCTGGCGGGTGGTCGGCCGCCGAGTGCTGTTCGGCCAGCAAAACCAACCGCAGGGCGGCTCGCATCCTTGACGGTATCAGTGCGCCCCGGGGCACCGTGCCGAAGATGTTTGATCGCAACATGTTTCGAGGCGCATCCGCGGGATGTCGCGGTCAGAAATCCCGGCGCAGGCTCATCGGCGTGACCGCCGGCATGTCACCCCCGTCGATCACCGTCCGGGCGATCGGCGTCAGCGCATCAAGCAACGCCTGCAGCTCGCTGTCGTCGAGACCGTCGTAGGCGCGCAGCGCCAGCGCATCGGTGCTGGCTTCGAGGCGCTGCTTGAGGTCACGCCCGGCGGACGTCAAGGATCCATCCTCGCCGAGCAGACCGCGGCCGATCAGGCTCTGCTCGCAGGCGCGCCACTCGGCGTCGTCGTAGTGGCGGGTCTGCATGAGGTAGTCGCGGGGCACCGAGCTCGCCGCGCAGTGCAACACATTGGCCTCTCGCCCGGAGATACCGGCAGCGACCAACACCGCGACATGACCGTCGCCGCGCTGCTCGCGCAGCAACGTGGTCGCATGCCAGAGCGCGGCAACCGGATCCTGCGGCCAGGGCAAGGCGAGGTTGGCCGCGAACAATGCTCGACCGTCAACCGGCGCCCGCCGCGCCGCGTCGCCAACCAAACGTGCTGCGGTGCGGACGTTTTCGTCGTCGTCGCGCAGCCCGTAGCGCCGCAGCGCCGCAACCGCCGACGTTGCGCGGGCCCGCAACGCTAGGGGCGGCCCGGCAATTTCCCACGCCGTCGGTAGCGCCTTGCTCACCCGCGCGTGGGCGAAGTTGTAGAACAGCGCGGTCACGACTTCGGGCGGCACCTGGCCCAGCGGGGCCGATCGAGCGGCGAAATACCCCATCCAAAACCCCCGGTAACCGAGATTTGTCAAGGCCGCACGCGCCTCCGGCGCGAAGTACGTTACGGCATGGACGGGTTCGAAGCGGTCGTAGAGATGACGGGCGAGCTCAGGCGCGCGGTGCATTCCTGGAGCTAACCACTCGGTTGAGGTACGTCTGCCCGCGCATCGCTGGTCCGGCGACGAGCGCAGGTCGAGTATTGACCGCGAGTTGGCTAGTGTCGCGGACGGTGTTTGGTGCTGCCCACCCAGAACGGAGTCAGCCATGAGTGCGAGCGCGCAAACCGGAACCATCACCACCCACGTACCGGCACGGCTGGACCGGCTGCCCTGGGGGCGGTTCCACTGGCGCGTCGTTGTCGGGCTGGGCGGCGTGTGGATTCTCGACGGCCTCGAAGTCACCATGGTCGGCAACGTCTCGTCGCGCCTGACCGAACACGGCAGCGGCATCGCGCTCAACGCCGCCGACATCGGGTTGGCGGCGTCGTTCTACATCGCCGGGGCCTGCCTGGGAGCGTTGTTCTTCGGCCACCTGACCGACCGGTTCGGCCGGCGGAACCTGTTCCTGCTGACCCTCGCGGTGTACTTGATCGCTACCGTCGCAACCGCGTTCGCGTTTGCGCCGTGGTATTTCTTCCTGACGCGCTTTTTCACCGGTGCGGGCATCGGCGGTGAATACGCCGCCATCAACTCCGCGATCGACGAGCTGATCCCGGCGCGGGTGCGCGGCCGGGTGGACCTGGTGATCAACGGGACCTACTGGCTGGGCTCGGCGGCCGGCGCGGCCGGCGCCCTGTTCCTGTTGGACACCTCGCACTTCTCGGCGAACATCGGATGGCGGCTGGCCTTCGGTGTCGGCGCCATCTTCGGGATCTTCGTTCTGCTCGTCCGGCGTAACGTTCCGGAAAGCCCCCGCTGGCTGTTCATCCACGGGCGCCAGCACGAAGCCGAGCGGATCGTCGGTGAAATCGAGGCGGAGGTGGAGCGCGACACCGGCCAACCGCTGCCCGAGCCGCAAGGGCGCCCACTGCGAGTCTGTCAGCGTCATGCGATTTCGTTCTGGGAGATCGCCAGGGTGGCGTTCACCCGCTACCCCCGCCGCGCGGTACTCGGGCTGGCGCTGTTCATCGGGCAGGCTTTCCTCTACAACGGCGTGACGTTCAACCTCGGCACCCTGTTGAGCGGCTTCTACGGGGTCGCGTCCGGCCACGTGCCGGTGTTCTTCATCGTGTGGGCGCTCAGTAATTTCGTCGGGCCTCTGGCGCTGGGACGGCTGTTCGACACCGTCGGCCGCAAACCCATGATCACGTTTTCATACATCGGGTCCGCGGTCGTGGCCGTTGTGCTCGCGGTGCTGTTCGTGACTCGCACCGGTGGTGTCTGGACATTCATCGTCGTCCTGGCGGTGGCGTTCTTCCTGGCCTCGGCCGGGGCCAGCGCCGCTTATCTGACCGTGAGCGAGATCTTCCCGATGGAGACCCGGGCGCTGGCGATCGCGTTTTTCTACGCCGTCGGCACCGCGATCGGCGGCATCAGCGGCCCGTTGCTGTTTGGTCAGTTGATCAATTCCGGCCAGCGCGGCCAAGTGTTCTGGTCCTTCCTCATCGGAGCAGTGGTGATGGCGGCGGCCGGTCTGGTCGAATTGTGGCTTGGTGTGGCGGCCGAACGGCGTCCGCTCGAAGAACTGGCGTTGCCACTGACGGTCGCCGACGCAGGGCACGACGACGAAAGGGCGGATATCCGCGATGGCCAGCCCTCATGACCCGCACCGACGGGGCCGACCGGCCAGCGCGCACGCTGACCATGGTGTTCGATTACTCCGATGAGCACCGATCGACGCCGAGGATGTGGCAATGACGAGCACCCTGCTGGATGAGGCGTTGGAAGCCCACGGCGGGCCGCAGCCATGGCGATCCGCCGTCAGAATTCATGCGCGGGTACGCAGCGGCGGGCTGCTGGTCCGTACCCGCGTCCCGGGCAACCGGTTCGCCGACTACCGCGTCACGGTCGACGTCCAGGAACCGCGCACGGTCATTGACCCGTTTCCGGTTGCCGGGCAGCGCGGGGTCTTCGACAACGGGGTAGTGCGGATCGAGAGTCACGACGGCCATGTCCTCAGCTCACGGGCAAACCCGCGGCCGATGTTCTTCGGCCGCCCGGGCCTGCGCCGGAACTTTCGGTGGGATCCGCTCGATTCGGTGTATTTCGCTGGCTACGCCATGTGGAATTACCTGACCACGCCCTACCTGCTGACGCGTGAGGGCGTCGAGGTCGACGAGGCCGGGACCTGGCAGCAGAACGGGCAGACCTGGCGGCGGCTGAATGCGACGTTCCCGGCCCACATTCCCACCCACTCGCCCCGGCAGAGTTTCTACTTCGATGCCACCGCTCGGCTGCGTCGGCACGACTACGTCGCCGAGGTCGTGGGCCAGTGGGCGCGGGCCGCGCACTACTGCACCGAGCCAGCGCGTGCCGGCGGGCTGGTTTTCCAGACGCGGCGGCGGGTCTACCCGATCGGCCCTGGCAATCGTTCGCTGCCCGGCCCGACGCTGGTGTCGATAGGGCTGAGCGACCTGCGGGTGGACACCGAATAGATTCGCTGTCGCCGCCCGGCATTCTCGTTGTTCGCCGCGCCTCCTGGATGGCCAAACCGTTAGCCTTATGCCTGCACGTCACCGCGTACCGCTCGGTGGCGCCGGCAGTGGGCACAGGCGTAGGCGCTGGTCGTCGGTTGGTGGGCGCGGAAGGCGGGTGAGGAGTCGGGATGGGTGATTCGGCCGCGGATTCGCGGGAGGGTTCGGAATTCGGTCCGTATCGACTGCGTCGTCTGGTAGGTCGCGGCGCCATGGGCGACGTCTATGAGGCCGAAGACACCGTGCGCGAGCGCGTTGTGGCGCTGAAGCTGATGTCGCCGACGCTGTCCAGCGATCCGGTCTTTCGCACCCGGATGCAGCGCGAAGCCCGCACCGCGGGCCGGCTGCACGAACCGCACGTCGTGCCCATTCACGACTACGGCGAAATCGACGGGCAGCTCTACGTGGACATGCGCCTGATCGACGGCAAGGATCTGGCCACCATTTTGAAGCGCTACGGTCCGCTGACCCCGCCGCGAGCCGTGGCGGTGGTACGCCAGATCGGCTCAGCCCTGGATGCCGCACACGCCGCCGGGGTGACGCATCGCGACGTGAAGCCGGAAAACATTTTGGTCAGCGGCGACGACTTCGCCTACCTGGTCGACTTCGGAATCGCCAGCGCCACCACCGACGAGAAGCTGACGCAGCTGGGCAGCACAGTGGGCACCCTTTACTACATGGCGCCGGAGCGTTTCGGCAACGCCGAGGTCACCTATCGGGCCGACATCTACGCCTTGGCCTGCGTCTTGTACGAGTGCCTGACCGGATCACCGCCGTACCGGGGCGACCAGCTCAGCGTCATGGGCGCACATCTGAGCCAGGCCATCCCAAGGCCCAGCGCCGCTCGACCGGGGATCCCGGCCGCTTTCGACGAGGTGATCGCCCGCGGAATGGCCAAGAATCCGGCAGACCGATATGCCACCTGCGGCGACCTGTCCGCGGCCGCGTACGCGGCGCTGGCAACCCCCGACCAGGACCGGGCCACCGACATCTTGCAGCGCAGCCAGGTGGCCCAACTGCCGGCGGCGGTCGTCGGCCAGCCGCCGGCGACTTTCGCGCCGCCACTGACTCCCGCCGGGTCGCTGCCACCGACTCCCGCCGGGTCACCACCCACCGGGTGGCTCCCGCCGTTGGCGCCCGGATCGCCGGTGCCGACGGGCGCAGCAGCGCAGCCCGCGTCCTGGGCCGGCGCCACCGGATGGGCCACGGGTTACAGCGGTAGCACCGGGGCACCGTCATGGGGCCAACCGCCGGGGCCACCTTCAGTTCCGCCCGCCGGCGGCGGCAAGCCGTGGCTTTGGGTGGGTGTTGCGGTGGCCTTCGTGGTAGCCATAACAGCTGGTCTGGGCATCATTATCGCGCAGCCGTGGCGGTCGTCGGCACCGCGGCCGGGGCCTACGTCGTCGCCGCCGGCGGCCGACGCGGTTGAGCTTCGGGTGCTCAATGACGGCGTCTTTGTCGGCAGTTCCGCCGCCGCGACAACGATCGACATTTTCAACGAGCCGATCTGCCCGCCTTGCGGCGCCTTCATCAGGTCGTATGCGAGCGACATTGAAACCGCGGTGGCCGATAAGAAGCTCGCGGTGCGCTATCACCTGCTCAACTTCCTCGACGACCAATCGCACACCAAGAATTACTCGACGCGTGCGGTGGCGGCCTCATACTGCGTCGCGGCCCAAAATGATCCGAAGGTCTACAGCGATTTCTATTCCGCCTTGTTCGGCAGCGACTTCCAGCCCCAGGAAGGCGCCGCCTCCGACCGCACCGACGCCGAACTGGCACATCTGGCCCAGACCGTGGGCGCCAACACCGCGGCGATTAGCTGCATCAAGTCGGGAAGTGACCGTGGCACCGCCCAGTCGAAGGCGGCCGCTGCCAGCGAGACCCTCGCCACGTTCAGCGCCAATGGGACCCCGTTCGTGTGGGACGGCAAGAAGGCCGTGGATCTGCAGAATTCGAGCTGGCTGACCAGGCTGACCGGATGACGTGGTCCGCTTGGAATTAGCGACGCGACACGGAATCGGCTAACATTTCCCGGGCACGCCTTGGGGGATATTGTCGGTGCGCATTCGTGCGTGCACCATAATTGGTCTCTGGGCCGGAAAGGCACTAGCAACCCATGGCTGGACAGCTGACGCCGCATTTCGACGACGTGCAGGCGCACTACGATTTGTCCGACGACTTCTTCCGGCTGTTCCTGGACCCGACGCAGACCTACAGCTGCGCCTACTTCGAGCATGACGATATGACGCTGCAGGAGGCCCAGCTCGCCAAGATCGACCTGTCGCTGGGCAAGCTGGGCCTGCAGCCGGGCATGACGCTGCTCGACGTCGGCTGCGGCTGGGGCGCCACCATGCGCCGGGCGATCGAAAAGTATGACGTGAACGTCGTTGGCCTGACGTTGTCGAAAAACCAGGCCGTCCACGTCCAGACGACCTTCGACGAGTTCGACAGCCCGCGTAGCCGGACGGTGTTGCTGGCAGGCTGGGAGCAGTTCGACGAGCCCGTCGACCGGATCGTGTCCATCGGCGCCTTCGAGCACTTCGGCCACGACCGTCACGCGGACTTCTTCTCGCGGACATACCAGATGCTGCCCGCCGACGGCACCATGCTGCTGCACACCATCACCGGCCTGACCATGCAGCAGATGGTCGATGCCGGCCTGCCGCTCACCTTGTGGTTGGCCCGCTTCCTGAAGTTCATCCGGACCGAGATCTTCCCGGGCGGTCATCCGCCGACCATCGAGATGGTGGTGGAGCAGTCCACCACGGCGGGCTTCACCCTGACCCGGCGCCAATCGCTGCGACTGCATTACGCGCGGACCCTGGACCTGTGGGCCGAGGCTCTGCAGGCACACCAGGACGAGGCCATCGCGATCCAGTCCGAAGAGGTCTACGAGCGCTACCTGAAGTACCTCACCGGCTGCGCCAAGCTGTTTCGCGACGGCTATATCGACGTCAACCAGTTCACTTTGCAGAAGTAGGGATTTCGGCTGGGGCCACCTGACAACCTGGGACGGGTAGTCCTACTCATCCCAGGCGCTGTGCGGCTGCCCATGCTGGTCGCATGCCCGCGACCACGTTGAAGTCCGCTGTCAGTGCGCGTGCCATCGCGCGCCACACACCCGCTGACCGTGACCGCGCCGTTGACGTCGCCCGCCTCGGCGCGCTGGTCGTCGTGATGTTCGGTCACTGTGCGCTGCTGCTGGCCACCATCGACTCCCATGGTGTCCGAATAGCCAACTTGCTTGGCCAGCTGCCGGCGCTAACCCCAATCACCTGGCTGGTTCAGGTGATGCCGCTGTTCTTCCTGGCCGGCGGTGCCGCGGGCGCATACGGCTGGCGCCGCGGCATGCCGTGGGGCACCTGGTTGTTCACCCGGGCGCAGCGGCTGTGCCGTCCGGTGTTCTGGTACCTCGCCGCGTGGACCGCCGCTCTGCTCGTGGTGCGCGTAACCGTCGGCTCCGAATCCGCGGCGGCACTCGGGAGCGAATGCGTCGCACTGTTGTGGTTCCTCGGCGTCTATCTCGTGGTGCTTGCCTTCGTGCCGGCGTTGACCAGGTTGGGGACGGGCCGCGGGGTGGCGGTTTCGGTCGGATCGCTGCTGCTGGCAGCCGCCGTCGTCGACCAGACGCGGTTCGCGGTCGGCACTGCCGAGTCGGGTGTGGCGAACTTCGTGATCGTGTGGCTGATCCCGGTGGCCGTCGGTGTTGGCTACGCGCGCGGGCTGATCGGCCCTCGCACGGCGATCGCGACGGCCGTCGGTGCGCTCACCGCGCAGCTCACGCTCGCTCTGGTCGGGGTGTACGACGTGTCTTTGGTGGTGACAGGTGCCGAACGGACCTCCAACGTGTCGCCGCCGACGTTGTTGCTGGCGCTGCATTGCACGTGGATGTCGTGCGCGTTCGTCGCCGCCGCGGGCGTTGTCCGGCGGTGGGCTGCCCGCCCGCGCGTCTGGCACGCCGTCGCGGTGGGTAACGGGGGAGCGATGACGCTCTACCTCTGGCACATCCCGTCGATCGCGGTTGCCGCCGTTGCCCTGCACGCCGCGGGCCTCGACGCATACGACGTGCACGCGCCCGGGTTCTGGGCTCGCCTGATGCTGCGCGCAGTCGTGTTCGCCATCGTCATGGCTGTGCTGTTTCGGCTGCTCGCGCCGCTCGAGCATCGACGGCTGCCCTGGTGGGACGGGCCGGCTCACGCCACCGGCGCCCGGGCGGTGGCCGCCGGCGCACTGGTGGTCGCCGCGGGCGTGGCGCTGGTGGCGATGGCCAAGGACGGGCTCGGCGAGATCGCAGGGTGGACAGCGCTGGGATGCTTCTTGGTGGCTTTGCTGGCTGCCCGGACGAGCTCGGGTCCGGTGTCGCGGCCGGTGCCGGCCAGGCATCAGTCGGGTTCGCCGTACTCGTCGAACCAATAGGCCAATTTGCCCCGCCGGCTCACCGCGCGAAGTCGCGACTCCGCTTGCGCCCGCATCTTGCTGGTGGTGACGATGAGCAGTTCGTCGCCCCGCTCGATCCGCGTGTCGGGCATCGGGACGAAGGTGTGACCGTTGCGGATGATCAGGGTGATCACCGCCGGGTCCGGCAGCCGCAGCTCCAGCACGGTGACGTTGTGCAGGCGCGACGGTGGCTGCACTGTCATGGTCAGCAGCTCCGCGTCGAGCACATCCAGCGGCGCCGCCTCCACCTGTATCTCGCGGGTGGCTTCGCGGGAAATCAGTCCCAGCCGATGCGCGATCGGGCGCAGGCTGGGACCTTGCACCAGCGTGAACACCACGACCAGCATGAAGACGATGTTGAGCAGGCGATAACTGTCCGGGACGCCGGCAACGACCGGAAAGGTGGCCAGCACGATGGGCACCGCGCCGCGCAGACCCGCCCATGACAGGAAGACCTGGTCGCGCCACGGGATGCGAAACGTTGCCAGCGATGCCACCACCGACAGGGGCCGGGCAATCAGCAGTAACAGCAGTCCGACGACGACGGCGGCCACCACGTCGTGCGCCACGTCGCTGGGGTCCACCAGCAGTCCGAGCAGCACGAACAGCCCTATTTGTGCCAGCCAGCCGACCCCCTCGGCGAACGATCGGGTTGCCGACCGGTGCGGAAGCCCCGAGTTGGCCAGCACCACGGCGGCCAGATAGGCGGCGATGAATCCGCTGGCATGGCTTGCCCCGGCAGCCGCGAACGCCACCAGACCCAACCCGAAGGTAGCGATCGGGTAGAGGCCGGAGGCGGGCAGCGCGATCCGACGCAGCGCGAAAGCGCCCAGGTAGCCGATGGTCAGCCCCACCGCGGCGCCGGCGAGGAGCTCGAACAGTAGATCGGCGATGGCGCGCCCGGGCTCGACCGCGAAGGGCACCGCGCTGAACATCAGCACCAGGATCACCGCGGGGGCATCGTTGAACCCGGATTCGGCCTCGAGCAGCCCGGCGACCCGCCGCGGCAGCGGCAGCACCCGCAGGACCGAGAACACCGCCGCGGCGTCGGTGGAGGAAACGATGGCGCCGAGCAACAGGGCCACCTGCCAGTCGACGCGCAGCAGCAGGTGCGCGCCGACGGCCGTGACGGCCATGCTGACGAGCACCCCGACGGTGGCCAGGGTGGCAGCAGGTCTGAGCACCGTGCGGATGTCGGTGAACCGCGTGGTCAACCCGCCCTCCACCAGGATCAAGGCCAGCGCCGCCGTGCCCACGTTCCGGGCCAGCTGGACGTCGTTGAACTGCAGCCCCAGCCCGTCCTCACCGACCGCCACGCCCACCAGCAGGAAGAGCAGCATGCTGGGAAATCCCACCCGAGTCGCCAGCCGGGTGCCCACAATGCTGGCCAGCAGCACGAGGCCACCGATCAACAAAGCCAGATACAGCTGCTGCAAACTCATTTTGTTTCCGTCCAGATGGGAACTCGGCGGCGATAGCTCGGGGCGCGACGTGCTGCCAGTAAATCAGTACGGGTCGGCTCCGCTGTCGGGCGTACAGCCGGAACTGCCGCAGCCATGAGACAAGATGATTGGGTGGCGACGGGAAAAATGCGGATCGGGATTGCCGGCGCGGGCAAGGTCGGCCGGTCGGTCGCCCAGGAATTGCTGGATCGCGGGCACAAGGTCTTGCTGATCGAGCGGCAGCGGAACAACTTTGAACCACACACGGTTTCCGCCGCGGACTGGTTGCATGCCGACGCGTGCGAACTGTCGACGATGCACGAGGCGGGGGTACAGACGTGCGACGTGCTGATCGCCGCGACCGGAGACGACAAAGCCAATCTGGTGGTGGGGCTGCTGGCCAAGACCGAGTTCGGGGTGCCCCGGGTGGTGGCGCGGATCAACGACCTGCGCAACGAGTGGCTGTTCGGCCGGGCGTGGGGCATCGATGTGGCGGTCTCGACGCCGGGGGCCATGATCGCCGGTGTCGAGGGTGCCATCGACGTCGGCCACCTGGTGCGGATGATGGTGTTGCGCGAAGGCCGGGCGGCGCTGACCAAACTGACGCTGCCCGAAGACAATCCGCTGGTGGGAATGCGGGTGTGCGAGTTGGACCTACCAGCCAACACCGCGTTGGTCACCGTGCTGCGAGGTGACGCGGTCAAGGTTCCGCAGGCCGACGAGGTCCTGCGGGCCGGCGACGAGATGCTGTTCATCGCCGACAGCTTCCTGGAGCGTTCGGTGTGGGCCGCCATGTACAGCGCGCTACCGGCGCGTGCACCGACCAGGCCGGCCCGGCCGCCGTCAGCCTGAGGGATCGGCGGCTAGCGACGCGCCGTGCCCGGTTGCCCCAGCTGCGTCGGGACAATTCGGTAGGGTTCCTGCGCGTGAATCTAAGCACCGCAATCAAATCCGTCACCGCCCGGCTCGCTGAGGAACTCGCCATCGGGGAGGCCCAGGTGGCCGCCGCGGTAGGCTTGCTCGACAGCGGCGCAACGGTCCCGTTCATTGCCCGGTACCGCAAGGAGGTCACCGGAAGTCTCGACGACGGGCAGCTGCGGACGCTGGCCGAGCGGTTGCAGTATCTGCGGGAGCTCGACGAACGCCGGGCGGCGGTGCTGGCATCCATCCGCGAACAGGGAAAGCTCACCGACGAGCTAGCGGCAGCGCTCTGCGGCGCCGACACCAAGGCCCGCATCGAAGACATCTACCTGCCCTACAAGCCGAAACGTCGGACCAAGGCGCAGATCGCCCGGGAGGCGGGGCTGGAGCCGCTGGCCGATCGACTACTTTCCGACCCGGCGCTGGTTCCGGAGGCCGCGGCGGCGGCCTTCGCGTGCGCTGATGTCGCTGACGGTGTACCCGATGCCGCTGCCGCGCTGGAAGGCGCCCGGCACATCATGGTCGAGCGAGCCGCCGAGGACGCCGAGCTGGTCGGCGCAATCCGGGAGAAGTTCTGGGCGCAAGGCTCGCTTCGCAGCGCGCCGTGGTCCGATGATATCGCCAATGACGCTGCCGCACAGAACTTTCGGGACTACTTCGGGTTCGCCGAGTCGCTGCAGACGATGCCGTCACACCGGGTGCTGGCCGTGCTGCGCGGCGAGAAGGAAAAGGTCCTTGCCCTGACCTTCGACGGCGGGGCGGACGACGGATACGAAGCCATGATTGCCGCCGGCCTCGGCGTGGACCTCTCGGCTGACGCATCGGCGAAGGCGGCGACGCCGTGGCTGGCCGCGACGGTGAGGTTGGCGTGGCGCACCAGGCTGATGTCGTCGGCAGCCGTCGACGCCCGTATCCGGTTGCGGCAACGCGCCGAACAGCAAGCCGTCGCGGTGTTCGCCAAGAACCTGACCCACCTGTTGCTTGCGGCTCCGGCCGGAGCCCGCACGACCCTCGGCCTGGATCCCGGGTTCCGGACCGGCGTCAAGGTCGCCGTGGTTGACCCGACCGGCAAGGTGATCGACACGTGTGCGATCTACCCGCATCAGCCGCAACGGCAATGGGACGTGGCCAAGGCGACGTTGGCCGCGCTGGTGGCGCGGCACGGCGTCGAGTTGATCGCCGTGGGCAACGGCACGGCCTCGCGTGAGACCGAGGCGCTGGCAGCCGAACTCATCAGCGACATCCGCGCTGCCGGAGCCCCCGCCCCCACCAAGGCGATGGTGAGCGAGGCCGGCGCCTCGGTGTATTCGGCCTCGGCCTATGCGGCGCACGAGCTGCCCGGGCTCGACGTGACGCTGCGGGGGGCGGTGTCGATAGCTCGGCGGCTGCAGGATCCGCTGGCCGAGTTGGTGAAGATCGACCCGAAGTCGATCGGGGTGGGGCAGTACCAGCATGACGTGACACCGGCGGTGCTGGCCCGCAGCCTCGACGCGGTGGTAGAAGACGCGGTGAACGCGGTGGGCGTCGACCTGAACACGGCGTCGGTTCCGCTGCTGGCGCGGGTGTCGGGGATATCGGAGTCCTTGGCCGAAGCAATCGTCGCCCATCGTGACGAGGCCGGTCCGTTCAGCAATCGTCGCGCGCTGCTGGACGTTCCTCGTTTGGGCCCCAAGGCATTTGAGCAGTGCGCCGGGTTTCTGCGGATCCGTGGCGGTGACGACCCGCTGGACGCGTCCGGTGTCCATCCCGAGGCATACCCCGTCGTCCGTCGCATACTGGACCGAGCGGGTGTCACGCTGGCCGAAATCATCGGTGAGGCAAACGCTTTGAGATCACTGCGGCCCGCCGATTTCGCCGACGACCGGTTCGGCGTTCCCACGGTGACCGATATCCTCGCCGAGCTGGAGAAACCCGGACGCGACCCCCGGCCGACCTTCGCCACGGCCACCTTCGCCGCCGGTGTGCAGAAGGTGGCCGACCTCAAGGTCGGGATGGTCTTGGAGGGGGTGGTGACCAACGTCGCCGCCTTCGGCGCTTTCGTCGACGTCGGCGTGCATCAGGATGGCCTGGTGCACGTCTCCGCGATGGCCGAGCGCTTCGTCGCCGATCCGCACGACGTCGTCCGGTCCGGACAGGTGGTCCGGGTCAAGGTCATCGATGTCGACGTCGAACGCCGCCGGATCGGGCTGAGCCTGCGGCTCGACGACGATCCGCAACGCCAGCCAGCCAACCGGACCGAGCGACGAAACCGACAGTCCGGCAAGGACTCTGACCGCCAACGAGCCCACGCACCCGCCGGCTCGATGGCTCGGGCGTTGCGGGACGCGGGCTTCGGGAAGTGAGCAGGCCTGCCCGGCCCGATACCGCCGCTACCGGGTCGGGGGCTGCGTGGCCGCGGCTTTGAGGTCGGTGATGTCGCTGGCGGTTCCGACCCACTCGATGATGGCGCCGTCGTCGTCGAGGACCGGCACCGCGCGCGACAGGGTCCAGCCGAGCGTGCCATCGGTGCGGCGCACGCGGTGCTCGAGCTCGAAGGTGCCGCGAGTGGTGATCGCGGTGTTGATGGCGGCCAGGACTTCGGGCTGGTCGGCCGGGTCGATGTAGGTTTCCAGCCAGCTCTTGCTGGGAGCTGAAGTGTCGGCGATGAACCCGCGTCCGTCGAGGGCATGCATCTGGGTCCAGTCGGGGCTCATCCGATAGACGGCGTCGAAACTGGCGTCCATGAGGGCACGGAAGCGTCGCTCGCTGCGACGGCGCAGCTCGGCCAATTTGATCTGCGCCGCGACGCGGGCCAGCAGCTCCCGGCTGGAAAACGGCTTGACGATGTAGTCGTCGGCGCCCGCCAGCAATCCTTCGATAGCGGCGGTTTCGCCGGCGCGCGCGGTGACCAGCACCACCGGGATCGATGCCAGCAGCGGGTCGCTGCGAGCCAGGCGCAGCAGATCCAGACCGTCCAGGCCGGGCATCATCACATCGGCGACGATCAGGTCGGGCACCTCGCTCCTGGCCCGGTCGAGTGCCTCGGCCCCGTCCCGTGCCTGCACGACGTTCCATCGTTGCGACAGCAACCGGCTCAGATAGTCGCGCATGTCGGGGTTGTCGTCGACGACCAGGACACGCGCGCACGACACCGGCTGCAAGAGCGGCTCGGGCGGTACCAGAGCGTCGGTGACCTCGCGTTCCACTCTCTCGTCACGCTGGGCGTCCCACTGCTCGGCCTCTTCGGCGAGCGCGGCGGCGATCTCGCCGGTCCGTGGCGGTTGGTCTTCGGCGGTGTCATCGCGCAGCCGCCGGCCCAGCGGCATCCAGACCGTGAAGGTGGTGCCGACATGGACTTCGCTGGCGACCCGGATCCGGCCATGGTGGCGGCGCACCAGTTCGTCGACGAATGCCAATCCGATGCCGGCGCCCTCGTAGGTGCGTCCGCGGGCTCCCCGGACGCGGTGGAACCGCCGGAAAATGAACGGTAGGTCGGCGTTCGGTATGCCGATGCCGGTGTCGCGCACCGTCATCTCCACGTGTTTGGGCAACGTGCGCAGCGCAACCTCGATGCGGCCGGCGAAGGTGAACTTGAGCGCGTTGGACAGCAGATTGGACACGATGTTTTCCCACATCTCGGCGTCCACCCACACCGGTTCGGGGATCGGCTCGGCGGTGACCTGCAGCGCTATCCCCGCGCGCTTGGCGGCGCTTTCGAATTGCGCGACGATCTCGCGGGTGCGTGCTTCCAGGTCGGTGGGTGCGAAGTGGGCACGCAGCCGACCCGCTTCCAGCTGGGAGAAATCCAGCAGCGTACCCACCAGGCGCAGCAGCCGCTGCGTGTTGCGCCGGATCAGCTCGAGATCCTTGCGGCGCCGTGCCGGGTCGAGTTGGTCGTCGGCGAGCAGCTGGTCCAGCGGGCCGAGCATCAGCGTCAACGGGGTGCGGAACTCGTGGCTGACGTTGGAGAAAAACGCGGTCTTGGCCCGGTCGAGTTCGGCCAACCGCTCCAGGCGTTCGCGTTCGCGGCGGCGGGCATGTGATTCGGCTACCTTTGCCGACACCGTTTCGGCGGCCAGCCCGAGAAATTCGCGGTAGCGGTGGTCGAGCCGCATCCGCGGATGAGCTCCCAGGATGAGAACCCCGATCACGCGTTCGTCGGCTTCGTCCGACAGCGGGGCGATCAATGCCGATTGCGGCGGCAGCGATTCCGGGCCGACGGTGTGGCCGCGGAACCGGGTGGCCAGGTTGTCCAGAATCCGGGCGTTGCCGGTGTCGACGACCTCCCGTAGCTCCCAGGCGTCCCGTGGGATCGTCAACTCGCGAGGCGCCATCGCCCCGCCCTCGCCGACGCCGCTCGCCGAGACCAGGCCGGCTCGTCGAGTGGTGACATCGAGCAGGTAGGCAATGGCGAATGGGACGTCGGGAGCCTGCGCCAACACCGTCACCGCGTGTTCGAGAGCCTCGCGCCTACCGTGCGCGACCGGTGCGGCAGCGAGGGCATTGATGGTGGCCAACCGGCGCGCGGCCAAAATCCGTTCCGTGGTCTCGAACACCGGTCCGACCGCTCCTGCGATCACGCCGTCGTCGTCCTCGACCGGTGTCCACATGATGGTGAACCACGCGTCCTGCAGGGCTCCGTCACGCACCAGGGGAAATAGCGCGTCCTCCAACGCCACGCTTTCACCGCTGAACACCCGGTCGAAAACGGGTCCGTTGATGTGCCATACCTCTGGCCAGCACTCCCGCGTGGGCTGACCAAGTCCCGCGGGGTGCCGCGGGCCCATCAGCGCCCGGTAGTGGTCGTTGTACAGCTGAATGCGGTCGGAACCCCAGAGGATGCTCATCGGCATCGGGCTGGCCAGCACGATCCGCAGCATCATGCGCAGCGAGGCCGGCCACGTCTGCACCGAACCGAGCGCCGACCGGGTCCAGTCGATGTCGCGCAGCCGCGCGCGGACTTCCCCCGGGCCCGCGAACAGGGCTGCGGCGGCTTGGACTTCACGTGGCGGTAGCGGAAGTGTTCCGCCGGAGACCACGTCGGCGATCACTCCGGCGATCTCGTGCAGCGGCAGCACCACATCGGCGCCGGCCTCGGCGGCCGCTAAGGGCATCCCCGGGGCCTCGGCGGTGTCCTCGCATTGCGCGATCGCAATGCCGCCTGCGGCTTTCAGCGCCACCACGCCGGCGGCGCCGTCGCGCCCGAAGCCGGTCAGGACCACCGCCAACGCACGGGCGCCGAAGGAATCGGCCACCGCCGTCAGCAAGGCGTCATGCGGAAGCTCGAGGGCGCTGCTGGCGTCGTGCAGCATGCATGTGCCGTCCGGGAATAGCTCCAACCGCTTCAAGGGGGGACAAACCGTCACCTGCCCGGGCTCGATGCGCTGCCCGGATACGGCCCACTCGACGGGTGCATCGGTGCGGCGCCGCAGCAGTTGTACCAAAATGCTGCCCTGGCCACCGAGATGCTGCTGGACCACAATCGCAGCCGGCAGGTCCGGGGGTAATCCCTGCAGCACTGTCGACAACGCGGCCAGACCCCCGGCCGAGGCCACCAACACCACGATGTCGATGGCTTGGGCGGCCTGCCAACTTTCACTGTCGCTCATGATGACCCTGCCCTGCGCGGCACGCGTCGCTTGCCTGTCTGCGTGGTGGCGAACCCGTCGCTGCGGCGCTCTACCAGGCTCTCACACCGGTCACCGCGGGCGGGCCGACGCTGCGGGGATGTCCTTTGAGGGCCATGCGGCGCGGGAGTTGCGACACGGTCACGGACGCATACCTATCCTGGATCAGCGATCACAAGCGCCACATGAATCACTATCGTCACATCAGCCAACTGCGGACGTCAATCTGACGTTTGTGCCCCTGGAAGGTTGTGACATGTCGGCGATTCATCGAGTCGTGTCGGTATCGGTGGCGTCGGCGGCCGCATTGGGACTCATCGGTGCGGTCGGCCTGGCGCCGGTGGCAACGGCGGTGCCTTGCAGCGGGGACGCGGCCAACGCCCCGCCGCCTCCGAACGCCGTGGTGACCAACCCGGGAGGTACCACGCTCGGCCCGATGACGCGAGGCCCCAGGCCTCGTGGTGCGAACGACCGGGCGCCGTTGCCCAGGCTGGGGCCCCTGTCCAGGTTGCTCAATCCGGGGCCGCGGTCTGCGCCGCTCCAGCAGCAAGCGGCGACTCCACCGCACCAGGCGGCGGTCCCTCCGCCTGCGCCGCCCAACCCGGGTAACCAGCCTCCCAATGCCGCCCAGTTGGCCCCCAATGCGGCGCCGCCAGCAGCGCCGGCGCCGGCCGCGGTACCGGCGCCCGGGGCACCCGATCCTGGCGCCGCACTCGGGGGTGCCACGACCTCGCTTGCCGAGTGGGTAACCGGAGCCGACAGTCCTAACAAGACTCTCCAGCAATTCGGCATCTCCGGGACCGACCTCGGAATCATCTGGGACAACGGCGATCCCGCCAACCATCAGGTGCTCATGGCCTTCGGTGACACCTTCGGCTATTGCGCTGTCAACGAACACCAGTGGCGCTACAACACCCTGTTCCGCAGCCAGGACCGTGACCTGGGCGACGGAATCCACGTGGCGCCGGGCGATGCGGCCAACCGGTACTCCGGCTCACCGGTGCGCCAACCGGGCTTTTCCAAACAGATCATCAGCAGCATCAAGTGGGCGCCCGACGAGACCGGCATCATTCCGACGTCCGGAGTCTCCGTCGGGAAAACCCAGTACGTCAGCTTCATGTCCATTCGCGACTGGGGCCGTGACGGTGAATGGACCACCAACTACTCCGGCATCGCGGTGTCCAAAGACAACGGCCAGAACTGGGGGGTCTATCCCGGCACCATCCGCGCATCCGGACCCGACAGCGGGCGAGCCAGGTTTGTACCCGGCAATGAGAATTTCCAGATGGGGGCGTTCGTCAAGTCTAACGACGGTTACCTCTACTCGTTCGGCACGCCCCCGGGACGTGGCGGGTCGGCGCATCTGGCGCGAGTTCCCCAGCAGTTCGTACCTGACTTGAGCAAATACCAGTACTGGAACGGCGATTCGAATTCCTGGGTACCCGGCAAACCGGACGCCGCGACGCCGGTGATCCCGGGACCGGTGGGCGAAATGTCGGCTCAATACAACACGTATCTGAAGCAGTACTTGGTGATGTACACCAACGGCATGAACGACGTCGTGGCACGGACCGCGCCGGCCCCTCAGGGTCCATGGAGCCCGGAGCAAATGCTCGTGTCGTCCTGGCAGATGCCCGGCGGCATCTACGCGCCGATGATGCACCCCTGGTCGACGGGCAAGGACGTGTACTTCAACCTGTCGCTGTGGTCGGCGTACAACGTGATGTTGATGCACACCACGCTGGGATAACGACGCCGAGGCGTCGACTTTCAGCGCTTACGCGGCTGGCCGCCGCCAGCCCGCCGGCAACTGCCACACGTCGCCAAGAACGTCGCAAAAACACTGAGCATTAAGGCTTTCGTGACCAAGGGGATGCACAACCGCAGTTGCGGACATGTCGCCCGGAGCAGCGGCTGGCACCTGATTTCGGTACGGCGAAGGGAATTCACACAAACGCAGATAATGCGGGTCAAAGCCGGTTATGTTCGTGCTGCCATGCCGTTCGATGGCCGCTCGGCGACGTGGCTCTTTGTGTCGGCAGGTGCGCGATGGCATGGGGTCACGAAGGGCGCGCTTCCGAAGGGGTTGCACATTGCCTGGGCGACAGATCCGCGAGACCTGGTGATCCCAGCAGGGTCGGTACAAGCCCTGCAACCAGGAACGGGCGCATCCCATGAACTTTTCCGTGTTGCCACCGGAGATCAACTCGCTGCGGATGTTTGCCGGCGCCGGAGTACAACCAATGTTGGCGGCGGCGGCGGCCTGGGGAAGCCTGGCCGACGAGCTACACGCCGCGGCGTCGTCGTTCACCACGGTGACATCCGGCCTCGCCAACGGCGCGTGGCAGGGCCCGGCCTCGGAGGCCATGGCGGCCGCGGCAGGGCCCTACGCCGCTTGGTTGAGCGCGGCGGCAGCATCGGCCGCGGGGACGGCGGGGCAGGCCACCACGGTCGCGGCGGTGTTCGAGGCCGCGCAGGCCGCGATCGTGCATCCGGCTGCAGTCGCGGCCAACCGCAACGATCTGGTGGCGCTGGTGATCTCGAACCTGTTCGGCCAGAACACGCCCGCGATAGCCGCGACCGAGGGCTTGTACGAGGAGATGTGGGCTGCCGATGTCGCCGTGGTGTCGGCCTACCACACCGGTGTGTCGGCGGCGGCGGCACAGCTGGCCCCCTTGCAGCGGGCGCTGGCACTTCCGGCCGCCGTGGATTTCAGCATTTCTATCTTCGGTCTTCAGCTGGTGCAGGGCGGCACCGCGAACGCCAACTCGACCCTTGGCGGACTGGCCGTCGCATCCGGGGCCAACAGCACGGCCAACGCCGGCGTGACCGACATCGCTCTTGCCTTCGGCAGCGGCAGCATCGCCGAAGCCACCGGGGGCGTCCTGAACGTCGCCGGCTCGTTCGGCAGCAATAGCTCCACCAGCGCCACCGGGGGCGTCAACCTGGGCACTGGCGCCCTGGCGTTCGGCAACAACAACACGGTCAAGGCCAACTCGATCGGCGCCGTCAACATCGGCACCGTTGCCGCCGCCTTCGGCAACGACAACTCGGTCACCGCTATTGCCAACGGTGTGGAAAACAACGCCACGGTGGCGGCGGTGTTCGGCAACAACAACACCGAGGTCTCAGCCGTCGTCAACGGTGTGGAGAACACCGGTGTCGTGTCCGCGGTCTTCGGCAGCAACAATTCCGGCGTCGCAGCCAACGCATTCGGTGTGGAGAACAATGCCGTCGTGGCCACCGTTGCCGGTAGTGGCAACAACACGGTCCTGGCCCAGGCGGGTGGCGCGGGCCTCAATGAGATCGTTCTCGCCAGCGCCTTCGGCGACAACAACTCCGCCGCGGCCACCGCGACGGGCGTGGGCGGCAATCTGGGCACCGTCGCCACCGCGTTCGTCGGCGACGGCAACACGGTTGCCGCCAGCGCAACCGGTGCGCACACCCTGACCGCGGCCACCGCGCTGTTCGGCGACAACAATGTGGTCAAAGCCAACTCGTTCGGTGTGGAGAACATCGCGACGGTGGCCACCGCGGGCGGCAGTGGCAACAGCGCAGTCAGCGCCGACGCCAATGGCACGGCCAACATCGCCACCGTGGCCACCGCGTTCGGCAACAACAGCCCGAACGTCGCGGCAAGCGCGCTCGGCGCGGGCAATATCGCCAACGTGGCAACCGCACTGGGCAACGGCAACTCGGCCACCGCAAAAGCGATCGGCGTCGACAACATCGCCACGGTGGCCACCACGGCCGGAAGCAACAATGCGGTCGGAGCCAGCGGCGTGGGCGTCGGCGGCAATATCGCCAACGTCGCCACCGCCTTCGGCAGCGACAACAGCCAGGTCAGCGCAGACGCCGGCGGCGCCGGCGGCAATATCGCCACCGTGGCCACCTCGTTCGGCAACGGCAACAAGGTCACGGCCAGCGCGTTCGGCGCCGGCAATATCGCCAACGTGTCCACCGCGTTGTTCAGCAACAACAACACGATCTCGGCCAGCTCGTTCGGCGTGGAGAACATCGCCACGGTGGCCACCTCGATCGGTGACAACAACGGGGTCTCGGCCACCAATTCGCTGGGTGTCGGCGGCAATATCGCCACCGTCGCCACCGCGATCGGTTTCGGCCAGGGCGACAATCAGATTGCCGCCGAATCCGGTGCCGGGGGCGGCAATATCGCCTCGGTGGCCACGGTGTTGTTCGGTGGCAACAACACTGTTTCGGCCAGCGGGCTGGGTGCGGGAAATATCGCCGACGTGGCGACCGTGCTGTTCAGCAGCCATAGCACCGCCAACGCCAGCGCGTTGGGCGTGGAGAATATCGCCACTGTGGCCACTTCCTTGGGTGACGGCAACAGCGTCTCGGCCAGCGCGCCCGGCATCGGGGCCAACATCGCCACCGTGGCCACCGCTCTCGGCCAGGGCAACACCGCGGTTGAGGCCGTCGCCGGCCCCGGAGGCGCCAACATCGCCACCGTGGCGACCGCCTTGGGTGACGGCAACAGCGTCACGAACAAGGCGCTGGGCGCGACCAATATCGCCAGCGTCGCCACCGTCATCGGGGACAAGAACACCGCCGACGTCAATGTCATCGGCGTGGAAAACATCGCCACCGTGGCTACGGCAATCGGTGACAACAACGGAATTTCCGCCGGCGCGCCGGGACTGGGCGCCAATATCGCCACCGTCGCCACCGCCATCGGCAGCGACAACAGTCAGGTCAGCGCCGTGTCCGACGCCGGGGGCGGCAATATCGCCTCGGTGGCCACCGTGATCGGTGACAAGAGCACGGCTTCGGCCAGCGCGCTGGGCGCCGGCAACATCGCCACGGTGTCGACTGTGTTGTTCAGCAGCAACAACACGTCCTCGGCCAGCGCTCTCGGCATCGAGAACATCGCCACGGTGGCGACCTCCTACGGTGACAACAACAACGTCTCAGCCAGCACGCCCGGAGTCGGCGCCAACATCGCGACGTTTGCCACAGCCATCGGCCAAGGCAACACTTTGGTCAGCGCCACCGCCGGCGGCGGTGGCGGCAACATCGCCACCCTGGCCAACGCCTTCGGCGACAACAACAAGATGGATGTCAGCTCGATCGGCCTGGGCAACACGGCCAACCTCGCCACCGTCTTCGGCAGCGGCAACACCGCCAAAGTCTCGGCGTTCGGCGTGGAAAATGACTTCACCATCGCCACCGCCATCGGCGACAACAACGGCGTCGCTGCCAGCACTCCCGGCATCGGGGCCAACCTGGCCACCATCGCCACCGCGATCGGCGACGGCAACAGCCAAGTCAGCGCCGAGGCCGGGGGAGGCGGCGGCAATGTTGCCACCCTGGCCAGCGCCTTCGGGGACAACAACAAGATCGACGTCAGCTCAACCGGTATCGGCAACACCGCCAACGTCGCCACCGTCATCGGCACCGGCAACACCGCAAAGGTCGACACTTTCGGCGCGGAGAACGACTTCACCTTTGCCACGGCAATCGGTGACAACAACGGGGTCGCGGCCAGCGCACCCGGGATCGGCGCGAATATCGCCACCATCGCCACCGCGATCGGCGACGGCAACAGCCAGGTCACTGCCTCGGCTGGCGGCGGCGGCGGCAACATCGCCACCCTGGCCAACGTGTTCGGTGACAACAACACTGCCAACGTCAGTGCCACCGGGCTGGGCAATATCGCCACCATCGCCACCGGTGTCGGGAACAACAGCGGGCTGGTAGCCAACTCGTTTGGCCTGGAGAACATCGCGACCATGGCAACCTCCTGGGGCGACGGCAACGGCACCGTCGCCGCCGAGTCCGGCGGTGCCGGCGGCAATATCGCCACCCTGGCCACGGTGTTCGGCAGCGGCAACACCACCACGGGCGCCACGGCAGTCGGCATCGGCGGCAACATCGCCACGCTGGGCACCGTGATTGGTGACGGCAACACCACCGTCTCGGCCACCGCGATCGGTTCGGGCAATCTCGCCAGCGTTGCCACCGCCATCGGCGACAAGGGCTCGGCGGAAGTCAACGTGTTCGGCCTGGAAAACATCGTCACCGTAGCCACCTCGGGTGGCGACAGCAATGGGGTGTCGGCCAGCGCGACCGGCGCGGGCGGCAACATCGCCACCGTCGCCACCGCGATCGGCAACGGAAACAGCCAGGTTAGCGCCGCGGCCGGGGGCATCGGCGCCAACATCGTCACCATGGCCAATGCCTTCGGTGACAACAACATCGCCACCGCCAGCGCGACCGGAGTCGGCAATATCCCCACCGCCACAACGGTTTTCGGTAGCGGCAACGAGATGAAGGTCAGCAGCTTCGGGGTGGAGAACATCGCCACCGTGGGCACCGTGATCGGAGACAACAACACCGGCGGCGTCACCGAAGCCGGCGGTCTGGTGGGCGGCAACATCGCCACGCTGGCCACCGTGATCGGCAACAACAACACCGCCGCGGTAGCCAGGGCAGTGGGTATTGGCGGCAATATCGCGACCCTGGGAATCACGATCACCGACGGCAACGCGGTCTCGGCCACCGCCAACGGCGCGGGCAATACCGCGACCGTCGCCACCGCGTTTATCGGCGGCGGCAACTCGGCCACGGCCGCGGCGTCCGGCGTGGAGAACATCGCTACTTTGGCGACCGCCGCCGGCGGCAACAACGGCGCCTCGGCCACCGCATCAGGGCTTGGCGGCAATATCGCCACCCTGGGTAGCGCGATCGGTGACGGCAACACCAACGTGGCGGCCCAGGCCGGTGGCGTGGGCGGCAACATCGCCATCGCCGCGACCGCCATCGGCGACCACAACGCGGTCGTGGCCAGTGGGGGTGGGGTCAATATCGGCAGCTTCGCCACCGCCGTCGGCGACTCCAACATCAACGTCGCGGCCCGCGGGCAGGGCGCCGCGGATCTCGGCACCGTCGCGACCGCCGTCGGCTTCGGCAACAACGGCGTCGAAGCCGTCGGCAACGGCCCGGCCAACATCCTCAACGTCGCCACCGTGGTTGGTGACAAAAACCACGGAGTCCTCGCCGGCGCCAACGGGTTGCTCAATGTCGGGGTCGTCGTGGGAGGCAACAGCACCGCTGTGGCCGGCGACCCAGCGGTCGGGTTGGCGGGCGCCAACCTCGCGATCGTCGGCGGCACCGGAGCCGGAGCCAAAGCCTTCAACGGCATCCTCAATCTCGCCGTAGCCTTCGCAGACAACGTCCAGGCGACCGCGGGCCCGGGCAACCTGCACGTCAGCATCCGGCCCTTCATGGATATCCTGCCGGGCGCCTGATCCGCGCAACCTAGGCCTCGTGGCCCGGCGGCAGGTCGCGAACGTCGCGGAAGGACACCCACTGTTCCAGCTCGTGCGGCGGGCTACCGTCCACCGGTTCCAGCAAATACCCGACGTGGTCGCCGAGCGGAAACCGATCCAGAATCCTGCCGACGAACCAGGCCGCCGCGTCCTCGAGAATGGGTGTCTGTGCCGGCCCGAGATGCCACGAGCACCGGTCGAACTTGTTGATCGTGTCGCCACTGCGGCTGCCGAAGAGCTCCACCACGTCGAGATGCTCACGGTCGAACAGGTGCACCGCCAGATGCGTGGCGCCGGCCGCCACCCGGAACGTGTGGTTCTGCTCGGACAGGCCGACCAGGAAGCGCGGGGGATGGATGCTGGCCTGACTGGCGAACCCCACCAGGCATCCGGCGCGGATGCCACCGGCGGCTGCGGTGACCACGAACATCGGATAGTTCAGAAAAGACACCAGCTTGTCGAAAGCTTCGACTTCCGGCTTGCTCACCCGCTCAGTCTTCCCGTTCCCACCGAATGGGAATCCCCGGGGCGGGGGTGCCGGCGTGCTAGGGGGCGATGGGGCGATTCGTCCATTCCCGGTCGGGCCGGCGCGAGGAGCGGAACCATCCGCCGGCTGCGCCGGTGCCGCCGTCGGTCGCGATGGTGTGACCGGTGACGAAGGCTGACAGATGACAGGCCAAGAACAGAATCGCACGGGCCTGATCCAGGGGCACGCCCATCCGTCCGACCGGAACCCATTGCGGCCACTGGGTTTGTTCGTCGTCGGACAACCATTGCGAATAGGGCACCTGCAGTGATTCCGTCACGTCGGGAGCGATCGCGTTGACCCGGACTCCGTGGTGGCCGACCTGGACCGCAAGACTGCGGGTGAAGTGGATGACGGCGGCCTTGAAGGCGGCGTACACGGGATCCTCCGGATAACCGCGCAGTCCCTCCACGGACGACACGTTGACGATCGCGCCGGCATGCCGATCGATCATCGCCGGCAGGAACGCGTGAGTGGCCAACAGCACGTGGTGCAGGTTCACCCGGTAGAGCTCGTCCCACAGTTCCGGGTCGGTGTCGGCGAAATCGCCGGGGTGGCGCAGCCAGTGGCCCACGTTGTTCACTAGGACGTCCACCCGGCCGTAGCCATCGAGCACGGTGTGAGCCAGCGCCCTGACCTGCGCGGCATCGCGGACATCGGTGACCACCGCGACGGCCGCGTGGCCGATCGCTTCGGCGGTTTGGCCGGCGAGGTCGGCGTCGATGTCGGCGATGATCACCCGGGCGCCGTGTTCGGCGAACAACCGCGAGGTCGCCGCCCCGATACCGCCGCCGCCGCCCGTCACCACCGCCACTCGGTCGGCGAGCAGCGGATGGCCGTACGTTGGGTCCTTCATGCCTCACCATCTTGGAGTATCGGCCAGGCGGTGTCGGCTTCGGCAGGACGCGGTGTGGGACATTACGGGGGTGCCACATCCAGCGATCAGGTCAAGCCGTGGCTGAGGCCGGTAGAGCAGCCGAGGAGCGTTCGTCGCCGCAATCGGTGCGCAGCCGCGGGCGGTGGGCGCTGCTGGCGGTGTGGGGTCCGGGCCTGGTGGTAATGCTGGCCGACACCGACGCGGGCTCGCTGATCACCGCCGCCCAGTCCGGCGCCCAATGGGGCTACCGGATGGTCCTGCCGCAGTTGATTCTCATGCCGATCCTTTATGTCGTTCAGGAGATGACCGTGCGGCTGGGCATCGTGACGGGCCGCGGCCACGGCGCACTGATCAGGGAGCGATTCGGCCGCGGCTGGGCGTGGCTGTCGGCTTTTACGTTGTTCGCGTCGGCCATCGGGGCGTTGCTGACGGAGTTCGTCGGGGTCGCCGGCGTCGGCGAACTTTTCGGTGTCTCGCGCTGGGTCAGCATCCCGATCGCGACCGCGATGCTGCTGGCGTTGGCGCTGACCGGCAGCTACCGGCGCGTCGAGCGCATCGGTCTGGCCGTCGGCGCGGCCGAGCTGGCATTTCTGGTCGCCATGGTGATGGCTCGTCCGCAATTGGACGCGCTGCTGGCCGGCTTGTCGTCGATGCCGCTGGGCAACTCGTCCTATCTGCTGCTGGTCGCGGCCAACGTCGGCGCGGTCATCATGCCCTGGATGATCTTCTATCAGCAGGGGGCGGTGGTCGACAAGCACCTGTCGGCGGCCACCATCCGGCAGGCCCGTTACGACACCGCCACCGGCGCGGCGCTGACCCAGCTGATCATGATCGCGGTGGTGCTGACCGTCGCGGCCACCATCGGGAATCATCAGGAGGCGGCGCCGCTGCACACCGTCGGGCAGATCGCCAATGCCTTGACCCCCTATCTGGGCAAACTGGGCGGCACCGTGCTGTTCGGATTGGGCATGCTCGGCGCGGCGCTGGTGGCTGCGATCGTCGCCTCGCTGGCCGGCGCCTGGGGGCTCTCGGAAGTCTTCGGGTGGCAACACACCCTCAACCAGCGGCCCAATCGGGCCACCGCGAAGTTCTACATCACCTACGCCCTGGCTCACGTCGTCGGCGCGGCACTGGTCCTGGGCAGCGTCGACCTGGTCAACCTGGCCGTCGACGTCGAAGTGATGAATGCCCTGCTGCTGCCGATCGTGCTGGGGCTGCTGCTGGTGCTGGAGGCCCACGCGCTGCCCGAACAATGGCGCATGAGTGGGGTACGCAAGTACACCACTCGTGCGCTGTGTCTGGTTGTCATCGCCTTCGGGCTCTATATGGTTCCGCAGGCCCTCGGCTGGAGGTGAGTCGTCCGCTCACCGCGCCGGCACGATGTTCTGGTTGATGTGGAACACATTGTCGGGGTCGTATGTCGTCTTGACCTCGCTGAGGCGCCGATAGTTGGGACCGTAGGTCGCGCGGACCCGGTCTTGGCCCTCGTCCATCATGAAGTTGACGTACGCGCCGCCCGCCGAGTACGGGTGTGTGGCGTCCCAGTAGTCCACGGTCCAGCGCTTCAGGGCCGCGGCGTTGGCCGGGTCCGGGTCGACCCCCGCGATCACCTGCGAGAAGTTGACGTCCCGGTATGCCCACGCGGTGTCGCTCTGGCCGACCCGATGGACCGCGCCGTCGACCGGGTAGAGGTGCATGGTGGAGTGCATGGTTGGCAGTTCCTGGGCGAACCGGGCATGCGCGTCCACCGCACCGTCGGCGATGGTCCGGAAGAAATCGCCGCGCCAATACCATTGCAGCCCTTTGGGATACAGCGCATCGAAGGTGGACTGCAGGGCGGGGTACGGCGCCGGGCCGAGCCCGTCGAACGCCGGTTCCATCTGGCGCACCGGCGCGAACGCCTCCTCGGTGGCCGCGGGATCGCCGGTGTAGCACCACACCACCGCGCAGGCCTGGTGCAGATGGAATGCCTCGGGGAAGGGTGCCGCCGGCGGGACGGTCATGGCGGCGAAGAACCCGTAGAGATCTTCGTCCTGGGCGGGCAGGAAGTCGCGGTACCAGCTGAGAATGTCGGCGGTGGCCGATGCCGGCCACGCGGTGGGGCCGCAGATCACGGTGGGCACCGGATGTAGCCGGAACGTGAACGCTGTGACCACGCCGAAGTTTCCGCCGCCGCCGCGCAGCGCCCAGAACAGGTCGGGGTGCTGTGACTCCGAGGCCGTCACCATCCGGCCGTCAGCCAATACGAGCTCGGTCTCGAGCAGGTTGTCGATGGTCAGGCCGTACTTGCGCGACAGGTAGCCGTGGCCGCCGCCGAGGGTCAGGCCGCCGACGCCGGTGGTGGAGATGATGCCCGACGGCGTTGCCAGGCCGTGCGCGCTTGTCGCGGCATCCACCTGCCCCCATGTCGCGCCGCCCTGCACCCGCACGGAACGCCGGTCGGCGTCCACGTCGATCCGGTTCATCGGCGACAGGTCGATGACCAGGCCACCGTCGACGGTGCCGAATCCCGGGCCGTTGTGGCCGCCCCCGCGGACGGCGACCGCGAGTTTGGATGTCCGGGCGAAGTCGAGAGCCGCCGTGACATCGGCGGCGGATGCGCAGCGCGCGATCATGGCGGGCCGTTTGTCGATCATGGCGTTGTGAACCGCCCTGGCCTCGTCGTATCCGGGGTCGTCGGGCAGGATCAGCTGCGCGCCCAACCGGCTGCGCAATTCATCGGTGTCGGTGGTGAGGCTCATGTCGATATCTCCCTCTCGGCTCTGCAGGTCTTGATGGGACAGACGCTACGAGGTGCCCGGGCTTCGTGGCATGACCACAACGAGGCATTGTCGGGGCTTGCCGGGATAGTCAACTCTGACTATCGACCGGCCGCGATGCCGCGGTTACGTTGACACCATGGCCCAGTGGGTGCCGCCACCGCTTCCCGCCGAGCTGATCGCCCGTCGTGGCGGTCCGATGGTGGGCCGCGCAGCCGAACTTGCCGTGTTCGAACAGGTATGGGAGCGGGTGGAGGGCCGCAACCGTCAGGCCGTGTTCGTCGGCGGTGAACCGGGGGCCGGCAAGACGCGATTGGTTGCCGAGGTGGCCGGAACCCTGGCCGAACACGGGGTCGCCGTGCTGGTGGGCGGTTCGACCGCCGACGCGGGCGTGCCCTATGCACCGTTCGCCGAGGCGATGGATCAGCTGCTTGTCGGCAATCCACCAGGGTCGCTAGCGGAGCTGCTGGACGGAGTGGGCGCCCAACTGCGCCGGCTGACAACCGAGGTTGACCGGCAACTGCCCGGTGTCGCCACCGAGGACGACGTTGGTGCGCCCCGGCGGGCTCTCTTCGACGCACTGACCGGCTTCCTACGGCGGCTGAGCGTCGATCGCCCGATTGCGCTGATTCTCGAAGATCTCCATTGGGCGCAGCTTCCGACGCTGGCCATGCTCGAACACGTGCTGGTCGGCTGCGCCGATGTCCGCATGCTGGTGGTGGCCACCTTCCGCACGACCGAACCTGACCGCACCGAGGAGCTGGTCACCCGGCTGGCCGACCTGCACCGCTTCGACGGTGTCCGGCGCCTCGACCTGGAGGGCTTGGATACCGAAGCGATCGCCGAATTCGTCCGCCGCACACAGCAATTGGCAGCGCCGTCGCTGCGCAGCACCGCGGCTTTGTTACGCGACAAGACCGGGGGCAACCCATTCTTCCTCAACGAGCTGTGCAACCACCTGGAGATCCGCGGCGGAATCGCGGCACTGAGTTCGCAGCGGACGGTCCCGGCGTCTATCGGCGATGCCATCGCTCGCCGCCTCGGCGGACTGGGCACCGCCGTCCGCGAAATCGTCGAGCAGGCAGCGGTGCTGGGCCAAACGTTCGACCTGCCCGCGCTGATTGCGACCAGCCAGACCGACCTGACCGCGACACTGGCGGCAATCGATTCGGCCGAAGCCGTCGGGCTGGTCCGGGCGCTGCCCGACTCCGACGGTGAGTTCGCCTTCGTGCACGCGCTGACCCGCGAGGCTGTGCTCGGCGGGATGGCGGCGTCCCGGCTGCGGATCCTGCACGCGCGCGCGGCCGAAGCGCTCGAGGGGCGCGCCGATCCCTCGGTGGTTCCACGCCTGGCCAACCACTACCTGGTGGCGCACGTACTGGGCTACCACGAGCAGGCATTGCGCTACGCGCGTCAGGCGGCGCGGATGGCCGAACACAGCCTGGCCTACGAAGAGGCAGCGAAATGGTTCCAGCGGGCGGCGTCGCTTCCGGAGCTGGGCCTGACGGACCGGGCGAGGTTGAGCCTCGACGCGGCCACGAACCACGTGCGCGCCGGTGATTTCGCGGGCGCCCGGGCGATCTATGAACGCATCAGCACCACCGACGATCCGCTGGTCCGGCTGGAGGCGGCCGTCGGCTACGAGGACGCGAGTTGGCGTCCAGGGCTAGCCGACTCGAAGGCGGCCGACCTACTGGCGTCGGCCCTGGAAACCTGCGGCCTGGGCAGCCGCGACCCGCGATATGTGCATGCTCTCGGCAGTTTCGGGCGAGCTCTGGGGTTCGCCGGCGAAGCGGCGCGTGCCCGCGAGATCAGCGACCGCGCAATCGAACTCGCGCGCACAGCTGAAGATCCGGCAGTGGTTCAGCATGCCTTGATGACCAGCTTGTGGCATCTGACGCCCGATATGTGCGACATCCAGGAGGAGCGTTCGACCGAGCTGTTGCGTGCGGCGCAGGCTCGTCGCGACTACGACGCGCTGGGTTCGGCCGCGCACTTTCGCGCCATGGTCAGCTATCTGACGGGACGGCCCGAAGCCCTGGCCGCCTCGGCCGCCGACATGCAGCGTTCGGTGCAAGCCTGCGGGCAACCGTTCTTCGGTTTCATCAGCGCGTGCGTCGACCAGGCGCTGGCCTTTCTGCGCGGCGACTTCGCAGTCGCGGAACGGTGGGCCGACATCGCGTTGCGCACCGGCAATTCGTTCGGCGCCGACGGAACCGAGGGCTCGCACGGAGTTCAGATGTTCATGATCCGCCGGGAGACCGGGGGACTCACGCGGTTCATCGGCTATGTGGACGGCACCGAGACGTTTGCCGGCCGTTGGGTTCCCGGCCTGCTTGCGCTGTACACCGAGCTCAACTGCGAACGCGGCATGGACCGCGCCCTCAACCACTTGCTCAACCGCAATCTCGGCGACCACACCGACGAGGCGCAATGGCCGATGGAGCTGGTGTTCATGGTGGAGGCGGCGTTAGAGCTGGGTAACCGGGAAGCGGTGCATGCACTGCGCCCGCTCGTTGCCCGCTACGCGGGCAAGAACCTGCTGGCCGGCCAGTTCGTCGCGCTGTTCGGCAGCGCTGACCGATATCTCGCCCGAATGGCGGCACTCAGTGGTGACGCACCGGCAGCCGAGCGTCATTTCGCCGCCGCGCTGGAGATGGATCGGCGCATGGGTGCTGTCGTCCATGTGGCCGAGACGCTGGCCCGGCACGCGTTGTTTGCGGCTTCCGGCGGTCGCACGGAGGCGGCCCGGCGCCTGGCCGAGGAAGCCCGCCGGGTCGCCGCGCCGATCGGGCAGACCAGGGTTCTGGATCTGGTGGATTCGTTGCGGACCACGGATCTGCACGGGCCGGACGGATTGACCGACCGAGAGGTCGAGGTGCTGCGGCTGCTGGCCGCGGGATTGAGCAACCGGGCCATCGGCGCACGCCTCTACATCAGCACCAACACGGCCGCCAACCATGTGCGCAGCATCCTGATCAAGACCGGTGCCGCCAATCGCACGCAGGCGGCCATGTATGCCGCCGATCACCAACTGCTGGGGTGACGATCAAATGTCGGCCGACGCGCCGTCGGGCAAGACGCGTCCGGTGACTTCGACAATGACATCGGCGGGGAGACCCGCCCGGGTGGCAGCGGTTCGGATCGCTTCGGGCGACGGTGCCTCGTAGAGGCAGTACGTCTTTCGTTTATCGGCGGACAGAAACGAGTACAACCAGCGAACGCCTTCTTGCGCGTTGATGCGATTGATCCCGTCGGTGGCCTCGAAGCTGGGTTCCAGCTGTTCGGCATAGGTGCGCTCGACCATGAATATCGGCACGGGGGCCTCCTTCTCACCGGCTCGCGGCCGAACGTGTCGCCGAGTCGGTTCATCATACGACCGCGCTCCACGGACACTTCCGCTACCAACCGTAGCGGAATAAAGTGGGACAATGCCAAACGCTGAACCCGGCAGGCATCTGCATACGTGTCCGTTGTGTGAAGCCATGTGCGGCTTGGAGATTCGCGTCGACGAAGGCTCGGGAGGTGGCCGAGTCGCAAGTATCCGCGGTAATCGTGACGACGTGTGGAGCCGCGGCCACATGTGTCCGAAGGGCGTGGCATTGGGAGCGCTGCACCACGATCCCGACCGGATCCGGCGTCCCAGGCAATCCGCAAGCGCGGCAAGGTGATCGTGGTCGACCCGGTGCGCACCCACACCGCCGACCGGGCCGACGAATGGCTTCCCATCGTCCCGGGTACCGACGCGGCGCTATTGCTGGCCGTCGTGCACACGCTTTTTGCCGAGGGCCTGGTCAGGCCGGGGCCGCATGTGGACGGGATCGACACCATGCGCCGCGTGGCGGCGGACTGGCCGCCCAGCCGGATGAGCACCGTCACCGGTATTGGCGCAGACCGCATCCAGCGGTTGGCCCGTGAGCTCGCCGCCACCGAAAAATCCGTGGTGTATGGCCGAATTGGCTTGTGCAACCAGGAGTTTGGCAGTCTAGCCAGCTGGCTGGTCGATGTGGTCAACATTGTCACCGGACATTTCGACACTCCCGGCGGCGCAATGTTCCCGCGGCCCGCGGCGTGGTCGATCACCACGCAGCCGCTGCCCGGCCTGGCGGGAGGTGTCGCCGAATTCGGCCGCTGGCGCACGCGGGTCCGTGGCGCCAAGGAGGTCCTCGGGCAGGTTCCGGTGTCGTGTATGGCCGAAGAGATCGCCACACCGGGGGAGGGACACCTTAAGGCCCTGATCACGGTCGCGGGCAACCCGGTGCTGTCCACACCGGGTGGCGACAAGCTCGACGAGGCATTGCCGATGCTGGACGCAATGATCTCGGTTGATCTTTGGCTCAACGAGACGACACGGCACGCCGACGTGCTCCTGCCCGGCCTATCGCCGCTGGAGCAGCCCCACCACGACGATCTGGTGCTGCAATTCGCGATCCGCAGCTTCGCGAAATACTCGCCGCCGGTGTTCGACCCGGGTGATCGCCCGCACGAGTGGGAAATCCTGATCCGGTTGACCGGACTGTGCACCGGCACCCCGGCCGAAGACGTGCCGTCGCAGCCATCGACGACGGCTTCTTCGACTACCTGGCCTTCACCCGAGGGTTCGACGGTGCGACGATCCGCAAGCGCTACGAGGATGCCGGGGTGACGGGCGGCCCGGAGCGGATCCTGGACCTGACGTTGCGAACCGGCCCGTTCGGGGACCAATACGGAAAGAACCCCGGCGGTCTGACCCTCGACGAGCTCAAGGCCCATCCCCATGGAATCGACTTCGGACCGATGGCGCCGCAGCTGCCGGACATCCTCGGTACCCCCGGCAGGAAAACCCGGCTCGCGCCGCGGTATCTGCTCGACGACCTGCCCCGGCTTGCCGCGCGTATGCACCGCCCGGCGGAGCAGCTGGTGCGGGTGAGCTGGCGCCAGCCGCGATCGAACAGCGCACCGGGGGCCAACACCAATGTGTTGTCCCCACCGACTTTGCTCGACGAGCCGTCTGGCAATGGCGTGCTCAACGGAATCCCGGTAACAGTCGATTAACCGGGATCGGCCACCCGGACTGGCCGGCGGGAATTATAAATCTGCCACAGTGGCATTCGCACCGCGCGCCGCTCATTTGCTGTAGTCGTCGCTGCGCAGGATCACCGATTGGTTTGCGAGAACGCGTCTGAAGCGCTTCGCCGGCCACAGGCATTGTGTCAGGTATACCCGCCGATTGGTCAGCTAAACGTGAGATTCCCCGCCGCAGTGCGGGCGGATGTCTTCGTTTGGTGGGCACCGGCCAGGGTATTCATTGGCCATCATTAGGAGTTGATCGCAATGGTCATGGTAAAAAATGCCCGCCGTGCCCGAGGGGGGAAACCCGACGGCCGCCGCATTCATCATCGCCACAGCCCGCAATCAATTGCCGTCTCACTTGCCACTCGATTGATTGTGAAGAATGCGGTGCGCGCCTGGGCCATCCAACCGAATCTGCGCTGGCCATTCGACTACGTCGATGGCTTGGCAGGTTTGCTGCCGCGTTTTGGGACGGCGGCCCGCATTGATCCGGTTCGCCTCGATCACTGCGCTGCGGAATGGGTTCGGGCACCCGGTGTTTCCCCGAAGCGGGCAATTCTTTACCTCCATGGCGGGGCCTTCCTCACGTGTGGGCTCAACACACACCGGTCCCTGGCGTGCCGGTTGTCGAAGGCCGCGGATGCCGGCGTGCTCAACGTGGGATACCGCAAACTGCCTTCGCACCACATCACCGACGCGATCGAGGATGCGCTGAGCGGCCTCGCCTGGTTGCAGGCCCAGGGCTTCGAGGGTGACCAGGTCGTCGTGGCCGGCGATTCGGCCGGCGGGTACCTGGCATTCATGACAACGCTGTCGGCGATTCGCAGCCACCTGCCCAAGCCAGCTGGCATTGCCACCGTCTCGCCCTTCACCGATGCGGACCCGGCCCGCAAGCTCGCTCACCGCAACGCACGCCGATGCTCGATGTTCACCCGCGGTGCCCTGTCGATGTTCGCGCGCTATCTCGGCGAGGTGCAGCTGCCGCCGAGCCGGTCGCAACCCGCACGGCGCGTTGAGTCCCCGGTGGATGCGGATTTGTCGCCGCTGCCGCCCGTCTCCATCCATGCGAGTTCGGACGAATTGTTGCTCGCCGACGCTGAGCTCATGGCCAATCGGCTCAGCGCCGCGGGAATCCGATGTGATCTACACCTATGGGACGGCCAAATTCACGACTTTCCGCTGGCTGCAGACGTATTGCCGGAAGGCAGGCGTGCCATTCGGTATATCGGCGACTTCGTCAAAGAGGTCACCGGCGCAGGTACGGGCCGCCTTCCGGCGGCCGCGGCCGGCTAACGCACCCAGCGCTCGCGCGCGAGGGTAGGCGCTGGTGTGATCGATCACAGCTAGTGGCCGTGACCTGGCCGGACACCCTGATCTTCGGCGTCGCGACCGCATAGCGGGCTACGATGCCGCCATGCCGCTCGCCGAAGGTTCGACGTTCGCCGGCTACACCATCGTCCGACAGCTGGGTTCCGGCGGGATGGGCGAGGTCTACTTGGCCCGGCACCCGAGACTTCCCCGCCAGGACGCATTGAAGGTACTCCGGCCGGAGGTATCTGCCGACACGGAGTACCGGGAACGCTTCAACCGCGAAGCCGACGCCGCGGCTTCACTGTGGCACCCGCATATCGTCGCGGTGCACGACCGGGGCGAAACCGACGGTCAGTTGTGGATCGACATGGACTATGTCGACGGTGTGGACGCCGTGCGGTTGCTGCGCGAGCGGTATCCCCACGGGATGCCCGGCCCCGAGGTCACCGCGATCATCACCGCGGTGGCCGAGGCGCTCGACTACGCCCACGAACACAGGCTGCTGCACCGCGACGTCAAGCCCGCCAACATCCTGATCGCCAAGCCCGACTCGCCGGACCGTCGAATCATGTTGGCCGACTTCGGGATCGCCGGCTGGGTGGGCGAAGCCAGCGGGTTGACCGCGACCAATATGACGGTGGGCACCGTGTCCTACGCCGCGCCCGAACAGCTGATGGGCCAAGACCTCGACGGGCGGGCCGACCAGTACGCGCTGGCAGCGACGGCGTTTCACCTGATCACCGGTTCTCCGCCGTTCCAGCATTCCAACCCCGCCGTCGTGATCAGCCAGCACCTGAGCGCAGCGCCCCCGCCGATCGGCGATCGCCTGCCGGCCCTGGCGGACCTCGACGCGGTGTTCGCCAAGGCGCTGGCCAAAGACCCCAAAGACCGTTATCAGCGGTGTGTCGATTTCGCCCGGGCGCTCGGTCATCGCCTGGGCGGCGGTGATGCCGACGAAACCATCGCCCGACCGGTCGCGACGCCCGCGCCGCCGGCCAAACGGTCGCTGATGCGACCAGCGGTGCTGATCCCCGCCATGCTGGCGATATTGCTGGTCGTCGCGATTGTCGTGGCGCTTCGCGAGTTCCAGCGGGCCGACGACGAACGCGCGGTGTCCGCGACGACGTCGAGCTCGCCGGCGACCACCACCTCGGTGGTGACGACGACGACACCGCCGCCCACCACCACCTCCACCTCCACCACCTCGACGACGACGACACCGTCGACCACCGCGGCGGCAGAGACCGAGACCACGACGTCGGCTGCCGCGGCGCCGGTGGTGGTCATCGGCGCCGTCTGCTCCCCGCTGGGCAGTACCGGAGTCACCAAGACCGGCGCGACCGCCTACTGTTCGACCCTGCAGGGCACCAGCACGACCATCTGGTCACTCACGCCGGGCACCGTGGCGAGTCCGACAATCACCGCCACGGCGGAGCCCACCGAGACGCCGCTACCCACGGAGCAGGAATCGCCGATCCGCATCTGCATGCAACAGACGGGCCAGACCCGCCGTCAATGCCGTGAGGAGATTCGCCGCAGCAACGGCTGGCCGTGACGGCTTTGGCCGCGGGGGCTACACGCAGCCGCTGACGCTGATCCGGCGACCGACATTGGCGCAGACGTTCACATTGGGCGCCGGGGGTGGGGGAGGCGGATAGTCCTCGGGCAACGGGGCGTATTCGGACGGGGGCGGAACGTAGGGGGCCACCGCATCGGCAACATTGGCGCACCCGCTCACCGAAACTCGCCGCCCGGCGTTGACGCACACGTCTGCGCGTGCTTGGCCGGACGGCGCCATGACGGCGAACACTTCAGGAACGGCGGTCAACGCCAATGCCGCTGTCGCCACGGCGGCCACCGGTCGCTTCCAGGGACGCATTGAGAATCTCCTTGCTGCCGGCTGCCACGTGTCCGGCGTCTGTTCGACTGGAGTGTCTGAAGTGTGAGGGGCCCCGTTGGGCAACGAATTATATCCGCGCCCGCGTGTCGTCAACCCCGAGTTCGCGCTGCGCGCCGCCGAATTCGGCGAACCGATCGAAGTCGCCCACCGACGTTAGCCACCGAGGCTGCCTCAGGTAACCGCGCCAAGACATCCGATGGCCCAACTGATTGCCTGCCACCAGGTAACCCCGCGACGTATCCACGTCTTGTTCTGCAGTTGGCGCCGCTGCCGTTACAGTTGGTCCCGATGACCCAAACAGTTGCGCCGCCAGTGCTGACCGTGCGATACAACGGAGCCGAGCGCACCTTCGCAGCAGGCCACGATGTCGTCATCGGCCGTGATCTACGCGCCGACGTCCGCGTCGCGGACCCGCTGATCTCGCGGGTGCATCTGCTGTTGCGCTTCGACCAGGGCAGGTGGATCGCCATCGACAACGGCAGCCTCAACGGGCTGTATGTCAACAACCGCCGGGTACCGGTCGTCGACATCCACGACGGCCAGCGTGTCAATATCGGCAACCCCGACGGTCCGGCGCTCGACTTCGAGGTTGGCCGGCGCCAGCAGGGTTCGGTCGGGCGGCCCCCGCCGACGACGGCGATGCCGGTGCCGCCCATCCCGACTGGGGCACGGCCGGCCCACACTCCGCCGCATACCGGTGCCCAGTGGGCGGCGCCGCCGCAACAGCCGCAATCGCCACAACAGCCGCAATCGCCGACGACCGCCCGGATGCCTGCTCAACCGCCCGGCGGGCCGCAGCACGCCCCGCCGGCGGGGCCGCCGCCGCACTACCCGACCGGCGCTCAACCGGCCCGCCCGCCGTCGGGCCCACAGCCCGCACCGCAGATTTACCGCCCACCCGCCGGGGCTCCGCCGCCTCCGGTCGCCGTTCGTCCCAGCGGGGAAACGGGCAACATCGCGACGTCGATGATGAAGATCCTGCGGCCCGGCAAAGCGGCGGGGGAATTGCCGCCGGGCTCGCTTCGGATCGGCCGGGCCGACGACAACGACATCGTCATCCCCGAGGTGCTGGCATCGCGCCACCACGCGAGCCTGGTCCCGACGCCCGGTGGCACCGAAATCCGCGACAACCGCAGCATCAACGGCACTTTCGTCAACGGGTTGCGGGTCGAATCGGCGCTGCTGCGCGAGGGCGATGTCGTCACGATCGGCAACATCGACCTGGTTTTCGCCGGCGGCACGCTGGTACGCCGCGAAGAGACCCTACTGGAGACGCGCACCGGCGGTCTCGATGTGCGTGGGGTGACGTGGACGATCGAGAACAACAAGACGCTGCTGGACAACATTTCGTTGACCGCGCGCCCGGGCATGCTCACCGCCGTCATCGGTCCGTCCGGCGCCGGCAAGTCGACCTTCGCGCGGCTGGTGGCCGGCTACACCCATCCGAGCAGCGGCACAGTCGCGTTCGAAGGACACAACGTGCACGCCGAATACGCCTCGCTGCGAAGCAGGATCGGCATGGTACCGCAAGACGATGTGGTGCATGGCCAGCTGACCGTCAAACAAGCATTGATGTATGCCGCCGAGCTGCGACTGCCCCCCGACACCGCCAAGGAAGACCGGGAACAGGTGGTCGCCCGGGTACTCGAGGAACTCGAGATGTCCAAGCACCTCGAGACCCGCGTCGACAAGCTGTCGGGCGGTCAGCGCAAACGTGCGTCGGTGGCGCTGGAACTGCTGACCGGGCCGTCGCTGCTGATTCTCGACGAGCCCACATCGGGTTTGGACCCGGCGCTGGACCGCCAGGTCATGACCATGCTGCGGCAACTGGCCGATGCCGGCCGGGTGGTGCTGGTGGTCACCCACTCGCTGACCTACCTCGACGTCTGCGACCAGGTGCTGCTGCTGGCGCCCGGCGGCAAGACGGCGTTCTGCGGGCCGCCCAACCAGATCGGCCCGGCGATGGGCACCACCAACTGGGCCGACATCTTCAGCACGGTTGCCGACGACCCGGACGGCGCGCAGTCCCGGTACCTGGCGCGCACGGGTCCACCGCCCCCACCGCCGCCGGCCGAGCAGCCCGCCGAGCTGGGCGACCCCTCGCACACCAGCCTGTTCCGGCAGTTCTCGACGATCGCGCGGCGGCAGATCCGGTTGATCGTGTCCGACCGTGGCTATTTCGTCTTTTTGGCAGTGCTGCCGTTCATCATGGGCTCGCTGTCGATGTCCGTCCCTGGTGACGTCGGTTTCGGGTTCCCCAATCCGATGGGTAACGCACCCAACGAGCCGGGCCAGATCCTGGTGTTGCTCAACGTCGGTGCGGTGTTCATGGGGACCGCGCTGACCATCCGCGACCTCATCGGAGAGCGGCCCATCTTCCGGCGAGAACAGGCGGTGGGCCTGTCCACCACCGCATACCTGATCGCGAAGATCTGTGTCTACACGGTGTTCGCGGTTGTCCAGTCAGCGATCGTGACGATCATCGTGCTGATCGGCAAGGGCGGCCCGACGCAGGGTGCGGTGGCATTGGGCAAGCCGGGTCTGGAACTGTTCGCCGACGTCGCGTTGACCTGCGTCGCCTCGGCGATGCTGGGGCTGGCGTTGTCGGCCATCGCCAAATCCAATGAACAGATCATGCCGCTGCTCGTGGTCGCGGTCATGTCGCAACTGGTCTTCTCCGGCGGCATGATTCCGGTCACCGGGCGCGTCGGCCTGGATCAGATGTCGTGGGCCACACCGGCGAGATGGGGTTTCGCGGCGTCGGCCTCCACCGTCGACTTGATCAAATTGGTGCCCGGCCCGCTGACGCCCAAGGATTCACACTGGCATCACACGGCCGGCGCGTGGTGGTTCGACATGGGCATGCTGGCCGTGATCAGCGTTTTCTACCTCTGCTTCGTGCGGTGGAAGATCCGCCTTCCGCGCGGCTGATCGGCCATCCACGCGCCTCCGGACAAGGCATCGCACCTCGGCATCATCGCCGGCGCCGCGAGCGGCTAGTGGGCACACGTGCACCAAGAGGGACGAATCAGCCCCGGCTTGTGCATCGATGCAGGGTGAAACCTATCTGGGGCACGGCCAGCAGGCCCGGTATCAGGGTCAGCAGGACGGATCGTCCGTCGCGCTGGAAGCTCCTTTCTGGTAGAGGGGCCGCGTCCCATGGTTCATCTCGGTACACCACAGGACGGCATCGTGCGCGGGCTCGGAGCTGAGCGCATGATCGAGCAGGAACCCGCCGATGCCCCGGCGCTCGTCTCCCACGGTCATAGAGAGCGCGTCGATCTGGAGATGGTCAGGATTTCCCGGCTCCGGCCCGAAGATGCTCATGCCGACAATTCGGTCCCGCGACTCGCCAAGCCACCTGGCCCATCCGGGCCGGCTGACCGTTAGCGGGTATTCCCGATCGACCCACGTCTGCCAATCGAACAGGTCGAGCAGCTCGCTAGCCACGATTCCCCGGTAGGACAGTCGCCCACTCCGGTAGTGCATCGGCGCGACGTTCGCGTAGTCCGCCGGTTCGGCTCTCCGGATCGAGCTACCGTCGGGTATCTGCGTCACGGTTGCTCCGCTGGTTTGTCTGAGCCCGATGGTGAGGGCGAAGTAGCGCAGATCCCCGGCACGCAAGTTTCGTCCCGGAGCGGGCCGGATCGAGCGCCGCGCTGCTTTCCCTATCATTTCGTTATGGATGCCGGTGGGCTGGATACCGCGGGATCTTGGGCATTCAGCGCCGAAGACTCGGCCCGGTACTACGCGGCCGGGTGGTGGTCGGACACCACGCTGTCTGATGCGGCACGTCGTAACGCCGAGCTCTCGCCCGACCGGACCGCGTACATCGAACATTCCGGCCCGTCCCTAACCGGGCATGAATTCGACTGTGCCGCTACGGCATTAGCGAAACAGCTGGCGGGTGTCGGGCTGACTTATGGGGACCGGGTGGCGGTGTGGCACGGCGACTCGGCGGCCATCCACGTGCTGTTCGTCGCGATCGAGCGCTGCGGCGCCGTCGTCGTCGGGCTAGGTGCGCGTGCCGGTCCGCGTGAGGTCGTCGACATCCTGCGTCAAACCCGGCCGAAAGTTCTGATCAGCGATCGGCACCACAACGGCGTCGCAGCGGACGTAGCCGCCGAGTACCCGGTTTCGTTGCTGGTGCTCGGCGGGCACCGGGCCGCGCCGGCACTGAACGTCGAGACCGAACCCGGGGTGCTGGACAGCGGCTGCCGGCTCGGGCCCGACGACGTCTTCCTGATCAACTCCACCTCCGGCACCACCGGGCGTCCCAAATGTGTCGTGCACACCCAAAATCGTTGGCATTACTTTCATCTGAAGGCTGTCGCACACGGGCTACTGACCGCTGACGACGTTTTCCTGCCGGTCATCGCGACACCGTTCGGGTTCGGGATATGGACCAGCCACACGTCGCCGATCCATCTCGGTGCCACCGTGGTGGTCCTGGACAGGTTCAGCACCCGGGCCGCGGCGGCAGCGATAGCCGCCCACCGGGTCAGCGTATTATGTTGTGTCAGTACGCAGTTGACCATGCTGATGGCCGACGCAGCTTGCCGGGATTACGATCTGAGTTCGCTGCGGGTGGCGTTCACCGGTGGCGAAGCGGTGCCCTATCGGCCGGCCGCCGAGTTCGAGGAACTTACCGGGGCCAAGATCTTGCAGTGCTACGGTTCCAACGAGACCGGTCTGCTCAGCGGGACCACGCTGGACGACACGCAGCAACGGCGGCTGCGGACGGCTGGACGCATAGTGCCGGAGATGTCGGTCCGGCTTTTCGACAGGGATCGCGACGTCACCGGGACGGGCCGCGGCCAACCCGCCTGCCGGGGCCCGGCGACCAGTCTCGGCTATCTGGACGGTACCGATCGCGACAAGCTGTTCACCACCGACGGGTGGATGCGCATGGGTGATCTCTGTGAGATCGATGCGCAGGGATACCTAAGTGTCGCCGGCCGCATTTCCGAGTTCATTGTGCGCGGCGGCAAGAACATCAGCGCGGCACACGTCGAAGACGCCGCGCTGACCCATCCGGCGATCGCGGTGGCCGCGGCCGTCGCGATGCCCGATCCGGTGTTCGGCGAAAAGGTATGCCTCTACGCCGAACTCGCCGGCTCGAACTCCCTGGGGCTGGCCGAACTGGTTAACCATCTGCTGGACCTGGGCTACGGCAAGGAGCTGCTGCCCGAACGGCTCATCGTGATCGAGGAACTGCCGCGCTCCTCGGGTGGCAAGGTTGCCAAAAGCGTGCTGCGCGAAGACATTCGCGCCAGGATGGAGGTCGATGATGAACACCGCTGATGCGCGCCCGGGCGGCGTGCGGGTGTGGACGCCGTCGGTCCTGCCGCCGATCGGAGTCGAGCTGTCCAACGAGCAGGCGCTGGCGGTGGCCTTCCGCCACCTCGCCGCGATCGGGTTCGCCGAGAACATGGCCGGACACATCACCTGGCAACCCGACGGCGACACCGACATGTTGGTCAACCCGTGGGGCCTGTGGTGGCAGGAGCTCACCGCATCGGATATCTGCGTGGTCGACGCCGACGCACAGGTGGTACGCGGCCGGTGGGATGTCACCCCGGCGATCCACCTCCATACCGAACTGCACCGCGTCCGAGAAGATGCCCGGGTGGTCATTCACAACCACCCTTACTACGTGTGCGTGCTGGCCGCGCTGGGCCGGCTGCCCGAGCTGGTGCACCAGACCGGTTCGCTGTTCCTGGATGACCTGTGTCTGGTCGATACGTACGACGGTGAAGTCGACAGCCGTTCGCGCGCAGCCGATCTCGCGGCACATATCGGCGGCGCCAACGTGACGATTCTGGCCAACCATGGCGTCATCGCCACCGGCCGCACTCTAGCCGAAGCCGTCTACCGCGCCGCATCGATCGAACGGGTATGCAAACTGGCCTACGACGTCATGCTCACCGGTGCGGCACCCGCGCAGATGACATGGGCGGACATGGCAGGCATGCAATCCTCGCTCATCGAACGTGCCGCCGCTGTGTACTGGGCGGGTGCCGCGCGGCTGACCATCAAGGCTGATCCGGAAGTTCTGCGGTGAATCGCCATGAAATCAATTGACCAGCTAGCGGCGGACCCGAACTTCACGACCGCCAAAACCGGTGCAAGCCGTTCGGTTTCATTTCTGCCCGACCCGCCCCGGGCCGAACGCCACTACACGGTGATCTCGGTGGACGATCACATCGTCGAACCCCCCGACACCTTCACCGGCCGTCTGCCCCGCAGGTTCGCCGATCGGGCGCCGCGCGTCGTGGACACCGACGCCGGCGGCCAGACGTGGGTCTACGACGGCCAGGTGTTGCCCAACGTCGGGTTCAACGCCGTGGTCGGACGCCCGGTCGCCGAGTACGGTTTCGACCCGATGCGCTTCGACGAAATGCGCAGGGGTGCATGGGATATCCATGAGCGAATCAAAGACATGGATCTCAACGGCGTCTACGCCTCCCTGAACTTTCCGTCGTTTCTGCCCGGGTTCGCCGGCCAACGGCTGCAACAGCTGACCGCCGATCGCGACCTGGCGCTGGCGTCGGTGCGGGCGTGGAACGACTGGCATCTGGAGGTGTGGGCGGGCTCTTATCCTGATCGGATCATTGCATGCCAGCTGCCGTGGCTGCTGGATCCCGACGTCGGCGCGCAAATGATCTATGAGAACGCCGGGCGCGGCTTTCATGCCGTCACGTTCAGTGAGAACCCAGCGATGCTGGGGTTGCCGAGTATCCATTCGGGCCATTGGGATCCGATGATGGCGGCGTGTGCCGAAACCGGTACCGTGGTCAACCTGCACATCGGCTCTTCGGGTTCGTCGCCGTCCACCACCGACGACGCGCCGCCGGATGTCGTGGGCGTGCTGTTTTTCGCCTATGCCATCTCCGCCGCGGTCGACTGGTTGTACTCCGGTCTGCCCTGCAGATACCCCGACCTCAAAATCTGTTTGTCCGAGGGGGGAATCGGCTGGGTCGCGGGGTTGCTGGACCGTCTCGACCACATGCTGAGCTACCACCGGATGTATGGAACTTGGCAGGGCCTGGGTGAAAGGCTCACTCCAGCAGAAGTTTTCACCCGCAACTTCTGGTTCTGCGCGGTGGAGGACAAGTCGTCGTTTGTTCTGCATGAGCGAATCGGCGCCGACAACATCATGCTGGAAGCCGACTACCCGCACTGTGATTCGACGTGGCCGCACACCCAGCAAACGATCCACGATCAGATCAGCGGGCTGCCCGACGACGTGGTGCGCAAGGTCACCTGGCAAAACGCCGCGCGTCTGTATCGTCATCCGGTGCCGGTGCATATTCAGCAGAACCCGGACGGATTCTGAGCCGGTTAGTCGAGCTTCAAGTCGGCCTCGGCGCAGTAGACACCGAGCAGGTCGCGAGCCGAAACGATCCCACCCGGAACGCCACCGTGTTCCACCAGAATATGGCGGATGTAATGCTCCATCATCTGATTGGCCACCTCGTCGACGGTGGCCTCGGAGTCGCACCACACCAGCTTGGTGGTGGCTACATCAAGTGCCCGCACCGCGTTCGGGTCTTTCCCGGCGGCCACGACCCGGACGATGTCGCGCTCACTCACCAACGCTGCAGGGCGTTCGTCGTCGCCGATGACAATCGCTCCGACGTTGTCGGCGACCATCGCGTTGGCGACGTCGGCCACGGTGGCGTCGGCCACAACGCGCGCCACTGGGTCGCCCGTGACGGTGGAAATCGGCAGCGATCCGGCAGAAGGAAGGGTAGTCACGCCACCATCTCACCCGGACCCGGCCGCTGGTTCTAGTGACTTGAGTCCTCAAATCGGATGGCCTTAGTACCGGTGCCATTGCCAGGTTTTCCGACAGCCGTGCCGACGGGTCCAGGGACTGCGGCGGACCGCGCGGCAGCGCAGGTGTCGGGTAGCTGTCGACGCCCGAGTCGATGTCGAGTCATTGCCGACCTTCGCCTCGCAAGTTTTCTGCCGAGTTCAGTAGCAAACCCTGGGAAGTCGCTGTGAGTTCGGAACCTTACCCGCGAGTAGGTTTAGCGTCGGATTTGCCCCGATGACCGTCCGGTCACCGTCGGTGCTAGGCGAGGGAGGCCGAAATGTCATTCATGTTCATGGTGCCGGAATTGGTTGAGTCTGCGGCGCAAGACCTGGTTGGTCTGCGCTGGGGGATCAACGAGGCCACCGCGGCCGCCGCGGCGCCCACGACCGGGATCCTGGCAGCCGGCGCTGATGAGGTATCGGCGGCTATCTCGGCGTTGTTCAGCGCACACGGTCAGGAATTCCAAGCCGTCAGTGCTCAGGTTAAAGCCTTTCACGACGAGTTTGTGGGCCTATTGAGCGCTGGCACCAGTGCATATGCCAATGCGGAGGCCGCCGGCGCACGGACTCTGCTGAATGCGGTGAACGCGCCCGCCGAGGCGTTGCTGGGCGCGCCGTTGATCGGGACCGGCACCGCCGCGGCGAGGGCGCTTGCGAGCAGCGCCGCCGCGCTGGCGCCCGGCTCGATCCAGGCTGAGCTGCAAAGCATTTCGGCAACGATCAGCAACGCACCCGCCGCGCTTGGCACCTTCGGGGCCACCATCGCCGGACCTTACCAAACTTTGCTCACAAATACGGTCGCCAACCTGCAAAGCCTCGGCAGTGCCGTGGCTGCCAATCCGGCGCCGTTCCTGCACCAGTTCATCACCAACCAGTTGGATTACGGCCACTTGGCCGCGACTGCGGTGCACAACGCCGTCACCAACTTCCCGGCGGTGTTGGCCAATGCGCCAGCGAATATCCAAGCCGCCTTCCGTGTCCTTGCGACTGCTGATCCAACAGCCTTCATACACCAGGTGATCACCAACCAGATGGGCTTTGCGCAGACGGTCGCCACGTCGCTGCAGAGTGCCGCCCACGACTTCAATACCGGATGGCAAGCCCTCCCGACGGCCTACCAAACGGCCTACCAGCAATTCATGGCGGGCAACGTCAATGGTGCGGTGGACACGCTCGGGTCCGGATTCGGAAAGCTGTTCATCACGGGATTCGATGTCTCCGTAGGCCCAATCGACCCCGCAGGTGATCCGCCACTGTTAACCATCACGCCGACAGGCACGCTGGGCGACTTACTACCCATCTTCGCCATCCCAGGACAGATGGCACAGAACCTCACCAACCTGATCCCCGCATCCATTCCTGCCCAGATGGCGCAGAACGCTACCAACGTGATCAAGGCCTTCACGAACACATCCCTGACGTCGGTCCTGCAACCGTTCGCAGATCCGACCAGCCCGATAGGTCTTGGAATTGTCATCGACGCCAACATGGGGTTGCCGCTGGCGCTGGCGATTGATGGGCTGGGCGGTCCGATCAGCGGGCTGAACGCGCTGGGATCCAGCGTGAGTACCTTTGTCAACGCGGTGCATACCGGAAATGCCTTGGGTGCCTTGGGCGTGACCCTGGACGCTCCGGCCGTCGTCGCCAACGGCTTCCTCAATGGTCAAATGACGTTCCCCCTGACGATTGACGTGGTGGGCATTCCCACGACCCTCAACCTGCCGTTCAGTGGAATTCTCGTTCCGCCGGGTACTTACAGCGCGGTCGAAGACCTCACAGGGCTTGGGCTGGGTCCGCTCTTTCTCAACTCAACCGTCACGGGCACGCCCCTCGGCGGTATCGTTCCCGGCCTGCTGGACTTTCTGCCAGAACAGCTAGTGGTGGCAATCGGCGCGCCCGCCCCGGCCGGATCGCTCGCTTCCTAAGCCTGCCGTCGCTGGCCTACGTGACCCAGTCGGGCTGCTGGTCAACGTCGACGGCGGAGAAGTCTTTGTGGCCCAGGCCGGCCACCGTGCCGCCGTCGACGACGAATTCCGAGCCGGTGGAGTAGCTCGACTCGTCACTGGCCAGATACACCACGAGGTTGGACACTTCCTGCGGTTCGGCGGCGCGGCCGAGCGCGGTTTGGAAAAGGTCCTCGGGCACCCATTGCGTCATGGGCGTCTTGACAAGCCCGGGATGAATGGAGTTCACCCGGATTCCGCTGACTCCCAGCTCTACCGCCGTCGACTTGGTCAATCCTCGCACCCCGAACTTGGTCGCGGTGTAACCGTGGGAGGCCATGGTGCCGGCCAGCCCCTCGATCGAGGAGATGTTGATGATGGATCCGCGGCCGGCAGCCTTCATGGGTTTGACGACGGCGCGAATGCCCAGGAACACCCCGGTGAGGTTGATGTCGAGAATCCGCCGCCATTCCGACAGCGCATAGTCTTCGATCGTCCCGATGTTGAGGATGCCGGCGTTGTTCACCAGAATGTCGAGCCTGCCGAATCTGTTCAGCGCCGCCTCGACTGCCGCCTCCCACCGAACGGGATCGGTGACGTCGAGGTGGACGTAGTGGGCGGCGTCGCCGAGTTCGGCGGCTACGGCGGCGCCCTCGTCGTCAAGAATGTCGCCGAAGACGACGTTGGCGCCCTCGGCCACCAATGCCCGCACGTGCGAGGCGCCCATGCCGCGGGCGCCACCGCTGACGAGTGCGACTTTGCCGGTCAGTCGGTTTGGCATGGGAAACTCCTTGGCATTGTCTGACATTGTCTGACATTGTCTGACATTGTCTGGCATTGTTTGATCTTGGGTTGTGATCGGTAACCGCGGTCGCTCGGTAAGACTTGTCCTGCTCCAATAGTCGATCACGCGGGCAATCGCTTGGCGAGATTGGGCGCCGGGGCGCGAGCTCACATCCGCGAAGGCGACGGCCTCATCGGCGCGAAGTCGGCTTGAGTACGCTCGAGGTCGTCTGTGCGCGGGCCGGGGAGATCCGGAGATTGGTGGGCGCTTGTGGCCTCAGCCAAGGTCGACTTCAGTTCGGTCGCTTGGGGTTCCGTGGAATGGACCAACTTGGTGACCCTGTATCTGCGGGCCTATGACAGTCGTTGCCGCAAACCCATCCTGGGTGATCGGGCGGCCGCCGAAGCGGTGGACCGTATCGACTACGACTTCAAACGGATACATCGCACCTCGTTGCCGGCCACCAATCAGTATCTGGTGGTGCTGCGCGCCAAACAGTTCGACGAGTGGTGCGCGGACTTTCTTCGCCGCCACCCGGACGCGGTTGTGTTGCACCTTGGTTGCGGGCTGGACAGCCGACCATATCGCCTCGCGGTGCCCGCGACGGTGCTGTGGTTCGATCTCGACCAGCCGGGCGTCATCGACCTGCGCCGCCGGCTCTACGACGAAACGGACAGCTACCGCATGATCGGCTCGTCGGTGACCGACCCCGGGTGGCTGCAGCAGATTCCGGCTGGACGTCGCGCGTTGGTCGTCGCCGAAGGGCTGCTGATGTACCTCACCGAAGGCGATGTTCGACAGCTGCTCACGCGCCTGACCGACCGATTCGACCATGGCGAAATGCTTTTCGACACCACCTCTGCGCTAGGGCCGCGGCTCTCGAAGATCTTCACGAAAGGCATAGTCAAGTGGGGCATCGGCGATCTCCGAGACATTCAACTGTGGAACCCGAGGCTGCGTTTCCGCGAACGGACGTCTGCGCTGGCCAGCTACCGGCACATCGAGGCGGCCCCGGTGCGGTTGGTGTACCGGCTGCTGCACGCCACGCCGTTCGGCGACTATGACGTCCTGAACCGCTTCGAATACTGAGCTGCCGCATCGGCTAGCGTCAAACGTATGGAACTGACCGGCAAGGCCGTCCTGCTCACCGGTGCCACCGGCGGCCTCGGACGTGCGATCGCCACCGCACTGGCCGACCGCGGTGCGCGACTGATCCTGAGCTCCCGCAAAGCTGCGGACCTCGACCAGCTCGCGGCTTCCCTGACCGGACGCGACCACCGAACCATCGTCAGCGACCTGGCCGATTCCGGCGCCGCGGCTGCGTTACTCGCCGAAGCGGGGGAGATCGACGTTCTGGTTGCCAATGCCGCGCTGCCGGCTTCCGGGAAACTGGACAGCTTCACCGCCGAGCAGGTGGACCGTGCGCTGCGGGTCAATCTCGAAGTGCCGGTACAGATGACGCGCGAACTCATTCCGGGGTTCATCGGGCGGGGGTCCGGGCACTTCGTCTTCCTTTCATCGATCTCCGGTAAGGCCCCCACACCGCGCGCTTCGCTTTATGCCGCAACAAAATTCGGTCTCCGGGGCTTTGCCCTGTGCCTTCGGGACGACCTGCGGCCGGCCGGGGTGGGGGTATCCGTCGTCAGCCCGGGGGCCATCGGCGGCGCCGGGATGTTCGCCGACTCGGGAGCCGCCATGCCGCCGCTGATCGGCACCGGCACCCCCGAACAGGTCGGTGCGGCCGTGGTCACGGCCATCGAGCGCAATCGCGCCGAGGTCACCGTAGCCCCGCTGCGCCAGCGGGCGCTGGCTCGTTTCGCGGCAAACGCACCCGAGGTGTCGTCGCGGCTGGCCGGGGGCATCGTCGCCAAGGCGGCGGACGAGATCGCGGCCGGTCAGACCGACAAACGGTAACGGCGCGGCGCGGCTGGTGGGCGCCGGAAGCGACTGGCCACGGTATCGCTCTGCGATTGTATTGCCGCACGGCTTTTTCCAATCCCGTGTGGCCGCCGCGAGCCGTCCAAGCTCGCCTCGCCCACATCTACCTCCAGCTGGGTATCACCTGCCGTCCGATGGTTCAGCAAGCGCCCCGGTGATGGCATCCTGGCCTGGTGGGACTGTTGTTTCGGCTGCTCGAGTTGCTGGTTCTGGCCGCGCCGGTGATCGGTGTGATCTATGCCGGCATCCGGATGCTCGCGTCGGTCAACAAACGACGCGACGCGCCCGGAGATACCGGCCCGACTGACCTCGCGGGGGCCGGCCCCGGTGATATCGGCAATCAGGCATCACGCTGGCGGGCAATTCGACGCGCTCTCGATGCGCATGACCACACGGATGCGCGCTGGCTGGCCTACGAGCTTGACGCCGCCAAGCTCTTGGATTTCCCCGCCATGACCGACATGCGAGACCCGCTGACGACGGCCTTTCACAGGGCCAAGCTGGCGGCCGACTTCCACCGGCCGGTCCGGGCGGAAGATCTCGTCGACGACCGGGAAGGCGCGCGGCAGTACCTCGACGCCGTCGAAAGCTATGTGACCGCGTTCAATGCCGCCGAAGCGGAGGCAACGCGCAAAGGCCGAAGCGACTTCTCCCGCGAGGAACGGCAGCGGCTGGCCCGCGCTCAGAGCTTGCTGCGGGTGGCGGCCGACCCCTCGGCGACGCAGCAGGAACGACAAAGAGCATATGGTTTGGCCCGTAGCGAGCTCGATGGCCTCATCGTGTTGCCCGGCAGCACCCGGACCAGCATCGAGCGCGGCATCGCCGGCGAACTCGACGGGTAAGGCAGGGAACCTTTCCTGGGCGAGCAGCCGCGAAAGCCCCCGCGCGCCCGGCGTGTCGCGGGCTTTCGCGGCTGCTCGGCGATCAACCGGCGTCACTGTGCAAGCGCACCATCCGCGTCGTGCTGCTCTCGTCAAGGTCGACCACATCACTGCGCGAGCGCAGAAAATCGCTGAACGACTTGAAGCCCAGCGACTTTTCACTGAACGAGGGGTCCATCCGTTTCATCTGCGCCTTGACCATGGAGTTGTGCTGCCAGTCCGCGTCATCTTTTTCCTGGCCGATCCGCAGCGCCCGTTCCAGCAATCTGGTGGCCGCGGCCTGCGGGTCGGGCGGCGTCGGCTCCTCGTCGGGCTCTGCGGTGCTGGCATGCCGTCCGCGCTTCTTGGGCTGCGCGGCCACCACGGTGGTGGATATCCCTGGCAGTGTGTCGTAGGTGACGAACTCGTCGCAGGCCGCGGCCAGCGATTGACTGCTGGCACCGGCCACGCCGATGCCCACGACGTAGCGGCCCAGCCGCTTGCAGCGTTGCGCGAGCGCAATGTAGTCGGAGTCGCCGCCGACGATCACCACATGGGTCAGGTCGGGCAGCCGGAACATGTCCTCGACCGCGTCGACGGCCAGCCGGATGTCGGCTCCGTTCTTGCCGTAGGCGGCTGCGGGGAACAATTGCACCAGATCGACCGCGCGCCCGACCAGCTGGCCGTGGTAGCGGGCGTTCACCTCGGCCGACCAGTCGGCGTAGGCCCGGGTGAGCACCAGGGTGCCGAACGAGGAGGCGAAGTCCATGATGGCGCCCAGGTCGACGGTTGCCGCCCGCAGCCGCTCGGTGTCCAGACCCTTGGCCTTGTCCTTTTGGAAGGTGCCGCGCCCGTGTACTTGGTCGTAGCGCGAGATCACGATGTTGTCGAAATCGAAGTAGACGGCCACCCGGGTCGCGCTGGAATCGGTCATGATCGTCATCGTGCCGTGTGTCACCGCCACATGGCATCAGAAACGGAGTGACAGTGAGCGCGACCAAGCGCAGCACCGCGGCTATCGTCGGCGTCCATAACACCCGCCAGGGACGCCGCCTCGACGGCGAAACCTCCCGCAGCCTGGCGCTCAAGGCCCTCCGGGGCGCGCTGGACGACGCCGGCCTCAGGCTCGGCGACGTGGACGGCATCAGCGCCGGCGCCCTGTCCACGGCGCTGATCTACGACCTGCGCATCGGCCCGGCCTGGCAGGGCCTGAACTTCGGCGTCGGCATGATCACCGAGGCCGTCACCGCAATCGAGCACGGCATGGCCGACGTGGTGGTGCTCGTCGCCGCCCAGGCGGGGGAGTATCGCGACCATGCGGCAACGGCGCCGTGGACCAGACCGGAAAACGAGTTCGTAGCGCCGTGGGGCATGTTCACCGCCGCCGAATTCGCGCTCATCGCCCGACGCCACATGCACGTCTATGGCACCACTCGTGAGCAGCTGTCCGTCGTGGCGGCCACCATCCGCAACAACGGATCGCAAAACCGGCAAGCCGTTTACTACCAACGCGGGCCGTTCACTCCCGACGACATCACCGCGTCACGGCCGATCGCCGACCCATTCCATGTGCTCGACTGCGCAACAACTTCCGAGGGCGGGTGCGCCCTGGTGGTGGCGAACCTGGACCGGGTAGCGGTCGCGGGCCGGCCGATCTACGTGTTGGGCAGTGGCGCAGATTTTTTCGGCCCGTCGTATCAACACCCGCCCGCGTGGGACCTTGCAGGGCGGCGCGGCGACCACGTCAACGGCGCGGTGGGCGCCCGGGCGGCCGATCGCGCGTTCGGCCATGCGGGCCTGCGCCGCGACGACGTCGACGTGCTCGAACTCTACGATCCCTTCTCGTTCGAGATCATCCGCCAGCTCGAAGCGTTCGGCTTCTGCGGCGAGGGCGAAGGCGGACCGTTCGTCGCCGACGGCCACATCGCCATCGACGGCAGCCATCCAGTGACCACCGACGGCGGAACCATGTCGTTCAGCCATGCCGGGGCGAACCCGCAGATGATGCAGCGCGCGATTCGAGCCGTGCAGCAGTTGCGCGGCGAGGCGGGCGCCCTCCAGGTCAGCGATGCCCACGTTGCGTTGTGCAGCAACGGGGGAGCGGGCGCGCTGTTCACCACGGTGCTGATCCTCGGCGATGAGCCACGATGAATTCCGACAATGTGTTGCGGCCGCAAACCGGGCCGGTACCGCACCCGGTCAGTCCGCTCAGCGCCCCGTTCTGGGACGGATGCCGAGCAGGCGAACTGCGTTATCAACGCTGCCGGACCTGCGGCACAGCGAATTTCCCGCCGACCGAGCACTGCCGGCAGTGTTTGTCCGCGGACCTGCCCTGGGCGCCCAGCGCCGGTCACGGCGAAATCTACAGCTGGACAATCGTTTACCGGCCAGTGACACCGGCATTCGAACCGCCCTACGCGCCGGCGATCGTCACTCTCGACGAGGGCTACCAGATGCTGACCAACGTCGTGGGCCTGGCACCGGCGGATCTGGCGGTCGGCATGCGGGTGCGGGTGCAGTTCCACCACGTGAGCACCGGCCTGGCGCTCCCGTATTTCACGGCGTCGTAGACCGGTGCCGATCACAGCCGGCACACTTGTCCGTGCGCCGGTCCACACCCGATGCGCCCGTTGTCTCTCGCATCGCTCCCCATCTCGAGCCGCCAGCGCACATTTCGCGCCGATGCGGGCCACGGCCGCCTCCGATGGCCCTGATCAGCGAGTCAGCCATAGTGCACTTCCCAATATCGACGATTTCCCCATTCCGCCGTTGCCGAACCAGTACGCTTTCGCAAATCGCGCGGCGGCGGACCGACCGTCGCACACATGTCACACGAATTCGGCAACCCCGAAGCCGATAACGGCCGGCCAGAGGCCGGACAGAGAAAGGAACCCTGCATGCCCGCTCCGCGCAATGTGAAAACGATCATCGGCGGGGCGTTGCTGTCGGGCGGCCTCGCGGTGGCCGGGCTGGGCCTGGCCGCAGGTACCGCCCAGGCTCAGCCCGGTCCTGTTCCGCTCCATCCTGGCCCCCTCCACACCGACGACAGCGACTGGGGCCCGCCGAAGCGGTGGTGCCCGGGGGACCCCCTGCCGGAGACCGGTAACCACGTGACCGACCCATTTCGTGGCTGGGACATGTCGGTATGTCACACCTACTACTACCTGTGGCCAGGAATGGGCAATGTGTCCAACATGATTTGGGACGGGGACGATCCGCCGCCGAAACCTCCCGGCTCGGGCTACCAGCCGCCGCCGCCGCTTCCGCCGGGGTTGTGCTGGCCCAACGGCAGCTTCATTCCCGTGCCGATTGCGTGCCCTTAGCCTCCGCTGGTCTGGTCTGGTCTGGTCTGGTCTGGTCTGGTCTGGTCTGGTCTGGTCTGGTCTGGTCTGGTGCCGGGCTCGGTGACTCGCGTGGCTGATGGCGCGCCAGTCACCGTCGCGTCCCACAGCCCGACGGTGTTCGAATAATCTGGTGTACCGGGGTTTTCACACCCGGGCTCACCAGGGCTCACCCGACCCTAAACATCACCGCGCAACGCAATCCGGTACGCGGTGCCACGCGGCTCGCGCACCCACAACGTCTCACCTTCGCCGACGGTTGTTCCTTGTTCGATCAAGCGGCGCTTGAGCACCTTGTGGGTGGCGGTGCTGGGCAGTTCGGCGGCGATGCGGACGTAACGCGGCCGGGCCTTGGGTGACAGGTCGGGCTGGGCGTCGAGGAATGCCTCCAACGATTCGGGGTCGAATGCATGCCCCTGGTGCAGCACGATCGCGGCCATCACCTGGTCACCAACGTGCTCGTCGGGCACCGCATAGACAGCTACTCGGTTGATCACGCTGTGGCGCAACAGGATTCGCTCGATCGGTGCAGCCGCCAGGTTCTCCCCGTCAACCCGCATCCAGTCGGCGGTGCGGCCGGCCAGATAGATCCAGCCCGCGGCGTCACGGTAGGCGAGGTCGCCGGACCAGTACATGCCGTGGCGCATCCGCTCGGCGTTGGCTTCGGGGTCGTTGTAATAGCCGGTGAAGAAACCGGACCCGGCGGTGTTGACCAATTCGCCCACGGCTTCGTCGGCGTTGACCAAAGCCCCGTGCTCGTCGAAGCGGGCGACGGCGCACTCGGTGACGGTGTCGCTGTGGTACACCGCGATTCCAGCGGCGCCTTTGCCGATCGATCCGGGCGGCGTTCCGGGTTCGCGAATCACGATGACTGCGTTTTCGGTCGAGCCGAAGCCGTCTTCGACCTGCACGCCGAAGCGGCGCGCGAACTCCTCGATGTCCTTCTCGCTGGCCTCGTTGCCGAAGGCCACCCGCAGCGGATTGTCGGCGTCGTCGTCGCGTTCCGGAGTCGCCAGGATGTAGGCCAGCGGCTTGCCGACATAGTTCATGTAGGTGGCGTGGTAGCGGCGGATGTCGGCCAGGAAGTTGGTTGCCGAGAACTTCGCCGGCGCAATGGCCGCCCCGGACACCACCGCCGGCGCCCATCCCGCCGCAACGGCGTTGGAGTGAAACAGGGGCATCGACACATAGCAGGTGTCCTGTTCGGACAGGCCGAAGCGCTCGGTCAGGCTGCGTCCGGCGAACGTCGGCATCAGGTGTGAGACCTGCACCGCCTTTGGGCTACCGCTGGTGCCGGAGGTGAAGATCATCATGAACGGATCCATCATGTCGACCTTGCGATGCGGCACCAACGCACCCGCACCCGCGACCAGCTCGGCCCACTGTGGTGTCGAGGCGTCGACAATCCGGATGCCGGTCAGGTCGAGGCCGCGCAGCAAGTCCCGATGTTCGGCGTCGGTCACGACGATCTGACAGTCTGCTCGGCCGATGTCGGCGGCCAGGGCGTCGCCTCGGCGCGTGGTATTGAGGCCACACAACACATAGCCGCCCAGGGCGGCTGCGGCCATCTGGGCCAACATCTCCGGTGTGTTGCCCAGCAGTACGCCGATGTGCATCGGCCGGCCCGGATCCGTAGCGGCGATCAAAGCCGCGGCGCGCGCCGCTGATTCCGTCAGATACTGACGCCAAGTCCATTGCAACGCATCGTATTTCACCGCGACTGACGAATCGGACACGCGCTGTTGCAGGAGCGTTTGAATCGTGTCGCTCATGGCTTGTGGTCCATCTGCTCCTCGGGCTGCCCAGGCGCATCACGAGTTGGTTGACATTGCCGCCTTCAACGTCGTTCGACGGTTGTGTTTCGTATCGCCTCAAGCTCCGGGCCGATCAGCGCCCTGAGCATCTTACCCTCCGGTCACCAGGTGCCGATATGTCGCAGCTGCCTGTATTGCGCGGGTTACTCGTACGTTTCCGGCAGTCTCAGACTTTCCAAGAGTGCGCCGACGGAATAGGCACACTTATTCACAAGCCCAGTCAATTCCTGTGCTGTGCGTACAGCTCCGATCGTCGTCTCAGAAAGCACATTGACGCGCGGCAGATCTCCCAAATATGGAAGCCCCTTCTTCGGGCGGCTGCGACAATTAGGATTTAGCCTCGATCCACGGATGGACGTTGTGGCGTGAATTGTTGATTTTTGATCTTGATTTGTGGCGTGGTAGGGATGCGACGACCGCTGGTCTGCCCAGCTTTTCCTGTTGGCTTCCGGTCGTCGGGTCG
>NZ_UPHT01000067.1 GCF_900566085.1 Mycobacterium attenuatum
CAAGGAAAGCCCGCCCCACCCCGCGACACGGGACACCCCTCCATGCCAGCACGCGAAAATACCTACCCAGCAACACAATTCAACGACTGAGCGCCCTCAGCATCAATTCGATGCAAAATCGAGGCTAACCCCGCGTTGGCAATCGCCGGGTCATGCGACGGGCGCATGGACCAGTTCAGACCGCCGCGCGCCTGTTAGATCAGATACCAGCCGCCCAGGCCGACGGTATCAGGCGCGCTGAACCAGGCGTCGTCCAGCGGCCGCACGAAGCGCTCCTCGGGGCACAAGACCAATGCGGCCCGTCGGCGCCACCACGAGATCGGCGCGCAGCATCGAGCTGTCGGACTATGGCACTTAGCGCAGGATCTTGGCGTAGAGCAGGCTGTCGTGCGGTTCGGGTCCCAGGCTCGGGTAGATGGAGTGGCGGCGCAGCCGGCCCTCGAACGCGAAACCGGCCCGCTGCAGTAGCCGCGCCGAGCGCATGTTGTCGATGTGGCAGGTAGCCCAGACGCGGTACACGCCGGGGTCGGCAGCCAGCTCGGCCAGCAGCATGCCCAGCGCTTCGGACATGAAACCCCCGTTCCACCAACGCCGGCCGAGGCAGTAGCCGACTTCGATGGAGTGGCGCACCCGGCTTCGGCAGCTGATCAGGCCGGCGACGTCGCCGCTGTCACGGGTCACGAGCAGCCAGGTCCGCTCGTCGTCGCCGACGTTGAAATGCTCGGTGATCACCCGTCGCGTCTCGCCGACATCGGGATGCGGCGTCCACAACAGGTAGCGGGTTACCTCGGGATCGTGGGCAATCCCGTCGAACAACGCCTCGGCGTCATCGAGCACGGGTGGGCGCAGCAGCAGCCGTGCGCCTTGGAGGTACTCGGACGGGAACCGGGCCACGACGCCCCGCTACAGCCCGAGGGTTCGATAAGTGTGGCGGACGAATCGCGGTTGGGCCGTCCGCAGCTTGGCCAGCGCGGGGTTGCCCGCCACCGCCGACGCGGCATCCACGGACAAATCGGGGCAATGCTGGATCAGATACAGCAGGATCAGGTCGGCGGACGGGTCGGCCTGCCACCACGTCCCATATGCGCCGGGCCAGCTGAACGTTCCTGTCCCGCCCGGACCGAACAGCGGCGCCGACTTCGCCGGGTCGGTCACCACCGACAGATTCAAACCGAAGCCGCGGCCCACCCAGAATGGCGCTCCCAAGAAGTTGTGGCGTTTGTGCTCGTCGGTCAGCCGGTCGGTGCGCATCAGGCGTGCCGACTCCGCCGACAGCACTCGGACTCCGTCGACCGTCCCCTCGCCCAGCAGCATCCGCACGAACCGCAAGTAGTCGTCGGCGGTCGACCACAGTCCGCCGCCGGCGTTGGGAAACGACGGCGGCCGGACCTGCGGCGGCCCCATCACGTCGTGGCACAACTTGTCGTCCTCGTCGAGCCGGTACATCGTGGCGGCCCGCCCCCGCGCCTCGGCCGCGACGAAAAAGCCCGTGTCGGTCATGCGCGCCGGGCCCAGCACTCGCTCGTCGAGCACCTGATGGAACGGCTTGTCCTCGACGCGAGAAACGATGACCCCCAGCACATCGATCGCATGGCTGTAGGTCACCCGCTCGCCGGGCTGATGCACCAGCGGCAGGGCGGCCAGTTCGGCCAGCCAGGTGTCCGAGCCCTTGCCGAAGGGCAGTCGCATGTAGGCCCGGGAGATGTGCCCGGAGACCGAGAAGCTGTAGGCCAGGCCACTGGTGTGAGTCAGCAGGTCCTCGACCAGGATGGCCCGCCGGGCCCGATGCGTCCGGTCCAGCGGACCATGCGGGTCGTCCAGCACCTGCGGGTCGGTCAGCTCCGGCGCCCAGCGCGCGATGGGATCCCGCAACGAGAGCTTGCCCTCATCGACCAGGCTCATGGCCGCGGCGACCGTCACCGGCTTGGTCATCGACGCGATGCGAAACAGCGTGTCCCGCTGCATCGGCAGCCCCGCGTCGACGTCTCGGTAGCCGATCTCGTTGACCTGCAACACCTCTCCGCGTTGCCAGACCACGGTCACCGCGCCGGAGAGCAAGCCGGCGTCGCAGACCTCGCGAATGGATGCCTGATTGCCGTCGAGCTTCACCGGCCTTAGATTAGTCGCCGGCCGCGGGCGGGCCCGGCGGTGGGACGTCGGGCCGCGCGACCGGCCGCGGTTCCGGCGGGCGGTGCAGGCGGTCGTTAGTTGTGAGAAAAGCCTTGCGACCTGGCCAGGGCGTGTTACTGTCGCGCTCTCCGGCAATGTGATCTGGGGAACAGGCTGTGGGAGCAACGGCGAAGGGGGTTTGCTAACCGAGCCGTTGCGGTGAACCAGGGTGCGGGGAGCGGTCACCAAGACCCGCAACTGTGGACGGGGACCGGCGCGCCGGCCTCCGTCGATGGCGCATGAAGCTAGCGACCCGCTGCTCAATTACCACCGGTTGGATAACTCAGCAAAGGTTGGCCATGAATGGCTTGATCTCACAAGCGCAAACCTCCCACCGACGTGTCACCCACCGACCCTCGCTCCCGGTGCCGGCCGCGATGCTGTTCGCGGCGGCACTGATCGCGATGGTCATCACAGGATGCGGCCACAAAGCGGCCACCGGGACCTCCCAAACCTCCGGGGCATCCGGAAGCTCCGCCACCACCAGCGCATCCGGGTCATCCGGCGCCCCGTCACCAGAAGCCCAGCAACTCCTGCAGGACAGCTCCAAAGCGACCAAAGGCCTGCACTCGATTCATGTGAGCCTGCAGACAACCAACATCACGACGCTTCCCATGGAGAGCGTCAACGCCGACGTGACCAACCAGCCGGAGGGCAACGGTCAGGCCGTCGGTGATGCCATGATCAGGTTGCAGCCGAAGGCCCCCGCGGTCTCCAAACAGTTCCTGGTCACCAACAAGACCATGTACACCAAGGACGACAGCGGGAAGTACACCTCGATGGGGCCGGCGGAGAAGATCTACGACCCGGGCATCGTCCTCGACAAGGACAAGGGGCTGGGCAACGTCATCGCCAGGGTCCAAAGTGCGCAGATCGCCGGAAACGAAACGATCGACGGTATCGCCACCGTCAAGGTGACGGGAGCCATCGACGCCGCGGTGATCGATCCACTGGTACCTCAGCTGGGTAAGGGCGGGGGCACGCTGCCGATCACGTTGTACATCGTCGACGTGAAGGCGGCAGGCACCAGCACTACGCCCGGAGCGCCGGCGCCGAGCCCCAACCTGGTGCGCATGGTCGTCGACAAGGACCAGGGGCACGTCACCATCAACCTGTCGGCGTGGGGCGCGCCGGTCACCATTCCCAACCCAACGGGATAACCACCGCGGGTGTATTCCGAATTGGGAACCGGCCCGCGATTGTCGAATTGCGGCTAGGTCCGCCGAATCGTCTCCGGGCCGGTTCCCTCCCCAGTTTGCTTCTTGGGGTGCAACGGATTTGGTGCACCCCAAGAAGCAAATCGCGCGGCTCGGCATGCCGTTGAGAATTCTCCAAGGCCATACCTCCAACATCGGGACACCATTGGGACACCATTGGGACGCCGTTGGGTCCCTTCGCCGGAAACGACGGCCAGCGCCCGATCTCACCGACCAGACCTGGAGGAACAGGAATGACGAACGACCTCCCAGACGTTCAGGAGCGCGGTCCCGGTCTGCGCCCTGCTCATCCTCCGGGCGGGCCGCCGCTGTCAGATGTGTGGGTCTACAACGGGCGGGCATACGACCTCAGCGATTGGATATCCAAGCACCCCGGCGGCGCCTTCTTCATCGGGCGCACCAAAAACCGCGACATCACCGCGATCATCGCCTCTTACCATCGTGATCCGGCCAAGGTCGAGCGGATCTTGGAGCGCCGCTACGCACTGGGCCGCGATGCGACACCGCGCGATATTCACCCCAAACACAACGCTCCGCCGTTCCTGTTCAAAGACAGCTTCAACAGCTGGCGGGACACCCCGAAGTACCGCTTCGACAACCCAAACGACTTGATGCACCGCGTCAAAGCGCGTCTGACCGAGCCGGCGCTGGCGGCGCGGATCAAACGGATGGACCGGCTGTTCAACATCGTGGTGGCGCTACTTGCCGCCGCCTATGTAGCGGTTCAGGGGGTGCGCCTGGTCGAACCACGATGGATGCCGTTGTGGCTCTTTGTGATTGCCATGGTGCTGCTGCGCAGCTCGCTGGTCGGCTACGGCCATTACGCCTTGCATCGGGCGCAGCGGGGCCCTAATCGGTTCTTGGCCAATGCCTTCGACCTGAACTATGTCGCGTTGTCGTTGGTGGTCGCCGACGGGCATACGTTGCTGCATCACCCGTACACCCAAAGTGACGTCGACATCAAGAAGAACGTCTTCACAATGATGATGCAGTTGCCGCGGCTGTATCGGGTTCCGGTGCATACGCTTCACAAGTTCGGGCACCTGATCACCGGCATGGCCATCCGCATCGCGGACGTATGGAACATGACTCGCAAGGTGGGCGTCGAGGAGGGCTATGGAAGCTGGCGCAATGCGCTGCCGCACTTCCTGGGGTCGTCGGGAGTTCGGCTGCTCCTGGTCACCGAGCTGGTGGTCTTCGCCCTGGCCGGCGACTTCTGGGCCTGGGCATTGCAATTCGTCGTGACGCTGTGGGTCAGCACCTTCCTGGTGGTGGCAAGCCACGAGTTCGAGGACGACGCCGACGAGCCCGCACCGGCCGGTGAAGACTGGGGTGTGGATCAAGTGGTGCACGCCAACGATCTGGTGATAGTCGGAAATCGCTACGTCGACTGCTTCTTGTCAGCGGGTCTGAGTTCGCACCGCGTCCACCATGTATTGCCATTCCAGCGCAGCGGGTTCGCCAACATCGTCACCGAAGACGTATTACGGCAGGAGGCGGCAGAGTCCGGCGTGGAGTGGCTTCCGGCAAAGAGTTTCGTGACCGACCGGTTGCCGAAGCTCTGCCGGACCTACCTGCTCTCGCCGTCGCGCCAAGCCAGGGAGCACAAGTGGGGTTTCCTGCGGGAACACTGCTCGCCGGCGGCCTGGACAGCCAGCGCCGGCTACGTGGTTGCCGGCTTCGTGGGAATCGGGTCGGTATGAGCAGCGCAGCAGACGGCGGGGCCCTGCGCCCGGTGGCCGAGGCCTGCGGCCACGAAGCCCACTATGACCTAGCCCAGTTGCCGCCGGCGCCGCCGACAACGGTGGCGGTCATCGAAGGAATGGCGACCGGTGTGCCGCAGCGGGTGGTTCGGCAGTCCGACGCCGCCGCGCAGGTGGCCCAGATGTTCCTCGACTCCCAACAGCGGCAACGAGTTACCCGAGTCTACGAGAAGACCCGAATTGACACCCGGCGGATGGCCGTCAACCCGCTGGACGCCGAGTTCGACGCGTTCCGGCGCGAACCCGCAACCATCCGGGACCGGATGGACCTGTTCTACCGGCATGCGGTGCCGCTGGCGGTCGAGGTGAGCCGGCGTGCGCTCGACGGACTTTCCTACGGCGCCGAAGAGATCGGATTGTTAGTGTTCGTCACCAGCACCGGGTTCATCGCTCCGGGCGTGGACGTGGCGATAGTCAAGGAACTCGGCCTGTCGCGGGCGATTTCGCGAGTGGTGGTCAACTTTATGGGATGCGCGGCGGCGATGAACGCCATTCGCACCGCCACCAATTACGTCCGTGCCCACCCGGCGATGAAGGCGTTGGTGGTGTGCATCGAATTGTGCTCAGTCAATGCGGTTTTCGCCGACAACGTCAACGATGTGGTGATCCACAGCCTGTTCGGGGATGGCTGTGCCGCGTTGGTGATCGGTGCCAGCCAGGTGCAGCAGCAGTTGCCGGCGGGCAGCGTGGTGATCCGCAGCAACTTCAGTCAGCTCCTCGACGATGCCGAGGACGGGATCGTGCTGGGCGTCAATCACGACGGCATCACCTGCGAGCTGTCCGCGAATCTGCCCGACTACATTTTCCGCGGCGTCGCGCCGGTTATCGGAGAAATATTGCGTGACAACGGATTACAGAAATCCGATATCGATGTATGGGCGATCCACCCCGGTGGGCCCAAGATCATCGAACAGTCGGTGCGCTCGTTGGGCATCCCCGCCGAATGCGCGGCGCCCAGCTGGGCCGTGCTGGCACGCTTCGGCAACATGCTGAGCGTCTCGCTGATCTTCGTGCTGGAAATGATGGTGCGCCAGGCGCCGTCGACAAAATCCCTCTCGACCGGTGTGGCATTCGCCTTCGCGCCCGGGGTCACCGTCGAGGGCATGCTGTTCGACATCGTCCGCCGGTGACCGCGGCTTTGACACCCGAAGGGAGGTGGCACATGACAGATGCTCCGGAGTTGCCGAATGTCACTGCACCGGCCGACCGCGTCCTGTACCGCTCGTTGATGACCGACAGCACGCGCTGGGACGCCCTGCAACTGAGGGACGGCGACATTATCATCTCGACGCCGTCCAAGTGCGGCATGACCTGGACTCAGCGGCTGATTGCACTGCTTGTCTTCGACGGGCCGGAATTACCCGGACCGTTGTCGACGGTGTCACCGTGGCTCGACCAGACCATCCGGCCTATCGATGAGGTGGTCGCCGTCCTTGACGCGCAGCACCACCGCCGGTTCATCAAGACCCACACGCCGTTGGACGGTCTGGTGCTCGATGACCGCGTCACCTATATCTGCGTCGGCCGTGATCCGCGTGACGCCGCAGTGTCGATGTTGTTCCACGTTGCCAACGTCGATGCCGAGCGGCTGCGGGAATTGCACGAGGCCGCGGTGCGCCCGCCGCTGCAGCCCCGTCCGCCGGGGTCCGGGCCCGCCCCGCACGCTGGCAGCCGCGGCCCGGCCGAGGAATTCCGGCACTGGATGGAGGGGCCGGCCCTGCCACCGCCGGGGGTGGGTTTCGCGCCGCCCAAGGGAATCGGAACGCTGGCCAACGTACTGCACCACTTCGGCACCGCCTGGGAGCGGCGACACCTGCCGAATGTGGCGCTGTTCCACTATGCCGACTACCAGGTGGACCTGACAGCCGAGTTGATGCGGCTTGCCGCGGTACTCGGTATCGGCTTGAGCCCCGATCGCGCCCGCGAACTCGTCACTCACGCATCGCTGGACGCCATGCGCTCCCGCGCGGCGGAGATCGCCCCCAACACCACCGACGGCATTTGGCGCAGCGAGGAGCAATTCTTCCGTCGCGGCCGCAGCGGCGACTGGCAGCAGTACTTCAGCCACGAGGAGCACCGCCGCTACAACCACCGCATCAACCAGCTTGCTCCACCGGATCTGCTGGCCTGGGCGCACGAAGGGCGCCGCGGCTGCGACCCCGCAGCCTGAAGCTTGGGCCGGCTCAGGCCGAGGCCCGGCGCTGGGCGCGGACGTACCAAAACGCCAATTCCGCTTCTGTTCCGTCTATTTCGCGGCACACCGCGACGGGCTCCAGTGATTCGATATCCCACCCGGCGCTGCCGAGGACGTCGCGTAGCGTCTGCTCGGGCACCGCCGGGCGCGGCCACTGCTCGCTCGGCGGATTGGCATCCGAGAAGCAACTGATCAGCAAGGTGGCCCCCGGCCGGGTGGCCCGGTGCACGGCCGCCGCATAGCTGCGCTTGCCGTCATCATCGAGGCAATGGAACATGCCACTGTCGATCACGGTGTCGAATGCGTCGGTATAGCCGTCGAGCGCGGTGGCGTCTGTCACCGCGAACCGCACGTCGACTCCGGCGTCGGCGGCGCGGCGTTCGGCGGTGATCAGTGCGGTCGGCGAAATGTCCAAAGCGGTTACCCGGTGTCCGTGCTGGGCCAGATAGATCGCGTTGTCACCGAGCCCGCAGCCGATGTCGACCACGTCTCCGTGGATCCAGCCGCGGGTCTGCCACGCGATCACGTTTTCCTTGGGTGCCTTGGTATCCCAGGGGGGCGTCGTCATCGGCGGGATGCCCGGGGCAGGGCTTTCGCCGCGATAGAGCGCATCGAAATCCATGCGCGGCCGGCCGGATTCGTTTGCGGAAGGGTTGAGATCCGTCACGTTCGCCAGGATAGAACCCCTGCCGACGAGCTTACCCGGCCGGTCAGCGTCACATGGTCACACGTGTTGCAGCTCTTTGGCTGCGCCGATGCCCGAGGCGCCCGCGCCACCGGAATATTCACGGTGACCGGAAACTGAGCTGCTGACCATCAATGTCTTCGTGCCCAGCCATGGATGGATTGGCGTCAGCTTTCCGATGCCGCATCGTCGCTCGAACTATCTTGAGATGGCGGGTGTTTGGCGGATGTTTACGACCTCGCCGTGTCGGCTGTGATGCTGTCGTACCGAGTGTGCAGTGGCGGCTTTGAGTGTGAACGCGGGGCGGCAAATCCGCGATCGGACCGCCCTGGCGGCACGCTCGGCGCCGTCGGCTCACGCTCGGCGCCCCACGCGCACGCTCGGCGCCGTCGGCTCACGCTCGGCGCCCCACGCGCACGCTCGGCGCCGTCGGCTCACGCTCGGCGCCCCACGCGCACGCTCGGCGCCGTCGGCTCACGCTCGGCGCCCCACGCGCACGCTCGGCGCCGTCGGCTCACGCTCGGCGCCCCACGCGCACGCTCGGCGCCGGACGTTCGGTTCCCATCCAACCGCGCCAGCCCACGACCTTCATCGCTTCACGCCGGGGACTGCCGTGAAGGCTCTGGGCGCACGTTACGAAAATGTTTCGTTCGCGGGCAAAACTGGCAACCCATACTGCGTGTCCATCGGGGCGCAGGTGTTGGGGGAGGGATGACCATGAGCATGGCGCCGGCACAGCGTTCAGTTGGTAGCTCTCGCAGGCTCACGCAAGTTCGTGACTGGACGCCTACTCCGCGCGATCATTTCCCGTCGCCGGCCGATTGGCGAAATGAAGTTCTGTATTTCCTCTTGCCGGACCGGTTCAGCGACGGCCGTGAAGACCAGCGGCAGCTGGCCACTCCGGACGCTGTCCCCTCGATGAGACCGTCGTCGTGGAGTTGGGAGCACTGGGCTCAGTCGGGTGCGCTGCGGTATCAAGGGGGCAACCTCGCGGGCATTGAAAGCAAGTTGCCGTACCTGGCGGGGCTCGGCATCACTGCATTGTGGGTAGCACCGGTTTTCAAACAGCGTGCAAATACCGACGACTACCATGGCTACGCCATACAAGACTTCCTTGAAGTCGACCCGCATTTCGGAACGCAGAACGATCTGATCAAGCTGGTTCAGGCGGCTCATCAATTCGGGATTCGGGTGATTCTGGATATCGTCGTCAACCACAGCGGCGTGAATTGGCTGTATGCGCCCGATGTCCCTGGCGGCCCGGTGCGTCCTGATTATGTTTCGCCTCCCCAGCAATTGCCGTTCGGGGCGTGGCTTGATCGCGCCGAGCGGCCCACCACTCGGATCAGCGACCCCAACGACGGGGTGTGGCCCGTCGAGTTTCAGGATCAGAATGCCTACACACGGGCGGGTTCGGCTGACCCTGGGAAAGGGGCCACCGATGATCCGCTCGCGGAATTTCGGCGCGGTGATCTGATGAATTCGAGGGACTTGGACGTCATGCGCGACGATGTGTTGTCTCCGCTCGTGCGGGTGTGGCAGTACTGGATAGACACGACGGACTGCGACGGGTTCCGGATAGATACGCTCAAGCATCTGCCGTACGATGCGGCTCGACGGTTCTGTGGCGCTATCAAAGAATTTGCCGACTCGATCGGCAAGCACAACTTCTTCATCGTGGGTGAGATGGCCGGCGGCGATCTTGTCGCTTCTCGATATCTGGAACTGCTCGGCGCGAATCTTGACGCGGCGCTGGATATCAATGATGCGAGATCGGCGCTGCACCGCGTTGCGCGTGGCGCTGCCCCCGCCCTGGAGTATTTTCAGATGTTCGCTGCGGGGGCTGACCCGATGGGATCCCACCGCGAACATGGCAACCGTCACGTATCGGTTTTGGACGATCACGACAATGTCGGTGTCCCGAAGATACGGTTCGCGGCCGAAGCGCCCTCACCCGATCAGGTCGTCGCCGCCATCGCAATTGTGGCCCTGACCCTCGGAATACCGTGCATCTATTACGGTACCGAACAAGCCCTGTCGGGGCCCGAACGCGAAGTGCGACGGTGGTTGCCGTCATGGAACAACGACCGGGCACCTTACGCAGATCGTTACTTGCGCGAAGCGATGTTTGGACCGCAGCATCCACGCAAGGCGGGACAAGCCGGGTTGGCGGGTGAGGCAGGCATCGATACCGACCTGCCCGGATTCGGCGCCTACGGCACCAGCGGATTGCATTGTTTTAACGTGGATTCGCCCGTTTATGAGAAAATCCGCGAGATTCTCGCGATCCGGAAACAATATGCGGCACTGCGCTACGGACGTCAGTATCTGCGGCAAACCTCGCTATTCGATCGACCATTCTCCTATCCCGAAGCTGGCGAATTAACAGCATGGTCACGTATTCTCGCCGATTCCGAAGTTGTCTGCGTCGTCAATACCCATCCTCTTGATGCACGTGGCGCTGATATTGTGGTCGATTCTGCGTTGCACCCACCCGGATCGACACTAACTCCGGCCTTTTCCTTCAGCGACTACCAAAGCATACGGGTGCAAGGCCGATCGGACGGCACTGCATTCATTCCGGTGAGGAACGTTCCGCGGTCGGGTGTACTGATACTTATTTAAGGCGGGGAGCCGCAAATGAGATTCGCTTACTACCAGGACCTGATGTTCTTCAACGGCAGTGCCTGGGACCGTTACTTCACTTCTCAAAGTGACGGTCGGATCGACTATGACGTGATCGTGATCGGTTCCGGAATGGGTGGGGGAATTCTGGGAGTGGCGACATCGGACCGCGGATTAAGGACATTGGTTCTCGAAGCGGGGCCCATTCGCCACCTCGTTAATGTGACGGATCTGCAGGTGGCCCACACAGTCGAATCGTTCAATCCTTATGAATTGGCTGGTAATACCCGACTGGACGGCGGCGTGTGCTTTAATCTGGGCGGACGGTCGATATTCTGGTCGGCAGTAATACCCAGGATGCTGGACTGGGAACTCGCATACTGGCCCAACGAAATAGCCGAATACCTTACCGGTGATGGATACGCGCGCGCTGAGCAACTGTTCAGAAAGCGAACCGAATATCCCGAGTTCCAACGGAAACTGGTGGGACGCGTCGCCGAAGGATTCCCCGACTATTCGGTGACGCACCTGCCACGGAGCTATCACCAGCCGGACTCGGCAATCAATCCGCGCCCCGGATCACCAGACGAACGCACTACAGGTGTCTTTTCGACTGCTGCGCTCCTGGCGGACGCTGTGCTGCACGGTAAGACCGAGAACGGCGTCGGCACCTTGCACGTCGCGTTGGAGCACCTGGTGGACAGGATAATCCTCGACGGCTCAACGGCAGTCAGCGTCGAGGTGCTCGATCTTCGTCAGCGGCAACGAAAAGTCTTCCGCGGAAAACACATCATCATGGCCTGCGGCGCGACCGAAAGCCCGCGGTTGGCGCTGACCAGTTCAGTCGCCGATCCCTGCGGGCTCGTCGGTGTCGGCCTCGTCGACCATCCGGAAGCCGAGATACATTTCGACGTTCCTTCGGACTCCCAGATGATCAGTGGAAACGATCAGGGCAACGTCTATTTGCGGCACAACGGAGGAGACGGACCTCCCGGCGATCACTTCAGCTGTGAGCTCGCGCTCAACCATAAGTTCTGGGATGTGCGTATCGAAGATGACACGATATGGAAGCAAGAATTCGGTCATGCCTCACCCGCCGCGAGCACAATAAAATTCCTCTTCAGAAATCCGCTCAACAACGCGAACAATATCACGGTCGAAGGCGACAGATATCGCGTATTCTTGAAGCCGATGGGCCGTCCGTTGGAAGCGGAGGCGAGGCTACTAGGGCAGCGGCTATTACGGTTCTTCGGCGTCGAGCCTGAGGGTCATCCGTTGCGATACCTGCCGGCGGCTGTTACCTATCACCTTGGCGGCAGCATGCGCATGGGCGAGCCGGGATCCAGCGTCGTGAACGCAGATTTGAGATTCCACGAATACGACAATCTGTACTGTTGCGATCTCTCCGTATTTCCCGATATTCCTGCCGCTAATCCATCGTTAACTCTGGGAGCGCTGGCCCTTCGGCTGGCGGATGATCTGCGGGCGCGCTGCACGTGATGTGCGAAACCTGACCACACAGATAGGAAAACAGGCGATGTTCAGGATCCGATTCGACACCGAAAATTGTATTCCTGATCAGCAGGTGACCGTCCGAACATCGCACGAGGATTGGCAGATCGATATCGGCGGAGTTTTTCAGGACGGCGCCTGGATATTCACCCTCGATGAATCGGATTATCAACCGAGTGTATCGTTCAAGTTTGTTCTTGACGGCTCCTGGATGACTGGTGAAAATATTACTATTTCTCCATTGGCAGGCCAGGATTACCGCTATGACGATCACGACATCGCGTTTGTGAAGCCGGGCGCAGTGATCACTGAGAACGGTCATGTGCAACAACTCTTTTTTAAGCCCGATTACGATTCGAGCCACGTCTACGACGTCATCGTGATCGGTTCGGGTATGGGCGGCGGTGTGCTGGCCGACCAGTTATCAGACGCCGGACAGGATGTGCTGATTATCGAGGCGGGTTCCTTGTTGTTTCCCACGCACGTGGCCAACCTGGCTCGCCGCCTTCGCATCGGGCAATTCGACAAGCATATCTGGGGTCTGTGGCCGGATATGAAAGTACAGGCGTTTGTTCAGGACACGCCGACTTTCGGCGGCGGACAGGCGTTCAACCTGGGTGGCCGCTCGCTATTCTGGGGCGGGCTTATCCCGAAAATGGGCCGTTGGGAATTGGCCAGTTGGCCGACTGCTGTGCGCGACTATCTCTTGACGACCGGATACCGGTTGGCCGAGGATACCCTGAACCGAAACGGTCCCATCGGAAGCGAGTATCAGCGACGGGCCAAAGAATTCTTGAAAAATATACTTCCGGAATTTGATCACCTCGACGCTCCGGTTGCCGTGCAGTATTCGGGATACACGCCTTTGGCCATTCCCGGTGGTATGTTTTCGACTGCGGACTTATTGCTCGAGGACCGACTCGTGGTGGCAAATCCACCGGTGCCTGTGCCGACCATTAATCTCAACCATGCTGCGCAGCGGATACTCTTCGACGAGCGGAAGGCGGTGGGAGTACAGTGCTACGACCTGCTCGGGCAGGTGGAACGCACATACCACGGCCGATCAGTCGTCGTGTGCTGTGGCACGATCGAATCCGCAAAGCTCGCCTTGCTCAGTGGGGTCGACAACCCTTTGATCGGTAAGGGTATTACGGATCATCCAATCTGGTATACGCATTTCGCCCTGCCGGCAGGCTCGCCGCATGCCGCGCTCAACGCGTCCGCAAAAGTATGTTCACGCTACCATTCGGACGCTGAAATAGCTCAGCATCCCTACAATATGGTGGTAGAATTAGGCGCTGACTTCAATCAAGGTCGATACGTTGACCCCGACGATCTGACGCGACATCTTCAGACTAAGGGCGACTTTACGCTGTGTGAAATCGTATTCCTGCTCGCGGCGGATCTCGTCGAGAACAATCAGGTTTCGCTGACCGGGCCGCCCGCCGCCCCGGTGCGGTTGCGCATCGACCACGCGCCGATTGCCGACAGCGTCATCAACGAGATTCGCGAGGTCTCTGCCAACGTCCTCGCCGGGTTGGGCGCCCAGCCGATCGCCGGAGACACACTTGAGCTGAAACTCGCCGAACTAGGTGCAGTCGCCCACGAGGTGGGAACTCTGAGAATGGGAGCCGAGGGTGCAGGAGTGGTCGACGAAAATTTGCGGTTCTGGGGTTACGAGAATCTCTACGCCTGTGACAACTCGGTGTTTCCGACTTCGCCCGCGGCCAATCCCTCGCTGACGCTGGTAGCCCTGGCGCTGCGACTTGCTCAACATTTGTCCGGAATCCGCTGAGGACAGCCTGCGGCAACCCGCCACGCGACCCGCAGCGCCCCGCGCCGTAGGCGGGTGTTACGCTCCCGGGCAGCCGACATCCTTTAACGATCCGTCCAGAGAGGCGGAGAAGGAGGTCACGATTTCGCATGGGTACCGCGGGCGCTGCCGCCGTTGGCGGCGAACCCCGAGAACTGATGTCCGCGGCCGACGTCGGTCGCACCATTTCTCGCATCGCACACCAGATCATCGAAAAGACTGCGCTGGACAGCCTCGACTCGCCGAGGGTGGTGTTGCTGGGCATCCCGACCCGTGGCGTGACCCTGGCCCGGCGGCTGGCAACTCATATCCACGAATTCAGTGGCGTCGAGGTGGGCCACGGCGCGCTGGACATCACGTTGTACCGCGACGACCTGATGAGCAAACCGCCGCGGCCGCTGGAAGAGACTTCGATCCCGCCCGGTGGTATCGACGACGCGCTGGTGATTCTCGTCGACGACGTGCTGTACTCCGGGCGGTCGGTGCGCTCGGCGCTGGACGCGTTGCGCGATGTGGGCCGGCCCCGCGCGGTGCAGTTGGCTGTGCTGGTCGACCGCGGCCACCGCGAGCTGCCGGTGCGGGCCGACTACGTCGGCAAGAACGTGCCGACCTCCCGCAGCGAGAGCGTGCACGTGCAGTTGCGCGAACACGACGGGCACGACGGTGTGGTGATCTCGCGATGAGGCCCCGTCATGAGTAGGCACCTCCTGGCGGCCGGGGACCTGAGCCGTGACGAAGCCACCGCCATCCTCGACGACGCCGACCGGTTCGCCCAAGCTCTGGTGGGCCGCGAGGTCCGCAAATTGCCCACCCTGCGCGGCCGCACCATCGTCACCATGTTCTACGAGAACTCGACACGAACCCGGGTGTCCTTCGAGGTGGCCGGCAAGTGGATGAGCGCCGACGTGATCAACGTTAGCGCGGCCGGATCCTCGGTGGGCAAGGGCGAGTCGTTGCGCGACACCGCACTGACCCTGCGTGCGGCCGGCGCAGATGCCCTGATCGTCCGCCATCCGGCCTCGGGCGCCGCGCGGCTGCTGGCCGACTGGACCAGAACCGGCGAAGACGGCCCATCGGTGATCAATGCCGGCGACGGCACCCACGAGCACCCCACCCAGGCGCTGCTGGACGCGCTGACCATCCGGCAGCGCCTCGGCGGCATCGAGGGCCGCCGCGTGGTGATCGTCGGCGACATCCTGCACAGCCGCGTGGCCCGCTCCAATGTCATGCTGCTGCACACGCTGGGCGCCGAGGTGGTGCTGGTGGCGCCGCCCACCCTGCTGCCGGTTGGCGTGGCTGGGTGGCCGGTCACCGCGTCCTACGACTTCGACGCCGAGTTGCCTTCGGCCGACGCGGTGCTGATGCTGCGGGTGCAGGCCGAGCGGATGAACGGCAGCTTCTTCCCATCCGCGCGTGAGTATTCGGTACGCTACGGCCTCTCCGACCGGCGACAGGCGATGCTTCCCGGCCATGCCGTGGTGCTGCATCCCGGGCCGATGCTGCGCGGCATGGAAATCGCCTTTTCGGTGGCCGACTCGTCACAATCGGCTGTGTTGCAACAGGTTTCCAACGGTGTCCATGTGCGGATGGCGGTGTTGTTCCATCTGCTGGTGGGGGCCGAGTCGGCCGGGAAAGAAGGCGCAGCGTGAGTGTGCTGATCCGCGGGGTGCGGCTCTATGGCGAGGGCGAACGGGTCGACGTCCTGGTCGATGACGGCCAGATCGCCGAAATCGCCGCGGAGCTTGCCATTCCGGACACCGCCGATGTCATCGACGCCACCGGTCATGTGCTCCTGCCCGGACTGGTCGACCTGCACACCCACCTTCGGGAGCCCGGCCGCGAATACGCCGAGGACATCGAAACAGGCTCGGCCGCAGCAGCTTTGGGTGGCTACACGGCCGTGTTCGCGATGGCCAATACGCACCCGGTGGCCGACAGCCCGGTGGTCACCGACCACGTGTGGCGCCGCGGTCAGGAGGTGGGCCTGGTTGACGTGCACCCGGTTGGCGCGGTGACGGTGGGGCTGGCCGGCGCCGAGCTTACCGAGATGGGCATGATGAATTCCGGTGTCGCCGCGGTGCGGATGTTCTCCGACGATGGCGTCTGTGTGCACGACCCGTTGGTCATGCGCCGCGCCCTGGAATATGCCACCGGTTTGGGGGTGCTCATTGCCCAGCACGCAGAGGAGCCCAGGCTGACCGTCGGGGCTGTCGCGCACGAAGGTCCGAACGCTGCCCGGCTGGGGTTGTCGGGATGGCCGCGGGCCGCCGAGGAATCGATCGTGGCCCGTGACGCGCTGCTGGCCCGCGATGCGGGCGCCCGGGTGCACGTCTGTCATGCTTCGACTGCGGGTACTGTCGAGATCTTGAAATGGGCTAAGAGCCAAGGAATTTCGATCACCGCGGAAGTCACCCCGCACCACTTGCTGCTCGACGACAGCCGACTGTCGGGCTACGACGGGCTGAACCGGGTCAACCCGCCGCTGCGCGAAGCGTCCGACGCCATCGCCCTGCGCCAAGCGCTGGCCGAGGGGATCATCGACTGTGTGGCCACCGACCACGCCCCACACGCCGAACACGAGAAATGTGTCGAATTCTCCGCGGCACGTCCAGGCATGCTCGGGTTGCAGACCGCGCTGTCGGTGGTGGTGCAAACGATGTTGCGGCCGGGCCTGTTGAATTGGCGTGGCGTCGCGCGGGTGATGAGTGAGAATCCGGCACGAATCGTGGGCCTGCCTGATCAGGGGCGTCCGCTGCAGGTGGGGGAGCCGGCCAATCTGACCGTGGTGGACCCCGACGCCACCTGGACGGTCACCGGGTCGGCGCTGGCCAGCCGGTCGGCCAACACTCCGTTCGAGTCGATGACGTTGCCGGCCACCGTGACGGCAACCTTGCTGCGCGGAAAGGTCACCGCCCGGGACGGAAAGAGTCCCGCATGAACCGCGCCGGCGACCATGCAGTGGGCGTACCACCGGCTTGCGGGGGGGAAGCGGCGCGCATGAACTCGGGTACGCTGGTGGGCTCGTTGATCTTCGCGGCGGTGCTGGCAGCGACGATCGCGGTGGTGATCACGCTGATGATGCGGGGCTGGCGGCACCGCTCGCGGCAGCAGGCGGAGCTGATCGGCGAACTGCCTCGGGTTCCCGACCGGCCGGGTGTCGCGACCGCCGCGCTTCGCGGCAGCTATGTCGGCTGCACGCTTTCCCCGGCGTGGAACGACCGGGTCACCGCCGGTGATCTCGGGTACCGCAGCAAGGCGGTACTCACCCGTTATCCAGACGGAATGCTATTGGAACGCGTTGGCGCCCAGCCGGTTTGGATCCCGCGGCTGGCCGTCACCGCGGTGCGTACCGAGCGCGGTTTGGCCGGTAAGGTCGCCGCCCGCGATTCGATCCTGGCGATCCGGTGGCGGCTGCCGTCGGGCGTCGAGATCGATACCGGGTTTCAGGTGGACAACCGCGATGATTACCGGGGCTGGCTCGCAGGCTGGCCGGAGACCCGGACGGAGGAGCTGCACTGATGAGCAAAGCCCTGCTGGTACTCGAGGACGGCCGCGTATTCACCGGAACGCCGTTCGGCGCCGTCGGCCAAACCCTCGGCGAGGCGGTGTTCAGCACGGGCATGTCCGGCTACCAGGAGACGCTCACCGATCCCAGTTATCACCGCCAAATCGTGGTGGCCACCGCGCCGCAGATCGGCAACACCGGCTGGAACGGCGAAGACGCCGAGAGTCGCGGCGACAAGATCTGGGTCGCCGGCTACGCGGTGCGTGATCCGTCGCCGCGTGCCTCCAACTGGCGCGCCACCGGCACCCTCGAAGACGAGCTGATCCGCCAACACATCGTCGGTGTCGCGGGCATCGACACCCGCGCAGCGGTGCGGCATCTGCGCAGCCGGGGGTCGATGAAGGCCGGCGTGTTCTCCGGTACGGCACTTGCCGAGCCCCATACGCTGGTCGAGCGGGTACGCGCCCAGCCGCCCATGCTGGGCGCCGATCTCGCCGGGGAGGTCAGTACCCCGCGGGCGTATGTGGTCGAACCCGAAGGGCCACCGGGACTTCCGAGGTTTACCGTCGTAGCCCTGGATCTGGGCATCAAGACCAACACACCGCGCAACTTCGCCCGGCGCGGGATCCGTAGTCACGTGCTGCCCTCGTCAGCGACTTTCGACCAGATCGCCGACATCAATCCACACGGCGTCTTCCTGTCCAACGGGCCCGGTGACCCGGCGACCGCCGACCACGTCGTCGCCCTCACCCGCGAGGTATTGGGCGCCGGAATCCCGTTGTTCGGCATCTGTTTCGGCAATCAGATCCTGGGCCGCGCGCTGGGACTGTCAACTTACAAGATGGTTTTCGGTCACCGCGGGATCAATATCCCGGTGATCGACCACGCCACCGGGCGAGTCGCGGTGACCGCGCAGAACCACGGCTTCGCGCTGGAAGGCGAGGCCGGGCAACGCTTCGACACGCCGTTCGGTCCAGCCGTCGTCAGCCACACCTGCGCCAACGATGGGGTGGTCGAGGGCGTCCGACTCACCGACGGGCGGGCGTTTTCGGTGCAATACCACCCGGAGGCGGCCGCCGGCCCGCACGATGCCGAGTACCTGTTCGACAGGTTTGTCGAATTGATGGAGGGCCAGTGATGACCGTGAGCCCGCGCGTCGGTCCACCGACACATCGTCGCCGGGGTGCCGCTGCGTCCGCTCGCACCCAGAAAGGGGAGTGCTAGTGCCGCGTCGTTCCGACTTGCGCCACGTCCTGGTCATCGGCTCGGGGCCGATCGTCATCGGGCAGGCCTGCGAGTTCGACTACTCCGGCACCCAGGCCTGCCGGGTGCTGCGCGCCGAGGGACTGCAGGTCAGTCTGGTCAACTCCAACCCGGCCACCATCATGACCGACCCCGAGTACGCCGATCACACCTACGTCGAGCCCATCACACCCGCATTCGTCGAACGGGTGATCGCCCAGCAGGCCGAGCGCGGCAACAAGATCGACGCACTGCTGGCCACGCTGGGCGGACAGACCGCGCTCAACACCGCGGTCGCGCTGTATGAGAACGGGGTGCTCGAGCGCTACGGGGTCGAGCTCATCGGCGCCGACTTCGACGCCATCCAGCGTGGCGAGGACCGGCAGCGGTTCAAAGACATCGTTGCCAAGGTCGGCGGCGAATCAGCCCGCAGCCGAGTGTGTTTCACCATGGACGAGGTTCGGGAGACCGTGGCCGAACTCGGCCTGCCGGTGGTGGTGCGGCCGTCGTTCACCATGGGCGGTCTGGGTTCGGGGATGGCGCACTCGGCCGATCAGGTGGATCGGATGGCCGGTGCCGGGCTGGCCGCCTCGCCCAGCGCCAACGTACTGATCGAGGAATCGATCTACGGCTGGAAGGAATTCGAGCTCGAGCTCATGCGCGACGGCCATGACAACGTGGTGGTGGTGTGCTCGATTGAGAACGTCGACCCGATGGGCGTGCACACCGGTGACTCCGTCACCGTCGCGCCGGCGATGACGCTGACCGACCGCGAGTACCAGCGGATGCGCGATCTGGGCATCGCGATCCTGCGTGAGGTCGGCGTGGACACCGGCGGCTGCAACATCCAGTTCGCGGTCAATCCGCGCGACGGCCGACTGATCGTGGTCGAGATGAACCCGCGGGTGTCGCGGTCAAGTGCGTTGGCGTCCAAGGCTACCGGTTTCCCGATCGCCAAAATCGCCGCCAAGCTGGCCATCGGTTACACCCTCGATGAGATCGTCAACGACATTACCAAGGAAACACCGGCCTGTTTCGAGCCCACCTTGGACTACGTCGTGGTCAAGGCGCCGCGATTCGCATTCGAGAAATTTCCCGGTGCCGACCCGACGCTGACCACCACCATGAAATCCGTCGGTGAGGCAATGTCGTTGGGCCGCAACTTCGTCGAGGCACTAGGCAAGGTGATGCGCTCGCTGGAAACCACCCGTGCGGGGTTCTGGACGGCCCCGGATCCCGACGGCGATGTCGACGCCATGGAAGCCGCACTGGACCGGTTGCAGACCCCCACCGAGGGCCGGCTCTACGACATCGAACTGGCATTGCGGCTGGGCGCCTCGGTGGAACAAGTTGCCGAGGCCAGCGGTGTCGACCCGTGGTTCGTCGCGCAGATCGGCGAGCTGGTCACGCTGCGCGCCGAGCTGGTAGCGGCTCCGGTGCTCGACGCCGACCTGCTGCGCCGCGGCAAGCACAGCGGGCTGTCGGATCGCCAGATCGCCGCGCTGCGACCCGAATTGGCCGGCGAGGCGGGAGTGCGCGTGCTGCGTGAACGGCTTGGCGTTCACCCGGTGTACAAGACGGTGGACACCTGCGCGGCGGAGTTCGAGGCCAAAACGCCCTATCACTACAGCAGTTACGAGCTAGACCCGGCCGCCGAGACGGAGGTGGCGCCGCAGACCGAGAAGCCAAAAGTGCTGATTCTGGGATCCGGGCCCAACCGCATCGGGCAGGGCATCGAGTTCGACTACAGCTGCGTGCACGCGGCAACTACGTTGAGCCAGGCCGGTTTTGAGACCGTGATGATCAACTGCAACCCGGAGACGGTGTCCACCGACTACGACACCGCCGACCGGCTGTACTTCGAGCCGCTGACATTCGAAGACGTCCTCGAGGTGTTCCACGCCGAACAGCAGTCGGCCGCAGGCGGCCCAGGAGTCGCCGGCGTCATCGTGCAACTCGGCGGCCAGACCCCGCTGGGGCTGGCGCAGCGACTTGCCGACGCCGGCGTCCCGATCGTGGGCACTCCGCCGGAAGCGATCGACCTGGCCGAGGACCGCGGGGCCTTCGGCGACGTGCTGAGCTCCGCGGGGTTGCCGGCGCCGAAATACGGTACCGCAACCACTTTCGCCCAAGCTCGCCGGATCGCTGACGAGATCGGCTACCCGGTACTGGTACGGCCGTCGTATGTGCTGGGCGGTCGTGGCATGGAGATCGTCTACGACGAGGAGACGCTGAAGGGCTACATCACCCGCGCCACCCAGCTTTCACCCGAACACCCGGTGCTGGTGGACCGTTTCCTCGAGGATGCCGTCGAGATCGACGTTGACGCGCTGTGCGACGGCACCGAGGTCTACATCGGCGGAATCATGGAGCACATCGAGGAAGCCGGTGTCCACTCCGGTGATTCGGCTTGCGCGCTGCCGCCGGTGACGTTGGGCCGCAGCGATATCGAAAAGGTGCGCCGCGCGACGGAGGCCATCGCGCACGGCATCGGGGTGGTAGGGCTGCTCAACGTGCAATACGCACTCAAAGACGACGTCCTCTACGTCCTCGAGGCCAACCCGCGCGCCAGTCGCACCGTGCCGTTCGTCTCGAAGGCCACCGCCGTGCCGCTTGCCAAGGCGTGTGCCCGGGTCATGTTGGGCGCCAGCATTTCTCAGCTACGTGCCGAAGGAATGCTGGTGGCCGCCGGTGACGGGGCCAACGCCGATCCGTACGCCCCCATCGCGGTCAAGGAAGCCGTGCTGCCGTTCCACCGGTTCCGCGGCCCTGACGGGGCCGCGATCGATTCGTTGCTGGGCCCGGAAATGAAATCCACCGGTGAGGTGATGGGGATCGACCGTGATTTCGGCAGCGCGTTTGCCAAGAGTCAGACGGCGGCCTACGGCTCGCTGCCCGCTCACGGGACCGTTTTCGTCTCTGTCGCCAACCGCGACAAGCGCTCGCTGGTATTCCCGGTGAAACGACTCGCCGACTTGGGGTTTCGCGTTCTCGCTACCGAGGGCACCGCGGAGATGCTGCGCCGCAACGGGATTCCGTGTGACGAGGTTCGCAAGCATTTCGAGTCGCCACAGCCGGGCCGCCCCGGAATGTCGGCCGTCGACGCCATCCGGGCCGGCGAGGTCGACATGGTGATCAACACCCCCTACGGCAACTCCGGTCCGCGCATCGACGGCTATGAGATCCGCTCGGTTGCAGTGGCGGTCAACATTCCGTGCATCACCACGGTGCAGGGCGCCTCGGCCGCCGTGCAGGGCATCGAAGCGGGGATTCGCGGGGACATCGGGGTGCGGTCGCTGCAGGAGCTGCACCGCGCGATCGATTCCCGGAGCGCCGACCGGTGACCGGCTTCGGCCACCGGCTTGCCGAGGCCAAGGCGCGTCGGGGTTCGCTGTGTTTGGGTATCGATCCACACCCGGAATTGCTGCGGGCCTGGGACCTGCCGGCCACCGCCGACGGGCTGGCGGCATTCTGCGACATCTGCGTGCGGGCCTACGCGGGTTTCGCGGTGGTCAAGCCGCAGGTGGCGTTCTTCGAGGCATACGGCGCCGCGGGGTACGCCGTGTTGGAACGTACCATCGCCGCCCTACGGGCCAACGGTGTGCTGGTGCTGGCTGACGCCAAACGCGGCGACATCGGCTCGACCATGGCTGCCTACGCCGCGGCCTGGGCCGCCGACTCGCCGTTGGCCGCCGACGCGGTGACCGCCTCCCCGTATCTGGGGTTCGGCTCACTGCGGCCCTTGCTGGAGGTCGCCACGGCCCATGGCCGCGGGGTGTTCGTGCTGGCAGCGACCTCCAATCCCGAGGGTGCGACGGTGCAGCGCGCCGACGCCGGTGGCCGCACGGTGGCTCAGCTGATCGTCGATCACGTCGCGGCGGCCAACCAGGCGACCAAGCCCGCACCCGGATCGGTCGGCGTGGTGGTCGGCGCGACGGTGCTGCAGCCGCCCGACCTGAGCGCGCTGGGCGGGCCGGTGCTGGTGCCCGGTGTCGGGGTGCAAGGCGGCCGACCGGAGGCACTTGGCGGCTTGGGCGGCGCCGCGGCCAGTGCGTTGTTGCCTGCGGTGTCGCGCGAGGTGTTGCGGGCCGGGCCCAGCGTTGCAGAACTCCGCGCGGCGGGCGAGCGAATGCTCGACGCCGTTGCCTACCTCACCGAGGTCTGATTGTGCGCCGGGCGGCTCGTCCGGAGGGGATATCGGTCGGGGGAGCGGACCTGCTGGCCGGAATAAGGACGCTGGGGGCCGCTTGATTCGCCGGCTACAGCACCACCCCGTTTTGTCCGGAGAATCCAGGCGTGCCGATCAGCGTTCCGCCGTCGCCGCCGCTGCCACCGGCGCCACCAGTACCGGTGGCGCTCGTGACGTCACCACCGTTGCCGCCGTTACCGCCGTTACCGATCTGTCCTGCTCTGCCGCCGGCCCCGCCGGCCCCGC
>NZ_UPHT01000189.1 GCF_900566085.1 Mycobacterium attenuatum
GTTGGGGAGTGTGGGTGATGGGAATGTGGGTGGGGGCAATGTTGGTGGTAGTAATGTGGGGTTTGGGAATCTTGGGGGTTGGAATTTTGGGTCGGGGAACTTGGGGAGTTTCAATGTGGGTTCGGGGAATATCGGGTTGTATAATTTCGGGCCGGGGAATCTGGGGTCGTACAATGTGGGGTTGGGGAATGGCGGGGATTACAACTTTGGTTTCGGGAATACCGGGATCGGCAATATCGGGTTCGGGAACACGGGTAGTCATAATATTGGGATCGGGTTGAGTGGTGATGGTCAGGTCGGGTTCGGGGGGTGGAATTCCGGAAGCGGGAATGTGGGGTTGTTCAACTCGGGTGTCGGGAATGTGGGGTTGTTCAACTCGGGGACCGGGAACTGGGGGGTGGGTAATTCTGGTGAGTTGAATACGGGGTTGTTCAACCCGGGCCGGTTGAACACCGGGGTGTTTAACACGGGGTTGCTCAACACCGGGGTGGGTAATGCGGGTTCCTACAACTCGGGCAGTTTCAATGTGGGGGCCTCTAACACCGGCTCGTGGAATGCCGGGGACACCAACACCGGCTGGTTCAATCCTGGTGATCTCAACACCGGGATCGCCAACACCGGTGATGTCAACACCGGCGGGTTCAACCAGGGCAACCTCAACAACGGGTTCTTCTGGCGCGGCGACGGCCAAGGCCACGCCGGCTTCGACTACACCCTGACCATCCCCGCAATCGCACTAAACCTCGACGTCAAAGTCCCCCTCGACATCCCCATCACCGGCCACCTCGGCGACATCGTGATCGGGAGCTTCACGATTCCGACCTTGCATTTGAACGGTAATAATTTGACCGGCACTATTGGGCCGATTGTGGTGGATCCGATCACGATTTCGGGTCCGTCGGTGGATTTACATGTGGGCGGCGCGGGTGAGTCGTTGCAGTTGGGGATTTCGGGTCCGGGTGTGGGTCCGGTGGTGATTCCGGTGTTGCAGGTGGCGGCGGGGCCGGGGGT
>NZ_UPHT01000064.1 GCF_900566085.1 Mycobacterium attenuatum
CCAAAGAAGCCTGCGGTGCCACCGGTGCCGCCCTTCCCGGGACTGATGCCGTTGCCGCCCAGCCCGAAGAGACGACCCCCACCGACACCGCCGGCGCCGCCGTTACCGCCGGAGGTGTCGCCGCTTCCGCCGGCGCCGCCGTGACCGCCGAGGCCGAACAGCAGACCCTGTCCTTGACCGCCGCTGCCGCCAGCACCGCCGGCACCACCGGTCCCACCTCCCCCGCCTGCGCCGCCGTCACCGCCCACACTGCCGAGGGACCAGAGCGAGCCGGCGCTGCCGCCGTTGCCGCCGGCCCCGCCGGTACCTGAGGGGGCGGCGCCGCCGGCGCCGCCGTGGCCGCCCCAGCCGAGCAACGGCGCGTTTCCGCCAGCGCCGCCGGCACCAGCCGTCGCGCCGGCAACGCTCGTGGCGCCGCCGGCGCCGCCGGCGCCGCCGTTGCCGGTCAGCCAACCGCCGGTGCCGCCGGACCCGCCGATAGCACCGGCCCCGCCGGTACCGCCACGGCCGCCGTTGCCGATCAGGCCCGCATCACCACCCGCACCGCCGGGCGTCCCGGCCGTCGTCTGGGAAAAGCCGTTTCCGCCATTGCCGTACAAAATCCCACCGGCACCGCCATTGGGATTTGTGGCCGTGCCGTTCGCGCCGTCACCGATGAACGGCCTGCCGAACAATGTTTGGGCGGGCGCGTTGATGGCGCCCAACACGCTCTGCTCCAACACCTGCAATGGCGAGGCATTAGCCGCCTCCGCGCCGGCGTAGGCCTCACTGGCGGCATTGAGCGTCTGGACAAAACTCTGATGAAGTTGAGCGGCCCTGGCGCTCACCGACTGATACTGCGCGGCGTAGCCGTTGAACAGTGCCGTAACGGCCTGTGACACCTCGTCGGCGCCGGCGGCCAGCACCCCGGTGGTGGACGTTACTGCCGCCGCGTTTGCCGTGCTCAGCGACGTGCCGATGGCGGCCGCATCCTGCGCTGCCGTCGTCAGAAACTCCGGAACTGCGAACACAAACGACATCGAACCCCTCCCGAACCGATCACGTGACTTAGGCCACAGCTGAAAGCATGCCGGAGGTAATTGTCGACAGTTTGGCAGGCGTTGTCAGCGGTTTCGACAGATCCGGCGGTCATCGCGCCGCCGCGTTACATCGCCAGACCGCTGGGGTACCCAAGCCGGTACCTAACGAGGAGGCTGCCATGAAGCACACAGAAGACCGTCCCGCAACGCTGCGGATGCCGCGTTCTCGCGGAGTGGTGACCGGATTGCTCCTAGTGATTCTGGGCGCCTGGGGCGCGTTGATTCCGTTCATCGGCCCCAAGTTCGACTTCGCCTATTCGCCGGGCCAGGCGTGGACCGGAGCGCGGGGCTGGCTGGAGGTGTTGCCGGGCGTGGCCGCGGCGGCTGGGGGTCTGCTGCTGATCATCGCCGGCAACCGTGCCATCGCCATGCTCGGCGGCTGGCTGGCCGCACTGGCCGGCGCGTGGTTTGTGTTCGGGACCGACTTCGCCCCGCTGTTGCGGATCGGTTCGGTGGGCGACCCGGTGGCCGCGACTGAGCGCAAACGCACCGCGCTGGAACTTGCCTACTTCTCCGGCCTGGGGGTGGTCATCGTCTTCCTGGCCGGCGCGGTCCTGTCTCGACTGGCAGTCCGGCTGGCCCGCGATGTCCAGCCGATGGCGCCCGCGCTACCTGCCCAGGAACCAGCTGCCCCCGCCGAGGTACCCGCGGCCGGCGCGGTCGCGGCCTCGCCCGAACCTTATTCGGACGCTACGTATTCCGATGCCCGCACCATGCCGCGGGAAGAATTCAAAGGGGCCAGCAGCGAACCCGCTGCCACCGAGCACCGCGGCAGGTTCCGGCGCCGGCACCGCGCCGGCGTTTAGACTCGGCCGCCGATATCCCCGGGGTTCTACCCCCGGGGATATTGCGCGGACTTCAGAGGAGTCCGAGCAAGCGCAGGTCACTGAGGTACTTGGCGATGATCTGCGGCGAGACGTGTGGAATATCCTTGTCCGGGCCGACTTTCGCGTCCTGCACGGCAGCACGGAACCGGTCGGTCGCTGCCATCGACCCGCGCAGCGGCGGCTCCGGCTTCTGGTAATTGTGCAGCAACGGCAGCAGTGACGCGTGACGCTGCTTTTCAGGCAGTCCGCGCAACGCGGTTTCGAACCGTCGCAGCCAGTCGCCGTACTCCTCGATGCGGTGGATGCAACATCCCGCGTCGATCAGCCAGTCGACGAACTGGTCCATCCCGATGCCGTCGTCGTAGGGGTTCATCACGTGGTAGGTCTGGAAACCTTCCCCGTTTGATGCCCCATTTGATGCCCCCAACGTCGCGATCGCCTCGGCGATGAACTCCACCGGCAAGCCGTCGTAGTGGGCGCGCCGCCGGTTGCCGTCGGCGTCCAGCTCGTAGAACGAACCAGGTGCGATGCCGGTGGCCACCAGGCTCAGCATCATTCGGGTGAACATGTCGGGCACGTTGAGCTGACCCGCCCACGTGGTGTCGGCCAGGATCATGTCGCAGCGGAACACCGCGACCGGCAGCCCGCACAGATCGTGGGCCTCGCGCAGTAGCACCTCGCCGGCCCACTTGCTGTTGCCGTAGCCGTTGGCGTAGCTGTCGTTGATCTGGCGCGTCGCGCTGATGCGCCGGATGTCGGCGTCCTCGGTGAACTTCGACCGCTCGATCTGGTCGCCGACGCCGATGGTCGAGACGTAGGTGTATGGCTTGAGCTTGCTGGTCAGCGCAATCCGGATTAACTCGGCGGTACCCAGCGCGTTGGGACCGAACAACTCGCTGTACGGCAGCACGTGGTTGACCAGCGCAGCCGGGTCCACGATCACGTCGACGGTGTCGGCCAGCCGCTGCCAGGTCTGCTCGTCCAGGCCGAGGTTGGCCTCGCCCTTGTCGCCCGCGATCACCTCCAAGTGGTCGGCCGCCAGCCGCCGGTAGTGTGCCAACAGCTCGGGGTCTCCGCTGTCGAACGTCTTGTCCAAGCGGGTCCGGGCCTCCTCGTTGGACCTGGCCCGGACCAGACAAACCAGCTTCCCGCCGACCACGTCCAGCCGTTGCAGCCATTCCAGTGCCAGGTAGCGACCCAGGAAGCCGGTCGCGCCGGTCAACAACACGGTGCGCACCTCGGCACCCGGCCGCGGCAGCGCCGGCGCGGTTGCCAGCGCCGATGCGTCGATGAACTTGTCCAGGGTGAGGTCGCTGGCGTGCACCTCCAGCGCGCCCCTGCCATGAATCAAGGCGAAGGTGGGCCGCTTGCTGCCCTGCCGCTCGCCCTCGATGTATGCGGCGATCGCCGCCAGGCCGCTGGCCGGGCTAACGATGACGCCCACCGGGACGTCGACGTCGAAGATCTCCCGCAGCAGGTTGCCAAATGTCAACGCCGACAACGAGTCTCCACCCAGGTCGGTGAAATGCGCATCGGGTGACAGGTCGGTGCTCGCCGCGCCCAGCAGAGCCGCCGCGGCCCGGCTCACCGTTTGCAGCACCGGCGCATCGGCCCCGGTGTGCCGCAGCTCGCTCAACTCGTCGGCCTGGCTGGCGGCCAACTCCGTGTAGAGCTGCTCCAGCCGCTCGCCGTAGTGCTGCCGCAGCTTGGGCCACGCCAGCTTGCGGATACCGGTGAGTAGACCGTTCTCCAGCGTGAACGGTGTTGTTTCGATGAGGAAGTCGCGCGGCACCTCGTAGGACTGCAGGCCGGCCTCTTTCGCGGCGGTCTGCAGCGAGTCGGCAATGAGCGGCTTCAAGGCCGCTATGTCGGTGCCTGCCAATGCTTCTTCCGTAGGGACCACCACGGCCAACAGGTAGGGATGCGCGCTGTTGCCGTAGACGTAGATCTGGCGCACCAGCGGGCTGTTACCGAACACCGCCTCCAGCTTGGCGACGGTGACGAACTCGCCCTGGGCCAGTTTCAGTACGTTGTTGCGGCGGTCCACGTACACCAGCCGGTCCGGGCCGACCTCGGCGACGACGTCTCCGGACCGGTAGTAGCCGTCGGCGTCGAACACGCTGGCCGTAATCTCCGGCCGCTGGTAATAGCCCGGGAACATGTTCTCGGTCTTGAGCAGCAGCTCGCCCCGCGGATACGGCTGGTCGGTGCTGAAGTAGCCCAGGTCGGGAACGTCGACCAGCTTGTAGTCGATCACCGGCGGGCGCTGAACTTCACCGTTGAACAAGACCATCCCGGCCTCGGTGGAGCCGTAGCCGTCCAGCAACGGGATTTCCAGCAGGGTTTCGACCCAGTTCCGCAGTTCCGGGGAAATGGGCGCCGAGCCCGTCATCGCGAAGATGTAGCGACCACCCAGCAGGTGCTGACGCAGCTCGGCCATGACCTGTGCCGCGGCGGCCTGGCGGGCGGCCGGGTCGCCGGCATCAGCCGCCCGTTGGTCCACCGCACGCTGGTATTCGCCGTACAACGTCTCCCAGATCCGCGGTACGAAGTTCAACTCGGTGGGCCGCACCAGCCGCAAGTCTTCCAGCAGCGTCGAGAGGTCGCTCTTGGCCGCGAAGTACGCGGTGCCGCCGTTGCCGAGCGTGCCGTAGAGGATTCCGCGACCCATGATGTGGCTCATCGGCATGAAATTCAGGCTGATCGACGCCATTGTGGGCCCGAACCAGTTCTTGCTCGACCGGCGCCACATCTTGCCGACATTGCTCTGCCGATACATCGCGCCTTTGGGCGCTCCGGTGCTGCCGGAGGTATAGATCAGCAGCGCCAGCGAGTCGTTGCCGTCCGATGCTGCGGCCGGCTGGACATCCGGTTTCACCGGCAGTGCGGTTCCGTGGTCCACGACATCGACGAGGGTCTCGACGCCCACCGCGGTGTCCGCCAGCCGTTGCCGCGCTGTTTCGACGGCCTCGCGATGCTCGTCCACCTCGGGGTGGTAGTCGAACACCACCAGCGTGGCGGGCAGATGACCGCTCAACAGCACGTCCACGGCATCCGACAGCTGGTCCACACTGGCCGCTATCAGGGTGGGCTCGGTCTCGGCCACGATCGGCTGCAGCTGGGAGACCGCAGCACTGGTTTGCAGCGGTACCGATACCGCACCGATCATGGCCAGCGCCATGTCGATGGTGGTGTAGTCGACGCTGTTAAAGCCCAGCACACAGACCCGGTCGCCGGCACGCACCGAGCCGTGGGTCAAGGCACGCGCCAGCGCACCGACCCGGTCGCCGAGCTGGCGGTAGGTGATGGTCTCAAAGCGCGGCAGCAGCCGCACCGAGGTGCGCCCGCTAGCGGAGTCCGTGACGAACTCGACGGCACGCTGCCCGAGTGCCGGCCGCTCGGCGTAGCCCGCCAGCGTCGTTTGAATGACCTCGGGCAGGTGCAGGCCTGGATTTTCCAGGGCAGCGGCGATTTCCGGGTCCGGCCTGGCGGCGGCGAACTGTGCGTCGTCGTCGATGAGGTTTTCGATGCGGCGTTCGAGGCGCTCGTTGGTGGTAGTCGACATGACAGTTCCTTGCCGGTGACTGGGGGAAAGATTGTTCGCGCCACATTGCGCTACGCAACTAGAACGTTAGCGAAGCTAACGGTATTTCACAACGATCAGGATAACGGCTTGCACTGTGAGATGGGACACGGACATTGACTAGTTACCGGCGTGCTTCGCCGGGATCGAGGCTGTCGAGCAGTCGTTGCATGGTGTCACACATGTGCGCGAAATCGCCGGCGCCGACGAGCTTTGACCATCGCGCCTCGATGTCGGCGACCCGCTCACCCGCGTCGGCAAGCAATCGCCGTCCGCGGTCGGTGAGTTCGATCAGCTTGGCCCGCCCGTCGTCCGGGTCGGCCCGCCTGGTCAGATATCCCAGCGCGCACAGGTCGTTTACCAGCTCCGATGTCGCCGCCAGGCTCAGCTGTGCGCGGGCGGCCAGTTCAGTGAGCCGGACACCGCCGGTGCCGATATTGCCGAAGATCTGCAAATGGGGATCGCGGACGTCGCCGTAGCCACGCGCGGTACGAGGTTGCGCCAGGTCGCGGCGAAATTGCCGGGTCAACCGCACCAACAACTGGCCCACTGCCTGCCGGTCCGCCGGCAATTCCGTTGACGCCGTCATAGCCGAAGAGGATACTACGGTTACCGAAATTTCGGGTTCCGAAGTAAATTGGAGGGGTCTCGTGACCGACCGCACCGACGCATTCGTTTCGACCAGCCTGGGCCGGCTATACGTGGCACGAAGAGGCGCCGGGCCGGTGACGGTCTGCTGGCACAGCTTGTTCCTGGATTCAGGGTCGTGGGCGGCGCTGACGGACGAGTTGGCCGCGCTGGCGCCACACCGCGCCGTGGTGACGGTCGACGGGCCGTCGCACGGCCGCAGCGAACCCGTCCACCGCGATTTCACGTTCGACGAATGCGCCCATGCCGCAGGGGAGGTCCTCGACGGGTTGGGCATCGCCGAACCGGTTGACTGGGTCGGCAACGCGTGGGGCGGGCACGTTGGCCTCCTGTTGGCCGCCACCCAACCGCGCCGGATTCGCACGTTGACCACCATTGGCACGCCGGTGCCGGCGCTGAGCACCCGGTTCCGTTGGACCAAGGCATGGCCGTTGGTGGCGCAGTATCGGTGGTCGGGTCCGACTCGATTTCTGTCCGCGGCGCTCTCCGACGCCCTGCTGGGACCGGAAGTCCTTGCAGCACAACCGGATAAGGCTTCCGCGGTTATCGATGCATTCCGGTGCGCCGACCGCACCGGCATGTTGCACGCAATGCGCTCGATGATGCTGAAGCGCCCCGATCTGAGCGGGTATCTACCCCGGGTGAGCGTCCCCACGCTGATGCTGGCCGCCCGCGATGACGACGAGGGCTGGCCGCTGCACCAAGCCGAGGCGGCTTGCACCAGCATGCGCAACGCCCGCGCCGGTGTGTTGTCCGGCAGCGCGCGCGTGGCGCCGCTGCTGCTGGATGCCGAGCTGATCGCGCGAACCCTGCTCGACTTCTGGTCAGAGGTCGCTCAGGATCCCGCACATGATGTCGAGACCTTCGGCCAATAGCTCGTCGGTGATGGTCAGGGGCGGCAGCAACCGGATGATGTTGCCAAACATGCCGCAGGTCAACACAATCACGCCGGCGCGGTGGGCGGCGGCGGCCAGCTTCTCGGTCAGCTCGGCATCGGGTTCGGCGGTTCCGGATTTCACCAGTTCGACCGCGATCATGGCGCCGCGCCCACGCACGTCGCCGACCCGGTCGTCGGCCGCCTGCACCCGTAACAACCGGTCCATCACCAGTTGCTCGATCTCGCGGGCCCGCGCGACCAGGCCCTCGCGTTCAATGGTCTCGATGGTGGCCAGCGCCGCCGCACACGCCACCGGGTTGCCGCCGAAGGTGCCACCCACACCGCTGCCGTGCGGTGCATCCATGATCTCGGCCCGGCCGGTCACCGCGGACAGGGGCAATCCGTCGGCGATGCCCTTGGCGGTGACGATCAGGTCCGGCTCAAGGCCGTTGGGGCCCTCGTGCTCGCAGGCGAACATCGCGCCGGTGCGGGCAAACCCCGTTTGCACTTCGTCGGCGATGAAGACCACGTCGTTGGCGCGGCACCAGTCCAGCAGCGCCGGCAGGAACCCGTCGGCGGGGACGATGAAACCGCCTTCGCCCTGGATGGGCTCGATGATGACGGCCGCCAGGTTGGCCGCGCCCACCTGCTTGTCGATGACGCTGATGGTCCTGGCGGCGGCCAGTTCACCGTCGGTGGCCAGCTCCTTGTCGAGCAGTCCGTCGCGGTAGGGGTAGGACAGCGGGGCCCGGTAGATCTCCGGGGCGAACGGGCCGAAGCCGCTCTTGTAGGGCATGGACTTGGCGGTGAGCGCCATCGTCATATTGGTGCGCCCGTGGTAGGCGTGGTCGAACGCGACCACCGCCGGTTTGCGCGTGTAGGCGCGGGCGATCTTGATGGCGTTCTCGACGGCCTCGGCGCCGGAATTGAACAGTGCCGAGCGCTTCTCGCCGGAGCCCGGGGTGATCCGGTTGAGCTGTTCGGCGACCGCCACGTACTGCTCGTAGGGGGTCACCATGAAACAGGTATGGGTGAACTCGGCCACCTGCGCGCGCACCGCGTCCACGACCTTGGGATGGGAATTGCCGATGGTCGTCACGGCGATCCCGGAACCCAGGTCGATCAGCCGGTTCCCGTCGGCGTCCTCGAGTATCCCGCCGCCGGCGCGGACGACGAACACCGGCAGCATGACCCCGACGCCACTGGACACTGCGGCGACCCGCCGTTTGTTCAGTTCCAGCGATGCCGGACCTGGGATTTCGGTGACCAGGTGGCGTGTCTGCTCGAGGCTGGCCACGCATCCTCCTCTCCCCGCGGCGCGGCGGTCACGTCGCGGATAAAGCCTATCGGTTCGCCGCGGCGGCGCGGCCGGGCGCGGGCTGACGTGGTGCCGGTCGGTTCACGACCTGCGGGAATGGCAGACTGGACCGTTACGAGGCGCGCGAGCTTCCAGTCGAGTTCGGCGCCGCCCTCAAAATGTCGAGGGATACCGCAACGAAAGACAGGCGTGTTGATGGAGAGTTTGGTCCTATTTCTGCCGTTCTTGCTCATCATGGGCGGCTTCATGTACTTCGCGTCCCGGCGCCAGCGGCGCGCCATGCAAGCCACCATCGACCTGCACGAGTCGCTACAGCCAGGGGACCGGGTGCACACCACCTCCGGGCTGGAAGCCACCGTCGTGGACATCACCGACGACACCGTCGACCTCGAGATCGCACCGGGCGTGGTGACCACCTGGATGAAGCTGGCGATTCGGGACCGGGTCCTGCCGGACGCCGACGCAGAGCTGGACGAGGAGCCGGCCGACTCGGACGACGAGCAGCTAACGGCCGGCGACGAGAGCCCCGCAACCAGAGAGCCCTGAGGATTCCTGAACGGGACCGACGGACCGTCCAGGACCGACGAGCCGGCTTGCACGACGTGCCGCGGTGCGGCACGTAGGCTCTGTTGGGGGTAAGAACCGACTTTCAAGGAGACATACGGAACGTGGCATCGTCTTCGGCGCCGGTGCATCCTGCCCGCTACCTGTCCGTGTTCCTGGTGCTACTCATCGGCCTTTACCTGCTGGTGTTTCTCACCGGAGACAAAAAGGCCGCCCCGAAACTGGGCATTGACCTACAGGGCGGCACCCGCGTCACGCTGACAGCGCGCACACCCGACGGCACGGCACCCAGCCGCCAGTCCCTGGAGCAGGCCCAAGAGATCATCAGTGCCCGGGTCAACGGACTGGGCGTGTCGGGCTCCGAGGTGGTCGTGGACGGCGACAACCTGGTGATCACGGTGCCCGGCAACGACGGCAGCGAGGCCCGCAACCTGGGCCAGACCGCGCGGCTCTACATCCGTCCGGTGAGCAACTCGATGCCGGCGCAGCCCGCCGAGGAAGAGCCCAAGCCGCCCGCGGGAACACCGCCACCCGGCCAGTCCGGTGCACCGGCGCCGCCGCCGTCAGGCGCCCCGGCGCCGCAGCCCTCGGGCGCCCCGGCGCAGCCGCGGCCCTACCCTCAGGAGCCGCCGCCGTCGCCTGCTCCCGCCCCCAGTCCTGGCCCGAGCAGCCTCGCTCCGCCGGCCGCCGGCGTGGCGCCGCCCGCGGACCTGCCACCCGGTGAGCAGCCGGCGCCGCCGGATCCGCGCAAGGATCTGGCCGAGCGCATCGCGCAGGAGAAGAAGTGGCGGCAAAGCACCAGCCCCTACATCCAGATGGTTGCTCTGCAATTCGAGGCCACCCGCTGCGATAAAGAAGACATTCTGGCCGGCAACGACGATCCGAAGCTGCCGCTGGTGACCTGCTCGACCGACCACAAGACCGCGTATCTGCTCGAGCCGTCGATCATCAGCGGCGACCAGATTCAAAACGCCACCTCCGGGATGGACCAGCGGGGCCTCGGCTACGTCGTCGATCTGCAATTCAAGAGTGGAGCGGCCGACGTGTGGGCTCGTTACACCGCCGACCACGTCGGCAAACAGACGGCCTTCACTCTGGACTCACAGGTGGTCAGTGCGCCGGTGATCAACGAACCGATACCGGGCGGCCGGACCCAGATCAGCGGTGGCGACCCGCCCTTCAGCGCGGCGGCCGCGCGCCAGCTCGCCAACGTCTTGAAATATGGCTCGTTGCCGCTGTCCTTCGAATCGTCAGAGGCCCAAACGGTTTCGGCGACGTTGGGATTGACCTCGCTGCGGGCCGGTCTGATTGCGGGAGCGATCGGTCTGGCGCTGGTGCTGGTCTATTCGCTGCTGTATTACCGGGTGCTGGGGCTGCTGACGGCACTGTCGCTGGTCGCCTCGGGCGCAATGGTTTTCGCGATCCTGGTGCTGCTCGGCCGCTATATCAACTACACCCTCGACCTGGCGGGTATCGCGGGTCTGATCATCGGTATCGGCACCACCGCCGACTCGTTCGTGGTGTTCTTCGAACGCATCAAAGACGAGATCCGCGAAGGCCGTTCATTCCGATCGGCGGTGCCGCGCGGTTGGGCACGCGCCCGCAAGACGATCGTGTCGGGTAACGCGGTCACCTTCCTGGCCGCCGCCGTGCTGTACTTCCTGGCTATCGGTCAGGTGAAGGGGTTCGCATTCACGTTGGGCCTCACCACCATCCTGGACCTCGTCGTGGTGTTCCTGGTGACCTGGCCGCTGGTGTATCTGGCCTCCAAGTCTTCGACGCTGGCCAAGCCGGCATACAACGGACTGGGAGCCGTGCAGCAGGTCGCACGCGAGCGCCGGGCTCAAGCGGGTGCCGGCACGACGGGACGGGGATAGCGCGCGATGGTATCGAAGGCATCCAAGACATCCAAGGCATCCAAGACATCCAAGACATCCAAGACATCCGAGACTAAGAGCGGGACCGACGCCGGGGACGTCGCCCAGGGTGCGGTAGAGCTCACCGGCCCGGACCCCGACCGGGCCACTGGGGCGGCACAGCACAGCTTTCTGTCCCGGCTCTACACCGGTACGGGTGCATTCGAGGTGGTGGGCCGCCGCAAGCTCTGGTACGGCGTCAGCGGCGCGATTGTCGCGATCGCCATCCTCAGCATCGTGGTGCGGGGGTTCACTTTCGGCATCGATTTCAAAGGCGGCACGACGGTGTCGTTCCCCCGTGGCGACGCGAAGGTGGTCCAGGTCGAAGAGGTGTTCCACAAGACCCTCGGCATTGATCCCGAATCGGTGGTCACCGTCGGCACTGGAGCCTCGGCGACGGTGCAGATTCGCTCGAAGACCTTGTCCAACGACCAGACGGAAAAGCTGCGCGACGCCCTGTTCGACGCGTTCCACCCCAAGGGCGCCGACGGTAAGCCCAGCAAGAAGGCCATCAGCGATGCGGCGGTGTCGGAGACCTGGGGTGGCCAGATCACCCAGAAGGCGGTGATCGCACTGGTGGTGTTCCTGGTGCTGGTCGCCGTCTACATCACCGTGCGCTACGAGCGATATATGACCATCTCCGCCATCGCGGCCATGGTCTTCGACCTGACCGTCACCGCCGGTGTCTATGCCCTGGTGGGCTTCGAAGTCACGCCCGCGACCGTCATCGGGCTGTTGACAATTCTCGGGTTCTCGATTTATGACACCGTCATCGTGTTCGACAAGGTCGAAGAAAACACCAACGGCTTCCACCACACCACCCGGCGCACCTTCGCCGAGCAGGCCAACCTGGCGGTCAACCAGACCTTCATGCGCTCGATCAACACCAGCCTCATCTCGGTATTGCCGGTGGTGGCGCTGATGGTAGTGGCGGTGTGGCTGCTGGGTGTCGGCACGCTGAAGGATCTGGCGCTGGTCCAGCTGATCGGCATCATCATCGGCACCTACTCGTCGATCTTCTTCGCCACGCCGCTACTGGTCACCTTGCGGGAACGCACCGAGCTGGTACGCACCCATACGCGCCGGGTGCTCAAACGTCGCGGTGCCGTCTCGCCGGCGGCAGCCGAACAACGCGAGGACACCGCTGAAGAGCCCGGGTTCGAGGCGGCACCGCAGGCCTCTCGCCAGCCGCAACAAGCGGGTGCCAAGACGGCGGCAGCCCCGTCGAAACCGGCGCCTGGTGCCCGGCCGGCGCGGCCTACCAGCACCAAGCAACGTCCGACCGGCAAGCGAAACGCCGGCCGGCGGTAGGAGTCATGGCCACCTGGTGCTGCCGTGGCGGGGGCAACTTCGGCCAGATCGGCCAGTGGTCCGGGTTGCGGAAAGCCTTGCGCGGCAACGCTGTCGGGACGGTCGTCGGCGCTGCTGCCACGGTGGCCGCGGCGGCCACCCTGACCGCCTGTTCGGGTAGCGCCGCCGGTCAGATCGATTACGTCGTCGACGGGGCGCTGCCGACCTATAACACCAACACCGTCATCGGTGCCGCATCGGCCGGCGCGCAGGCATTTGCCCGGGTGCTCACCGGGTTCGGCTATCACGGGCCCGACGGTCAGGTGGTCGCCGACCACGACTTCGGCACCATCTCGGTGGTGGGCGGCTCGCCGCTGGTGCTCGACTATCAGATCGCCGACAACGCGGTCTATTCCGACGGTAAGCCCGTGACCTGCGACGACCTGGTGTTGAGCTGGGCCGCCCAATCAGGGCGCTTTCCCGGATTCGACGCTGCCACCCAGGCCGGGTATATCGACATCGCCAACATCGAGTGCACGCCGGGCCAGAAGAAGGCCCGGGTGTCGTTCATCCCGGATCGCGGGGTCGTCGACTACGCCCAACTCTTCGGTGCGACGTCGCTGATGCCGTCGCATGTGATCGCCGAACAGCTCAACGCCGATATCACTGAGGCGTTGCTCGCCAACAAGGCGCCTGTCGTGGAACAGATTGCCCGACTATGGAATACGACGTGGGACCTCAAGCCGGGCCTCAAACGCGACGAGCTTTCGAAGCACTTCCCGTCGTCGGGGCCCTACCAGATCGAATCCGTCCTCGACGGTGGCGGGGTGGTGCTGGTCACCAACGACCGGTGGTGGGGCGCCAAGGCGATCACCAAGCGGGTCACCGTCTGGCCGCAGGGCGCCGATATCCAGGACCGGGTCAACAACCGCAGCGTCGACGTGGTGGACGTCGCCGCCGGATCGTCGGGGGCACTTGCCACCCCGGACAACTATCAGCGCATCGATTCGCCGTCGGACGGCATTGAGCAGCTGATCTTCGCGCCGCGGGGTCCGCTGGCGGACATCCGCAGCCGCCGCGCCGTCGCGCTGTGCGCCCCGCGCGACGCGATTGCCCGCGACGCCGGGGTGGCAATCGCGAACTCCCGGCTGTCCCCGGCCACCGAAGACGCCGTCGCCGAGGCCGACGGCGCGGCCGAGGCGGGTCCGTTCACCAAGGGTGATGCCGCCGCCGCCCGCGATGCGCTGGGGGGCGCGCCCCTGACCGTCCGGATCGGTTACCGCGGACCGAACGCGCGGCTGGCGGCCGTGGTCGGGGCCATCGCCAAGTCCTGCGCGCCGGCCGGAATCACCGTCGCCGATGTGACGTTGGACACATCGGGTCCCCAGGCCCTGCGAGACGGGAAGATCGACGTGCTGCTGGCCAGCACGGGCGGGGCAACCGGTAGTGGGTCCACCGGATCGTCGGCGATGGACGCCTATGACCTGCACAGCGGCAATGGCAACAACCTGTCGGGCTATGCCAATCCGCAAATCGACAACATTATTGGGGCGCTGGCGGTTTCCGCCGACCCGGCCGAGCGTGTCCGGTTGCTCGCCGAGGCCGCGCCGGTACTCTGGGCGGAAACGCCAACGTTGCCGTTGTATCGGCAGCAACGCACGTTGTTGATGTCGAAAAAGATGTATGCCGTGAGCCGAAATCCGACTCGCTGGGGGGCGGGCTGGAACATGGACCGATGGGCGTTGATGCAGTGACGACTGTCCGGGGCAGCGCCCCCGTCGCCGACATGATCGCGGCGTTGACCCGTAACGTTGCGGATTTTCCAACGCCCGGAATCCAATTCAAGGACCTCACTGCGCTGTTCGCGGACCGCGAGGCGATGAGCGCGGTGATCGACGCGCTGGCCGATGTCGCCTCCGGCGCCGACTTGGTCGCCGGCATCGAGTCGCGTGGCTCTGTGGTGGCGGCGGCTCTGGCCGCGCGGCTGGGTACCGGTGTGCTGTCGATCCGCAAGAGCGGCAAGCTGCCGCCGCCGGTGCTCACCGAGGAGTACACCCGTGAGTACGGCGCGGCGGGTATGGAGATCCCCGCCGACAGCCTGGAGCTGCGGGGACGCAACGTCGTACTCATCGACGACGTGCTGGCAACCGGCGGAACCCTGAGCGCGGCAACACGGTTGCTGGAGCGCACCGGCGCGAACGTGACCAGGGTGGCGGTCGTCGTCGAGCTCACGGCGCTGGGTGGCCGTGATGCGGTCGCGCCGTTGCCGGTGCACAGCTTGAGCCAGGTCTAGCCCGCACCTTTGGTCGAGCGCCGTCACACAGCGGCCGCAATCGCGTGGATGCATTCGAATCCGCAGTGAAGGAGCCGCTTGACTGCGCAGGTTATCGGTTGATAATCTGCCGTCGTATGGCTAGGCGGGCTCCGCGGTCGAGGAATTCCTACATTTCGTCTCCGGGGCGCCCGGGCGGCGCTGTCGTAGCAAGGGGGAATGGCGTGCGTATCGTGGTCGATCTGGTGCGGTGTCAGGGCTACGCCCAGTGCTGCTTTCTTGCGCCCCAGGCGTTCAAGCTGGCGGGGGAGGAAGCCTTGATGTATCAACCCAATCCCGACATGGTTCAGCGCGAGCAAGTCTTGCGCGCTGCCGCAGCCTGTCCGGTCCAGGCGATCGTCATTGACCGGCTCGACGATTCAGTACTCACGCCGGAAACGGGATCGGCATGAGCAGCTCGGCGACCGGGGGCCACCGGCTCAACGGCCGGGTTGCGATCGTCGGTGCCTCCCTGGCGGGGCTCCGGGCTGCGGAGGCGTTGCGCCACAAGGGCTTTCGCGGAAAGTTAACCTTGATTGGCGACGAGTCCTACGAACCCTACGACCGCCCGCCGCTGTCCAAGCAGGTTCTGACCGGCTATGCGCTGGCCGGCCAGACCGCCTTGCCGCGCCTGCGCCACCTTGATGCCGAGTGGCGCCTCGGTGCCGCGGCCGTCGGCTTGGACCCGACCAGGCAGCGTGTCCATCTCGCCGACGGCCATGAGGTGGGCTTCGACCGCTTGCTGATCGCTACCGGAGTGCGGGCCCGCCCCTGGGCGAATCAGGCCGAAGCCGCTCTGGACGGGGTGTGCGTATTGCGCACCCGGGATCACGCGGCCCGGCTGCGGCAGTATCTGGCCGCCAAGCCGCAGCGGGTGCTCATCATCGGCGCCGGGTTCATCGGTTGCGAGATTGCATCGGCGTGTCGCGAACTCGGCCTGCCCGTGACGGTGGTCGATCGCGGCGGCGCACCGCTGGAAAACGCGCTGGGCGGCGCGATCGGCGCCTGGGCGGCGACGCTGCAGCGCCAGCATGGCGTCGACCTGCGTTGCGGCGTGACCGTAACCGAGTTGGCGGGGGACGGGAGCGGGCGGTTGCGTCGCGCCCACCTGTCCGACGGGACCGTGCTAGACATCGATGTGGCGGTGGCCGCGCTCGGGTCGATCCGCAACACCGAATGGTTGCACGATTCGGGGCTGGCGGCTGACAGCGCGTGGGGCGTGACCTGCGACACGCATTGCCGCGTCTTCGACCTCAACGGCGTTGTCACCGAGCACATCTTCGCTGCCGGTGATGTGGCGCGATTCCCGCATCCCCGTTACGATTTCGAATTCCTGGCCGTGGAGCACTGGAGCAACGCAGTAACCCAAGCCGAAGTCGCGGCCCACAATATTATCTGTGCCCCGTCCCGGCGCCGCCCTCACCTGGCCGTGCCCACTTTCTGGTCAGCGCAATTCGGGACCAACATCAAGTCCGTTGGTGTGGCGCGGTTTGCCGACGAGGTGGTCATCACCCAAGGCTCGGTCGACGAGCACCGGTTCATTGCGGCCTACGGCCGCCGGGGCCGCCTGGTCGCGGCTGTCACCGTCAACCAGGGCATGTGGCTGGAGTTCTTCGAGCGGCTGATCGCGGATTCCGCCCCATTCCCGCCCCCCGCACCCGGTTTCGACCAGCCCGCCGGCGTACGTCCGATCCCGGCGGGGTTCCGGAATCCGGGTGTCCCTCCCCACGAGCCCGGGGCAATCGGCTATGCACCCAGTGAGCGCCGCGCCGTTTTTGCGCCGCCGGGCAACTACCGCAACGAGTTCCGCGAAATTCCACCCAGGCGATGCCAAGTGAACACTCCATGACGCAGCAATCGATGTTCGAGCAAATCCTCGACTACGCCAATCGGGCCGACCCCTACCCGCGCTACGCCCAGCTCCGGCAGACGCCGGTAGCGCGGCAGGCGGACGGCAGCTACGTCGTCAGCACCTATCGGGAGATCACGGCCCTGCTTCACGATCCGCGGATGAGCTCAGATCTGAGCAAGGGTAACCAGCTCGAGCCGGACCTCATCCCGGGATTCATTGCGCTCGACCCGCCCGAGCATGGCCGGTTGCGTCGTATGGCGATGCGCCACTTTGGTCCGCCGCACCGGCCTGGATGGGTCGATGGCATGCGCGACACGTTCACCAGCCTGGTCGACCGCCTGATCGACGACTGTCGTGACCGCCGCCAGATCGACATCGTCGATGAGCTGGCCTATCCCCTTCCGGTGACGATGATCTGTGACATGCTCGGCGTGCCACTCGGAGATGAACCGTTGTTCCGGCGCTGGACGCAAGACATCCTCGACGCCGAGTACGGAACTGCCGAACAGCGGCAACGGGGCAAGCAAGCGATCGCAGAGGTGCGCGAATACATCATTGAGCTCGCTGCAGCCTTCCGCCGGCAGCCGTGCGACAACATGCTGTCGCGCTGGGTCACCGATGACAACCCGGACGGACGGATGAGCACCGCGGAAATCGCAGACACCGGGGTCCTGCTGCTCATCGGTGGTCACGAAACTACCGTCAACCTGATCGCCAATGGGATGCTGACGCTGCTTCGGCGTCCCGAGCTTATGGAGCGGCTGCGCCGCCAACCCGGCCTGGTCATCCCGATGGTTGAAGAACTGCTCCGCCATGAGCCGCCCGCACAGATTACGCCGCGTGCCGCCCTGGCCGATGTCACCATCGCTGGCGTCACCATTCCGCAAGGGGCGAAGGTACACCTCGTGCTTGCCGCCGGAAATCGCGATCCGCTACGCTTCTTCGATCCCGATCTATTTGTGCCCGACCGGCCGGACAATCAGCATCTCGGTTTCGGGCACGGTATTCACGCCTGTTTCGGCGCTCCTATGGCCCGACTCGAGACTCAGATCGCGTTGAGCGCGTTGGCACGTCGGCTGGAAGCCCCGCGATTGATCGACGACCCGCCCCCGTACCGGCTGAATCCTTTTCTGCGCGGGCCGCGCCACCTGCTCGTGACGGTGGACCGGGTGCGGAATTGAGGGCCGTGAACCGTCCCGGGCGTTCGCCCGCCTCGTAATCGGTGTGTGCCAACCTTTTTGTGCCGCAAGAAGTTACTGCGCCTTCGACCGCCAGCATGGGTGTGGCCCCAGCGTTTCTGCTAAGGCGTTGGGCAGCATCACCATCAGCGCCGTACCCTCGGCAACGTAGAGCGGCGAGCCGAAAAGCACCAGCATGACCGGCGCAGTCAGCAGGCCACCACCAAGCCCCAGCGCCGTCGACCACGCGCCTATCACTATTCCAAGCATCGCAGTCAAGCTGAACCGCTGCGGTATTCGCCGCGAGGGTTGCCGGCAGCAGAGCCCTTCCGGCTGGCGGGTCGGTTCCGGCGGCAACGAGCAGCAACTTGGCTGCCGTTGCGAGCACGACGACGAGCAACAGCACCTTGAGCGCCCCCGCGGGGACGCGCACGGTCAGCTTGACGCCCGCGGCCGCGCCGATCAATCCTCCGACCATCAGGCCGGTACCCGCCCGCGTATCGAGCTGGCCGCCGGCAAAGAGGTGAATGGCGCTGCTCGCCGAGCGTCGTGACCTGACTTCCAGCGGCAAAATCAGACGCGGGATTATCCTCTAAGTCGGAGGTGACCACCGTGGCGGATGACCAGAACGCAACCCAAACAGTTGCGTCGCCGATTGATGCGCCTGTCGAAGCGCCTGAGCCGTCGCCCGTCGAGACCCTCAAGACCAGTAGCAGCGCGTCGCGTCGGGTCCGGGCCCGGCTGGCCCGCCGGATGACCGCTCGTAGCGGCGCCATCAACCCGGTGCTCGAGCCGCTGGTGGCGGTGCACCGCGAGATCTATCCCAAGGCCGACCTGTCCATGCTGCAGCGAGCCTACGAGGTCGCCGACCAACGACATGCCGGGCAGTTTCGGCATTCCGGAGATCCCTACATCACCCACCCGCTGGCCGTCGCCAACATCCTGGCCGAGTTGGGCATGGATACCACCACCCTGGTGGCCGCGCTGCTGCACGACACCGTCGAGGACACCGGTTACACGCTCGAGGCGCTGAGCGAGGATTTCGGTGAAGAGGTGGGTCATCTCGTCGACGGGGTGACCAAGCTGGACCGCGTGGTACTTGGCAGCGCCGCCGAAGGCGAAACGATCCGCAAGATGATCATCGCGATGGCTCGCGATCCGCGGGTGCTGGTGATCAAGGTCGCCGACCGGCTGCACAACATGCGCACCATGCGCTTCCTGCCGCCCGAGAAGCAGGCCCGCAAGGCCCGAGAGACGCTGGAAGTCATTGCACCCCTAGCGCATCGGCTGGGTATGGCAAGCGTCAAGTGGGAGCTGGAAGACTTGTCATTCGCGATCCTGCATCCCAAGAAGTACGAGGAGATCGTGCGGCTGGTCGCCGGCCGTGCGCCCTCGCGGGACACCTACCTGGCCAAGGTCCGCACCGAGATCATCAACACCCTGGGCGCATCGAAGATCAAGGCGACCGTGGAGGGCCGGCCCAAGCATTACTGGTCGATCTATCAGAAGATGATCGTCAAGGGGCGCGACTTCGACGACATCCACGACCTGGTCGGCATCCGCATCCTGTGCGACGAGATCCGCGACTGCTATGCCGCTGTGGGCGTGGTGCATTCGCTGTGGCAGCCGATGGCCGGACGGTTCAAGGACTACATCGCCCAGCCCAGGTACGGGGTGTACCAGTCGCTGCACACCACGGTCGTCGGCCCCGAAGGTAAGCCGCTGGAGGTGCAGATCCGCACCCGCGACATGCACCGCACCGCCGAATACGGCATCGCCGCCCACTGGCGCTACAAGGAAGCTAAGGGCCGCAACGGTGTTCCCCATCCACATGCCGCTGCCGAGATCGATGACATGGCCTGGATGCGCCAACTGCTCGACTGGCAACGCGAGGCCGCCGACCCCGGCGAGTTCCTGGAGTCGCTGCGTTACGACCTTGCGGTGCAAGAGATTTTCGTGTTCACCCCGAAGGGTGATGTGATCACCCTGCCGACCGGGTCGACGCCGGTGGATTTCGCCTATGCGGTGCACACCGAGGTCGGCCACCGCTGCATCGGCGCCCGGGTCAACGGCCGGCTGGTGGCGCTGGAACGCAAGCTGGAAAACGGCGAAGTGGTCGAGGTTTTCACGTCCAAGGCGCCCAATGCCGGGCCGTCGCGCGACTGGCAGCAGTTCGTGGTGTCCCCGCGCGCCAAGACGAAGATCCGGCAGTGGTTCGCTAAGGAGCGCCGTGAAGAGGCGCTGGAGACCGGCAAGGAGGCGATGGCGCGTGAGGTGCGCCGGGGCGGACTTCCGTTGCAGCGCTTGGTCAATGGTGAGTCCATGGGGGCGGTGGCCCGCGAATTGCACTACGCGGACGTCTCAGCGCTCTACACCGCGATCGGCGAGGGCCATGTGTCGGCCCGGCATGTCATGCAGCGACTGCTGGCCGAGCTCGGCGGTATCGACCAGGCAGAAGAGGAGCTCGCCGAGCGGTCCACGCCGACCACGATGCCGCGCCGCCAGCGCAGCAGCGACGACGTCGGAGTATCGGTACCGGGCGCCCCGGGTGTGCTGACCAAGTTGGCCAAGTGCTGCACGCCGGTGCCCGGCGACCAGATCATGGGGTTCGTCACCCGAGGCGGCGGGGTCAGCGTGCACCGCACCGACTGCACCAATGCCACGTCCCTGCAGCAGCAAGCCGAGCGCATCATCGAAGTGCTCTGGGCTCCCTCACCGACGTCGGTGTTCCTGGTCGCCATCCAGGTCGAGGCACTCGACCGGCACCGGCTGCTGTCCGACATCACCCGGGTGCTCGCCGACGAGAAGGTCAACATCCTGTCCGCGTCGGTGACGACCTCCGGCGACCGGGTGGCGATCAGCCGGTTCACCTTCGAGATGGGTGATCCCAAGCATCTCGGCCATCTGCTCAACGTCGTGCGCAATGTCGAAGGCGTCTACGACGTTTATCGCGTGACGTCCGCGGCTTAGACCACGACAGGCCAGGCCAGAAGCGTTCACCGGCAACGCAATTCGAATGTCAAGTCTGCGCTCGCGGCGCCGAACCTGCGTCCACAGTGCTACATCGTGCCTTGGGCTCAAGCGATCAACGCAGTCTCGGCAAGCCGCGGGTCGCAGCTGTGCCCAGGGTGGTGCTGCCCTGGCGAGCAGACGCAAAGGCCCCCATTTCAGCCGCGAAATGGGGGCCTTTGCGTCCGCTCGGCAACTAGTCGAGCAGCAACGACTTGATGACGACGTCGACGGCGGGCGGGCCGTCCTCGCCGCCGCCCGCGACGCCTGCCTCGGCGATCTTGTCCAGCGTGGCCAGTCCGTCGGCCTGGATGGTGCCGAAAACCGTGTACTCGGGGGGCAGCGCCGAGTCGCGATAGACCATGAAGAACTGGCTGCTATTGGTGTCGGGTCCCGCGTTGGCCATGGCCAGAGTGCCCCGCGGATAGATCACCGGCTCCTTGAGTTTGGGGTCGTTCGGCGGGTACTGGTTGGTCGGATACTCGTTGGCGAACTGATAGCCCGGCCCGCCGGTGCCGTCACCCTTGGGATCACCACACTGCAGCACCGACAGCGACGGCGACGTGGTCAGCCGATGGCATTTGGTGTCTTTAAAAAAGCCCTGCTGGGCCAGGCTGGCAAAGCTGTTGACCGTGCATGGTGACTCGTTGTTTGCCAGCATCAGGCCGACCTTGCCCTGGCTGGTCACCATGCTCGCGCTGATCTGAGCCGGCTCGGTGGGCACTTTGCCGGTGCGCGGCGGCTTGGCCTCTTTGGCGGCCTTGTCGGGCGACGGCGGGTACTGGCAGTTGGCGCCCAGGTTGGCTGGGGGCTTGAACGCCGGCATCGGCACGGCGTTGCCAAGCTGCACCGGCGGCAGACCGGTCGCCGAGGGCGAGCCGGGTGCGGAGCTGGTGGGGGTTGACGCCGACGGGGTGCCCTTGTGGTCGTCCTTGTTGAGGACGACGGCAACCGCGACGGCGGCAATCACGGCCGCCGCGGCGACCACGCCACCGGCGATCGTCAGGATTCGGCGTCTTTTGGCCTGCTTGGCGCGGCGCTCCAGCTGTCGCTCGAGTTTGCGCTTGGCGGTGGCACGTCGCTGCTGATTGGTCGGCACGGCCGATATCTTTCCATGTTGGCCTGATGACCGGGTCCGGGTGGGCGCGGCATGGGCTACCGTGCGGCCCGCATCGGTGCTTACGGCCTGGGATGGGAAACTGGTAATCGTGTTGATCACCGGATTCCCGGCCGGGGTGCTGGCGTGCAACTGTTATGTGCTGGCCGAGCGGCCCGGAACTGACGCGATCATCGTGGACCCGGGCCAGCGCGCCTTGGGCGGGCTGCGCCGCATCCTGGACAAGAACCGCCTGACCCCGGCCGCGGTGCTGATCACCCACGGGCACATCGACCACATGTGGTCCGCCCAGAAGGTCTCCGACACCTTCGGCTGCCCCACCTATATCCACCCCGAGGACCGGTTCATGCTGACCGACCCGATCTTTGGGCTGGGGCCGCGGGTGGCGCAGCTGATGGCCGGTGCGTTTTTCCGGGAGCCCAAACAGGTCGTCGAACTTGACCGCGACGGCGACAAGATCGACCTGGGCAATGTTTCGGTCAACGTCGACCACACACCGGGGCACACCCGCGGCTCGGTGTGCTTCCGGGTGCTGCAGGCCAGCAAGGACGACCGCGACGTCGTATTCACCGGGGACACGCTGTTCGAGCGCTCGATCGGACGCTCGGACCTCTTCGGCGGCAGCGGCCGAGACCTGCTTCGCTCCATCGTCAACAAGCTGCTGGTGCTCGACGACAAGACCGTGGTGCTGCCCGGCCACGGCAACTCCACCACCATCGGCGCTGAGCGGCGCTTCAACCCGTTCCTCGAAGGCCTGGGCCGGTGAGCGAATTTTCGGCCCCCAAAGGGGTACCGGATTACGTTCCGCCGGACTCGGCGCAGTTCGTCGCGGTGCGTGACGGCCTGCTCAGCGCCGCCCGCCGGGCCGGTTACGGGCATATCGAGCTGCCGATCTTCGAGGACACCGCGCTGTTCGCCCGCGGTGTGGGCGAGTCCACCGACGTGGTGTCCAAGGAGATGTACACCTTCGCCGACCGGGGCGACCGTTCGGTGACCTTGCGGCCCGAGGGCACCGCCGGGGTGGTGCGCGCCGTGATCGAACACGGCCTGGACCGCGGCGCGCTGCCGGTGAAGCTGTGTTACGCGGGGCCGTTTTTCCGCTACGAGCGTCCACAGGCCGGCCGGTATCGCCAGCTGCAGCAGGTCGGTGTCGAGGCGATCGGTGTCGACGACCCGGCGCTGGACGCCGAGGTGATCGCCGTGGCCGACGCCGGCTTCCGCGAGCTGGGTCTGCAGGAGTTCCGCCTGGAAATCACCTCGCTGGGCGACGAGACCTGCCGGCCACAGTACCGAGAACTATTGCAGGAGTTCTTGTTCGGGCTCGACCTGGACGAGGAGACCCGGCGGCGCGCGCAGCTGAACCCGTTACGGGTGCTCGACGACAAACGCCCGGCGGTGCGCGCCATGACCGCCGACGCGCCGGTGCTGCTCGACCATCTCTCCGATGTTGCCAAGCAGCACTTCGACACCGTGCTGTCGCACCTGGACGCGCTCGGGGTGCCCTATGTGATCAATCCGCGCATGGTGCGCGGGCTGGATTACTACACCAAGACGACGTTCGAGTTCGTCCACGACGGATTGGGCGCGCAGTCCGGCATCGGCGGCGGCGGCCGCTACGACGGGCTGATGCACGAGCTCGGTGGGCAAGACCTCTCGGGTATCGGGTTTGGGCTCGGCGTGGACCGGACACTGCTGGCGCTACGCGCCGAGGGCAGGAGCGTGGGGGAGACCACCCGCTGCGACGTCTTTGGCGTGCCGCTCAGCGAGGCGGCCAAGCTGCGACTGGCGGTGCTGGCCGCGCAGCTGCGGGCCGCCGGGGTGCGGACCGACCTGGCCTACGGTGACCGCGGGCTCAAGGGTGCAATGCGCGCGGCCGATCGTTCCGGTGCCCGTCTTGCGCTGGTTGCCGGGGACCGTGACGTCGCGGCCGGCGCGATCGGGGTGAAGGACCTCGCGACGGGAGAGCAGCTGTCCGTGACGACGGATTTAGTTGTGGCCGAGGTAGTTTCGCGGTTGAGCCGGTAGGTTCTGGGCGGACGTCAGCGCATTCGGGCTTGACTTCACATCGAACTATTGTTCGAATAGAGTCATGCGCTGGGCGGGCCAGAGCGTGGCGGTTAATGGGGCGCCGGTCGACGACGGGGCGCTACCGGGGCTGCAGCGCATCGGCTTCGTCCGCAGCGTTCGCTCGCCTCAATTCGAGGGCATGACGTTTCACGAGGTGCTGTGCAAGTCGGCACTGAACCGGGTGCCCAATGCGGCTGCGCTGCCGTTCCGCTACACCGTCAACGGCTACCGCGGCTGCTCGCACGCCTGCCGGTACTGTTTCGCCCGTCCCACCCACGAGTACCTCGACTTCGACCCCGGCGCCGACTTCGACACCCAGGTGGTGGTCAAGACGAACGTCGTCGAGGTGCTGCGCCGCGAACTGCACCGGCCGTCGTGGCGGCGGGAGACCGTTGCGCTGGGCACCAACACCGACCCCTACCAGCGTGCCGAGGGCCGTTACGCGCTGATGCCGGGCATCATTGATGCGCTCGCCGAATCCGGTACCCCGCTGTCGATCCTGACCAAGGGAACGTTGCTACGACGAGACCTTCCGCTGCTGGCCGAGGCGGCCCGACGAGTGCCGGTGTCGGTGGCGGTGTCGCTGGCGGTCGCCGACCCGCAGCTGCACCGCGAGGTCGAGCCCGGCACCCCGACACCTCAGGCGCGGTTGGCGCTGATCACCGCGATTCGCGAGGCGGGGCTGGGCTGCCACGTGATGGTTGCACCGGTATTGCCGCACCTGACCGACTCCGTCGAGCACCTCGACGGGCTGCTCGGCCAGATCGCGGCCGCGGGGGCCACCGGCGTGACGGTTTTCGGGCTGCACCTGCGCGGCTCGACCCGCGGCTGGTTCCTGTCGTGGCTGGGCCAAACACATGCCGAGTTGATCGGCAGGTACCGCGAGCTGTACCGCCGGGGCGCCTATCTACCGCCGAGCTACCGCGAGATGCTGCGAAAACGGTCCGCACCGCTGATAACGAAGCACCGGCTCGGCGGTGACCACCGCCCGTCGTCGCTCGCGGTCGAAGCGGCGGTGCTGCCCGAACTTGTTCAGCCGACGCTGTTTTGACCGGTGCCCCGACGCCCGGGGTGTCAGTGGACGTGCGGCTGCAGCAATGCGGCCTGGCCGGTGGAGATGGGTCGCTCCGCCAACCACTGGCGGGTGGCGGCGTGGGAACGCTCGATGAGCGTTGCCGCCTGTGAGAAATCGGCTCCGGAAATGGAGACCGGACACAGCGGCCGGATGACACGCAGGTCGGCGGTCTGCTCAAAGCGCTCGACGTCGAGCGCGAGGCGATGGTTGACCGCGAGCGAGGCTGCGTGCAGGACCATCGTCATCGCCGAGGGCGGTGCCGCCGGCAAGGCGCACGAGTAGCCGGTCGGCAACACCCAGACCTGGTCGGCCCCCAGGGCGATCGCATGCGAAACCGGGGTGTTATTGACCACACCGCCGTCCATGAGATCGCGGCCGTTGATGTTGACCGGCGGGAAGATGCCCGGGATGGCGGCACTGGCGGCGACCGCGTCGACCGCGTCTCCGGACGACAGCAGCACGTCAATGCCGGAGATCACGTCGGTGGCTACGACGTGGAACGGAATCGGCGCATCCTCGAGCCTGGCGAAACCGAGTTCCCTGGTCAGAATGCGCCGCAGCCCCGCGCTCGGGATTAAATGCTGTCGGCGGCCGAGGCAGGCCAGCAACCCGTCGACCAGGTGGGTGGGGAACACCGCCTTTCGGGTCAGCGACAACCACACGTCCGCCAGCGCGCGAACACCGGCGGCGTCCGGCCGGGCGGCGATCCATGCGCCGTTGAGGGCGCCGACGGAGGTGCCGATAATCAGGTCCGGGCGGATGCCGTCATCGGCCAAGGCCTGCAGCATCCCGACCTGGATCGCGCCGAGGCTCGCGCCCCCGGAAAGCACGAACGCTGTGGTCACAGATGGATACTAAGGACTTCGTGCCGCCGCGGCTGAGCCTTCGACTAAGACCGCAAATCCCAACCGTGGTAACGGATCCGGTAGCGTTTTCGACATGACGAACATGCGGAAGGTGGCGAGCGCTGTCGCGACGGTAGTGGTTGCCGGAGCGTTGGCGATCAGCACCGCCGCGGCCTCAGCCGCCGACCCAGCCGGCCATCAGGTGACCTACACGGTGACCGCCACCGGCAACCTGACCGGCAATGTCCGCTACATCAACGGCGACCCGCCCAGCCAGTCCGCCTTCGACGCAAACTCGTCGCAGTACCTGACCACCGTGCCGGCCACCTTCACCGCTGACCAGCCACTTGTATACACCACCACATTGGCCAACCCGAACCAGTGGGCGTTCGTCAGCGCCAGCGGCGGGTGTCACTGGCCAGACTGCGGCTCGGGGAGCCTGCCGCAGCTGCACTGCGAGATCGCCGTGGACGGCCAGGTGGTGGTGACGCAGAACGCGACCACCGGGGTCACCTGCTCGACGCGACCCTGGTAACCGGCTGGCGCGCGCCGCTGCCGCGCCGATCCGGATAAACCCAACCACTGGAATGGGGCCGGCAACCGGTGCGCGCGGCCTGATCCCGCGGCCGCCGCGCCGACGGCCGAATCCGCCCCACAGCTGTCCGTCATAGCAGCCGACTTGTGTTGTCGCTCAACACGTCGCATGCCGGGTAGGCGCCTTCTCCTGTCGCTGCCCACGGTCTGTGTGCGCGTCAAGCCGACCCGCGCGGGTACTTAGCCAGGGCACAACCACGTCGCCGGCTGGCGTGCCGGCTCGCTTTCCAAGGAGAAGCACATGTCCTTCGTGACCACCCGGCCCGCGGCGCTGACGGCCGCCGCGGGCGCACTACAAATCGCCGGCTCCTCGATGGCCGCTCAGAATGCCGCGGCGGCGGCACCCACCACGGGTGTGGTACCGGCGGCCGCGGACGAGGTCTCAGCCCTGCAGGCCGCACAGTTCGCCGCGTACGGCACCTGGTACCAGCAGGTCAGCGCACAGGCCGCCGCGATTCACCAGATGCTGGTGAACACGCTGGGCAGCAGCGCCGGTTCGTATGCGGAGACCGAGGCCGCGAACCGCACCGCGGCCGGTGCGACAACGTTGCCGGGAGTCCTCGGCGGGCTGGCTGGGGCGGGATCGTCCTCATCGGGGCCATTGGGCATTTTCAATGCGCTGACCGGTGGCTCCGGCTTGTCGTCGTCGTCGGGCGCCACCATAGGAACACCTATCGGGTGGGCGCAGAACTTCAGCGCCGCCGCGTCGGACCTGGTCCAGGTGGAGCCGGGTCAGCATTCGACCGGCGCCGGCAATGTCGCCGCTTCCGACTCGCCGGACGCCGGGCTCCCTGCCGGTGCCCCGGCGCCGGCGGGCTCGCCGGCTACCGAGGCGAAGCCGGTGCTGGCCGGTTCGGGTCAGGCGTCTTCGCTCGGCGGGTTGTCGGTGCCGCCGAGTTGGGCCACCGCCAGCGGCCGGACCGCGAGTTCGGCCCCCGGCCCAGGCTTCGGCTGGACCAGCGCTGCTGCTCACGACACGGCGGTAACCGCCGTGCCGGCCGGGATGCCGGCGGCCTCGGCTGGGCGCGCGGGCCTCGGGTTCGGTACGCCCCGCTACGGCACCAAGCCCATGGTGATGCCCAAGCCGACGGTCACCTAGCACACCCGGCCCACAGACAGGAGCGCACAAATGGTTTTCGATTTCGCGGCATTGCCGCCGGAGATCAACTCAACCCGCATGTACACCGGCGCCGGGTCGGGACCGCTGGTGGGGGCCGCGGCGGCGTGGAACAACCTGGCCGAAGAGTTGGGTACCACGGCCCGCATCTGCCAGTCGGTGATCTCCCAGTTGACCGGCGCCCAGTGGGTCGGACCGTCTTCGGCGGCCATGGCCACCGGGGCCGAGCCCTATGTGGCGTGGATGCAGGCCACCGCCGGGCAACTTCAGCATGCGGCTACCCAAGCCATGGCCTCGGCGGCCGCTTATGAGACTGCCTTGGCGATGACGGTCCCACCGCCGGTGGTCATGGCCAACCGGGCACAGCTCGCGGTTCTCGTCGCGACCAACATCCTGGGGCAGAACACGCCAGCGATCGCGGCCACCGAGGCACAGTACGGCGAAATGTGGGCACAGGATGCCGCCGCGATGTACGGCTATGCCGGCTTGTCCGCCAGTGCGGGGGTATTGGCGCCGTTGAGCTCGCCGCCGCCGGCCACCAATCCCGGGGGACTTGGCGCCGCCGCAACCAGCGCGCCGTCGGCGGGGTTTGGTGGGCTGGTGGCCAATCTGCCTGGAGCGGTCCAATCGCTTGCCGCGCCGTTGGCGGTGTCGTCGTCGGTTGCCAGCCCGTTGGACGATTTCTTCAACAACAACCTGGTGATCAATATCGGGCAAGCGGTCTTTGACACGGTGGCGTGGAACATGTTCGCCGTCATCGCATCCTCGATACTCAACGGAAACACCGTCCCCGCGTCGGCTGCCGGTGTGGGCGCCGGCGTCGTCGGGGCTACGGCCGGGCCGCTGGGTCTGGGTGGGACACCGGTGCTGGCGGGCATGGGTTCGGCGTCCACGGTCGGCAAGTTGACGGTGCCGCCCGGTTGGTCCGCGGCGGTCCCGGCCGAGAATACTGTTGCGGCGCTGAACGGCTCGGGGTGGACCGTTCCCGCGGCGGAGGGCGCCGAGGTGACGGCGCTGCCGGCCGGTGTGCCGGCGGTCGGCTGGGCCGGACGGGGGGAGGCTAGGGCACGGGAGGGCACGGGACCGCGATACGGAGTCGCGCCCAAGGTGGTGCCGCCGCAGGTGCTTGGGTGACGCCTGGATTCCTGCGGCGTGCCCCCGTCAGGGGGTGCGGCACCCGCGGTCAGTCTGAGATTTCGCCGACGGTAAACCAACGCGACGAACGCGGGTCTTCGTCCTCGCGGAATAGGTCTTGGTAGGACATATCGCCTCCGTTTCCGACGCCGCCTGATGTGACGAGGCTAACAGTGTGGGTCGTTACGGTTGCAGTGATGCCTGCAACCATCCCGACGAATCCGGTTCGTCGGTGTCCAGTCGCATCCCCACCCGTTCCAGCAGGGTCCTGAGTTCGTTGCCGCTCATTCGGTGCGTTTCGAACGATTGGGTCAAACTCATCCCGTCGCACTCGAGCGTGAACTCCCCGAGGACACACCCTTCGCGGTTGTGCAAGATCGTCATGGTCTGCCGCATCACCCCGTCGAACCGCTGGTAACTCCCCAGTGGTCGCTGCGCGAACCATTCCGGTGATTGCCACTGAATGATTGCCTTGCCGCCCGACTTGAGATGGTGTGCGACGGTGGCCAGCAAGCTCATCCGAAATTCGAGGCCCGGATAGTTGATCAAGCTGCTGGCCAGCAAGACTGCATCGAATTTCTGGGGTAACCGAAGGTCCTCGATGCGGGATTGGATGGTTTGGCCATGGCGGACATGGGCGAGCATCTCGGCTGAATCGTCGACCGCGGTGACCTGATGGCCGAGCGTGGCCAGCGGGTCAGCGAGGCGGCCAACGCCGGATCCCAGGTCCAGAACCGAGCTCGCCGGCTCGAGCATGGCGGCGACCCGTTCGACTTCTTCGGTCGCCGGTACCCGACGATAGATCTCGACCAGGCTGCCGTCGCTGGTGATCGCGCCCGTGTGACGCTGTTGGTGCTTGGGGGGCATGACGTTCAGCTCGCGCGGGCTGGGCTGCGGCTGCTCGTCAGTCGGCGACGTCGTCAACGATGAGCGAGATCAATGAATAGCTTGTCTCGGCTGCGTTGAACAAAACCTCGTGGCACATGTCGTACTCCTCACCTAGAACACCGTGGGTATTACACATTTACGTAATTTGGAACTATGTAACGGTAGTATTCGTTACATAGTACGCTAATGTGTATCTCACGGCGGGTCCTAGTTTGCGTCCGCCGAATGGCGGATGGGATCGTCCCCCGGGCTATTAGCGACCGGCGTGGGTGACGACGACGACTTCGGAACGCCCGTCGCCGACCGCCCGCAAGGTGTGACCGACCGACGCGTCGAAATAAGCACTGTCGCCGGTGTCGAGCCTGATCGTCTGATCGCCGTAGTCGAGCTCGATGCTGCCGGCGTGCACGAACACGAATTCCTGGCCGGCGTGCTCGGGATGTGGATCGTCGGCTGGATCGTCGGTGGGCCGAACCACGAACGGTGACATGGACTTTCCCAGCAACGCCGACGCCAGCGCGTGGTACCGTCCCCGCCCTCGGCCGGCGCGGTCGCGGGACCGGTCGACGGTGATTTTCTCTTCGGCCGCCTCGTCGGAGAACAGCCGTCCGACGTCGACGTCGAGTGCTCGAGCGACCTTGAGCGCCACCGCGATCGACGGTGTGCTCTGTCCCCGTTCGATCTTGGACAAGTAGCTCTTGGTCAGGCCGGTCTGTTCCGCGAGCTGCTCCAGGGTCAGGCCGCGCTGCCTGCGAACGGCACGCAACAGTGCTGTCACCGGAGACTCCCTCCGTCCCGCCGCCCGGGACACAAGGTTTCCTATAGTGCTACTTGTGTGTCACAATTGTGTCATATGCTCGCGATACCGGGGAGCAGCTGATGGCAATCACCTTTACCGATTCCAAGTCCGAACTGATGCGCCGCGCCCAGGAACGGCTGGCCGCCGAGACGGCCGACTCGCCCTTGACGACTCGGCAGAAGGTGGCGCTGACCTGTCGCGCCTTATTCGATGCCGGCCATGACTCCGGCCTGACCGGGCAGATCACCGCCCGCGCCGAAGAACCGGGGACGTATTACACCCAGCGGCTGGGCCTGGGGTTCGACGAGATCACCGAGGACAACCTGCTGCTGGTCGACGAGGATCTGAATGTCCTGCACGGAAGCGGTATGGCTAATCCCGCCAACCGTTTTCACAGCTGGATCTATCGGGCGCGCACCGACGTGCAGTGCATCGTGCACACCCACGCCTTTCATGTCGCGGCATTGTCGATGCTGAAGGTTCCGCTGGTCGTGTCGCATATGGACACCACGCCGCTCTATGACGACTGCGCGTTCCTCGCCGATTGGCCGGGCGTCCCCGTCGGTAACGAAGAGGGCGAAATCATCACCGCCGCATTGGGTTCTAAGAAGGCGGCGCTGCTGGCCCATCACGGACAGGTGGTGGCCGGGGCCAGCATCGAGGAGGCGTGTTCGCTGGCGGTGCTGATCGAGCGTGCCGCGAAACTGCAGTTGGCCGCCATGGCCGCCGGAACCATCGCCGAGCTGCCGGAGCGGCTGGCCCGCGAGGCCCACGACTGGACGTTGACACCGGCACGCAGCCGAGCCAACTTCGCCTACTATGCCCGCCGCGCCCTGGCCCGTCATCCCGATGTGCTGACTGGCTAACCTCTTATCCGCCAACCGAATCCGAGGAGTTCGTCCTGTGGCCGAATCCGCTGTGCCCAAGATCCACGGCATTATTGCCTACCCGGTGACGCCGTTCGCCGACAGCGGCGGAATAGACACCTCACGACTCGCCGCTCTGGTCGAACGCCTGGTCGGCTCCGGCGTGCATGCCATCGCCCCGCTCGGCAGCACCGGGGAGTTGGCCTACCTTGACGAGTCGGAGTTCGACACCGTGGTGGACACCGCCATCGCGGCCGTGGACCGGCGGTTGCCGGTGGTCGTCGGCATCTCGGATGTGACCACTGCCAAGACTGTTCGGCGTGCCCGGTACGCCGAGCGGGCCGGCGCCGACGCCGTGATGGTGCTGCCGGTGTCCTACTGGAAACTGACCGATCGGGAAATCGCCCAGCACTACCGCAGCATCGGCGAAGCCATCGGCATCCCCATCATGGCCTACAACAATCCGGCCACCAGCGGTGTGGACATGAGCCCCGAACTACTGGTCACCATGTTCGACAACATCGAAAACCTCACCATGGTTAAGGAATCCACCGGCGATCTGTCCCGGATGCAGCGCATCGCCCAGCTCAGCGAGGGCCAGCTGCCCTTCTACAACGGCAGCAATCCGCTGGTGCTGGACGCGCTGCGGGCCGGCGCGGCCGGATGGTGTACGGCCGCACCAAATTTGCGGCCGCAGCCGTGCATCGACCTCTATGAGGCGGTGCGTCGCGACGATCTCGAAAAGGCGCAGCTTCTCTACGACGACCTGAAGCCACTGCTGCAGTTCATCGTTGCCGGTGGCCTGCCGACCACCGTCAAGGCCGGTCTCGAGCTGCTGGGTTTCCCCGTCGGGGTTCCGCGAGCGCCGCTGCTGCCGCTCGATGAGCAGGGGCGTAAGACGTTGCGGGAGTTGCTGGCCGGCGGGTAGCGCTGGTCAGAATTTTGGTCTCGCAGCGCAGGTGATTGTCGGCTAGACGCCGGCGGTGGGCCATCCCACGAGGGTGGCGGCGGCTGCGCACCGCGTACCGGGGTCGGTCGGCGGGACTTTCGCGGGCGGGACCTGGCAGGAGTTCGCCACCGTGTCGGGCCGCACCATCCAGGTGAGTTGCGAGCAAGCCGACGTCCCGGGCCTAACCAGCCGGCGCGCGTAGCAGCAATGCGCCGCTGCGCAAGCGGGCCACCATTGAGGGGCGGGGCGTTTGGCTATCTGGATTCAATCACCGACATCGTGCCGTCGACGTAGCTCGTGACATACGCGGTGTGGATGTCTGGGTCCACCGCGACCCCCCACGGGTATTTGCCGACGCCCACAGTGGCCGTGACCGTGTTCGTCTTCCCGTCGATAACCCACAGGGTGGCGTCCTTGTCGTAGTTCGTGACATAGACGCGGTGCGTCCCCAAATCCACCGCAATCTTCCACGGCTTCGTGCCGACGGGCACTGCGGCGATGACCGCGTTCGTTTTCCCGTCGATCACCGTCACGGTATGGCCGTCCGAGTTGGCTGTGTAAATCGCGTGCGTGCCGGGATCCACCGCCACCCCGTACGGTCGTGTGCTGACAGCCACAGTGGCGGTGACGGTGTGTGTGGACCCGCCGATTACCGACACGGTGTCGTCGCCGCTGTTGGTGACGTAGGCGGTGTGAGTCTCTGGATCCACCGCCACCCCGAACGGGCCGCTACCGACGTGCACGGTGGCGGTGACGATGTGCGTACTCCCGTCGATCAGCGACACTGAAGCGCCGAAGGCGTTGGTGACGTAGGCGGTGTGGGTTTCTGGATCCACCGCAACCCCGAACGGGCCGTGGCCCACTCGCACGGTAGCGGTCACGGCGTGCGTATTCCCGTCGATCACCGACACCGTGTCGTCATCGTTGTTGGTGACGTAGACGGTGTGGGTGCCTGGATCCACCGCTGCCCCGACCGGAGAGCCGCCGACGGGCACGGTGGCTGTGACCTTGTGTGTCTTTGCGTCGATCACTGACACCCTGCCCCGGACTGTGTGGTTGACGGCGTAGACGGTGCGGGTGCCCGAATCGACCGCTACTGCGTTGAGGAGAGAGCCGACGGCCACGGTTGCAGTGACCATGTGCGTGACCGGCGCGGTCGAACCCGGCCCGGCCCCAGGCTTCGTCGGTCCGGTGATTGTGGTGCCGGCGCGCTCGTGGCCGGAGTTGATCATCGAAAACCCAAGCACGGCAAGCGCGCCCACAAGAAGGAGACTTCCGACAGCGATGGCTACCCGCCGGACGTTGGCGTTCTTCCAAGGCCCCGACACCTTGCGACACCACTGCCTGATGCCGGACTCAGGGAGGTTCGCATAAGTGATGCCGGCCGCGACCGTTGGTTCCGCACCGATGATCGGCGCACCGCACTCTGCACAGAATGGCTGGTCCACCGGTGTAAGGTGGCCCGCTGGGCAGAGCACCGTAACGGGCACGACCGGAGCTCCGCACTGCCCGCAGAAACGGTAGTCGTCGGGGTTTTGGTGACCGTTCTCGCACGTCACCATGAGTTAGCGTCCCTTCTTCTGCGGCCTGCGGCCGGGTAAAGGTTTCCGCCGTGGTCGATGTCATCAGATTCCGCCCGCGTCCGAGAGTCAACCCGCAGCCATCGGAAATCAGCAGTTTAGGGTCCAGGCCGCCGAATGGATGCAGCGGTCGGGCCGGTGGTGATCACCGCGACGGGGTAATGGTGCGACGGGCATGCTGACCGGTCGGTCGCGAGCCGACGCGCTTGCCCTCCGCCGCCGCGACCCTTTGCGACACCGCCGCCTCTTCCGGGAAGAGGGGAAGAGGGGGCGGCGTGCCCTCGGTGCCCTCGAGATAGCCCATCCGAAGGTGCGTGGCACAGCGAGGTTTCCCGCATCGCAGATCTGCGTGCGCCCTGACGGGTCAGTGTTATCCCAGGACGTTATCCCAGGACGTTATCCCAGGACGATGGGAAGCTCGGCGTATCGGTTGAGCAGCGGAATCGGTTCGAGGCGAAGCTCCTGCGGGGCGATGGCCAGGGCGAGATCAGGGAAGTGGGTGATCAAGGCGGCAATCGTGATGCGGGCTTCCATTCGGGCCAGATGTGCGCCCAGACAGAAGTGACTTCCCCGGCTGAAGGCCAGATGGTTGTTGGGGTTGCGGGTGATATCGAAGCGGTCGGGATCGTCGAACTCGGCGGGGTCGCGGTTGGCAGAGGTCAGCAGCGGCACCACCATTGCTCCGCGCGGAATGGTGACGCCGTGCATCGTGATGTCCTCGGCGGCGAACGTGGTCGCCTCGGTGCTGCCGACAGTACCGGTGTAGCGCAGGACCTCTTCGACGGCGCTGCCGATGAGCTCGGGTCGGTCCTGTAGCAGGTTTAGCTGTTCGGGGTGGGTGAGCAGGGCGGCCATTCCGTTGGTGATCGCGTTCGGGGTTGTTTGATAGTCGCCGGTGACGAGCAGAAACACCATGGCGATGATTTCGTCGTCCGATAGCCGGTCGCCGTCCTCGCCCGCCTGAATCAGCCCGGTGATGATGTCGTCTCCCGGGTCGGCGCGGCGCAGTTGGACCAGGTTCCGCAGATAGTCGACGAACTCGTCCATTCGCTGGGCTGCTTCCTCGGAGCCGCCGGTCAACATCATCTCGAACAGCGAGTCGATGTAGTCGTAGCAGGCGGACCGATCCAAAGCGGGTATGCCGACCATTTCGCCGATCACCGTGGTCGTGATGGGCAACGCGTAGTCGTCGTGGAGGTCGATGCGCTGGCCCGGCGTAAGCCTGTCGAGCACGCGAGCGGTGACCGCCTGGACCCGGTTGCCCAGGCGTGCGATTGCGCGTGGGGTAAACGGCCGGCTGACCAGCTTGCGCAGCCGCAGGTGCACGGGATCGTCCTGATACACCATGGTGCCGGTGGTGAGCATGCGGATGGCGTCGGGCAACGGCAGGTGTTCCGCACCCGCCACGACGCGCCGGATCCGCGGATCGGCGATCACCGCCACGCAGTCTTGGTGACGGGAGATGAAGTAGACATCCCGGTTGGGTGGCCGCAGGGCCAACCGGCCCCGATAGACCGGGGAGTTGCGGCGCATCCAGGCGTAGTAGCGGTACTGGTCGGCGTTGAAATCCGCAGACCCTACCGTGATCGGGTGACTGATCAACCGAGCGCTATCCCAGATCGGTGGCGGTGAATGTGTCGCACTTGTTGGGGTCGCCGGTCTGATAGCCGGTGGTGAACCACTGCTGCCGTTGCGCCGACGAGCCGTGTGTCCACGTCTCGGGGTTGGTGCGCCCGTTCGCCTGCTGCTGGATGCGGTCATCGCCGACCGACGCCGCGGCCGACAGGGCGTCTTGAATGTCCTTGTCGCTCAACGGCTGCAGGTACGGCACACCGGTGCTCTGCTGTTTGACGGTTGACGCGTAGTGCGCCCAGACGCCGGCGTAGCAGTCGGCCTGCAACTCGGTGCGCACCCCGTTGCCGCCGGCGCCCTGCGCGCCTTGCTGGGAGCGGCCCAGCACCCCCAGTAGGTTTTGCACGTGATGGCCGTATTCGTGAGCCACCACGTATTCTTCGGCGAAAGGTCCACCGCTGGAACCGAATTGGGTGACCAGCACCTGGAAGAAGTCGGTGTCGAAGTACGCGGTTTTGTCCACCGGGCAGTAGAACGGGCCGACATCGCTGCTGGCCGGGCCGCAGCCGGTGCTGACCTGACCGCTGAACAGCCGCAGATGCGGTCGGGTGTAGCGGTTGGGCATGAGCTGCTTCCATACCGCGTCCAGGGAGTTTCCGGTGGCCACCACCCGGCACTGGACGTATTTGTTGGCGTCGGCGCCGGTCTTACACCTGCTGAGGTCGAAGCCGGGTGCCACCGCCTCGCGGTTGCCGACCGGCTGCTGGCTCATGATGCCGCCGGGGTCGACGCCGAGGAACAGGGCCACCACCACGATCAGCAGCCCTCCGATGCCGCCGCCGATGGCCATCCGCCCGCCCGGAAAACCGCCCGACGACGACGCGGTGCTGGTATCGATCTGCATACCCTCGTTGAAGGTCATCGCATGCTCCCCAATCCGGACCGCTTCCGAGTCGAACCAGCCTAGCGCCGCTGCTCTGCGGCGAACCGCGCGTCGGTGTATCTGCGCAGGTTGGCCAGGAACCGGCGCAGCGCGAGGTTCAACAGCGGCCGGAACAAGAACATGCCCAGGACCGCAGGCCCCGCGGGCTTTTGCGCCATGGTCCAGGTGAGCCGGCAGCCACCGGGGATGACCTCGACCCGGTAATCCTCGGCGAATGCGGCGACCGCTTGGGTCGAACATTCGCTGAACCGAAATGCCATGCGCCGCATCGGTTCCCAGACCAGAAACTCCTCATTGACCACCATGCCCCCGTGCATGTCGACGGTACGGGTGGTGCCGACGTGGTAGGGCTGCGGACTGGTCCAGGTCACCTTCTTGATTGCCGACGCCCAGCGCGGCCAGGCGTCCGCGTCGGCCAGCACCTCGAAGAGCTGCTCCGGGGTGACGGCGAGATCCACGCTGTTGCGGAAGAGGTAGGGCGCCTCACCGGAATCCGGGTCGAGAAAGGTCAGCTCGACGCGCTCGCAGGGAAACATGACTACAGACATTAAGCCGACATCACGCTGTCGGGCTAACCGCTGACTTCGCGGGCCGTGATGCGGCGGAGGTAGCTGCGGGCGACGTTGGCGGGCCGTAAACACGCTTGCCCCGCGTGACATTTGACGGGAAGCCACCGGGCGCGCGCCGGCAACAGCCCGGACGTGCGACGGCCCGGAGTGCCAGCTTCGAGGCAAACCCGCGGTATCGGCGGACGGCCTCAAGATGCGTCGCCGAAGCGTAGGATCTGCTGGCTGGTTATGCCTGCCGACGACGATCACACAAATTGCGGAGGTGCCTGATGTCGTTTGTCACTGCGATTCCGGATGTGATGGCGTTGGCGGCAGCCGACCTCTCGGATATGGGCTCAGCGCTGGCCGCGGCCAACGCGGCGGCAGCGCTCCCGACAAGCGGGTTGGTGGCCGCCGCTGCCGACGAGGTGTCGAAGGCAATTGCGGCGGTGTTTTCCACCCACGGCAGGCAGTATCAGGCGCTGAGCGCCGCGATGGCGGCATGGCAAGGCCAGTTCGTGCAGGCGCTCACGGAAGCCGGGAGCGCGTACGCGGCTGCGGAGGCGGCAAATGTCTCGCCGTTGCAGGCTCTGGAGCAATTCCTGCTTGGTGCGATCAATGGCCCTACCATCGCGGGCCGCCCCTTGATCGGCAATGGCACCGACGGTGCACCGGGAACGGGGGAACCCGGCGGGCCCGGTGGTTATCTGTTGGGTAACGGCGGCACTGGCGGCTCAGGTGCCCCCGGCCAGGCCGGAGGCGCCGGTGGGGCCGCGGGATTGCTCGGCAACGGCGGGGCTGGCGGCGCCGGAGGTATCGGCGCGTCGGGCGGCCGAGGCGGTACCGGAGGGTGGCTGTGGGGTAACGGCGGTGCTGGTGGGGCCGGCGGGACCGGCGGCGGCGCCGGTGGCGCGGGTGGTAACGCGCTGTTCTTAGGCATTGGT
>NZ_UPHT01000063.1 GCF_900566085.1 Mycobacterium attenuatum
TCATCACCGGCACCAAACCAGCACACGACACGAGATTGTCATCATCGAACACCGCCGACGAGGGCGCGAACCTGTGACACACTCTCACCGAAAGTGCCTTTCTTGAGCTGGACGATTGTTGTCTGGAAACTCCAATCATCCCAGGTCAAAAGGCACTTTCCTCATCTCGACACCCGAAACGAACCCAATCCATCCGTGGATCGAGGCTTAGCCATCCCAAATAAGACGTGGCCGCCTCGGCCATCGCCGCTGACGCCGCACCCTGCCACGACCAACCCGCGAGCCCCGAGGTCACCGACGAAAATGCCGTTGTGGCCCAATCCAACTCGGCGGCCAAGCCCTCCCAGGCCGCCGCTGCTTCCGCCATCGGGGCCAGCCCAGCACCGACGTATAGCCGCGCGGAATTGATCTCGGGCGGCAGTATCGCGAAATCGGTCACTGGGTCTTCATCGGAAACCGTAGCTGGCCAGCGCCGTGACGACCGACGCCGTCACAGCCAGTCCTGCTCGTGTGTCTTGGGCTCCTGGGTTGGGGGCCGTTAATTGATCTAACGATTATTAATCAGGTTCGAGATGCCGGGCCGCGTTTGATGCAATGTGTCAAGAATTCTCAGGGTCGCCGCAACTGGCCGCCTGCGGTACCGGTGTGGGTTCGATTGCACCCGTGCAGCATTGCACAACCGGGGAGGTCGCCGTCGGTGACTGAGGTCCGGTTTGTCGGGCGGCGGGTCGGCTGTCCACGATCAGGTTCCTGTGGTATCGGCATGGGTCCGCTGAGGAGGGTTCCTCGCGCGATGCTTGGAGCTGAACCTGAGCTTGCCAAATGCCGGACGCTTCGGCATTGCCCGACTACATTTCGTATTGATGCACGCCGCTTCCGTTGCCTGTGCTCTGCGTCCTGGCCGGAACGGCCTGGGATGTGCTCATGGAACCGAAGTCAGCGGGGTACTCCGGGCCGCGCTGAATAGCAGCAAGAGTGGGGAGAGGTCGGAAAATGTCGAACGTGGTCGCGGTGCCTGAGATGTTGGCGACCGCAGCCACCGACGTGGCCGGAACCGCTTCGGCGATCAGCGCCGCCAACGCGGCTTCGGTGGATCTGATAAGCAGCGTGTTGCCGGCGGCCGGCGACGAAGTGTCCACGGCCATCGCGAAACTACTCGGCGCATATGGCCAGGAATACCAAGTAGTGGCCGCGCAAGCCGCCGTGTTTCACGATCAGTTCGCCCAAGCACTGGCGGGTGCGAGCGGCGTTTACGCGCAAGCCGAGGCCGCCAACGCGACTCTGCTGTCCGGGCCGTCGAACGCGCTCGAGGCGATCACCGCGCCGATCCGGACGCTGCTGGGTCAGACACCGGTCGGCGGCGACGGGGGGAGCGCGGGTACGCCGACTTCCATGGCACAGGTGGCCTCGGCGGACCCGCTCTACGCGCTGATCATGGGCGGTACCGGTATCCCGGATCCTGGTCCCGTCTACGTGTCGCGGGTCAACGCCGCCTACATCCAGCCCAGCTACCCGGGAGCCATCCCCCAACCGGTGTACACGCCCGAGCAGTTCTGGCCGTGGGGCAAACTGACGTTCGGCCAATCCGTTGCCGAGGGCGTCACGCTGCTCAACAATGCCATTAATACGACGCTGAGCGACCCGGCAAATAGTGCCGTCGTTTTCGGCTACTCGCAGAGCTCCACTGTGGCCACCAATGAAATCAGCGCTCTCATGGCGCTGGGCTCGCCGGATCAAGACCGGCTGTCCTTCATTCTGACAGCTAATCCCAATAACCCTAACGGCGGGATCCTCGCGCGCCTGCCAGGCTTCTACATTCCGATTTTAGATGTGCCGTTCAACGGTGCCACGCCGCCGAATACTCCCTATCCGACGACTATTTACACGGCCCAATACGACGGCATCGCCAATGCTCCGCAGTACCCGCTCAACGTCGTCTCGGACCTCAACGCATTCATGGGTTTGTTCTATATACACGGCCAATACCCCGATTTCACGTCCACACAGGTTGCTAATGCGGTACCGCTGCCGACGTCTCCCGGCTATACCGGCAACACCGAGTACTACATGATTCTGACGCAGAATCTGCCGCTGCTGCAGCCGATTCGCGATATCCCCTTTATCGGTCCCCCGATCGCCGATATATTCCAGCCTAATCTGCGGGTGCTCGTCGACATGGGCTACTCGTCCTACGGGCCCGGGCTCAGCTATGCCAACGTTCCCACGCCGGCCGGGCTATTTTCGGTGCCCAACCCCTTCACCATCATTCCCTACCTGGCACTGGGGACGGTGCAAGGACCCCAGGCCGCGTTGGTGGATATTGGATTGTTGCCGCAGTCCTATACGCCGAACGCCTACCCCTATCTTCCGTCCATCAATCCGGGAGTGAACTTCTTCCTTGGTCAACCCACGGTGACAGTGCTATCCGTGCTGGGTGGCGCGATCGGAGACGTGCTGGAGCTGATTCCGCCGGCCTGAATTGACCAACCGACTGCAGGCCGGTGACTCACGTGCCACGATCACCGGTACCTGTGCCATCTGCGCGACCGCTTCACCGACCGACCCCACCGACATTCCGGCGAATCCGCCACGGCCGCGGCTGCCGACCACCACCAATTGGGCCTGGCCGGACTTGTCGACGAGCTGGCGCGCCGGCTGATCCTGCACGGCAATCCGGGTTACCGCCACATCGGGATACTGTTCCTGCCAGCCCGCCAAGCGTTCGGCCAGCACCTGCTCTGCCATCGATTATGTTGCCGGCCAACCGATTCCGGGCCATTCCGAGACGTCGATGTCGCTCCAGGCATGCGGACCCACCAACCCGACGCGCCGGCGCGAGGCCTCATCGAACGCCAACGCGGTCGCCAGTTCCGAGGCCGACGAGCCGTCGATGCCCACCAGCACCGGTGCCTGACCGCGCTGCGCCGCCGACGGGTCGTCGTCGGCAACGATCGCGACCGGACAGTGTGCATAGCGGAGCACGGCCGAACTGACCGAGCCGCGCAGCCGGGCAGGCCATCGTCCGCTGCCCAGGCAACCCGTGACCACCATTTCTGCGTCTTTGGACAAGTCGACCAGCGCCGGAACGGCTGGCGACCCCAAGATCTCGGTGTGGACGCCGGCAGGACCGCCACCCTGAGCGGCCTCGTTGACCATTTTGAGCGCCTCGTCGACCAGTCGGCCTCCCCGATCCTGCTGCCAGCGCGCCAGGCCCGCCGGCATCGGCATCTTCAGCCGGCTCGACACTTCGGGCGACACGGCATGCACGAGTGTCAGTGGGATGTTTCACAACTCGGCATCGCGTGCCGCCCACTGCACCGCCAGCCGGGCGGCGCGTGACTCGTCGATGCCCACGACGATTCCCACCAGTGCGTTGCGCGATGACATGGCCCGACGCTATCGGCGACCGCCCGGCCGGGTCAGGGCCGTTTGTCACCAGGGTGCGGGCATAAGTCCCGGACTGTCAGCGATCAGATGCTCGATGCGGCGGGTTTGGAGGCGATGATCGCCACGGCGGCCAACCGCTCCCGATGCTTGCGGAAAGTGTTGCGCATCATCAGCACTCGCTTACGCGCGGCCGGCTGGGTGAGCACGTTCTTGGCAAAGCGCAGTGCACCGAACAGGCCTTCGTCGGCGATCAGCCGTCGCGGCTGCAACAGTGCCATCGGGGCGGTCGCGACGTGTTCGACGACCAGGCCGTGTCCGGCCAGCAGCTGCGACCATTCCGCGACGGTGAGCGGTCGGGCGTTGACCTTGATCGCCCGTGCCAGCGACTGCCTGACTTCGGTGCTGATGTCCTCGGGTACGTCGTCGGGCGTCAGGGCGAGCTCGTGTATGGCGTAGCGTCCGCGCGGGCGCAGCACCCGCGCCGCTTCGGCGACGATCGCGTGCTTGGCCGCGTCTCCCTGCATGGTCAACATCGCTTCGCCGATCACCACATCGACGCTGGCATCGGGTAATCCGGTATCGGCTGCGTCGGTGACTCGCACGTCGCCGCGGCTGCCGTGATCGTGCAGCACCCCGCGAACCAGGTTGGCAGCATCCGGGTCACCCTCCGCGCCGACGTACGACCGCGGGTGACGGACCAGGATTTCGGCGGCGGTACGGCCCAGCCCCGGCGCCAGTTCGAGCACGTCGGCGTCTCCGACGTCGGCGCGGGCCAGCAGCGTCCGCGTCAACTCCACGCCGCCGGGCCGGAGCACCCGCTTACCCAGCCGGGCCAGCAGCCAGTGCCCCTGCAGGTGATCCTCGTCGCGATTCGACTGCGGCAGGGGCCGCTCGCATCCTCCTGCTGCGTCCGCCATCAACTGCCCTGGGGGGCGACCGGTTCCAACGCCAGCGCCTGGCGCCGCCGATGCACGGTGAGATATCGCAAGCCCTCGGGACCGGCAGTGAACTGCCGGCGCGAGCGGCGTGGCAGCCACAGCAGTGCGCCCGGGTGCAGGTTGATGATGCCCTCCTCGGTGGTCAGCCGGCCGCTGCCGGACAGCACGTGGATCAAGACGTCGAGATCGGGTCCAGTATGCATGCCGATTCCGCCGCCGGGCGGGACGGCGACGATGTTGGCGTCCAGATCGCGGTCCCGGACTTCCAATGTCCACGCTGCGCCGGTGACGCCGGGGGGTACGGCAGTGTCGTTGGTGTCGGCCAGGATCCGGGGCAGCGGCGTGGTGGTCAGCTTGCTGATCCGTATACGCCACACCTCGGGGCCCTTTTCGACGTATTCCCACCCGTAGCCGCCGGGGTGTTCGGTGTCGAACTCGGCGCGCAGGTGTTTGGGGTCGTGGTTGTTGACCAAAACGAACGACCCGCCGGTGGGCAGCGCGGCGTAGCTGGCGAAAATCGCTGGATGCTTGTCCGGTTTACGTAGTCGGCGTACGTCAAGTTCATTGTCGGGCATAGGGTTTCCCGCCTCAGATAGTTTTTACAAGTGTATTTGTGTAAACTTTAGCGCATGACATACGTGATCGGAAAGCCGTGCATCGACGTGATGGATCGCGCCTGTGTTGAGGAGTGCCCGGTCGATTGCATTTACGAGGGCGGCCGGGCGCTCTACATCCACCCGGACGAATGTGTGGACTGCGGCGCCTGCGAGCCGGTATGTCCGGTAGAGGCCATTTACTACCAAGACGACCTGCCGGCCGAGCTGCAACGCTACCGCGCCGACAATGCGGCGTTCTTCGCCCAGACCCTGCCGGGTCGCGGCGAACCGCTGGGTTCGCCCGGGGGAGCTGCCAAGATTGGGCCTCTGGGGGTTGATACGCCTCTGGTGGCCGCCGAGCCAAGAGCCGACGATTCCGGAGGTGAGTGATATCGCCAGATCAGTCCAGGAGCCGACGGGGCGCCGTCGCGCGGTGCTGCGGGTATTGCGGGCATCACGCGTCCCGATGAGCATCGTTGCGATTGCCGACGCGCTGGAAGTGCATCCGAATACCGTCCGGTTCCACCTCGATGCCCTGGTCGCCGACGGCCAGGTGCAGCGCGTCGAGTCCGGCCCGCGCGGCCCGGGACGGCCGCCGCAGATGTTCTCCGCAGTCCGGCAAATGGACCGTGGCGGCGCGCGGCACTATCGGCTGCTCGCCGAGATCCTTTCCAACGGCCTTGCCGCCGAACCTGATTCACACGCGAAGGCGCTGGCCGCCGGACGCGCCTGGGGCCAGCGGCTGGAAGCACCGACAACCGACAGCAACGCCGAGGGGTCGATCGAGCACCTGGTGGGAGTGCTCGACCAGCTGGGGTTCGCCCCGGAGCGACGGGTGTCGGACGGGCAGCAACAGCTGGGCCTGCGCCACTGCCCGTTTCTGGAGGTCGCCGAAACGCGATCTAGCGTCGTCTGTCCGATCCACCTCGGGCTCATGCAAGGCGCTCTGGAAACATGGGCGGCGCCAGTCAGCGTGGAGCGGCTCGACGCGTTCGCCGAACCGGACCTGTGTCTGGCCCACCTCTCGCTGAAAGGAGCCGCCAGGTGAGCACCGGGCCGGCGATCGAGGTTGCCATTACCTTCGTGTGGCTCGGCATGGTGCTGGCCATCTCGTTTGTGGAAGCTCCGCTGAAGTTCCGCGCGCCCAATGTCACGCTGCAGATCGGCCTCGGTATCGGCCGCCTGGTCTTTCGCGCGCTCAACACCATCGAGGTGGGATTCGCGCTGGTCCTGCTGGCGCTGGTCGTGGCCGGGCCCACGCCGGTGCGCGTCAGTGCGGCGCTCGGAGTCGCGCTGGCCGCGCTGGCCCTGCAGGTGATCGCGGTCCGTCCCCGGCTGGCCCGCCGTTCCGACCAGGTCCTGGCGGGGCAGGAAGGGCCTCGGTCCCGGGCACACTACGTGTACGTGGGTTTTGAGGTGGTCAAGGTCGTTGCCCTGGTGGTGGCAGGGATACTCCTACTGAACGGCTGAAAGGACTCATCGATGGAATCCATCTCGCTGACCGAGCTGGCGGCCGAAAAGCTGGCCGAGGCCAAGCAGTCCCACAGCGGACGGGCGGCGCACACCATCCACGGCGGGCACACCCACGAACTGCGGCAAACCGTGCTGGCGCTGCTTGCCGACCACGACCTGTCCGAACACGACAGCCCGGGGGAGGCGACGCTGCAGGTGCTGCAGGGCCACGTGCGCCTCACCGCCGCCGACGACACCTGGGACGGCAAAACCGGCGACTACGTCGCGATTCCGCGGACCCGGCACGCCCTGCACGCGGTGCAGGATTCGGTGGTCATGCTGACCGTGCTGAAAGACCAGCCCGGCGCGCACTAAGCGTGCTTTCCACACCCTGGTCGCGGGGCTTCGGCCTGCAGGTGCCGATCGTCAACGCACCCATGGGCGGAGTTGCCGGCGGTCGACTCGCCGCCGCGGTCACCGCGGCTGGCGGCCTGGGCATGATCGGCATGGGCAGCACGGCGACCCGGGCTTCGCTGGCCGAACAGCTGCGGCAGGTGGCCGGCAGGTTCGGGATCGGCCTGGTGGACTGGGTCATGCGACGTGAGGTTGGCCTGCTCGAGGACGCCCTGGCCGCAGAGCCCGTATTGTTATCGGTCAGCTTCGGCACCGACTGGTCCTGGGTGGTCAAGGCGCGCGATGCCGGAATCGCCACGGCCACACAGGTTTACGACGGCGCAGGGGCTCGTCGGGCGGTCGACGCGGGGGTGGACATCGTGGTCGCGCGCGGGGCCGAGGGGGGCGGTCACGGCGAGGTACGGCTGGGCACGCTGCCGTTGCTGGACGCCGTCCTAGAAGCCGTGTCCGTGCCGGTGCTGGCCGGCGGTGGCGTCGCCTCGGCCCGGAGCCTGGCCGCGGTGCTGGCTGCCGGTGCCGGCGGGGCCTGGGTGGGCACCCGTCTGGCGGCGTGCCCCGAGGCGCTGACCGGTGAGAGCACCCGCCGGGCGCTGATCGCGGCCCGGGGAACCGAAACCCGGGTCACCCGGGTTTTCGACGTGGCCGCCGGCCTGGCCTGGCCCCGGCGCTACCCGTCGCGGGTACTGTCCAACGACTTCGTCGAGCGCTGGACGGAGCGGGAGAACGAGCTGGCGGCTGACCCGGCTGCCCGCCGTGAGCTGACCGCCGCGATTGCCGCCGAAGACCTGCGAGTGGCTCCAGTCGACGCGGGGCAGGGCGTCGGGATGATCGGTGACGACGCGTCCGCGGGTGAGGTCATTGCGAACATGTGCTCGGGTGCCCGAAGTTTGCTAACCCGCTGGGGGGCATGACGCTCGGCCCTTGAGCACGACGCAACACCGTTGCGGCCGGGGGTCCAGCCGGGCGTCGGGCCCGTGCGGCGCCAGCGCGTCGGCCACCCCGGTGATCAGCGCATGATTCATGGAGCACGCCAGTTGCGTCTCCTGCTGGGCCAGTGCGTGGAACGGGCAGTTCGCCAGCTCGACTTCCCCGTTGGTACGACGGGGTTCATAGCCGTGCTTGCGCAGCACTGCCAACGCCACCTCGAGCGCCGCTGCGGCATCGACGGGCTTGGCGACGCCGTTGCCGATGGTATGGCCGTAGTCGTGGGCGAGTTGGTTGAGCACCTCGGCGGCGGGCTCCCCGGTGCTGGCCGAGCGGGCGATGGCCGCGGCCATCAGCCGCCCGGCCAGCTCGTACTCCCGCTGCGGAAGGCTGACCGCGATATCGCGCCCGGCCCTGCGGTACCGCTTGGCGGTCCGGCCCGCACCGGGGCCGGAGCGACCCGTCACACGTGCGTAGTCGGTCTCCAGCAGGCCTTCGGCGGTGAGCCGGTCGAGGTGGAATTTGGCCTGGTGGTGGGCGATTCCGAGAGTGTCGGCCGCCTGGTCGCGGCTCACCGGCCCTGGTTGTGAGCACACGTACTCGTAGAGCCGATGACGCACCGGGTCGGCCAGTGCCCCGATCCCGGCGGCGTTGCGCTCGAGTGAGTCCGTCACCTGCCCCGCTTCTAAGAGAGAAAACACTTGACGCTACAGTTTACACGTTCTAACGTCCAAAATATTATACTATAGAAATGGAGGGGTCATGAGTACCAGACACGTCCACCAATCCGCCGGTGTCGCACCGTCCTTCGCCGACCAGGTGAAAGATCCGTCATATTCGGCGTACCTGCTGCTTCGCACCGTGTTCACGGTGGCGCCGATCGTGTTCGGGCTGGACAAGTTCTTCAATCTGCTGACCCACCCGCATCACTGGAGCATGTACCTGGCCGGGTGGATCGACAACCTGGTTCCGGGCACCGCCGACCAGTGCATGTACCTGGTGGGTGTGATCGAGATCGCGGCCGGGGTGCTGGTTGCGGTGGTACCGCGGTTTGGTGCCTGGGTGGTGGCGGCCTGGCTGGCCGGGATCATTCTCGATCTGGTCACCGGTCCCGGGTTCTACGACGTGGCACTGCGCGACTTCGGCTTGCTGGCCGGCGCTGTCGCCCTGGCGCGGCTGGCCGAGGGCGTGCACCGGGGCAGCATCGGGCGTCGTTGAGGGGCCCGGTCCGTCAAACCCCGCGCAGGTAGCGCTTCGCGATGATGCGCTGGGCCACCGAAACGACCGGGCCGCCGAGCTTGCTCCACCAGGTCGCGGGCCGGGAGAACGCCGACACCTCCGCGTATACCGCGGAGGTGCTCGCGTCGTAGCGCACGGCGAACCGTTCCTCACCGGACTCCGGGTGACCCGGCAGCGTTCCGTAGGCGAATCCGCGGTTGTCGGGTTCGTCGATGACGTACACCACGCGACAGGGCGCGCGCATCAGACCCATCAGCCTGACCACCACGATGGCCGAAACCACCGCGACGTCGGAACTCGCCGCAACCCCCAGGCCGGCTCCGCGCTGCATGCCCCAGCGCATGACGGCGTCGGCAGCTTGCTCGAAACGCGCACGGCCAGAACCGATCTGGGCGGACATGCTGAGGTGGCCATAGCCCGGTGGCAGCTGCGCGGCCGCGGTCGCGCCCACTTCGGGATAGGTCAGCTGAAGGTCGGCGAGCGCATCCAGGTCCACTCAACCAGCTTGCCACGCCACATTGCGCGGCCGGGGTGGCGGCGTACGGTCGGAATAGTGACCACACAGACCTCGAAAGCCTTGGCAGCAGCATCCGGCACATTCACATTCGGCGGTGACTTGACGGTCAACCGGCTCGGCTTCGGTGCGATGCGCCTGACCGGTGAAGGCGTGTGGGGTCCGCCGGCCGACCGCGAGGAGTGTGTTCGGGTGTTGCGGCGGGCCGTCGAACTCGGCGTGAATTTCATCGACACCGCCGATTCCTACGGCCCCTATGTCTCCGAGGAGATCATCCATGAGGCGTTGCATCCCTACGACGGATTGGTGATCGCCACCAAGGCGGGGCTGCTGCGCACCGGCCCCAATGTGTGGATCCCCCTCGGGAACCCGAGCTATCTGCGCCAGGAGTGCGAGATGAGCCTGCGGCGCCTCGGCGTCGAGACCATCGACCTTTTCCAACTGCATCGCATCGACCGCCACGTCCCGCTGGAAGAGCAAGTTGGCGAACTGCTCGAGTTAAAAAATGAAGGCAAGATCCGCCATATCGGGCTGTCCGAGATCGACGTGGACCAACTGCAAGCGGCCCAGCAGATCACCGACATCGTGTCGGTGCAGAACATGTACAACCTGGCCTCGCAGGGTGCCGGACCACTGCTGGAGGCCTGCGCCAGCCAGGGCATCGGGTTTATTCCGTGGTTTCCGCTCGGGTCCGGCCCGCTGGCCTCCGCGGACGGTCCGCTGCGGCACCTCGCCGCCGAGCACGATGCGACGCCGTCGCAGCTGGCGCTGGCCTGGCTGCTGCAGCGCTCCCCGGTGATGGTGCCGATTCCGGGCACCTCGAGCGTCGCGCACCTAGAGGAAAACGTCGCCGCGGCCGAAATCACGCTCACTGAACAAGAACTCGAGCTGCTGGCGGCCATCGGCGAGCAGAACGCCTGACACGGGCTGCGCAAGGCGTTCGGCCGTAAGCAAGGGCGAGATAGACCGGCTCGACGACCGAATTCCGTTGAGTGCTATTAGAACGTTTAAGAAAGTCGAGTTGAGGTCAGGACTTTCGGCGTAGCATCCCCAGGCCAATGTGCCGAATCAGCGGAGGCTGGGATGTCGTTTGTCATAGCAACACCGGAAACTGTTGTCGCGGCGGCAACGGACCTGCAGGGTATCGGCGCGGCGCTGCGTGCGGCCAACGTGGCAGCGGCCGGCCCGACGACGGCATTGCTGGCTGCGGGGGCCGATGAGGTGTCGGCGGCCATTGCGGCGCTGTTCGAAGGGCACGCTGGGGCTTATCAGGCCGCCAGTGCACAGGCGGTTGCCTTTCATGCGAGGCTGGTGCAGGCCTTGAGTGCCGCAGCTGGTGCGTATGCCAACGCGGAAGCTGCCAACGAATCTCCGCGCAGAGCCTGCAGCAGGGCGTCCTGGGCGCCGTCAATACACCGACCCAAGCGCTGCTGGGCCGGCCGCTCATCGGTGACGGCGCCAATGGCGGGCCTGGGCAGGCAGGCGGCCCGGGAGGCTGGTTGTACGGCAACGGCGGAAATGGCGGGAACGGTCTGCCAGGACAGGCCGGCGGCAACGGGGGCAGCGCGGGGCTGATCGGCAACGGTGGTGTCGGCGCAAAAGGCGGGGCTGGAGCGGGTGGCGGCAACGGCGGCACGGGCGGCTGGTTGGTCGGCAATGGCGGCGCCGGCGGGATGGGCGGCGCCGCGGTGCCAAATATCAACGGTGGCTCCGCCGGCCAGGGCGGTACGGGCGGCAACGCCACCCTATTCGGCGACGGCGGCGCCGGCGGCCAGGGCGGCGCCGGCTTCACCGGGGCTCACGGCGTCAACCCGGCCATCAACGGCATAGCCGGCAAAGGCGCCAACGGCACCCCGGACTTGCTGGTTAATGCTAGCGGCGACGTGGTCGGTGGGAACGGCCAATCGGGCGCGGATGGCGCGTTTGCCGCTGTCGGTGGCACGGGCGGCAGCGGCGGACTCGGGCTCGTTTTCGGAGGCGCTGGAAACGCCTTCGGCGGCCACGGTGGCACCGGTGGTGTCGGTGGAATCGGCGGCGCCGGCGGTTTGGGAGGGGATGCCATCACCGCCTCCGGTGGCGCGTTGGGGGGCGACGGCGGCAACGGGACCATTGGCATTGCCGCGGGCGGCGCCGGCGGTGCCGGCGGCGGTGGCGGACTGGCTCGAAGCTTCGCTGACGAAGCCGCCAGCGGCGGTAGTGGTGGCTTGGCCGGCGGGGGCGGCACTGGCGCCGCCGGAGGTACCGGTGGCTTCGGCGGCTCGGGTGGCAACGGTGGTCGCAGTGGGCTGCTGTTCGGCGACGGCGGCATCGCCGGGATCGGCGGCGAGGGCGGCGCCGGGGGGACCGGCGGTCATGGAGGTGTCGGTGGTAATGGCGGCGACGGCGCCGGTGTCACCACAGGCAATGGCGCTATCGGCAGGGGCGGGCACGGAGGCCCGGGCGGCGACGGCGGCGCGGGCGGCACCGGAGGCAACGGCGGCGGCACCGGTGCCGGCGGACTCGGCAGTCTGGGAGGTGTGCTGGTTGGCCAGGCCGGTGTCAACGGCCCCGCTGCCAATGGCGGTGCTGGTGGCGCCGGTGGCAGCGGCGGCGGGCTGGGAACCGGCGGTACGGGCGGGACCGGCACGACCCACAACGGGGCCGATGGCGCCGACGGCAGCATCGGTGCTGAGGGCCTGTCGGGCCAACCGGGTTGAGCCACGGCCGGCCGGCTGCCCAGCGGCCGCTGTCAGCGCGGCACCTTCACGGTCAACACGCGGGTTCGGCGCCAATGGGCACGGGGCTGACGGCTCAGATGGCGAGCGGTGTCCGCAGTGCCCCCGCCGGCGGTGCCGTTCGTATTCGGCGGTGTGTTCACCCTGCGCGGGCTGGCGCATACCGCATACCTAGGGGCGACCAAATACGGTGTGGTGGTGGCAGGTGATCATGAGCGACACCCGGGCGGGGGATTCAATCCTCCCGAGCCGACCACCAAGGGCGGACCCGACTACGGCCGGTTCATCGACGCGGTGCGCAAGCTGCAAGACCATGCCCGGGCCGCCGACGCGCCCGACGACGTGATCACCGAGGCCGCCGATCTGCTGGAGAAGGTATCGGCGCTGCTGACGCCGTTCGACACCGACGAATGGCACTCGCCGTCGGGCCGGCGGATGGATCTGCCCGTCCGCGGCAATATCCTGACCGTCCCTATGTCGGCCCGCAAGGCAGCGGACGGCCGGATCCACGGCTGGGCTCGGTTCGCCCGGTTTCACCTGGGCCGCAACGGCGCCGTGCATGGCGGGGCGCTCGGGCTGCTGTTCGACACGGTGCTGGGATTGACGGCGTCGGTGCTCACCGGCAGCACCCGACAGCGCACGGCCTACCTGACGATCAACTATCGCAATGTCGTGCCCGTCGAAAAAGAACTGCAGATCGAGGCTGGGGTGGACCGCGTCGATGGGCGCAAACTCTTCGTCTCCGGCCGGCTGACAGATGGCGACACCCTGTTGACCGAGGCCGACGCATTGTTTGTGCGACTCAAGCCCGGCCAGCCCTGAGGCGGCGCGGCACGCTGGCGGTATCCGGACCCAAGCCGGCCACTGAATTGCATTAGCCAATAATTGTCTTGACGAATCATTGCACAGGTGTACAATATCGTATTTAAGTGATCGATGGCCGCTCGCTGATCCATTTCTCGTCGGGTATCTGCTTCGCACCGCGCTGGGCGTCGGCAATACAAGTGTTGGGTTGGGACATGATCGACATCTTGTTGGCGGCAAGCCGTCTCCGTCAGTCCGCCGGTGGGCCGGCTCCAACGGTAGCGATCGTCATCCCTGCCTATAACGAGGAGGGGTTTATCGGCAAGTGCCTCGAATCGTGCCTGCGCCAAACATCTCCTCCGGACGAAATAATTGTCGTCAACAACAGGTCGACAGACCGCACCAAGTCGATAGTGCGGCGGTTCCAGCTCGACCACCCGCACATTCGCATACGCCTACTTGCCCAGAATGAGTATCAAGGCATCGCTCCCACCCGCAACTGCGGATTCGACAATGTGCGCAGCGCCGTCATCGGACGAATCGATGCCGATTCCATCATTTCGGACGACTGGGTGGCGACGATCCGGCGGCGGTTTCGGGACCCGGGCCTCGACGCGGTGACGGGTCCGGTCTGGTATTACGATATGCCCCTGCAGGGACCGGTTTTCCGGCTGGACCGCCGGGTCCGTGGCTGGCTGCACCGGAACTCGACAGATCAACGGTTTCTTCTGGGCGCGAACATGGCAATTCGTACCTCGGCGTGGCGGGCCGTCCGTCACCTCACCCGATTGGATCTCGAAGATCAGCTGCACGAAGATGTCGACCTTGCGGTAACGCTGTTCAAAAACAATTTCCGCATCGATTACGAGCCCGCACTGGTTGCCGGCATGTCGGGGCGGCGCGTCGCGTGCTCAACACGCGATTTCTATCGATACGCCACCCGCTATATCAGGACGACGAAAGCGCATAATGTCACCAGCCGCATCGCACTGGTGACTATTGCGATCCTGTTGTCGGGATATTTCCCGGTGCGCATCCTGGAATTCTTTTACGACGGCGAGAACAACCGCTTCACCTCGGTCAAGCTGCGCGACAAGATTCGCGCGATGACACGTCGCGGCCGGAGGCATGAGCCCATGGGGCAGCTGCTGCGCACGTACGCTGACCGAGCGGACCGCAGCGATCTGACCCAGCAGCGCGCGGCCTGACGCGACGGCCCCTGCGAAATACGGCGGACGACCCCTCCGCGCGCCCGTCGGTGTGGGGCCGCCAAGGTCGGCACCGATAGCATGGTCGCGATCGTTCCGACACGCCTCGAACCTGCCACATCCTTGGAGACCAACCCGATGAGCGCCCCCGTACACCCCGTCCCCGGAGATGACGGCGGCGACCCGCGGCGCCCGGGAGACGCGATCCCGGTTCCTGCCGGGACCCCCGCGGCCGCCGCGGTCGGCGAGGCGGGGTTGCCCAGGCGCGGCACGCCTGACGCGATCGTCGTGGTGCGCGATGCCGAAGGCAACCTGCGCGACCTGAACTGGGTGCCCGATGCCGACGTCGAGGTCATACCGGTACCGGCCAATACCGAGGAAGGCCGCAGCGTCATCCGGCATTCGACCGCCCATGTCCTGGCTCAGGCCGTCCAGGAGCTGTTCCCGCACGCGAAACTGGGCATCGGCCCGCCCATCACCGACGGCTTCTACTACGACTTCGACGTGGCCGAGCCGTTCACTCCGGAGGACCTGGCGGCGCTGGAAAAGCGGATGCGTCAGATCGTCAAGGAGGGGCAGCTATTCGACCGGCGGGTCTATGCCTCCAAGGAGCAGGCCCGCGCCGAGCTGGCCAACGAGCCCTACAAGCTCGAACTCGTCGACGACAAATCCGGCGACCCGGACGTCATGGAGGTCGGGGGCGACGAGCTCACCGCCTACGACAACCTCAATCCCCGTACCCGGCAACGGGTCTGGGGCGATCTGTGCCGCGGGCCGCACATTCCGACCACCAAACACATCCCGGCCTTCAAGCTGACCCGCAGTTCGGCGGCCTACTGGCGCGGTGACCAGAAAAACGCCAGCCTGCAACGGATTTACGGTACCGCGTGGGAGTCGCAGGAGGCGCTCGACCGCCACCTGGAACTCATCGAAGAGGCGCAGCGCCGCGATCACCGCAAGCTGGGCGTCGAGCTGGACCTGTTCAGCTTCCCCGACGAAATCGGTTCCGGCCTAGCCGTATTCCACCCCAAGGGGGGGATCGTGCGTCGTGAACTGGAGGACTACTCGCGGCGCAAGCACACCGAGGCCGGCTACCAATTCGTCAACAGCCCGCACATCACCAAGGCCCAGCTGTTCCACACCTCGGGGCACCTGGACTGGTACGCCGACGGCATGTTCCCGCCGATGCATATCGACGCGGAACACAACGCGGACGGCTCGGTGCGCAAACCCGGCCAGGACTACTACCTCAAGCCGATGAACTGCCCGATGCACTGCCTGATCTTCCGGGCTCGTGGGCGCTCCTATCGCGAATTGCCGTTGCGGCTCTTCGAGTTCGGCACGGTCTACCGCTACGAGAAGTCCGGCGTGGTGCACGGGTTGACCAGGGTGCGCGGCCTGACCATGGACGACGCCCACATCTTCTGCACTCGCGACCAGATGCGCGACGAACTGCGCTCGCTGCTGCGGTTCATCCTGGACCTGCTGGGTGACTACGGTCTGACCGACTTCTATCTGGAGCTGTCCACCAAGGATCCGGAAAAGTTCGTCGGCTCCGACGAGGTCTGGGAGGAAGCCACCAACGTGCTGGCCGAGGTGGGTGCCGAATCCGGGCTCCAACTGGTGCCGGATCCCGGCGGCGCCGCGTTCTACGGACCTAAGATCTCGGTGCAGGTCAAAGACGCGCTGGGCCGTACCTGGCAGATGTCGACCATCCAGCTGGACTTCAACTTCCCGGAGCGCTTCGAGCTGGAGTACACGGCCAGCGATGGCGCGCGGGACCGCCCCGTCATGATTCACCGCGCGCTGTTCGGGTCCATCGAGCGGTTCTTCGGGATCCTCACCGAGCACTACGCGGGCGCGTTCCCGGCATGGCTGGCGCCGGTCCAGGTGGTCGGTATCCCGGTCGCCGACGAGCATGTGCGCTACCTGGAAGAGGTTGCGGCACAACTGAAGTCGCATGGAATAAGGGCGGATGTCGACACCAGCGACGACCGGATGGCCAAGAAGATCGTGCACCACACCAATCAGAAGGTGCCGTTCATGCTGCTGGCCGGTGACCGCGACGTGCAGGCCGACGCGATCAGCTTCCGGTTCGGTGACCGCACGCAGCTTAACGGCGTACCCCGGGACGCCGCGGTGGCGGCCATCGTGGCATGGATCGCCGCTCGCGAAAACGCCGCTCCAACAGCAGATTTGGTGAAAGTAGACGGCGGTGAGTGACGAGCGGCGCGCTGACCTCGAGGACAGCACCATCTTGGACCGGGGTGTGGGCGAGCGCGACCACCTGGAGCGGCTGTGGACGCCGTACCGGATGAACTACCTCGCCGAAGCACCGATGAAGCGCCCCGAGTCGGAGCGCGCGCAGCCGTTCACCGATATCCCGTTGCTGTCCGACGAGGAAGGTCTGGTGGTTGCGCGCGGTGAACTGGTCTACGCCGTGCTCAACCTCTATCCGTACAACCCGGGACACTTGATGGTGGTGCCCTATCGGCGGGTTTCGGAGCTGGAGGATCTGACGGAGCGGGAAAGCGCGGAGCTGATGGTGTTCACCCAGAAGGCGATTCGCGTCATCAAGACGGTGTCACGACCGCACGGCTTCAACGTCGGGCTGAACCTTGGGACCTCGGCGGGCGGCTCGCTGGCCGAGCATTTGCACGTGCACGTGGTGCCGCGGTGGGGCGGCGACGCGAACTTCATCACCATCATCGGCGGCTCGAAGGTGATTCCGCAGTTGCTGCGTGACACCCGTCGGCTGCTGGCCACCGAATGGGCCAGGCAACCGTGAACTGCGGCGGCGACGATGCGGAGCGCAGCGATGAGGAGGAGCGGCGCGCATGAGTTGCGGCGGCGACGATGCGGAGCGCAGCGATGAGGAGGAGCGGCGCGCATGAGTTGCGGCGGCGACGATGCGGAGCGCAGCGATGAGGAGGAGCGGCGCGCATGAGTTGCGGCGGCGACGATGCGGAGCGCAGCGATGAGGAGGAGCGGCGCGCATGAGTTGCGGCGGCGACGATGCGGAGCGCAGCGATGAGGAGGAGCGGCGCGCATGAGTTGCGGCGGCGACGATGCGGAGCGCAGCGATGAGGAGGAGCGGCGCGCATGAGTAAGGTGCCGTTCCTGTCCCGGGCGGCCTTCGCGCGGATCACCGACCCGCTCGCCCGGGCGCTGCTGCGGATCGGCCTGACACCCGATGCGGTCACCATCATCGGCACCACGGCTTCGGTGGCCGGGGCACTGGTGCTGTTCCCGATGGGCAAGCTGTTTCCCGGTGCCTGCGTGGTCTGGTTCTTCGTGCTGTTCGACATGTTGGACGGGGCCATGGCCCGGCAACGCGGCGGTGGCACCCGGTTCGGCGCGGTGCTGGATGCCGCGTGCGACCGCATCAGTGACGGTGCGGTGTTCAGCGGACTGCTGTGGTGGATCGCGTTCGGCATGCGCGACCGTCTGCTGGTGGTGGCGACGTTGATCTGCTTGGTCACCTCGCAGGTGATTTCCTACATCAAGGCGCGGGCCGAAGCCAGCGGCCTGCGTGGCGACGGCGGCATCATCGAACGACCGGAGCGGTTGATCATCGTGCTGGTCGGCGCGGGGGTGTCGGACTTCCCGTTCATCGCGTGGCCCCCGGCATTGCCCGTGGCGATGTGGCTGCTGGCGGTGGCCAGTGTGATCACCCTGGGTCAGCGGTTGCACACGGTGTGGATCTCACCGGGGGCCACCGATCGCATCCCGGCGCCGGGCGGTGGAACCGAACCCCACGGCCATGCCAAGCGGAATGACGCCGGAAAGAAGCAGCGGTGATCGCCACCCCGGGCGGCCTGCAATTGGCCGAGGGCACGCGGCGTCTTCTGACCGGCCGCGCCAGCGACTTGGCGTACGCGGCGGGCTGGCAGGTCGTGCGCGCCATGCCGGAGTTTGCCGCGCGCAACGTGTTCGACGCCGGGGCGCATTACGCGGCGCGCCGCGGCGGGCCGCAGCAATTGCGCAAGAACCTGGCCCGGGTCGTCGGCGTGCGACCCGCTGACGTCCCAGGCACCTTGATGCGGGCCTCGTTGGAGTCCTACGCCCGCTACTGGCGCGAGGCGTTCCGGTTACCGACGATGAACCACCGCAAGTTGGCCCGCCAGATCGATAACTCGTTCCAGGGCATCGACAACCTGGATGCCGCACTGGCCGCAAGCCGCGGTGTTGTGGTCGCGCTGCCGCACAGCGGAAACTGGGACATGGCCGGCATGTGGCTGGCGCAGACGTACGGCACGTTCACCACCGTCGCGGAACGACTCAAACCCGAGTCGTTGTATCGGCGTTTCATCGAGTATCGGGAAAGCCTCGGTTTTGAAGTGCTCCCGCTGTCCGGAGGCGCCAAGCCCCCCTTCGCGATGCTGTGCGAGCGGCTGCGGATCAACCGGGTGGTCTGCCTGATGGCCGAAAGAGACCTGACCCGCAACGGCGTCCAGGTCGACTTCTTCGGTGAACCCACCCGGATGCCCGCGGGGCCGGCCAAGCTGGCCATCGAGACTGGAGCGGCGTTATTGCCGGCGCACTGCTGGTTCGAACCCAACGGTTGGGGCTTTCGGGTGTATCCGGCGGTGGACTGCGCCAGCGGTGACGTCGGCGCCATCATCCAGGCGCTGGCCGACCGGTTCGCGGCCAACATAGCCGAGCACCCTGCGGACTGGCACATGTTGCAGCCGCAGTGGTTGGCTGACCTGTCGGATGCCCGGCGGGCCCGGCTGGGGCCCAATCTCAGGCCCAATTGAGGCCCCAATTGAGGAAAGCCTGATGCGCATCGGCATGGTCTGTCCGTACTCGTTCGACGTAGCGGGTGGCGTGCAGTCGCATGTGCTGCAACTCGCGGAGGTGATGCGCGCGCGCGGGCATGAGGTCAGCGTGCTCGCTCCGGCGTCGCCGCATGCCGCCCTGCCCGACTATGTCGTCTCCGGCGGCAAGGCGGTGCCGATTCCCTACAACGGGTCGGTGGCGCGGCTGCGGTTCGGCCCGGCGACCCACCGCAAGGTCAAAAAGTGGCTGTCCGAAGGTGATTTCGACGTCCTGCACCTGCACGAGCCCAATGCGCCGAGCCTGTCAATGCTGGCCCTGAACATCGCCGAAGGTCCGATCGTGGCGACGTTTCACACCTCGACCACCAAATCGCTGACCCTGACGGTGTTCCAGGGCATTCTGCGGCCGATGCACGAAAAGATCGTCGGGCGGATCGCGGTGTCGGATCTGGCCCGGCGCTGGCAGATGGAGGCGCTGGGTTCGGACGCGGTGGAGATTCCCAACGGTGTGGACGTGGAGTTCTTCGCCTCGGCGGCGCCGTTGGACGGATATCCTCGGCCGGGCAAGACGGTGCTGTTCCTGGGTCGCTACGACGAGCCCCGCAAAGGCATAGCCGTGCTGCTGGCCGCCCTGCCTTCCGTGGCGCAGCGCTTTCCGGACGTTCAGCTGCTGATCGTCGGCCGCGGTGACGAGGACCAGTTGCGCAGCCAAGCAGGTCCGCTGGCGAACCACATGCGCTTCCTGGGCCAGGTCGACGACGCCGGAAAGGCCTCGGCGATGCGCAGCGCCGACGTGTATTGCGCGCCCAACACCGGCGGCGAGAGTTTCGGGATCGTCCTAGTCGAGGCCATGGCCGCCGGCACGCCGGTGGTGGCCAGCGACCTGGATGCCTTCCGGCGCGTGCTCCAAGGCGGGGAGGTGGGGTGTCTGGTTCCGGTCGACCCCCCGGATGTGCAGGCCGCCGCGCTGGCTGATGCGCTGATCCGGGTGCTCGCCGACGACGCGCTGCGGCGCCGCTACATCGCCGCCGGTGCTGACGCGGTGCGTCGTTACGACTGGTCGGTGGTGGCCAATCAGATCATGCGGGTATACGAGACGGTCGCCGGTTCGGGCGTCAAGGTGCAGGTCGCCAGCTGATGACGTGGCTGCTTGTCGTCGTCGCGGTGCTGCTCGTGGTGCTGGTGGTGTTCGGCGCCTGGGGTTATCAACGGGCCAACCGGCTGGACCGGCTGCACGTCCGCTGCGACTTGTCCTGGCAGGCGCTCGACGGTGCCCTGGCGCGGCGCGCGGTGGTGGCGCGCGCGGTGGCTATCGAGGCTTACGGCGATACGCCCGAGGGCCGGCGGTTGGTGGAACTGGCCGATGCCGCCGAGCGCGCCCCGCGGCAGGCGCGTGAGTCGGCGGAAAACGAGCTCTCCGCCGCGTTGGCGGTGGTGGGCCCGGCATCGCTGCCAACAGCCCTGGTTACCGAGCTGGCCGACGCCGAAGCCCGGGTGGTCCTGGCCCGCAGATTCCACAACGACGCCGTCCGTGACACCCTCGTGCTGCGCGAGCGGCGCATGGTGCGCGCGTTCCGCCTGGGTGGAAGAGCTCCGCTGCCAACGTATTTCGAAATCGCCGAGCGTCCCCACGCGCTGGCCCACAGCGACCGGGGCGGCCGGGGTAATGCGACCCGGCGCACCTCGGCGCGCGTGGTACTGCTGGACGAGACCGGCGCGGTGCTGTTGCTGTGCGGATCGGATCCGGCGGCGCCGGACCCGCATGGTTCGGTGCCGCCGCGGTGGTGGTTCACCGTCGGCGGTGAAGTGCGCACCGGTGAGCCGCTGGCCCAGGCGGCCGCGCGTGAGCTGGCCGAAGAAACCGGGCTGCAGGTCGAGCCGGCCGAGCTGGTCGGGCCCATCTGGCGGCGCCGCGACGTCTTCGAATTCAACGGCTCGGTGCTCAACAGCGAAGAGTTCTACCTGGTGTATCGCACCCAGCGGTTCGAGCCGTCTATCGAGGGGCGGACCGAGCTGGAGCGCCGCTATATTCACGGTGCCCGCTGGTGCAGCACGGCCGACATCGCGCAGTTGGTGGCCACCGGCGAGCAGGTGTACCCGTTGCAGCTCGGTGAGCTGCTGCCCGAAGCCAACCGGCTGGCCGAAACATCGGGCGGGGCGGCGAATCTCGTTGCGCCCCAGCCTATCCACTGATCCGCGAACGGTTCCGCGGCGGGCCGGGATCCAACCTCAGGGGAACCGGGGCAACCACGATGACGTCGGCGGCAGCCCCAGATCGACCAGAAAGTCGTTGATGCCTTGCACGGTGCCGCGCTGCAATGCCGCGGCCACGTCGAACAGGCTGATGTCGGGGAAGAGCCCGGCGGGTGTGGGAACGTCGGCCGGTCCCTGGCTGTAACCGTGTTCGAGGTTGCCGTAGCCCCAGTTCACCAGCACCTTCAAGTTGGGCTGGATCAGATCGGCCAGCGGCTCCCCGACGAACGGGAGCTGGCGCAGCGGACCCAATATCGGGAGGTCCTGAACGGGAATCATGATGTAAGTGCTCAGCGATCCGGGCGTCACCGGCTGAACCACGCCCGTAGCAACGTATTCGGGAGTCAGACCCGGATATTGGGAATGCAGAAAGAGTGCGCCCGCGACGGCGTTGACATCCGACAGAATATTGATCGGGTATTGCGGAAAGTCACCGATCCCGCTGTATTCCAAGGTGTACACAGTGGTCGGATAAACATTGGCCGGAGTCGCCGGAAAGAACGTGAAATCCAGGAACGGTATGTGCACCCCGGGGAAGCGGGAAAGGACGCCGCCGTTGGGGTTGGAGGGATCACCGATCAGCACGAACGACAGATCGGTCAAGGTCGGTCGTTGGTCGGCCGGCAAAGTCGCGAGATAACGCAGTTCTTGGCCGACCACTACCGCGCTCTGCGAGTAGCCCAGGACCACGGTGTTGCTTCCCGCCACAAATTGCTCCATGATCGCCGCGTTCAGATCGGCGACGCCCCGGGCCACCGACTGATCGAGGCTTAAGCTGCCCAGACCGGTTAACGGCCACAGCTTCGAGGGCTCCACTTTGAAGTCGATGGGAAACGCGGTGGAACCCGCGTGGACAGGCTCGACGTAGAGGCCCGTGACTGCCAGGCTGTAGCCGAGCCTGGGTAGCGGGCTGAGTGCCGTGCCGCCCAGGGTGAACACCGCTCCGCCGCCCCCCAGCCTTTCGAGCACGCTAGTGACGCCGACGTCGCCGTTTTGGGGGTTGGCGTAGCCGATCCAACCCTCGCCGATATTGACGAGGCCGATATTGCGCTCGCCGACGTTCCAGATACCGACGTTCGCCGTACCAGCGTTTTCGTAACCGATGTTGAATTGGCCGACGTTGCGGGTGCCGATGTTTGCGTTGACATAGTTGTTCCAACCCGCGTTGAAGTTGCCGATGTTGTCAAAGCCGAGGTTGAAACTGCCAAAGTTGGCGTTGCCGATGTTGAAATTGCCGGTGTTGTTGTTGCCGATGTTGAAGTTGCCGGTGTTTCCGGTGCCGATGTTGAAGCTGCCCGTATTTCCGCCGCCCACATTGACGTTCGGCAGATTCCAGCTGGCAACCGTGCTGTTGGCCATATCGGCCAAGTGTTGTGGCAGTTCCTGCCAGGGCGGCAAGCTCGCCGCAGCGGCCGAGGCGCTTAGGTGATAGCCCAGCATGGCGGCCACGTCCTGAGCCCACATCTGCTCGTATGTGGCCTCGGCGAACGCGATCGCCGGTGCGTTTTGCCCGAATAGGTTCGACATCACCAGCGACACCAACTGAGACCGATTAGCCGCGATGATCGCCGGATGTACGGTCGCGGGCTGCGCCGCTTCGAACGCGCTTACCGCAAATCGGGCCTGGGCGGCCGCCTGCCCGGCGTGGCCGGCCGTCGCCTGCAACCAGCCCATATAGAGTGCAGCCGCGTCCAGCATCGCCGTCGATGCAGCGCCCTGCCACGGTCCACCTACCAATCCCGAGGTCAACGACTCAAACGAGGTCGCCGCCGAACCCAACTCGGCAGCCAGCCCGTCCCATGCTGTGGCAGCCGCCAACATCGGCCCGAGGCCGGCGCCGGAATACATACGCGCCGAATTGATTTCCGGGGGCAATACAGCGAAATTCATCGCTATTCGCCTTTCTCAGCAGCGCACCCCCGCGATAAACAGCCAGTATACGAGCGCCGCCCGCGGCCCGCGGGTATTTGCGTAACTTCGCTAATGCTGCAGTTTTGGCCCGAAATAGCCACGCGGCGAATGTCTTTCGAAATACCGATCAGTGGCCGTGCACCTCGCCACGTTGGTGGCCGTCGGCATCGTCTCGCGGCGCGGTCAGGTGGACAAAGGGCAAATCCGTTGTCCTACAACGTATCCCGGTCAGCAGCGCAGAATTAGTGGGGTTGGGGGATGGCCGGTGGCGGCAGTCCCAGGTCTATGAGTGCGTCGTATACGCCCTGGCCGGCTCCGTCGACTAATTGGCCGGCAACGGTCAGGGGGTCGAAGTGCGGGAACAGCCCCGCGGGAGTCGGCACATCCTGATATGCGGTGCGGTCGTAGCCCAGTTCCACGAGCACCCGCAGATCCGGCTGCACCAGGTCGGCCAGCGGGTTGCCCAGGATGGGGACGGCGCGCAGCGGGTTCAGCAGCGGCAGATCGTGGGTGGGAATCAGAATGTATTTGGTCATGGTGTCGGCGGGCGACACGGGCTGCATCACACCGGAAGCGATCTGGGCGGGTGTGAGGTCCGGATAGCTGGAATGGATATAGAACTGGCCCGCCAGGGCGTTGGCGTCGGCCAGGAGATTGAGCGGGTACCGCGGAAAATCGGCCTGGAAGTCGTATTGGATCGCGTAGTCGGTGGTCGGATAGGCGTTGGCCGGAGTCGCGCCGAAGAACGGCAGATCCAGAATCGGGATATACAGGCCGTGAAAGCGTTCCAGGAACCCGCCATTGGGCCGGTTGGGATTGGCGGCCAGCACAAATGACAGCTGGTCGGCAGTGGGCCGCTGATCGGCGGGCAACGTCAGCAGGTGCTGCAATTCCAGGGTGGCGGCCGAGGCGCTCTGCGAGTAGCCGAATACCACGGTCGGGTTGCCGTTTTGCGCCATGATCGCGTCGTTGAGCACCTTCGCGCTCTGCACCAGCGACTGGCCGACCGTCAGACTCGTCAGACCGGTGAGCGGCCAATACTGCTCGGGAGTATACAGGCCTTGGGCGATGAAGCCGGGGTGGATCGGGGCGACGAACAACTGGCTGATGCGGCTCACATAGCTCGATGTCGGCTGGAGAAAGGCGGTGCCCATCACCAGCGCCGTGCCCGGCCCCGGCGCCGGCGCCGTGAGGGGGCCCGCGTTACCGATTACCCCGGCGCCCGGGTTCAGGCCTGTCAGGCCCGCGGTGGGCAGGGCGCGCAGCAGCTGCTGCCACGGAGTCAGCCTGCTGACCAGCGCCGACGCATCGGAGTAATAGCCGGCCATGGCGGCCACGTTCTGGGCCCACATCTGCTCGTATTCGGCGTCGGTCGCCGCGATCGCCGGCGCGTTCTGGCCTAGCAGGTTCGATGCGATCAGCGACATCAGCTGACTCCGGTTGGCCGTGACCATCGCCGGGTGCACCGTGGCCGTCAGCGCCGTCTCGAACGTGCTCACCGCCATCCGCGCCTGACCGGCCGCCTGCCCGGCGTGCTGCGCGGCCGCGTTCAGCCAGGCCAGATAGGGCGTCATCGCGGCCGTCATCGCGGTCGACGCGGCCCCCTGCCAGGCTGCGCACAGACCCGAGGCGACCGACTCGAACGAGGCCGCCGAGACCTGCAACTCTGCGGCGAGCCCATCCCAAGCGGCCGCGGCCGACAGCATCGGGGCCACACCCGCGCCGCCGTACATGCGCGCCGAGTTGAGCTCGGGCGGTAGCACGGTGAAGTTCATGGCAGATGTCCTTCTGAGCAGCACTGTTTGCCGCCGCGCCCCGGTGCGGTCCCGGCCACCACGAGATCTCGTAGGCTGATTGCCGCCACCAGGCACGGGCAAGTGAAACCAATGGAATCGAGGTCCTGCCCGAAAGGACGTCACTGACTGTATGACAGCGCGGGTACCTGCGTCCGGACTTCGACGAATTCCGTCGGCGACACACACCGGTGCAGCCCGTAGCGGTTCGGCCCGTCCGGTGGCTGCCGCTTGGTCGATCACATGCCCCGTGACGGGTCCCTGGGGTCAGGGATGCCGCCCAACACTCAGGGCTGCAACCGTTCGAGCCGGCCGTTGGTGATTCGGATGCGGTTGTGCAGACGGTTCTCGCGGCCCTGCCAAAACTCCACGATCTCAGGAGCGATGCGATAACCGCCCCACCCGGGCGGCACCGGGATCGGGTCCTGGTTTTCGAATCGTTGTGTCACCTCGACGAGCTGTTCGTCGAGCTGTGCCCTGGAAATGGCGGGACGCGACTGCCGGGATGCCCACGCGCCCAGCTGCGCCCCGCGGGGGCGCACCGACCAATAGGCAAGTGTCTCCTCGGCGCTGACCTTGTTGACCGCGCCCCGAACGTGGGCTTGGCGTCCTAGCTCATACCAGGGGAAGGTTGCCGATGCGAACGGGGTGGCGGCAAGGTGAGCGCCCTTCTCCGATTCGTAACTGGTGAAGAACGCCACCCCCGCATCATCGAGGATCTTGCACAGCACCGTCCGGCTCACCGGTCTGCCGTTCTCCACGGTTGCCAGCACCATCGCGTTGGGCTCGATCACCCCGGCGCGCTGTGCATCACTCATCCACCGGCGCAGCAGCGCAAGCCAACCGCCGTCGAGCCAGCCAACGTCCAGGTGTCCGCAGCCGTCTTTCTCCGGTCCGTATTCACCACGCATTCTCGCCAGCTGGTCGCCGTCGAGGTCGATATCCAAACTATCGTCCATGCGGGTCAGCAATCAGTTTTCCATAGTTCGCCAGCCGATCATGGCAGCACTATATACGCGCTCCCCGGATTGCCGAATGCATTGCGAGGCGCAGCTGAAATGATGATTCGCCATTGCGTCTGAGATGGCCGTATTCTTGCCGTACCCGCAGCCGGTGGGCCGCGACCGCGACAATGTCGTCCGACACTGGCGAGTTCACCGACAGTCGTTTGCTCGGCAAGGTCTCCGGCCTATCGACACAAGCCAGCGTGGCGCTGTGGTGTGGTAGCCGCAGATTGAAGGAGGCACCGTGGATACTGCCAACCCGACAACCGGGACGGCGCGGGTCAAGCGTGGCATGGCCGAGATGCTCAAGGGCGGCGTGATCATGGATGTCGTCACCCCGGAGCAGGCGCGCATCGCCGAAGGCGCCGGCGCCGTCGCGGTGATGGCGCTGGAACGGGTGCCCGCCGATATCCGGGCACAGGGCGGGGTCGCCCGGATGAGCGATCCCGATCTGATCGAGGGCATCATCGCCGCGGTCACCATTCCGGTGATGGCTAAGGTGCGTATCGGCCATTTCGTCGAGGCGCAGATCCTGCAGAGCCTGGGTGTGGACTACATCGACGAGTCGGAGGTGCTGACCCCCGCCGACTACACCCACCACATCGACAAGTGGAAGTTCACCGTGCCGTTCGTGTGCGGGGCGACCAACCTCGGCGAGGCGCTGCGGCGTATCGGCGAGGGGGCGGCCATGATCCGCTCCAAAGGTGAGGCCGGCACCGGTGACGTCTCTAATGCCACCACGCACATGCGGGCCATCGCCGGCGCCATCCGCCGGCTGGGGTCGCTGTCCGAGGACGAGTTGTTCGTGGCGGCAAAGGAATTGCAGGCGCCCTACGAGCTCGTGGTGGAGGTCGCGCGCTCCGGCAAGCTTCCGGTGACACTGTTCACCGCCGGCGGGATCGCCACGCCCGCCGACGCCGCGATGATGATGCAGCTCGGCGCCGAAGGCGTCTTTGTTGGCTCGGGCATCTTCAAATCCGGGGCTCCCGAGCACCGGGCGGCCGCGATTGTCAAGGCCACCACGTTCTACGACGACCCGGATGTGTTGGCCAAGGTGTCGCGGGGGCTGGGCGAGCCGATGGTGGGCATCAATGTAGAACAGATCGCCCAGCCGCATCGGCTCGCTGAACGGGGCTGGTAAGAATTCTTCGTGGCGATCGAAGAGATCCTCGACCTCGAGCAACTCGAGGTCAACATCTACCGCGGGAGCGTCTTCAGTCCGGAATCAGGTTTCCTGCAACGCACTTTCGGCGGCCATGTCGCGGGGCAATCGCTGGTGTCGGCGGTGCGCACCGTCGACCCGTCGTATCGAGTCCACTCGTTGCACGGCTACTTTCTCCGGCCCGGAGATGCCAAGGCGCGCACGGTCTTCATCGTGGAACGCACCCGCGATGGCGGATCCTTTGCCACCAGGCGGGTCAACGCGATCCAGCATGGGGAAATCATTTTCAGCATGGGGGCGTCCTTCCAGACCCATCAGGGCGGCATCAGCCACCAGGACCAGATGCCGGCGGCGCCGCCACCCGACGACCTGCCCGGATTGCGTTCGGTGCGAGTGTTCGACGATGCCGGATTCCGGCAGTTCGAGGAGTGGGACGTGCGCATCGTGCCGCGGGATCAGCTGCAGCGCTTACCCGGCAAGGCTTCTCAGCAGCAGGTGTGGTTCCGCCACCACGATCGGCTGCCCGATGATCAGGTGCTGCACATCTGCGCGTTGGCCTACATGAGCGATCTGACATTGCTGGGATCGGCGCAGGTGAATCACCTGCACGAGCGTGAGCACCTGCAAGTGGCGTCGCTGGACCATGCGATGTGGTTCATGCGGGGCTTTCGCGCTGACGAATGGCTGCTCTACGACCAGTCCTCGCCGTCGGCCGGCGGAGGTCGCGCCCTCACCCACGGGAAAATCTTCACCCAACGCGGTGAGTTGGTGGCGGCGGTCATGCAGGAGGGGCTGACCCGTTATCGGCACGGATACCAGCCGTGAGCCGGCTGAGGATCGGTGTCCTGGCGTTGCAGGGGGACACCCGGGAGCATCTGGCAGCCCTGGGCGAAGCCGGAGCCGAGGCGATGCCGGTCCGGCGTCGCGACGAGCTGGCTGCGGTGGATGCGCTGGTGCTTCCGGGTGGGGAATCGACGACCATGAGCCACCTGCTGCGGGAGTTCGAATTGCTGGCGCCGTTGCGGGAGCGACTGGCCGAGGGACTCCCGGCGTACGGCGCCTGTGCCGGCATGATCCTGCTGGCTAGCCAGATTCTGGATGCGGGGGCGCGCGGCCGTGAGGCCGTGCCACTGCGTGGGATCGATATGACCGTGCGGCGCAACGCCTTTGGGCGCCAAGTGGATTCGTTTGAGGGCGATATCGAGTTCGCCGGCCTGGACGATCCGGTGCGTGCGGTGTTCATCAGGGCGCCATGGGTCGAGCGGGCCAGCGAGGATGTGCAGGTGCTGGCCCGGGCCGCGGGCCACATCGTCGCGGTGCGGCAGGGTCGGGTGCTGGCGACGGCGTTTCACCCGGAGATCACCGGCGATCGTCGTATCCATCGGTTGTTCGTCGACATCGTGCGCGGCCAGCGCTGAAGCCTGCGCTGAACCGCTTCAGCGCGGCCGGGCGTCAGCCGGGCGAGCAATGGTCAGCCGCGGTCCACGTAGACTCGGCTGTCGAACTTTCAGGCAACAGAACAGGCAACAGAAGAGGTACACCACACCGATGAGCGGCCATTCCAAGTGGGCCACCACCAAGCACAAGAAGGCCGTCATCGACGCCCGTCGCGGCAAGATGTTCGCCCGGCTGATCAAGAACATCGAGGTCGCGGCCCGTGTCGGTGGCGGTGACCCGGCGGGCAATCCCACCCTTTACGACGCCATCCAGAAGGCCAAGAAGAGCTCGGTGCCCAACGAGAACATCGAGCGGGCACGCAAGCGCGGCGCCGGCGAGGAAGCCGGTGGCGCCGACTGGCAGACCATCATGTATGAGGGCTACGCACCCAACGGCGTCGCGGTGTTGATCGAGTGCCTGACCGACAATCGCAACCGGGCTGCCAGCGAGGTGCGGGTAGCCATGACACGCAATGGCGGCACCATGGCCGATCCGGGGTCGGTGTCCTACCTGTTCTCTCGCAAGGGCGTGGTCACCCTGGACAAGAACGGCCTGACCGAAGACGACGTGCTGACCGCGGTGCTGGATGCCGGTGCCGAGGAGGTCAACGACTTGGGCGACAGCTTCGAGGTGGTCGCCGAACCGGGTGATCTGGTCGCGGTGCGCACCGCGCTGCAGGATGCCGGTATCGACTACGAGTCGGCGGAAGCGGGTTTCCAGCCGTCGGTCAGTGTGCCGGTGGATGTCGACGGCGCGCGCAAGGTGTTCAAGCTCGTCGACGCGCTGGAGGACAGCGACGACGTGCAGAACGTGTGGACCAACGTCGATTTGTCCGACGACGTGTTGGCCGCCCTCGACGAGGAGTGAAGGGGTCAAGCGGGATAGGGCGGCACCCCCTCGGGATGGGTCAGGCCGGAGCGACACGGTCGGGCGGGGCTGCCGTCTGGAACCCGTGCACCGGTTAGTCGTATCCGTGCCGCATGTCTTCGACGATGCGCGGGTTGTCCAGGGTCGAGGGCTCGAGCGGGCGCGACGCCACGTCGCCCGGGAACACCGTGGCCGCATCAAGCACCCGCTGGTTGAGGAACCGCAGCGACGGCGCGTCGCTGGGCAGCGTCGGCGCGGGGGCGCTGGACCCGCGGCGCGCCAGGACGAAGCCCCAGTCACCGAACGTGGGCACATAAACGTGGTAGGGCGTCACCGCGTACCCTGCGGCCTGCACCGACGACACCGTGCGCCAGAACGCGGTCCGCGTCGAGAACGGGCTGCCCGCCTGCACCACCATCAGGCCGCCGGGGGCCAGTGCACGGGCGGCCAGCGTGTAGAACTCGGTCGAATACAAACGACCCAGCACGGGCGTGTCCGGGTCGGGCAGATCGGCGATGATCGCGTCGAAGGTCCCCCGGTCCGAGCCGCGCAGCCAGCTCATCGCATCGTCGATCACGACGTGCACGCGCGGGTCGTCCAGCGAACCGCCGTTAGTCCCGCGCATGGTGGTGCGCGCCAATTCGACGACCGCGGGGTCGAGTTCGATCTGGACGATCTGCTGCACACCGGGTTGGCGCAGTAGCTCGCGGGCGGCCAGCCCGTCGCCTCCGCCCAGCACCAGCACCGAACGGGCACCGGATCCGAGCGCGGGATAGACCAGGCTTTCGGTGTAGCGGTATTCGTCCACGGTGGAGAACTGCAATCCGCCGTCGAGGTAGAGCCGCAGGTCGTCGCCGCGCCGCGTCACCACGATTTCCTGATAAGCCGTGTGCCGGTAGGCGATGATCGGGTCGGCGTAGAGTCGCTGCCGGCTGGTCGTCTCGATCCCGCGCGCATCCGCCAGCAGCGTCACCAGCAGCCCAAAGGCGGCGATCAGCGCGCCCAGCGCCGTCACCAACTGGCGAACCCCGACGACGCGCCGCAGCAGGAAGACCGACACGACTGCCGCGGCCACGAGGTTGACGATGCCGGTGGCGGCCGCGCCGCGGATCATGCCCAGGTGCGGAAGCAGCACAAACGGCCAGCCGAGTCCGCCGAGCAACGCGCCAAGATAATCGGCAGCGGTCAGGTTGGCCAGCGTCCGGCCGGTGTCGGTCGGTTCGGCCACCCGACCGTTCTGCAGCAGTGTCATCAGCAGCGGCACCTCGGCGCCAACCAGACCGCCGATCAGCGCGGTGCACAACGCCAGCACCCACAGCGATCCGCCGATGAAAGCGAATGCCACATACAACGCCGCCGCCGACAGTCCGCCGACAATGCCCAGCAGTACCTCCACGGTGATGAAGGTGATGGCCGCTCGCGACAGCAGCGGCTTGACCAGCAGCGCGCCGGCGCCCAGTGCGGCGATGTAGCCGGCGACGATCAGCGACGTCGCGACGATGCCACCGCCGTCCAGGCTGGCCGACAGGGTGAGCAGCGCGAGCTCGTAGACGATGCCGCAGGCCGCGCAGGCGGCGACGGCAGCCAGCAGCACCGCGCGCCAGCGCGGCGAGGCCGCAACCGGTGCCTGCTGTGTCGCTGTCATGACAGCGCGGCGGCGATCACACCCCCGACGGCCAGCATCATCACCGCCGTGGCGAATGCCGCCGGGTGTAGCGTCGGTTCCTCGACGTGCTCGCGGAAGCGACCGGGCACGGCAATCTCGAGAATGACCAGGGCCGCGCCCTGCAGCGCCACCCCGACGCCTCCGTAGACCGCGACGTCGACCAGCCCCTGGCCCAGCTGGCTGGAACTGGTGTGGATGGCGGTGATGATGACGATGGCCAGCGCCGCATACATCGCCGCGGCCAGGACGACGGCGTTGGGCCGCCGATCAATGAACACCAAGCGGCGCAGGTTGCCCGGAGTCAGCACATCGACCATCAGGAAACCCGCGATCAGGACGGCGGCACCCACCAGGAAGTACAAGATGGTCGCCACCACGCCATGCAGGATCGGGGTGATGTTGACGGTGCCGAAATCGACTCCCGTCTGATGAAACGCCTTTTGTAACGCCTGCTGCACGGCTGTCTCCTTTGGGTACTGGTCCTACTTGCTGCCGCCCGGGCCGCCGGGGCTGCCTCCGGAGCCGCCCGACGGAGACCCGGGGGTGAACCCCGGGCCGAGGAAGATGAATGAGCCATGGCTGTAGCCCGCGCTCAGTGGTTCGACGCGGATGCTGCACGGGTAGGAGCCGTCGGGGCCGACGATCACGATGTTGTTGCGGTAGCGCAGGTATTCGTTGTCGCCGCTGGCCGCCCGCGCCGCGGGGGACTGATAGTGGGCCAGTGTGTCGGCCACCTGATGTGCTGATCCCGTGCAGAGGTAACGCGTTCCGTTGGCGTCGCGGGATTCTTCGCGATAGTGAGACGCGATATATGAGCTGATGTTCCGGTTCAGCAGCACTACTCCCGAAACCAGCGACACCGTGGCGGCGACGGCCAGCCCCCCGGCCATCAGAAGCAGGCGGTTGCGGCTCACGGCTGCCACCGGCTCGCGGTGTACACCACCGAGCCGCCGGAGCCGCTCGGGTAGAGGTGCCAGGTCTGCCAGCGCCAGCCGGTGCCGTCGGGTTCGGCGGCCAGCGCGGTCAGCGCGGCGTCATCGCCAGGAAACATGCCGCCCAGCCACCCATCGTCGCGCGCGCACCGCTGGCGCAGCTCGTGGGCGAGACGGCGGAACGTCGACTCGTCATGGGTGTCGCTACGGGATTCGAGCCGGTAGCCGGGAGCCTCGGTGTGCGCCGGCAGACTCGAGCCCTGGTCTCGGGTCGAACAGGAGATCTGCTCGGAAAAGGTGGCGCCACCGTGGCGCACGGTGATGACATGCGATGCCCCCAGCACACCGAGCAACAGGGTGCCGCCGTGGGGGTGGTCCATCCGATGGCTGGCCAGGGGCCGGGGCGGCGGCGCGTTGATGGCCAGTCGCAGCCGGGCCCCCGATATGTCAGCCGGAGCGACGGCAAGCTGATGAAGCGGCACCGATGGTCCTTATGTGGACGCCGGGGGCGCGGGGTAGACGGTCAGCTCGCCGGGCAGCACCGCTTTGCCGGTGGATATCTCCCAAGGCATGTCGGGCGCCCAGCGCTCGAATGACAACATCTCGTCGGACCCCCGACCGGAACCGACGTAGTCGACGTAGTCCATCTCGCCGCCTGCGGGCAGGCCCGTCGTTCCCTCCGTGGTGTAGCCGGCATGCCCGCGCTCTGATTCCTGAAACGTCACACCGTCGATCACCTGGTCGCCGTCGGGTTGCACGGCAAGGTCGGTGCGTTTCACCCACATGACCAGCTCGAGGCGCCCATCGTCGTCTTCGACGCTGAACCACATCGGCTGGTCGCCTCCCTCCAGCAGGTGCTCCCACCAGACGAACGGTCCCTCCCGATAAGTGACTGAGCCGCGAACCACATAGTCGACGCCGCCGTGGCTGACGATGGCACCGGGGCCGAGCTGGCGCGGGCCGAATTGCGGCATCGCGTTGAACGACAGGGGATCGTGGCGGCTGCCCGGCGGCGCGGCGGTCTTGGGCCGCTTGAGAGCGACGATGAGGACGAGAAGCGACGCGATGAACAATGCCACCGCGAGCACCACCAGCAGTGATCCCACGTCAACCCTTCCCCGCGCGAGCCGATGTGCGCCCTAACGTAACAGCTTCGCTCCGGGCCGGGTCCGGATAAGAGGCATGCGACTGGGGCTACCTTCGGACGCGCGGTTAAACCGCGTGTCCTGCTCGGCCGTGTCGGAACCACCCGCTAGGCTCTCGAACAGCTGTTCGGTGCGGGACGTGAAAATGGGCGTGTGAAAGGGCAATGCGGTGCGGGTGATGGGTGTCGATCCCGGGTTGACGCGGTGCGGGCTGTCGCTGGTGGAAAGCGGCCGGGGCCGTGACCTCGTCGCGCTCGATGTCGATGTGGTGCGCACCCCCTCGGATACGGCGCTGGCGAAGCGGCTGCTGGCCATCAATGACGCCGTCGAGCACTGGCTGGACACCCACCGCCCCGATGTGCTGGCCATCGAGCGGGTGTTCTCCCAGCTGAACGTGACGACGGTGATGGGTACCGCGCAGGTCGGCGGGGTGATCGCCCTGGCGGCGGCCAAACGCGACATCGACGTCCACTTCCACACGCCCAGCGAGGTCAAGGCCGCCGTCACCGGCAACGGTGCCGCCGACAAGGCCCAGGTCACCGCGATGGTCACCAGAATCCTTGCCCTGCAAGCCAAACCGACACCGGCCGATGCGGCCGACGCATTGGCCCTGGCGATCTGCCATTGCTGGCGGGCCCCGACGATCGCGCGGATCGCGCGGGCCGAGGCGCTGGCCGCACAGCAGCGTCACGCCTATCTGGCCAAGCTGAAGTCCGCGCGATGATCGCCGGGGTCCGTGGTGAGGTGCTGGAGGTGGCCCTCGATCACGTGGTGATTGAGGCGGCCGGTGTCGGATACCGGATCAACGCCACACCGTCGACGCTGGCGACATTGCGGCAGGGGACTGAGGCGCGGCTGGTCACGGCGATGATCGTGCGCGAGGATTCGATGACCCTGTACGGATTCGGCGACCGGGAAACTCGCGACCTGTTCCTGACACTGTTGTCGGTCTCCGGTGTCGGACCCCGGCTGGCGATGGCGACACTGGCAGTACACGACGCCGCGGCGCTGCGCCGGGTATTGGCCGACGGTGATGTCGCGGCGTTGACGCGAGTCCCCGGTATCGGCAAACGCGGCGCCGAACGGATGGTGCTGGAGTTGCGCGACAAGGTGGGCCCGGCGGTGGCGGCCGCGCCCGCACTCAACGGCAACGCGGTGCGGACCCCGGTGGTGGAGGCCCTCGTCGGCCTCGGCTTTGCCGCCAAACAGGCCGAGGAGGCCACCGACAAGGTGCTGGCGGCAGAATCCGGGACCACGACGTCGGGCGCGTTGCGGGCCGCCCTGGCATTGCTGGGCAAGGCGCGATGAGCGAGCCGGGCGAGCGCGACGTCTCACCGGCGCTGGCCGTCGGCGAGGGCGATATCGACGGCAGCCTGCGGCCCCGCTCGTTACGGGAATTCATCGGCCAGCCCCGGGTGCGCGAACAGCTCCAGCTGGTCATCGAAGGAGCCCGAAACCGAGGCGGCACACCGGATCACATCCTGCTGTCCGGCCCGCCCGGGCTGGGCAAGACGTCGCTGGCGATGATCATCGCCGGCGAGCTGGGGTCCGCGCTTCGAGTGACGTCGGGACCCGCGCTGGAGCGCGCCGGCGACCTGGCTGCGATGCTGTCCAACCTGGTCGACCACGACGTGCTGTTCATCGACGAGATCCACCGCATCGCCCGCCCGGCCGAGGAGATGCTGTATCTGGCGATGGAGGATTTCCGGGTCGACGTGGTGGTCGGCAAAGGGCCCGGCGCGACGTCGATTCCGTTGGAAATCGCGCCGTTCACCCTGGTCGGCGCCACCACCCGTTCCGGGGCGCTGACCGGCCCGCTGCGCGACCGGTTCGGTTTCACCGCGCACATGGACTTCTACGAACCGGCCGAGCTGGAGCGGGTGCTGACGCGTTCGGCCGGAATTCTGGGCATTCACCTGGGTGCCGAGGCCGCAGCGGAGATCGCCCGCCGTTCCAGGGGAACGCCGCGGATCGCCAACCGGCTGCTGCGGCGGGTCCGTGACTTTGCCGAGGTTCGCGCCGACGGCGTCATCACCCGCGATGTCGCCAACGCTGCGCTGGAGGTCTACGACGTCGACGAGCTGGGCCTGGATCGGCTGGACCGCGCGGTGCTAACCGCCCTGACCCGCAGCTTCGGCGGCGGCCCGGTCGGCGTCTCCACGCTGGCGGTGGCCGTAGGGGAGGAGGCGGCGACCGTGGAGGAGGTGTGCGAGCCATTCCTGGTGCGTGCCGGGATGATCGCTCGTACCCCGCGCGGCCGGGTGGCCACCGCGCTGGCCTGGACGCATCTGGGCATGAGCCCGCCGGCCGGGGTCAGTGGGCTGGGCCAAGCGGGGCTGTTCGACTAGCCGATTCCTTGGGGACTAGGGCGATCCGTTCTTTCCGTTGGTGCCACCAAAGAAGCCTGCGGTGCCACCGGTGCCGCCCTTCCCGGGACTGATGCCGTTGCCGCCGTCGCCGCCGTTACCAAGCAGTCCCTGGCTGAACGAGCCGTTGACAGCTATCCCGACGTTGCCGCCGTCGCCGCCGTTGGCGGGCCCGGTGCCGTGTCCGGCGTCGCCGCCGTCGCCGCCCACGCTGAAGCTGAACACGCCACCTGCGTCACCACCGGCGCCGCCATTGCCGGCGGTGCCGGTGAGGCTAAGACCGCCAAGACCCCCGACGCCGCCGAAGCTCAGACCGGCGATGGTCGCGGCCTGCCCGCCCTGGCCGCCCGTGCCGCCAGTGATCATGCCCACCCCGCCGATGCCGCCGCCACCGCCGAGGCCAATTCCCAGCAGGGCAGCCGCCTCGCCGCCCTGGCCGCCCGCGCCGGCCGTGCCATTGGAGAAGCCCCCAACGCCACCGTCGCCGCCGACAGCCACGCCGGTGAGGGTGCCCGCCACGCCGCCCGCGCCGCCGGCGCCGCCGGTGCCGACACCGAAGCCGCCGAGGCCGCCGGCACCGCCATGCCCGTAGCCGAAGTTGGCGCCGCCGGCACCGCCGGTGCCGCCGTCACCACCGACACCTATGGCGCTGGTGGCGCCCCCGCC
>NZ_UPHT01000061.1 GCF_900566085.1 Mycobacterium attenuatum
GGAGGGGCCGGCGGATCGAGCGGCGGCAGCGGGGGAGCCGGCGGCGTGATCGGTTGGGCCGGCGCCAACGGTGGTACGGGTGCCGGCGGCACCGGTGGCAACGGCGGTCAGGGCGGTGCCGGCGGTAACGGCGGCAACGGCGGCAATGCGTCGACGGGCGGCACCGTCGGCCAAGGCGGCAATCTGGCGTTGGGCGGGCAAGGCGGCACCGGCGGCGGCGCTGGTGGCCCGGGCGGCAACTCCGGGTTCACCGGCAACTTGGGTGTGCCCGGAAGCAACGGTCTGCCGGGCATCGTAGTGTGATCAGGCATGCATCGGCGGTACCGTCACTGTCATGCCGACGAAAAGGCAGCGCGTGGCGGGCATGCCGGCCGCCGATTCGCTTGTGCCGCAATACCCGATCGAATCTGTCGACAACGCGCTGAAGCTGCTGTTGCTGCTCGGCGAACGTCCTGAGATCCGCTTGAGTGAGGCGACTCGATATCTGGGTGTGGCGTCGTCCACCGCGCACCGACTGCTGGCGATGCTGATATATCGGGGCTTCGTGCGCCAAGACCCGGTGTCGAAGGCGTACCTGCCCGGTCCGGCGCTGACCAGTGTGGCGTTCTCGATATTCAGCCGCATCGACATCCAGGGAACGGCCATGCCCATCATGCGCGATCTCAGCGAACGCCTGCGGGAAACGATCCACGTCGGCATGCTGGACGGCGCCGATGTCCGATTCGTCGCTGCCGTCGAGGGCCCGGCTGCCGTCCGGGTGGCGTCCCGGCTGGGCCGCGCCCTGCCTGCGCATTGCACCTCGACGGGCAAGGCGCTGCTGGCTCAGCTGCCCGAAGCGCAACTGCGGCAATTACTTCCGAATGACGAACTGAAGCGCGTCACCGCCCATTCGATCGGTAGCCGCACGGAGTTGGAGTCCGAGCTTTCCCGCATCCGCGATCGCGGTTATGCCGTCAACCGGGAAGAAAGCGAGGAAGGCGTGGCGTCGGTTGCGGTACCGATTCCCGCCGAGGCCCCGGGTTTGCGGCTTGCACTCAACGCCGCGGCTCCGTACCACCGGCTGGACAAGTCCAAGTACTCCTCGATCGCCGCGGCACTTACCAAGGCAGCCAAGGAGATCGGCGTTCAGCTTGGCTGAATACCCAATCGCGCCACCTCGTGCCGCCAGGCCGCCGCGATGTTGAAGTCAGATCCCAAGTCCGGCAGGTCATCCCAATCGGCTTCGGCGATGTCGCGCAGCGTACCGCCGGCAGCACTGACCTGCAACGACATTCGGGCCAGCGCGTCGAGGCTGATCGCTTGTAAGACGGCCTGCTGGATGCTGCCGGCCGCGCTGGTGATTCCATGGCCCCGACAGATCACCACGGGCGCGCTGCCCATGGCCGCCACCATATCCTGGCCCAGCTGTGAACTTCGAATCAGCACCGCGCGTTCAAAGACGGGCACGCCACCGCGGGCGAGCACGGCGCCGGGAATGTCGTACGCCCCATAGATCGGCCGGATTTCGATGCCGGCCAGATCCGCGGCGACGACGGCCGGTGGATGCAGGTGTGCGACCGCCCGGCGCCGGGGATCGGCCAGCATGGTCTCGACGTGGATGGGTAGTTCGTTGGGGATGCGGTATCCGTCGAGTTCCGCTGCGCCGCCCGGGGTTCCGTCAATCCCGATCAACCGGATATCGCTGGGCCGGGTGAATGCCAGCCCCGCGTCGGTGTCGCTGCGGCAGCGGATGAGTAGCTGGTCGTCGCCGACGCGGAGGCTCAGATGGCCGAGGATGCCGTCGACCAGGCCGCGCGCCGCGGCCACGCGGCAGCCCAGGGCGACCAGCGTGCGCTGCGAGTCAAGTGTCATGACTGTCCCGCAAGCCGAATCCGCCGTCCGGGTGGATGGTTTCGCCGGTGATGCCGCGGGAGCGCTGGGATGCCAGGAACACGAAACTCCACGCATGGTCGTGACCGGTGAGCGCGACGTTGAGCGGCACCCGCGCGGCCAAATCAGTTGTCCTGTTGGGTGAGTCGAGTCGCACCCCATCCAGCCCCAGGCTGGCAAGGCCGCGCAGGTCGGTGTTGAGCGTGCCGCCCGGCGCCACCCCGTTGACCCGAATTCCCGGCGCCAATTCATGCGCCAACGACGCGACCAGCCCCCGCACGGCGAACTTCGACGACACGTACAGCACCCCGCCGCGCCCAGGATAGAACGACGAGGTGGACTCGGTCAGCACGATCGAGGATCCGGTTTGGGCATGTAGGGCGGGCACCGCTGCCTTGACCGAGTGCAGATGGCTCAGCACGTTGGTGCGAAACATCTCGTCGAAGGCCGCCGACAAGACTTCGGCGTCGATATCGCTGACACCCCGGTAGAAGTCGAACACGCCGGCGCAGTTGACCAGGGTGTCGAGCCCGCCGAACGCATCCACGGCCGTGGCGACCGCGCGGTCATTGGCCGCCCGGCTGGTGGCGTCGCCCTCGACCACCGGCACTTCCGGCAGATCCTGGCGCAACCTCGCACACTTGTCGGTATCGAGTTCCAAGACAGCCACTTTGGCTCCTTCGGCGCGGAATGCGTCGACGACGGCACGCCCTATTCCCGAACCGGCACCCACGACCAGTGCCCGCTTGCCGTCAAGCCAGCCCGTCATCGCATTCCTCGGGTTCGTCGGGCAGTAACGGAGCGCGGGAATTGCCGACCATGGCCGCCAGCGTATGAGGGTTCTGCCACGTGAGCGCCTCCACTTCGAGCGCGTCCAGACTGATCCACCGCCCGGTTCTGGGGGCGGTGATCAGCAGCCGCGAGCCGTTGCGGGTGTCGACGCGCTGGACCACTACCTCGGTGAATTCGTTTGCGACGGTGATGGGCTCGCCGACGGGATTCATAAGAACACCGCCAAATTCTGCATCCGCAGCACCGACTCGTCGGCAATGATGTTGCGACGCGCCAACTTCCACCTGTTTTCCGGATCTCCGCACCAGCGGAGCACATCCTGGCGGCCGCAGGACAACAGTGCGCTTTCGTTGACGTCGCCGCGACTGCGGAACAGCAGTTCGGCCGATTCGACCATCAGCTGCGCGGCGTCCTCCCCGGCAAAGGTGCGTACGTTGGTGATGAAGTGCCGCAGTCGCGAAGGGGGATCCTCGGTCCAGGCGTGCTCGGTGGCAAAACGAGCGACCCGTTGGGTCAGCGAGTACTTGTCCTCGTCGAAATGGGCCATTCCCGGTGACGTGTCGAACCCGGCGCCGCGGGCGGTCGTGACACGCACCGGCATGACATAGCGAATGTCGTCGGTCATGGTGTCCAGCCATTGCTGGTATTGCTGGGCGTCGAGCAGGTAGGCTTCGTCCACCAGGAACCGGTGCGCCTGGAGATGACGAATATCGTTGAACGCCAAGCAGTCTCTCATGTCAAGTAAGCCGCCCACAGCTTGAGCAGCTCGCGTTGGTTGTACTCGTTGTAGCCGACTTGCGCCCGTCCGGGCCCATGGAACAGCTCGGCCGGCAACGTCTCGACGACGGGCCGGTCGTCGGCGAGCAGCCCCATCCGGCTGTTGAGCAGTAACCGCCGCGCCATCGTCCCGCCGGCGGTGGTGGTCAGTGACACCCAGTTCTCCACGTCGTCTTGCTCGAACATCCCGGTCGACCCGAAGCACATCAGGTACGCCTGGTAGGACCGCTTCTTGAAGTCCGCGGGTGCGCCCGCGTCGACCGCGAACCAGGAGCAGACCTCGGTTTCGTTCTCGCTGATCGGCTGCCACTGCCGGATCGAGATGAACGGCAGCACCTTTTCGTCTTCGGAATCAACGCCGGGCAGCTTGGGCCAGTTGTGCACGAAACTCAGGTTGGGAAAACAGGTGGCAGCCGAGAACATGAAGCCGTCCTCCCCGATGACCCGCTGTTGCCGGGATGTCCAGATATCTTTCGTCCGGCCGATCATGTCGTCGGGGTAGCCGACATAGCGCATGCGTTCCTCGAAGCCGCCCGACGGAAGTTTGTAGGTGGTTCCGCCCCCGCGGTGGGCCCAGTAGGTGGCGCCGTCCTTGCGTTTGTGGGCTTTCGGCTCGCGGAACAACCCGATCTTGACTATCGAAGCATGAGTATGTGGCGTGTGGTACATGTCGCCGGCGAAATTCTCGGCGCCGATCTTCCAGTTGGCCTTGATCCGCCAGCGCTGCGGCCCCCGCATCTCCAGCCCGGCAGCGCTCTGCTTGGTGTAGTAGTCCAGGTAGAACCGGAAGTCGCCGAGGTACTCCTCGAGCGGTTGGACGCGCGCGTCCAAGCTGACGAAGATCAAACCGTTGTAGCTGGCCAAATTCGGTGCGGGCAATAGGGTTTGACCCTTCGGAAACCCCGCGTCACCGCCGTAAGCCTCCCGGTGGAACGGCAGGCCGGTGAGCCGGCCGTCGTTGCGGTAGGTCCAGCCGTGGTAGGGGCAGCGGAAGTTGGAGGCATTACCCATCTCCGCGCGGCACAGTTGCATGCCGCGGTGCAGGCACATGTTGAACAGCGCGCGCACCACGCCGTCGGAGTCGCGGGCGATGATGAACGAATCGTCGAGCACCCGGCGCACGACGTAGTCGCCCTCCTGCGGGACCTCCGATTCATGGGCCACGAACATCCACGCGCGGCCGAACAGCCGCTCTTTTTCCAGCTCGAACAACGCTTTGTCGTTGTAGATGTGGGCGGGAACCATCCCCCGGCGCAGCGCGTCGGCAAGACCGCCGAGGGCGGCACTGTGATCGGTCACATCCAGCCCCAACTCTTCGAAGCAATTATCTGTAAGACAGAAAGCTATTCTGCATAACAGAATCGCGCAGAACGCCGCGACCGTCAATTGGGTCCGGCGGGGTCAGCGATCGCACAGGGGTTCCGGGGCTGATTCACAGTCACTTCACATTTAAGAAGACGTTATGGAGCTGTGCTGCGTGGATACGTTGGTAGCTGGTGTGTGCGGGGGCGGGTTCGCTTGATGCGCGTCACCGTCTGGCTGAGTCTTTGATGGGGAAGGACTGGTGTCATGGCAGAGCGGCCTCGAGATCGGCAGCCGCACAAATTCGGGTCGCGGGTGCTGGCCGCCATTGGGCGTCAAGAGTGGCTGGATCGGCCCAGCTATCGACTCGAACACCTGATCAGCTTCGGTTTCAATGCGTTAGGCGGGGCGCGCGACCGCGTCACCAACGCCTTGAACGGCGTATGGCTGGGTCACCCGGTGCATCCGCCGCTGACCTCGTTTGCCAGTGGGGCGCTCGGCACCACGGTGGCCCTGGACGCCCTCAGCGTGCTGCCCGGCCGGCCGGCCTCCGAGGTGTTGGACGCCTCCCGGTTTGCTAGCCGCGCGCTGGGGCTGGGCATTGCGGCAAGCGTCGGCTCGGCTGTCACCGGAATTGCTGACTGGCAGCACACCCACGAAGAGGACCGCCGGGTGGGGCTGGTCCATGGGTTGGTAAACACGGCCGCCACCGCGCTGTATGTGATGTCGTGGTTGGACCGCCGCCGCGGCCACCACATTCGCGGGATCGCGGCCAGCGCTCTGGGCTACGCCATCACGGTCGGCGGCGCCTACCTCGGCGGGGCGCTGGTGTTCGAGTCCGGCATCGGCATCGACCAGTCCGGAGGGCGCCTGCGCACCAGGCAATGGACACCGGTGTTGCCCGCGAGCTCGTTGAACGGCAAGCCCGTTCGCGTCGAGGTCGACGGAGTGGGGCTGGTGGTGTGCCAAACCAAACCCGGCGAAGTTTCTGCCTTCGGTGAGTTCTGCCCGCACCTGGCCGCGCCAATGGCCGACGGCTGGATCGATCGCGGCCGGCTGGTGTGCCCGTGGCACGGCTCGCGGTTCGCTCTGGAGTCCGGTGAGGTGTTGCGCGGGCCGTCGGCAGCTCCGCTGCCGTGTTATGAGGCCCGGGTGGTCGACGGAGTGGTGGAAGTGCGCGGCGACGGTCATGAAGGTCTGCCCGCCTCGGAAGGGATTGCGAAGTGAACGCTTACGAAGTGCTCAAAGAACACCACGTGGTGATCAAGGGACTCGGCCGCAAGATCAGCGAGGCGCCGGTCGACAGCGAGGAGCGCCATGCCCTGTTCGACGACTTGCTGATCGAACTGGACATTCACTTCCGCATCGAGGACGACCTCTACTATCCGGCGCTGTCAGCGGCCACCAAGCTGATCGCGGTGGCGCATGCCGAGCATCGCCAGGTCATCGACCAGCTGTCGGTACTGTTGCGCACACCCCAGAGCGCACCTGGCTACGAGGACGAATGGAACTCCTTCAAGACCGTTCTCGAGGCACACGCCGACGAGGAGGAACGCGACATGATCCCCGCTCCTCCCGAGGTCAAGATGAGCGACGCCGAACTCGAGGAGCTGGGCGAGAAGATGGCCGCACGCATGGAGCAATACCGGGGATCTGCGCTGTACAAGCTTCGTACCAAGGGCAGGGCCGCGCTGGTACGAAGCTTGTAGCCGCGCACAGCCGATTACCGCCGACCGATGCCGGCCATCATGGTCGGCGTGAGAACACGGGTGTCCTCGCTGAACCGAACCGCGGCCGCGTCGGCATCCTCGGTGGAGATCAGTCCCGCATCGACGACGGCGTCTCGCAGGCTCTCGAAGGACAACCTAAAGAAGTCGAAACCCGGTGAGCCGGAATCGATGACGCGGGCACGTCCTTCACCGCGAACCTCATGGAGCCCGGCAGCTGCCAGATCGGCGACAACCTGGCGGCCGTAATGCGGTTCGAAACCCGACCGCTGCATGAACGACATGATCGCGGCGGTGACCCGCTCGAGTTCTACCGCAGCCCCCTCGAAGCCGAAGCCGGTCCAGTCGTAGTCTTCGATGACCATGCACCCGCCGGGACGTAGCGCCGCGGCCAGGCGTTGGATGATCTGCCGGCGATCCGGCAGGTGTTCGAGCACCAGACGCGAATGCACCAAGTCGAATTCACCCTGAGCAAGCTCGTCGGTCCGGATGTCGAGGCGGCGAACGTCGATCGAATCGCTGGCCAGCGATTCGATGAAGCGGGTATCGATGTCGACGGCCACCACCGAGGCGCCGCGGCCGCTCATCCATTCCAGCAGCGACCCGCCGCCCGCGCCGACCTCCAGGCACCGCCAGCCTGGGCCGATGCCGAGCTCGTCCAGCAAGGCGTGCGTCCCCGGGTCCCACAGACTTTCGATGCCCGCCAACCTGCTGCGTTCCTGGGCAAAGCCCTGGTCATAGACGTAGTCCTGGGGCATGCCGGTAACGCTAGCCCCACAGGCTGCCGACCGCGAGTAGCCTCACGGTTCGTGAATGCCGCACCGCAGCGCATCGCGACCCAAGCCGACATCACGTCGGAAATCAACACCATCGCAGCCGAATACCAGCGCACCGGCGTCGTAGGCACCCAGCCCCGCCTCGACTATCCGCCGTATCGCAGCAGTGTGCTGCGTCATCCCGAACGCGCCCCGCTGGCCGTCGATCCCGAGGAGGTCGAGCGCTGGACGCCGTGCTTCGGCGAGCGGGACGTCGGCCCGCTCGATGCCGACCTGACGGCCGGCCACCCGGGCGAGCCGATCGGGGAGCGCTGCATCGTGGCCGGCCGGGTCCTCGACGGAGCCGGCAGACCGGTGGCGGGCCAGCTGGTGGAAATCTGGCAGGCCAACGCCGCCGGCCGCTATCGCCACCAGGGCGACCAGCATCCCGCTCCACTGGACCCCAACTTCACCGGCGTCGGCCGCTGCCTGACCGGTCCCGACGGCTCGTACCGCTTTGTCACCATCAAGCCCGGGCCCTATCCGTGGCGCAACCATCACAACGCCTGGCGACCCGCGCACATTCACTTCTCGGTCTTCGGGACGGCGTTCACCCAGCGTCTGATCACCCAGATGTACTTTCCGGGCGATCCGTTCCTGGCATTGGATCCGATCTTCCAGTCGATCACGGAACCCGTTGTGCGCCAACGGTTGCTTGCCACCTACGACCACGGCCTCACCGAGCCAGAGTACGCGACCGGTTACCGATGGGACATCGTGTTATCGGGTCGCTGCCGCACCCACGCGGAAGGCGACGGTCGATGACTGAATTGGCTTGCACCCCAGGGCAAACCGCCGGACCATTCTTCGGCATCGCGTTGTCGTATCCCGGCGGCAACGAGCTGATCGACGACGGGTACCCGGGGGCCGTTCGGCTGCACGGCACGGTCTATGACGGTGCCGGCGCCGGTGTGCCCGACGCGCTGCTGGAACTGTGGCAGGCCGATGGTACTGGTCGCATTCCACGACAGGCCGGGTCGTTGCGGCGCAGGGGCGCACCACTTTCCGAGTTCACCGGATTCGGCCGGGCGGCCACCGACGCACACGGACGTTACCGGTTCACCACCGTGGCACCCGGCTCGGTCGACGGGCGGGCGCCGTTTTTTGCCATCACCGTCTTCGCCCGGGGCCTGTTGCACCGGCTGTTCACCCGCGCCTACCTGCCCTCTGCTGATGTGGATGCCGATCAGGTGCTGGCGCGCGTCGAACCCCGGCGGCGTGCCACGCTGTTGTGCGTGGACGAAAATGATTCGGGCCGTGTCGGTTACCGTTTCGACATCCACCTGCAGGGCCCGTGCGAAACCGCGTTCCTAGCGTATCGAGACGACATGCGATGACCAACCTGTTGTGGCCCGGCGACCAGCGGGCCGGCGACTACCTGAGCGACGAATCGTTGCTGCGGTCGATGGTGGCGGTGGAATCCGCTTGGTTGGGGGCACTGGCCGACGCCGGACTGGCGCCCGTCGACCGGGCCGGGGCTGACCTGCGGCACCTGGTGGGCGAGCATGACTGCGAACTGCTCGCGGTCACCGCCGAGGACGGCGGGAACCCGGTCCTGGCGTTGGTGTCGCTGCTGCGAGATCGGGCACTGCCGGCCGTTGCTCCGTGGATCCACCGCGGACTGACCAGCCAGGATGTCCTCGACACCGCCCTGATGCTGGGGGTCCGTTCCGTCGCCGACCACGTGACAACGCAACTGGCGCAACAGATCAAAGCGCTGTCAGCGCTGGCCAGGACGCATCGCGCCACCCCGATGCTGGCCCGCACCCTGACTCAGCACGCGGCGCCCACGACGTTCGGCGCTAAGGCCGCGGTCTGGCTCAACGGCGTCGTCGACGCCTATCGGCAGTTCGGCGCGCTGGTCACCCCGGCTCAGTTCGGCGGCGCCGTCGGAACATGGGCGGCCACGACTGAATTGGCCGCTCTGCTCACCGCCGAAGCAGAGCCTGTAGAACTAGCCGACCGTGTGGTGCGCACTGCCGCAACCACTTTAGGACTTCGGGTGCGGCTACCGTGGCATACCACGCGGACGCCGGTCACCGCCGCGGGGGACGCTCTGGTCTGCTGCACCGACTGCTGGGGCCGGATCGCTGCCGACGTCGTCACGTTGGCTCGCCCCGAGATCGGCGAACTCGGCGAGCCCGCCAGCGGACCGCGCGGCGGATCGTCGTCGATGCCGCACAAACGCAACCCGGTGCTGGCGATCCTGATCCGCCGGGCCGCCATGTCCGCACCCCAACTGGCCGCGACCCTGCACACCGCCGCCGCACTGGCCAACGACGAACGCCCCGACGGCTCCTGGCATGCCGAATGGGAGACCTTGCGAACCCTGGCCCGCCGTACCGTGATCGCGGGGTCGCAGTGCGGCGAGCTGCTGGCCGGACTCGACGTGCGCACCGCGCGGATGGCCCAAAACCTCGGTGCGGCAGACGTCCTCGGGGAACAGCGGGTGATCGCGGAATTAGCCGGAACGCACCCGTCGCCAAGCTACCTCGGCGCCGTCGATTGGCTGATCGATCAGAGCCTGCGGCGTGCGCAGCGGGCGTTGGGTGAATATTCGTGAGGCGGATAGGGGCTGAACCGCCCCCGGCCCTAGGCCCACCAGCGACCGACCACCTCTGACCTGGCTCGTGAAACTTTCCCTGCTGGCACTAACTTTCGTACAGCTTTCGGTAGGCTTCACGCGCGCAGGTACGCAATTGTTCATCATCTAAACCACCCGCCGTCTCCCGTAACTCGGGATCGGCGGTGTAGTCATCGACATCGGCGAACAATCTGTCGAGTACCTTGAATTCAGCCAGGAACTTGATCTCTGTCGTTCTTAAATGCCGTAAAGTATAAGGATTGAAGCTCCGGAGCAGATATTTCACGATTGATGGATCTTAATATCAGTTCTTGGTATTTTGTGGTCATACGCTCGACCGATGCGCCTTCAGGAAACATTAATCACCGCCCAACTTTCCCTCGTTCAACACGTACGCCGCTTGTTCAGGGCTCAACTTCCAGCCTGATATAAATCTTCGATCCGGAGTCTAAATGACGTATAACCCGGACTTCGGATTGTAGTTCAGCATAGCAGGCTGACCGCGGTAGGTGCCCTGGATATGCATGGTCGCGGGGTCATTGACTACTTGTTTAACAGCTCGGTCGAATGCGTCGAATCGCGCGCGACCTCGCGGATCTGTCACATCAAAATCTTTTGCTTGATAATACTAGCGTTCGATTTGTCCGAGATCCGTTAATGGGATCTCGTCGATAGTTTGCTGACCCGTTCGCGTTTTTGGGTAGTCCTTGCTTTGGTTGTTGTGGTGCGGGTTGTGTCCAGTATGGGATGTCGGCGCGTTTGGCGTCGTGTCGCGGGCCTGTATTGTTGCGTTGGCATAGGGGCCGTCGAAAGACTCCAGGGAGGTTCGGAACCGGCGTTTTCGTGCGATCGTCGGTCGCGCCGCCAGCACTTGACGGTCGAAATCGCCGCGGGCTCGAACAGGAACGCCGACTCGTGACTTTTGCCTCTACTGGTCATAGGTTCGGCCGTGATCGCATCAATAGTTGACCGCAGACACTCGCAGACACTAAGGAGGGCGATGACCGACAACGCCAGCAACGCCAAGTCCTGTCATGTCGACGTGCTGATCGAAGAGCGCGACGAGCGGACCCGGGCCAAGGCACGCCTGGTCTGGGGCGATCACACGTTGGTCGGCGTCGGATTGGCCCGGCTGGACCCGGCCGATGAGCCGGTGGCCGAGATCGGCGACGAATTGGCTATCGCGCGGGCCTTGACCGACCTGGCGAATCAGTTGTTCGCGGTGACGTCGGCCGACATCCAGGCCAGCACACACCAGCCGGTCACCGGACTGCATCACTGAGGCGCTACGGACCCAATGGTCTACTGACGAACGAGGTACTCGAGAAACCAGTCGCGCGCCAGCGTTGCCGCGCGATCGAGGGTGCCCGGTTCTTCGAAGAGATGAGTGGCGCCGGGCACCACCGCCAGCTCGCACACGGCCGGGATCGCCGCTTGCGCCTGCCGGTTCAGTTCGAGGACCACTTCGTCGCGGCCACCGACAATCAGCAGGGTCGGCGTATGCACATCGCGCAGCGCGTCGCCCGCCAGATCGGGACGGCCACCACGGGATACCACCGCGGTGACCTTGACCCCGGGATGCGCGGCCGCAACCAGAGCCGCCCCCGCCCCGGTGCTGGCGCCGAAAAATCCGACCGGCAGCGAAGCGGTGTCAGGTTGATCGGACAGCCAGCCGGTGACGTCCACCAGGCGCCGCGCGAGCAGGCCGATGTCAAAAACGTTGGCGCGGTTGCGTTCTTCCTCGGGTGTCAGCAAGTCGAGCAGCAGGGTGCCCAGTCCGGCCCGATTGAGCACCTCGGCGACGTAACGATTGCGCGGGCTGTGTCGGCCGCTCCCGCTGCCATGAGCGAAAACGACCACACCACAAGGGTGTTCGGGGACGGTCAGCCATCCCGCCACCGAGACGGGTCCGGCATCCACTCGGACTTCCTCGTCGCGTGGTGGCGAGTCACCGGCGTCGGTGCCAACGCCGATTTCGGCGCGGGCGCGGCGTAGCAACGCCACCACCTCGTCGTCGCAGGTCTGGGTGAAGTTGCGGTAGCCCTGGCCTACCGCGAAATACGGCACGGGCGTTTCCAGGCATACCACTTCGTCGGCGTACCCGGCGAAGCGTTGAACGATGTCGGTCGCTCCGATGGGAACGGCCAGGATCACCCGGCTAGCCCCGTGGGCGCGGGCCACCTGGCATGCGGCTTGCGCGGTGGCGCCGGTCGCGACCCCGTCGTCGACGATCACCGCGATGCGCCCGTCGAGGGCGATCGGGGCGTGGTCGCCGCGGAAGCGCTCGGCTCGGCGGTGTAACTCGGCGCGCTGGGCCGTCTCCACCTCGGCCATCTCCCGCTCGGTGATGCAAGCCTCGCGCACGACGTCGTCGTTGATGACCCGTACACCGCCTTCCCCGATGGCGCCGAAGGCAAGCTCGGAGTGCGACGGCACTCCGAGCTTGCGCACCAGGAGTACATCCAGGGGAGCGTGCAGCGCCCGGGCAACTTCGAATGCCACGGGAACACCGCCTCGCGGCAGACCCAGCACCACCACGTGCTGACCCCGCAAGAACTCCAGACGGCGTGCTAATTGCCTGCCGGCGTCGACGCGATCCGTGTACTGCCTCATACGTCGAGTGTCCAACTCCTCCTGGGTTCCCGATACTGCCCGAGGTCAGGAACTCTGTCCGGCCAGCCTGTCGGTGGCGGCATAACGGAGCAGCGCGCCAACTCCCTCGGCGGGCGTCAGCCGGTCGTCGGCGCGCACCAGGGACGCGTCGACCGCGATCGCGGCGAACGGCAATGCTTCGTCGGCACGAACTACCCGCGCCACGGGCTCGCCCAGCTCCGACAGCGTGTCGGCATCGGGAGCGACGGTAGTCCGCGCAGCGCCGGTGACCACCGTGGCCTCGCCCAGATCACCGATGATCAGCGTGTCGACGTCGCCGCCACGCAGTGCCGCACACACCGCAGCCACCCCTTCGGCGGCCAGCCCCGAACCGCGGCCCAGCTGAGCCCGGAAACGCTGCGCGACGTCGCTCAGCTCGGCGGTTCGCCGGCGCGCGAACTCCGCCGCGGTCAAGCCGCTGATCTCCTCCTCGCTGATGCCGCTGGTGCGGGCGCCGGCATGCAATTGGGTCACCCGCCGCGCGACCCGTTGCGGCAATGCCGAAACCAGGTCGGAGCGCGAACGTACCTCGCCGCAGATGAACACCACCTCCGGGTCGGCGTCATCGACCAGCCGGGTGAGGTGGTCGGCGACCGCGCGGCAGTTCATCCGGATGGCTTCCTCGGTCGTGTGCTGGAGGTCGCCGTAGCCGTTCCACCCCGCAGTGGCCGGTTTGTGGACCGGGTAGCCGCCGCCGTCGATGCTGGTGGAACTGAACGTGTCGCCGCGGTACAACCGGACGTCGGCCCCGGTGTGGTCCACCGCAGCGAACACGTACGTGGGCCTTAGCATTTCACGATCGATCAACGGCACCACATAGGGATACTCGGACAGGCGGACCACCGTTAGCGGCGGCGCGCTCAGCAGTTGCTCGTTGACCAGCACCTGGTCGGCTGTCGCGATCACCGCCCGGCCGCGCCGGCCCACGGCCGGGCGATGGTGCAGCACCGCGTCTTCGAGCTTGCCGACGAGTTCGGCGTGTGCACCCAGGTCTTCGAGATGGCGGCGGATATCGCGCCACTTCGCCTCGAGTTGCCCGGCGGCATCGGCGGTGTCGTGGGAGTCGTCGAAATACACCGAGGCAACCGGACCTTCGGCGTTTACCAGCCATCGCAGGCGTTCTGATCGCATGCCCACCCTCTCTGCTCTGTCGTCGTGATAATCACCTGCAGATTGCCGGTGCGGCGATCAGTTCCGGTACAGGCCCGCTATCTGGTCGGCGGACTTGTCGACCACCACCTTGCGGCGCAGCTTCATGCTCGGCGTCAAATCGCCGGATTCGATGGAAAGCTCGCGGTCGAGAATGGTGAATTTCTTGATCTGCTCCCACCGATTCAGTTCCGAGTTGAGCATGTCGATGTATCCCGCGATTAGGTCCCGCGTCTGGTTGTCGGCGGCGATTTCGGCGAATGAGCGGCCGGCCAAACCGTGTTTGGCAGCCCAGTCGGTGATCGCCTCGCGGTCCAGACTGACCAGTGCCACGCAGTAGGGCTTGGCTTCGCCGATGACGATGAGCTCGCCCACGTACGGGCATAGGCCCTTGAACCGCACCTCGATGGCCGACGGTGCCACGTACTTGCCCTGGGAGGTCTTGAACATGTCTTTCTTGCGGTCGGTGATCCGCAGGTAGCCGTCGGCGTCGACCTCGCCGATGTCGCCGGTGTGGAACCACCCGTCCTCGTCGAGTGCCTCGGTGGTGGCGTCGGGCAAATCGTGGTACGAGGTCATCAACCCGGGCCCCCTGAGCAGGATTTCGCCGTCACCGGCGATCTTGACCTCGGTGGCGGGGAACGGCCAGCCGACTGTGCCGAACCGGTACGCGTGCGGGCGGTTGATGAACGACGCCGCAGCGGTCTCGGTCAGCCCGTACCCTTCGAGCACGGTGATGCCGATCGCGTCGAACCACTGCGCGACGTTGCGGTCCAGAGCGGCGGCGGCGGACACGAAAAACCGGATCCGGCCACCGAAACGCTCGCGGATGGTGGAGAACACCAGCCGGTCGGCCAGTTTGTATGCCAGTGCCGCGGCCGGCGACGGCTTCCGGCCCGCTTGCCTGGCCGCAGACACCTTCAACCCCACCCGCATCGACCACCCGAAAACCGTTCTCTTGAAACGGCTTTGCTCGGCGATCAGCTGCTCGATGCGGGCATGGGCTTTTTCGAAGATTCGGGGTGCGGCACCCATGACGGTGGGATGCAGCACGGCGAGATTGTCGACGATCTTCTCGACGCGTCCGTCGATAGCGGTGGTGAAGCCGATCGACAGCGGCAGCGCCAGCATCACCTTGCCGAACGCATGGGCCAGTGGCAGCCACAAAAAGTTGAGGTCGTCGGGGCCGAGCACATTGAGGGCATCGATGGCCGCGGCGGTGTATGTCCAGGCGCCGTGGGTCAGCCGCACCCCCTTGGGCCGTCCGGTGGTGCCCGAGGTGTAGATCAGGCTGGCAAGCTGGTCGGGACCAACGGCTGCCACGCGCTCTTCGACGGCGTTGGGGAAGTCAGCCAGCAGTTGCTTGCCCAACTGTTCCAGGTCGGCGAGGGTGATCACCCAGTCGCCGTCACCCTTGCCGTCGACGATCACCACCTTGCTCACCGCGGGCAGGTCGGCGCGGTGCGCGAGCAACTTGTCGAGCTGCTTTTGATCCTCGGCAACCACCACCCGGCTGCCGGAGTTGGCGACGATGTAGGCGACGTCCGGGGCGATGGTTGTCGGGTAGACGGTGGTGGTCGCGGCACCGGCGCACATCACCGCGAAGTCGGTGAGCACCCACTCGTATCGCGTCGAGCAGGCCAGCGCCACCCGGTCCTCGGCGGCAATCCCGAGCGAGATCAGCCCCGCGGCGAGCTGGCGCACGCGCTCGCCAACCTGCTCCCAGGTGACGCTCTCCCAGCCTTTCCCCTGCGGATAGCGGAAGGCCTCCGCATGGGGGGTGGCGGCCACCCGGTCGAGGAACATTCTCGCTACCGACGGCGGCCGGCTGTCGATCTTGGCGAAATCGGGCTTCTCCAGCGCGGCGAGTGCGACGTTCATGAGTCAAATCCCTTCTCGCCCAAAGGAATCAACAGTGATTGGTTAGCGAAGTGGTGCATGACGATCTTTTCTCTTTGCGCCTTGATCCCTCCGATGCTTCTGCGGTTGCCCGGGCAGGTATAGGGACCAAAGTCATCCAGCCATCGGAAATCGTCCCTTCAGGCGTGCGCCGGCCCGGTTCAGGCCGCGATGCTCACCTGAATGGACAGGCATTCGCCGATGGCATGGGCCGTCGGCCAGTCACCGGTACGCACCGCGCACGCCAGGTCGTCGACCAACGGGCTTTGGACGCCCAATTCCGACAACCAGCCCGCCACCGTGGCGGTGATCTCGTTCGCGGTTACCCGGGCGGTACGTCCGCCGTGCAGGCGGTCCGTCACCTGATAGATCGTCGTGACCTTGTGATGCCGCCATATCGCTGCGTTCATCGTGATCTCCCGGTTTTCCGAGTTGGTCAGCTCGTAAGTATTGATCTGACCACCGGTGCGCGCGCCGTCCTAGAGGCCAACAGCACCGGTGCCGGTGTGCTTTGGTCGCTGCCCGGATCCGCCGAAGTCCCTGGCGGTAAGGTCTTTTGGCCCAGGCCGTGGCGAAACCGGGCGGGTAGCGTACTCGGATGTTGGGGATGTCGTGCCACCGAGGAATGAGCGAGATGACTGCTCTATCAACCGATCACCACGTAGCGGTGCCGGTCGCTTTCGTGGGTGAGCCGGGGTGAGCCCGGTCCGGGCCCAGGATCTGGCAGCGGTGGAGGTGTTCGCCGACGTGGCGATGCAGCAGCTCGCGCCGTTGGCTGAGCACCTCAAGCCGCTGCATGTGGCCGCGGGCGAGGTGCTGATGTGCCAGGGTGACCGAGCGGAGTCGTTTGCCGTCATCACCGCCGGCCGGGTCGAGGTTAGCCACGCCGGCCGCGACGGTCAGTTCTCGGTGACGGAGCTGTCGCCGGGCCTGATCGTCGGGGAAATCGCGTTGTTGCGGCACACGGTGCGGACGGCGACGGTGATCGCCAAAGACGACGTGTGCGGCTATCTGGGGTACAACGACGCCTTCGAGGCCATGCTGGCCATCCCCGCGGTTGCCGAGCGAATGGTCCGCACCGCGCGGCAGCGGTTGGCGGCCTACATCGCCCCGATCGCGGTATCGGTCGAAGACCATCCGGAGCTGCTGTTGCGCCCGGTCCTGCCCGGTGATGCCGAACGGTTCCAGAGCAGCGGGGCCTTCTCCCGAGAAACCCTGTACCGGCGCTTCATGTCGTCATACCAGCTCAATGACGCGCGGCTGGCCTACCTGTTCGAGGTCGACTATGTCGATCATTTCGTCTGGGTCATGACCAGTGGTGCCGACGGGCCGGTCGTCGCGGTTGGCCGGTTCGTTCGGGACAAGGACGACCCCGGCCTGGCCGAGGTCGCGGTTACCGTCGGCGACGCGTATCAGCGCCGGGGGATCGGGACGATGCTGCTGACCGCCCTGGCGATCGCGGCACGCACCGATGGCATCGACCGCTTCTGGGCCCAGGTGCTAGCCGACAACGAAGCCGTTCACGCGTTGGTGCGCAAGCTGCATCCCGACTGGGAGCGGGAGGATCCCGGGGTGGTCACCACGACGGTGGAAATCCCTGCCCTTGAGGATCTGCCCGTCGGCGACGTCGTGCGCAAGCAGTTGCTGAACGTGGCCTACCAGGTGATCCACGCATTCGACTGAGCCGGGCATAACGCCCCTGCCAGCTGAGGCCTTTGCGCCCTACCCGACGACGAGGTGGCTGCGCAGCATGGACCTGTCCGGCTTCGGTATCGGAAGGAGTTGGTCGATGAAATCGCTCATCGTGTGCGTGTCGACGTCGCACGGCAACACCCGCCGCGTCGCCGAGCGGATGGCTGAGGTGCTGCACGCGCAGGTTCTCGAACCCGAGCAAGTCGATCCGCACACACTCGGCGACTACGACCTTGTCGGCTTCGGATCAGGCATCTACTACATGGCGGTGCACCCGAGGTTACGGAGATTCTTGGGTCGCCTGCCGCAGGTCGACGGCGTTGCGGCGTTCACCTTCTTCACCAGCGGCGCCCGCGAGATCCCGTTGACGAGCTATCACAAGCCGATGGGAAAACAGCTTGCTGCCAAGGGTTTTGAGGTAATCGGATTGTTCTCCTGCCGGGGCCTGGACACCGTGGGGCCGTTCGGGTACATCGGCGGGATCAACAAGGGCCGGCCCGACCGTCACGACCTGGATCGGGCCGCGGCCTTCGCGGAACGGATTCGGGAACGGGTCGCGGGGTCCAGAGCGGCGTCCTGACAAATGGCAGGCGAGGAGCGCGACGTCCTGGCACTGGTGCGTGGCCTGGTCGCCGAAGTTCACCCGCATGCCATGCCCCCCTCGGTGACGCTCGACAGCACTTTCGACGACCTCGGTATCGGCAGCCTCGAACTGGCCGAACTGCTGTTGCGGGTACAGGGCAAATACGGGGTGGCGCTGCCGTCAGACCTGCTGGCCAGTGCCGAGACACCGCGTGATCTGGTGGTGGCGGTCGATCGCGGCCATCCCGCCCTGGCCCCTGAGCGCGGCGTCATGGTGTCTCTGCCCACCACGGAACCGGGCGGGCTGGCGCCCGAAGCGGCGTCGACCCTCAACGATGTCCTCGACTGGCACGTCGGCGTGACCCCGGAGCGCATGCACATCCGGCTGCTCGACGATTCCGGCGGCGGCACGGACCTGACGTATGCGACGCTGCACCGGGAGGCGGCCGCCGTGGCGGCCGGGTTGATCGCCCACGACGTCATGCCGGGCGAGACGGTTGCCATCATGTTGCCCACCTGCCGGGCTTACTTCACCACGTTCGCCGGTGTGGTGCTCGCCGGCGCGGTACCCGTTCCCGTCTACCCGCCGGCCCGGCCGTCCCAGTTGGCGGATCATCTGCGCCGCACCACCGGCATCCTCACCAACGCCGGGGCCACGCTGCTGGTCACCGTGCCCGAGGCGGTGACTCTGGGGCATCTGTTGCGCGCCAACGTCGAAAGCCTGCGTCACGTCGTCGTACCCGAAACCCTCACGGGTACAAGCGAAGACGCCTCGCCGTCGCTCCCCGCGCTGCCACGGCCGAGATCCGACGACCTCGCGCTGGTGCAGTACACCTCGGGCAGCACCGGCCAGCCCAAAGGGGTCGCCCTCGCGCACCGCAACCTGCTTGCCAACATCCGGGCCATGGGCCAAGCCGCCGGGGCTTCGGGAACGGACACGTTCGTCAGCTGGCTGCCGCTGTACCACGACATGGGTCTGATCGGGGCGTGGCTGGGGTGCATGTATTTCGGCGTCCCGCTGGTGGTGATGAGTCCCCAGGCCTTCCTCATCCGTCCGTCCCGATGGCTGTGGGCCATCCACGCAAACCGGGCGACCATGTCGGCCGGTCCCAACTTCGCCTACGAGCTGTGCCTGGCCAAGGTCCGCGACGACGAGATCGCCGGGCTCGACCTGAGCTCATGGCGATTGGCCTACAACGGCGCCGAGCCGGTGAGCCCCGCGACGATAGAACGGTTCGCCGACCGCTTCGCCGCGTACGGCTTCCGGCCAGACGCGATGACCCCGGTGTACGGTCTGGCCGAATCCTCGGTGGGCCTGGCCTTCCCGCCGCTTGGCCGGGGTCCGCTGATCGACCGGATCCGCCGCGACGAGTTCGTGCGTTCCGGGCGCGCCGAGCCGGCCTGGCCCGGCGAGCGTGACGCACTGCGCTTCGTGGCCTGCGGCCGGCCGCTGCCCGGCCACGAAATCCGCATCGTCGACACCGCTGGCACCGAACTGGGCGATCGCCGCGAAGGACGCATCGAGTTCCGTGGTCCGTCGGCGACCGCCGGATATTTCAACAACCCGACGCCCACCCGTTCGCTGTTCCACGGCGACTGGCTCGATACCGGCGACCTGGGCTACATGGCCGACGCCGACCTCTACGTCACCGGCCGGGTCAAGGATCTGATCATCCGGGCCGGCCGTAACCTGCATCCGGCCGAGCTCGAAGAGGCCGTCGGCAACCTCACCGGGGTTCGCAAGGGTTGTGTGGCGGTGTTCGCCTCCGCCGATCGGTCGGGGGGCGCCGAACGACTCGTCGTGGTGGCCGAGACGCGGCTGACCGAAGACGCCGCCCGCGCCGCGCTGCGCTCCGAAATCGCTTCCACCACAGTTGATTTGCTTGGCGTACCGCCGGACGACGTGGTGCTGGCGCCGCCGCGCACGGTGTTGAAGACCTCGAGCGGCAAGATCCGGCGGGCCGCCAGCCGGCAACTCTACGAGGCGGGACGAATCGGAGCCCGACCACATGCGGTGTGGTGGGAGTTGGTGCGGCTCCGGTTGCGCGGTGCGGCGCCGTCGCTACGCCGCACCGGTCGCGCGGCCGCTGCCGTCGCATTTGCGGCCTACACCTGGGCGGTGTACCTGGTCCTGGGGCTGGCGCTGGTCTTGTTGCTGTTGCTGTTGCCGCGAGAGCAATGGCGCTGGTGGGCGGTTCGGCGATCGATCCGCCTACTGGCCCGCCTTACCGGAACGGCCATCACGGTGCACGGCCTCAATCATCTGCCGGCCCAGACCTGCATCGCGGTGGCCAACCATCCGAGCTGGATCGACGGGATCGTGCTCGCCGCGGTGCTGCCGCCGGCGTTCCACTTTGTCGTCGCCGAGCAGTTGCAGCAGGGCCTGTACGGATTTGCGCTGCGGCGCCTCGGCACTCAGTTCGTCGAACGTCACCAGCGCCACCAGGGGGTGGCCGACACCGACGCGCTGGTTGCGTGCGCGCGAGCGGGGCAGTCGCTGGTCATCTTCCCCGAAGGCCGACTGGCCCGCGCACCCGGTTTGCGCCCCTTCCACATCGGCGCCTTCGTCGTGGCGGCCGAGGCCGGGGCCGCGGTCCTGCCCGTAGCCATTCGGGGGACCCGGTCGGTGATGAGGCCGGGCCACCACTTCCCGCGTCGCGGCGCGATCGACGTCATCATCGGCATGCCGATCCGGCCAGCGGGCCGGGACTGGGGTGCGGCGGTCGAGGTCCAACGCGCGGCCCGCAGCGCCGTGCTGCTGATGTCGGGCGAGCCGGACGTCGAGTGAGGGGTCAGGTCACCGCGCCTTGCTTACCGCCCGGCCAGTGCTTCCCACACCGCTGCCAAAGAGCTCCATCCGCGCGGTGACCAACTCATCGGCCAAGTCCAAGGCAGCGTCGACAATGCTCTGCGTCGTGACTCGTCCGGAAGCACGGAAACGATCTGATCGACGAACTTTCGGACCGTACGACGATTTGTACCCGGTGACTTTCGTCGGGACGTAAGACCCTAACGTGGCTTTCTGCGGGCTGTTAGCTTTGCCGCCATGGCAACATCGGCCAGTGATGACATCCGTGAGCGCCCGGGTCCACGCCAGCTGAGCCCACCCGGGATGGCTGTTTTGGGCAACGGTCTAGGCAATGTTGCCAAGCCTTTCCTGCACACCGGCCGCTATTTCGCCCAGTCTTGGCGCGACTATCTCGACCACAGCCCCGACGAGCTCCCTATCGCGCGACCCACTATCGCGTTGGCCGCCCAGGCATTTCGCGACGAGATCGTCTTGATGGGGCTGAAGGCGCGGCGCCCGGTCAGCGACGGGCACGTGTTCGAGCGAATCCGCGATGAAGTGGCTGCCGGTCTGGAGTTCTACGGCAACCGCGGATGGCTGGGTCGCCCGCGCGGGTTTTTCGCCGACCCACCGCAGCTCGCAGAGGTCATGGTCCGAAAGGTCAAGGACCGCCGGCGCACCTTTTACCGCCTGCAATTCGACAGCGGCTATGCGCCGTACCCGGGCGAACCGGGTGCGAAGCGATGGCTGGAATACGGCGCGAGCAACCGCGAGTACGCGCTGTTGCTGCGCCACTCCGAGCCGCGCCCCTGGCTGGTGTGTGTGCACGGGACCGAAATGGGTCGCGCTCCACTCGATTTGGCCCTGTTCCGATCCTGGAAGCTGCACGACGAGCTCGGCCTCAACATCGTCATGCCGGTCCTTCCTATGCACGGTCCGCGGGCGCGCGGCCTGCCCAAAGGAGCGGTGTTTCCCGGCGAGGATGTGCTCGACAACGTCCACGCGACGGCTCAGGGAGTGTGGGACATCCGGCGGCTGCTGTCCTGGATACGGCTGCAGGAGCCGGAATCGCTGATCGGGCTGAACGGGCTGTCGCTCGGCGGCTACCTGGCATCGCTGGTGGCCAGCCTCGAAGAGGGCCTGACCTGCGCGATACTCGGTGTCCCGGTCGCTGATCTGGTCGAGTTGCTCGGCCGCCACTCCGGGCTGCATCCCGACGACCCCCGCCGCGACACGGTGAAGGTGGCCGAGCCGATCGGCCGGATGATTTCACCTCTTTCGCTTATCCCGCTGGTGCCCATGGCCGGTCGTTTCATCTACGCCGGCGTAGCCGACCAGCTGGTGCACCCGCGCGAGCAGGTGACCCGACTGTGGGAGCACTGGGGTAAACCCGAAATCGTTTGGTATCCCGGTGGTCACGCGGGATTCTTCCGGTCCCGGCCGGTGCAGCGGTTTGTCGAGGAAGCGTTGCAGCAATCAGGGCTCCTGGACCGGCCGGCCGCGCAGCGCGACCGCCCGGCGTAATCGCGGAGGACGAGATGAATCCGCTGGATCCGCTGGATGCGGCGATGATGACCGCGGAGTTAGTGTCCAACCCGATGCATGTGGGCGCCGTTCTGATCCTGTCACCGCCGCCGGGTGCGGGCCGCGACTACGTCGATGAGCTGTATCGAGAAACGCAGGCGGGCAACGACGCGATCGACCCGAGGCTGCGACGATATCCGCATCAGGGGGTCGACACCGGGGGTATGTGGGTTTGGCGTGACGCCGATTCCGTTGACATCGCCCAACACTGCCAGCGGCGCACGGTGGACGGCGACGCCGCCGGTTTTTGGCGGCTGATCGCCGAGTTGGACGCCGAGCGGCTCGACCGGTCCCGTCCGATGTGGATGTCGTATCTGATCGACGGCCTGGCAGGTGGCCGATTCGCCTTCTATATCAAGGTGCATCACACCGTCATCGACGGTGTGGCCGGCTTGAAGATG
>NZ_UPHT01000060.1 GCF_900566085.1 Mycobacterium attenuatum
TCCTACCGCCAACGCACCCGACCCGGCCAACTTGACCCCGACCATCCCAACGACCATCCTCAATAACGCGCCACGGTGGTCCCATCCCCCTGGCAATCAGGTGGTCCCATCACCCTGGCAAGCGACACCGAGACAGCGATGGAAACCGCGGTCTCCAGCATTTTCAGCATCGACAACGGTGAGGGTGAACTGGGCGCGGGCGCCATCGGGGCTGCAAGTCGCTGCAACGCCGCAGGCATGCTGGAAAGCAGCCGAGTGTGGTGTCCCGCAGCTGTGCTCACCGCATGGGCAACCCCGCCGGCCTGGCCGGCCAGACCGGCGGGGTTGGTGGTTGGCGGGGGAGCAGTAAACGGCATCAATTTCGCCGCCGTCGCCGACGAGCCAGCGTAGTTGTACATCGCGGTCGCGTCCTGTGCCCACATTTCGCCGTATTGGGCTTCGGCGCCTGCGATCGCGGCAGTGTTCTGACCGAAAAAGTTGGTAGCCACCAGCGCGGCCAACTGTGCCCGGTTGGCGGCGATCACCGGCGGCGGCACCGTCAGCAGGAACGCCGTCTCGTATGCCGCGGCCGCGGCCCTGGCCTGAGCGGCGGTTTGTTCGGCTTGGACAGACGTGGCGGACAGCCATGCGATATATGGTTCGGCCGCGCCCAGCATCGCGGCCGATGCCGGCCCCAGCCACCCTTGGCTTGTCAGCGCTGAGATCACCCCTTGGTAGACACCGCTCATCGAACGTAGGTCGGCGGCGAGCATGTCCCAGGACGTGGCGGCGGCCATCATTGGTCCCGATCCGGGACCGGCATACATCCGGCTGGAATTGATCTCGGGAGGCAACATCCCAAAGTCCATTTTCTGCAACCTCCAGTTGGCGAATGGGCTGCGGATTCGGTTCGGCGCATGCGCGCCGGTGCGCGAGGTCAGCGAACCCATGGGTACATCGCCGAAATGGCGTGTCGGACAAGGGATCGTCACCGCGATGTTCGCGTCCACCTGACGCCGCATGAGCTTGACTATTGCCAGGCCTGATGGTCGGTTAGGGAACCATCATGCGGTCTGAAGTCAACAGTGATCAGCGGAGTCGCCGAGCTCGGTGCTCGAGTTTGTCGACGGCGTAAATACGCCGTTACGTCATGATCCGCGATTACGCCATGGCCGGTGTTGCCGGCGCTGCAGATACCCTTCGACGCTGCGGTTGAGTTGGACTCCAGTGCGCCAGGGTCTTGGCGCCGCGTAGCAAGAACCGGGGTGGGCCGCTATCGCGCACCGTAGCTTTTCCACTATCTCGCACACTGTCTGCCCCCATGCCCTACGCTCGGCACCGCGTGCAACCAGGGCAGCCGGACTGCCCTGCGCGCTTAGGGTGAGTGAGATACCCGCTGACGGGCACGTTAAACCGGTCCATGTCCAGACACCGAATCAGTGGGGCACGCATTCAGACGCGGCGGTTCGGTCGAATCGCACGGCGCGGCCAAGAAGCAAACTCGCTTCAACCAGAAGTTCGCAAACCGCACGGGCCGTGGTCATTGCCGCTGCCGAGACCCGATCCGCGGCGAGACCGCGATGAGCGTGCGCGCCAAGCCACTTGGCGTGCGGTGGGCGCAGTCTCAGCGCCAACAGTAAGTCTCGCCGGGCGCTCAGCTCACTGACCTACGGCTATCCCAATACGAAGTAACGCAGCCACAAGTAGATTGCCGATAATGCGATTGACACCGCAGTGACCACAAACCCTTTTCGGGTGAATTCCCAGAACGAGATGGGAGTGCCTGCGCGCCGGGCGATTCCGAGCATGACGACATTGGCGCTGGCGCCCACCGCGGTCAGATTGCCGCCGAGGTCGGCGCCCAGCGCCAGCGCCCACCACAGCGTGTTGGGGTGGATGTGACCCGGCATGGCTGCGACCAGTTCGGTGACAATCGGCGTCATGGTGGCCACATACGGAATGTTGTCGATGATGCCCGATATCGGTGCTGAGGCGCCGAGGATCAGGAATACCGTGAGCGTTTCATTTCCGCCGGTCAACTCTGTTGCGGCCCGCGCCAGCTTGTCGACGACGCCCGTCTTCACCAAAGCGCCGACCATGACGAACAACCCCGCGAAGAACAGCAGCGTGTCCCACTCGACGCTGGACAGGTAATCCGAGCGCCCCAGCCCCGAAATCACGACGAGGACGCCGGCGCCCAGCAACGCCACCACGGACGGCTGGACGTGCAGCACCGGATGGGCGACGAACGCCGCGAACACCATTAGCAGCACCGCGCCGCACTTGATCAACAGACCGGTGTCGCGGATGGCTTCCCGTTCGTCCAGTGACATGACGTCGGCGACGCGGTCGGCCTGGACCTCGATGGAGCCGAACAGTACCGGTAGCAGGGCGACGAAGACCACGAGCACGATCAGCACGATCGGCGCCATGTGGATCAGGAAGTCGTTGAACGTCAACCCCGCCCGGCTGGCGATGATGATGTTGGGCGGGTCGCCCACCAGCGTCGCCGCGCCGCCGATGTTGGACGCGAAGACCTCGGCCATCAGGAATGGCGATGCGTTGATCGCCAGCCGGTCACATACCAGCAGCGTGACCGGCGCGATCAACAGCACCGTGGTGACGTTGTCCAGCATGGCCGAGCCGAACGCCATGACCAGCACCAGCAGGATCATGATCCGGCGCGGCGAGCCCTTCGCGCGTTTGACCGCCCAGATGGCCACGTATTCGAAGACACCGGTCTGGCGCAGCACGCCGACGATGATCATCATGCCCAGCAGCAAAAAGATGACGTCCCAGTCGATCCCGGTCTGCGACGAATAGAACGCGTCGTGGGAGCCGACGACTCGAATCGCGAGCATCATCCCCGCCCCTGCCAGCGCCACCAGGGTCTTGCTGACCCGGTCGCTGGCGATCAGTGCGTAGGCGACCACGAATATCGTGATGGCGATGACGCTCATCGGCTGTCCTCCATCGTTCCCGCTGCGATTCGGTCATCCCAACACGAAGTAGCGCACCCAGAGGTATAGCGCTGCCAGCGCCAACGACATGGTTGTCACGATGATGCCTTTGCGCGTGAACTCCCAAAATGAGATGGGATTGTCCGCCCGCGCGGCGATTCCCAGGATGACGACGTTGGCGCTGGCGCCGATGGCGGTGAGGTTGCCGCCGAAGTCGGTGCCCAACGCCAAGGCCCACCACAGCACGTCCGGATTTCCCCGGTCGACGAGCACCGGTGTCAGCTCGGCGACGATCGGCGTCATGGTCGCGGCATAGGGGACGTTGTTGACGACCCCGCTGATCACCAGCGATGCGGCCAGAATCACCATCGTCGCCAGCAACGTGTTGCCGCCGGTCGCGGTGACTGCCAACTCCGCCATCTGTTTGACGACACCCGTCTTCACCAGAGCGCCGACCATGATGAACAGGCCGGCGAAGAACAACAGCGTGTCCCATTCGACGCTGGCCAGATAATCGGCCTGCTCGAGCCGGGAGATCACGACCAGGATGCCGGCCCCGACCAGCGCCACCATGGACGGCTTCATATGCAGGGGCTCGTTGGCGACGAACGCCGCGAACACCGCCAGCAGCACGACACCACACTTGATCAGCAGCCCGTGATCGCGGATGGCCTCTTTCTCTTCGAGCTGCATCACATCGGCGACCCGATCCGGGTCCGCGGCGAATGCTCCGGGAAACAACCGCGGCAGCATGACGATGAAGACCGCGACCACGATCATGACGATGGGGGCCAAGTGGATCAGAAAGTCGTTGAAGCTCAGGCCGCCTCGGCTGGCGATCACGATGTTGGGCGGATCCCCGACCAGGGTGGCCGTGCCGCCGATGTTGGACGCCAGCGCTTCGGCGATCAAATACGGTGCGGCGTTGATCGCTAGCCGCTCGCACACCAGCAGCGTGACGGGCGCAATCAGCAGCACCGTGGTGACGTTGTCCAGCAAGGCCGATGCGACCGCGGTGACCAGAACCAGCAGGATCATGATCCGCAGTGGCGAGCCGCGGGCCCGCTTGGCCGCCCAGATCGACACGTACTCGAACACGCCGGTCTGGCGCAGCACGCCGACGATGATCATCATGCCCAGCAGCAAAAAGATGACGTCCCAATCGATTCCGGTCTGGTGGGAATAGAAGACGTCCTCGGAGTTGATGACCGGCAGCGCGACCACGATTGCTGCGCCCGCCAGCGCCACCAGCGTCTTGTTGACGCGTTCGCTGGCGATCAGTGCGTAAGCAACCACAAAGACCGTGAGCGCGAACGCGCTCATCGGATAATTGCCTGTACTGTCGCCGAATCCCGTGCGATCAACGCTGCAGCGCCGCTGCTAGGAGGCGCGATGCGGTGATCACCCCGTGCAACTTGCCGTCCTTGACCACCGCGAGCAGCGGGCTGCGCAGCCGGGCCATGATCGCGGCCACCTCGATGATGGTGTCGTCGGCGTTGACCGGCGGCACTTCGGCCAGGTGGTCGGGCAACACCTCGCGAACCGTCTTACCGCTCAACTTTTCGGCGCAGCGGTCGGCCATCGATTCGTTGAGCACGCCGGCCAGCGAGGGGTCGTCCTGGACATAGCGGGGCACCAGGAATCGCACGACTTGGGAGGCCGGCAACACCGCGTACGGTTTTCCTGAGGGCTTGGTGACCAGCAGCCCAGGCAGGCGATGCTCGGCCAACAGGCGAGCCGCGTCCAGCGCGTTCGAATTGATGTCGATAACCGGAAAATCTTCGGCGATATCCTCGGCCCGCATAGGGCGACGATACGTCGCTTTTCCGGTCGCGGTCAGCTCTGCTGTGGCCATGATCTTCTCAGGATGTTCTTTCGCCGTCGTCGGACATTGCGGTATCACTCGACGCCGACCAGGCTTCCCGGCACACCGGGCACTGACGTTATCAAGGTCGAGCACGGGGGCTAAATGGGCCCTTGCTGCGTACACTGGCGAGATGCTGCAACAGATCCGTGGGCCCGCCGATCTGCAGCACCTCTCCCAGGCCCAGTTACGGGAGCTGGCCCAGGAGATCCGTGAGTTTCTGATCCACAAGGTGGCCGCCACCGGGGGACACCTCGGGCCCAACCTGGGGGTCGTGGAGCTGACGCTGGCGCTGCATCGGGTATTCGATTCGCCGCACGACCCGATCATTTTCGACACGGGTCATCAGGCCTACGTCCACAAGATGCTCACCGGACGCGCCCAGGATTTCGAAAGCCTGCGCAAGAAAGGTGGGCTCTCGGGGTATCCGTGCCGTGCCGAAAGCGAACACGACTGGGTCGAGTCCAGCCATGCCAGCGCGGCGCTGTCGTATGCTGACGGCCTGGCCAAGGCTTTCGAGTTGACCGGGCACCGCAATCGGCACGTGGTCGCGGTGGTGGGTGACGGCGCACTCACCGGCGGCATGTGCTGGGAGGCGCTGAACAATATCGCGGGTTCGCACCGGCCCGTGATCATCGTGGTCAATGACAACGGCCGTAGCTACGCCCCGACCATCGGCGGCGTCGCCGATCATCTCGCCACCCTGCGGCTGCAGCCGGCCTACGAGCAGATGCTCGAGAAGGGCCGCGACGTGGTGCGCGCGGTGCCACTGGTCGGTGAGGTCTGCTATCACTTCCTGCACAGCGTCAAAGCCGGCATCAAGGACTCCTTGTCACCGCAGCTGATGTTCACCGACCTCGGACTGAAGTACGTCGGCCCGGTCGACGGTCACGACGAACGCGCGGTGGAGGTCGCGCTGCGCAAGGCCCGCGGCTTTGGCCGACCGGTGATCGTGCATGTCGTCACCCGCAAGGGAATGGGCTATGCCCCGGCCGAAGCCGACGAGGCCGAGCAGATGCACTCCACCGTTCCGATCGACCCGGTGACCGGGCAGGCCACCAAGACGGCCGGCCCGGGCTGGACGGCAACGTTCTCCGACGCGCTGATCGGTTACGGCACGAAGCGGCGCGACATCGTTGCCATCACCGCGGCGATGCCGGGACCCACCGGCCTGACCGTATTCGGGCAGCGCTTTCCCGACCGGTTGTTCGATGTCGGCATCGCCGAACAGCACGCGATCACCTCGGCTGCCGGGCTGGCGATGGGCGGCATGCACCCGGTGGTCGCCATCTATTCGACGTTCCTGAACCGCGCGTTCGACCAGATCATGATGGATGTGGCGCTGCACAAGCTGCCGGTCACCATGGTGCTGGATCGCGCCGGTGTCACCGGCTCGGATGGCCCCAGCCACAACGGCATGTGGGATCTGTCGATGCTGAACATCGTGCCCGGCATCCGGGTGGCCGCACCCCGCGACGCCACCCGGCTGCGCGAGGAACTGGGTGAGGCACTCGACGTCACCGACGGCCCGACGGCCTTGCGGTTCCCGAAAGGCGATGTCGGAGAAGATATTCCGGCGCTGGAGCGGCGGGCCGGAGTGGACGTGCTCGCGGTGCCGGCCGAGGGCCTGAACCACGATGTGCTGCTGGTGGCGGTGGGCCCGCTGGCCGTGATGGCGCTGGCGGTGGCCAAGCGGCTGCACAACCAGGGCATCGGGGTGACGGTGATCGATCCGAGATGGGTGCTGCCGGTGCCCGACGGTGTTCGCGAGCTGGCGGTGCGGCACAAGCTGCTGGTCACGCTGGAGGACAACGGGGTCAACGGCGGCGTCGGCTCAGCGGTGTCGGCCGCATTGCGGCATGCGGAGATCGACGTGCCGTGCCGCGACGTCGGGCTGCCGCAGGGGTTCTTCGATCACGCGTCACGAGGTGAGGTGCTGGCCGATCTGGGGCTGACCGACCAGGACGTGGCCCGCCGCATCACCGGTTGGGTTGCCGCGCTGGGGATGTCAGAAGCGGGCGGGTACGGCCGGTCTCTGGGGACGGCGTCGGAGATCAGCGAGCGTCTCGACTAGCGACTGTCGCCCTCGGATTGGGCGTTGGCCCGGGCCATCGCTGCGGCCAGCACCGGCACCACCAGCCGGCGTTGCCACGCCCGCGCATGGCCGACCCGCAGGAACTCGTCGATCGCGTCGGCAGCGCCCTCGAACGAATCCGCCCACTCCCAGCACAGCCGTCGCACCAACTCGGGCGAAACCAGGTTTTCCGTCGGCACCCCCACCCGCTGAGACAGGTCGGACAGCGCCGCCCGGACCGCCTCCAACCGGGCGGCCGCCTCGGGTTTCCGCCTGCTCCACCGCGCCGGTAGCGGGGGCCCGTTGGCCGAGTCGGTTACCTCGGGTGGATTCTGGTTTCGCCGGGCCGCTTCCAGCGCCGCCAGCCACGTCGCGGCATTGCGACGCTGGTTGCGCCCGCCGAACACCGGCAGCGCGACCAGGTCCTCGACCGATCTCGGGTCGGCGATGGCCGCGTCGATGATGGCCGAGTCCGGCAGGATCCGGCGCGGCGCGATGTCGCGCAACTGGGCAATCCGGTCCCGGGCCAGCCACAGCTCGCGAACCGCGGCCAACCCCCGGCGGTCGCGCACCTTGTGGACGCCGGAGGTTCGCCGCCAGCGGTCCGGTCGCGCCGAAACCGCGGACGACCTCGACTCGTATTTCCGAAGATGCTCGAATTCCTCTGCGGCCCAACCAGTTTTGCCTTGTTCGGTCAGCACCTGCGAGATCGCTGCGCGCAGCTCGATCAGCAGTTCGACGTCGAGGGCGGCGTAGTTCAGCCAGGCCGCCGGCAGCGGACGCTTGGACCAGTCGGCCGCGCCGTGGCCCTTGGCCAGCCCCAGACCCAGCAGCCGCTCGACCATGGTCGCCAAGTTCACCCGGTCGAACCCGGCCAGGCGTCCGGCGAGCTCGGTGTCGTAGAGCGCCGACGGCCGCATGCCGACCTCGGCCAGACACGGCAGGTCCTGATCGGCCGAGTGCAGGATCCACTCGTCTTCCCGGAGCACCTCGGCGACCGGCTGCAGCACGGTCGCCGGCTCGCCGCCGTGGCTGACCGGATCGATCAGTACGGTGCCGGCGCCGGCCCGCCGGATCTGGATCAGATAGGCCCGGTTGGAGTAGCGAAAACCCGACGCCCGTTCGGCGTCGACCGCAAAAGGCCCGTGGCCGCGATCCAAGAGCTCTGCGGCGGCTTCGATCTGGGCGACGGTCACCGACAGCTCCGGCATTCCCTCCGCCGGACGCAGTAGCGGCGTCGGCACGGGTGCCGTACTGCCCGACGGTTCAGTCTCCGCCGGAGACGGATCGGGGCACATGTCAGGCGCGTGACCGCGAGCTCAGGTCGACCACCCCGGCCGGGGGTAGGCCCGCGGCATGTTCGAGAACATCGCAGAACGCCTCGACGTGGCTGCCCACCTCGGGTGTGGTGGCCGTCCACGATGCCCGCAGCTCGAGCTGGTGGGCGCGTGGCGGTCCGGAGATATCGCCGTAGCGCACCGAGGTGGTGGCGGTGACGGTGCCGCCCAGCGCGGTCATGTGCTCGGTACGCGACTCGAGAGCCTCCACCAGCCAACTCCACGCCACCTCCGGCAGCAACGGATCGATGGCTTCCTGTGAGTCGAGGTCGGCCTGGATGTAGGCGACCAGGCGGATGGTGCCGTCCCAGGCGTCGGAGCCCTCCGGGTCGTAGAGCAGGATGAGCCGGCCGAACGCGTCACCCTCGGACTGCTCGGGGACGATGTCGAGATCGGGATGTTTGACCTCGGCTCCCAGCGCGTAGCTGTAGGGCGCCAGCCGCTGCGGTGGACGGATGGGGCCGAGTTCGATCTCCGGGCGCACGGTGACAGCGTTCATGGCCGCGACCGCCTCGCGGAAGGGGGCCGGTTCGGCTGCGGTCACGAGCTTGGCTCCTGCTCGTCGCTGCGCTCCGCATTGTCGTCGGCGCGGGTCACAAAATCCGACGGTAGACCTAACGTCCGACACCCGCAGACAGGCGCGCCGAATCATGCTCAGCCCCCGGAACCGGCGTCAAATCGCGCCGGGCGTTTCTCGCGGTGCGCGGCCAGTCCTTCCCGCACGTCAGGGCCACTGAAGCTGAGGAATTCCAGGCCCAGCGACGTTTCGAAGGCGGGCCCGAACATGCGGTACCAGTGATTGAGGCTGTGCTTGGTCCAGCGGATCGCGTGCTGGGCGCCTTGCGCCAGATTCTCGGCAAGGCGCGTCGCGGTGGCGAGCACGTCGTCGTCGTCGACGCATGTCGAGACCAGACCGATGCGCTCGGCTTCCGCGCCGGACAGCGGCTCACAGGTCAGCAGGTAGTACTTGGCCTTGGCCATGCCCACCAGCAGCGGCCAGCAGATCGCGGCGTGGTCCCCGGCGGCCACCCCGAGCTTGGTGTGTCCGTCGATGATCTTCGCGGTCCGCCCCGCCACCGAGATGTCGGCCAGCAGGGCCACCACCAGGCCGGCGCCGACGGCCGGGCCGCGGATCGCCGAGACCACCGGTTTGTCGAGGTTGACCAGGTTGAGCACCAGATCGCGGGCCTCGCGCATGATGCGGACCCGGTCTTCATAGGCGCCCATCGTCTGGTCGATCAGGTCGAAGCTGCCGCCGGAGGAAAACGCTTTGCCCGCACCGCGGACCAGCACCGCCCGCACGGCTGGGTCGCGGCCGATCACCGGCCAGATGTCGGCCAGGTCGCGATGCATCTGCGGCCCGACCGAATTCAGGCCGGGGGAGTCCAGAACCAGGTTCAGCACGCCGTTATCGGTGGGTTCTATTCGCAGACTTGGAAACTCGCCGTAGTCGACAGGCGGGTGGCGCACTGACATACCTGGATGTTACGCACGGGCCGATCGGCCGCCGACCAGGGCGTCTGCCTTGACCTCACCGCGCACGATCCGCTCGGCCAGCCGCGAGGCCAGCGCCATGATGGTCAGTGCCGGGTTGGCGCTGCCCTGGGTGGGGCACACCGAACCGTCGGCGATGAACAAGTTGGGCACCGCCCAGCTTCGCTGGTCGGAGTTGACGACGCTGCTCTGCGGGTCGCTGCCCATCCGGGCACCACCGATGAGGTGGGCAAAGCGCTGGATGGTCAGCACATCCTGCGCCCCTGCGGCGTGCAGGATGTTGGTGATCACCTCAGTGGAGTACTCCATGTTGGCCTTGTCGTTGTCCGACAGGCGGTAGTCGAATCGTGCGATGGGCAGCCCGTAGTGATCGGTTTCCTCGACCAGGGTGACGCGGTTGTCGGCGTGCGGGAGCAGCTCGTTGAGCACGCCGATGGTGGACCAGTGGTTGTAGTCGCGCATGTACTCGCGCAGCGCGGCGCCCCAATGCCCGTCGGCAAGGACATGCTCGGCCCAGCCGATCGGCAGCGGGGACACCGTCTGGATGGAGAAGCCCCGGGCGAATCCGCGGTCGGGGTCGGTTTCGTAGAACTGCTCCGAGGACACCTCCGGCGGCGGCGCCTTGTACATGCGCAGTTCCTCCGGCCAGCGGCCCGCGGTCTGTGATGCTCCCTGCACCATGACGTAGCGGCCCACCTGGTCGTGGTTGTTGCACAAGCCCTTCGGGAAACGCGGGCTGGTGGAGTTGAGCAGCAATCGCGGAGTTTCGATCGAATAGCAGGCCACTGCAACCACTTTGGCCCTCTGGAACCGCTCACGGGCCCCAATCTCGTCCAAATATGTTACACCGCTGGCATTTCCGGATTCGTCGAGTTCGACACGGCTGGCCATGCAGTTCGCCCGGATCTCGACGCCGTGGGCCAGCGCGTCGGGTAGGTGAGTGACATACGGGCTGGCTTTGGCGTTGACCTTGCAACCCTGCAGGCAGTAGCCGCGGTAGATGCAGTGCGGCCGGTTGCCGAAGGTGCCGTTGACGATGCCGACCGGGCCGACTCGCATCTCGATGCCGAGATTCATCGCGCCTTCCCAGAGTTTCATCGCGGCGCCCGAAACCGGATGCGGCGCATGCGGATAGCGGTGCGGGTAGCCCCACGGCCAGTCCTGACCGGCTACCGGCAACTCGAGTTCGAGGCGCTCGTAGTGTGGCCGCAGGTCGGCGTAGCTGATCGGCCAGTCGGCGCCGACCCGGTCGCGGGTGAAGGTCTCGAAGTCGCTGGGATGAAAGCGCGGCGTGTAGCCGGCGTAGTGCACCATCGACCCGCCGACGCCGCGGCCGGAGTTGTTCTTGCCCAGTTCGACCGGATCCGATCCGCCGATGATCCGCTTCTGAGTCCAGTACAGCTCGTGCGACCCCGCCTCGTCGGACACCCAGTCCTCGTCGGGGTGCCAGAACGGGCCAGCCTCCAGGATCACGATGCGCCAGCCCGCCCGGGCCAGCCGCTGAGCCAGTACCGAACCGCCGGCGCCGGCGCCGACGACCACCAGGTCGACCTCCTCGTCGTCGGAGTAGCGGCGCATGGTGGCCTCGCCGGGCAGGTCACGCGAGTGCACGTCGAGCAGGAACCGCGAATCGTTGTCGCGCGGCCCGAGCGAGCCCTTGAGCAGCCCGCGCCAAAAGTCACCCATCGATGTGTTCCTGTTCGACAGTGGCGACCGGGTCTTCGGAGGTGGCTCCCGGGGCTTCGAACGGCTCCCGGCTTCCCACTCCGCCCAGCCGCATGAAGCCGCGAGGATAGGCCGGCCCACCGAAGCCGATCTCGTTCCATGCCCATGGGTGGCTGTAGAAGCCGCTCAGGGTCATCCGCATCACCACCGACCAGGCCCGGGAGACGTTCACTTTCTCCCAGCTGCCGCCGGACAACTCGCCGTCGGCGAACTGCTGCACCACCGATTCGCGGGTCGCGAGGTCGGCCGCCGCGAACGACTCGGCGCCGGCGACGCGGGCGGATTCGTCGAGGCCCGACAGCACCAGCCGCCAGGTGTCGCGGTCGTCGGGCATGTCGTCGTATTGATAGCCGTCCAGCCGGCCATCGGCGAGCTTGGCGTCGACGAACTCGGCCACTGGTATCCGCGGCTCGGCGTCCTGGGCCAGGACGGTGTCACAAAAGGCGCGCAGCGCCGGTTCCTGCGACGCCTCGAAGAACCGCAGTGGCCCCGGCTTGTCCAGCCGGGCCAGCACCACGCGCCGGGTGGCCGCATCCCAGCTGTCGACGGTCGACAGCACGTCGTAGTCGGGATAGCGGCCGATCATCTGCGGTGTGACGCCGCGGCGCTGGCGCGGCAGCCACGACGGATGCAGCGGCTTGCCGTCCGGTCGCAGCTTCGGCAGGTGCTGTCCGTTCGAGATGTCGGGCACGGCGCTACTTCTCCCGTCGCAAAACCGCGGCCAGCAGACCCATCGCCCCCACGATGCTCATCAGGCCGGGTGCGGCGATGGGAGGACCCATCGGGACGTTGTAGTTGTACAGTCGCCACCCGCCGGGTCGCCGCGCGACGCCGCGCGCGTGGAAATACTGGCCCATCAGCCCATTCGCCGCGTACACCGCCGCCGTGGCCGGCAGCCACCGCTTGGCCCAGCGCTTGGAGAACACCCCGCCCACCCCGGCGATCACCACCGGCGGGGTGACCACGATCGGGCTCCACATCCATTTGTTGCCGAAGCTGGCGCGATAGTGCTCGAAGTAGATCTCCGCGGTGGTCACCAGCGCCGCGAACGCCGTCAGCCCCGACAATGACCGCTCGAAGCGACCGTGGGCGACGTTGTGCAGCACCCGGTCGACGAAATACTCCGCCTCCTCGACCAAGTGCCCGCTCGGTGCCGAATCTCGAGTCAGCAACATGAACCCGTCTCCTTGCCTGCCATCTGTGGTCTTCGCGGGGCGAATTTCCGCGCACTGCGGGGACCGCTGTATTGGGCAGTACCCAAACAACCCATGGGGCACACGTGCCGGTGTGCGCGTCATGGCAGCATTGAGGCCAGTGAATACTCCTGCGCGTACCCGCCGCGAGCTTCCGCACTCGCCCTATCTGGCCGCGGTGGCCGGTCGCAAACCCAGCCGAGTGCCGGTGTGGTTCATGCGGCAGGCCGGCCGTTCGCTACCCGAATATCGCGCGCTGCGCCAGCAGCACAGCATGCTGCAGGCCTGCCTCGAGCCGGACGTGGCCTGCGAGATCACCCTGCAGCCGGTACGCCGCTACGGTGTGGACGCGGCGATCCTGTTTTCCGACATCGTGGTGCCACTGCGGGCTGCGGGCGTTGAGCTGGACATCGTGGCCGACGTGGGCCCGGTGATCGCCCACCCGGTGCGCACCGCCGCCGATATCGAACACATCAAACCCCTTGACCCACAAGCTATTCAACCAGTCCTGCAGACCGTTGAGCTGTTGGTCGCGGCGCTGGGTGATGTCCCGCTGATCGGTTTCGCCGGTGCGCCGTTCACGCTGGCGTCCTACCTTATCGAGGGCGGACCCAGTCGCCACTACATCCGCACCAAGGCGATGATGCTGGCCGAGCCGGCGAGCTGGCATGCGCTGATGAGCAAGCTGACCGACCTCACCATCGCCTTCCTTCGCGGCCAGATCCACTCCGGTGTGGACGCCATCCAGGTGTTCGATTCCTGGGCTGGCATGTTGTCGCTGAGCGACTACCGCCAGTACGTGCTGCCGCACAGTGCGCGGGTGTTCGGCACGCTGGCCGAACACGGCGTGCCGATGACGCACTTCGGGGTCGGCACCGCCGAGCTGCTCGGCGCCATGTCGGAGGCTGTCCAGCCGGGTACGGCGACCGTCGTCGGCGTCGACTGGCGGACCGCGCTGGCCGATGCGGCCGCCAGGGTGCAGCCGGGCACGGCGCTGCAGGGCAACCTCGACCCGGTGTTGCTGCTGGCGGGCTGGCCTGTGGTGGAACGCGCCGCCCGCGCCGTCGTCGACGACGGACGCCGCGCGGTCGACGCGGGCGCCGCCGGTCACATCTTCAACCTCGGCCACGGGGTGTTGCCGCAGACCGATCCCGGCATGCTGACCGAACTGGTTTCGCTGGTCCATTCGCTATGAGCCCGCGCGCGTATTGCGTTGTGGGCGGCGGGATTTCGGGATTGACAGCAGCGTATCGGTTGCGGGCTGCCGCCGGTGCCGACGCGACCATCACGGTGTTCGACCCGGGGGACCGGCTCGGCGGGATATTGCGCACCGAGGTAGTCGGCGGACAACCGATGGATGTGGGTGCTGAAGCGTTCGTGCTGCGCCGGCCCGAGGTGCCCGCACTGCTGGCCGAGTTGGGCCTGGTCGAGTCTCAACGCGCCACCACCGGCGTCCGGCCGCTGATCTACAGCGGCCAACAGCTGCACGCGCTGCCGTCGGGGACGGTAATGGGGATCCCGACGTCGGCGTCGTCGCTGGCCGGTCTCGTCGACGACGCCACGATCGCGCGCATCGAGGGCGAACCCGGTCGACCGTTCAGCTGGCGTCCGGGCAGCGACCCAGCGGTGGCGGAGCTGGTGGCCGACCGGTTCGGCGAGCAGACGGTGGCTCGGTCGGTGGACCCGCTGCTGTGCGGGGTGTATGCGGGCTCGGCGGCGACGATCGGGTTGCGCGCGGCCGCCCCGACTGTGGCGGCGGCGCTCGATCACGGCGCCGCCAGCTTGACCGACGCGGTTCGGCACGGGCTGCCGGCGGTTGGCGATGGACCGGTATTCGGCGCGCTGGACGGGGGATACCGGGTGCTGGTGGACGAGCTGGTGGCCCGCAGCCGGGCGCAGTGGGTGCGCGCCACCGTGACGCAGCTTGAGCCCGGCTGGGCGGTGTGCGATGACTCGGGCGGTCGTTGGCCTGCGGACGCGGTGATCCTGGCCATCCCGGCCCCGCGCCTGGGGCCGTTGGTCGACGAAATCGCCCCGCGCAGCGCCGCGGCCGCCCGCCGGATAACAAGTGCCTCGTCGGCGGTGGTGGCGCTGGCGGTGCCACTCGACATCCCGTTTCCGCGGTGTTCCGGGGTACTGGTGGCCAGTGGCGAGCGGTTGCGGTCCAAGGCGATCACGTTGTCGTCACGCAAGTGGGGCCCGCGCGGGGACACGCAGCTGTTGCGCCTGTCGTTCGGGCGGTTCGGCGATGACCTGGCCGAGCGCGCGTCCGACGAGGAGTTGCTGGCCTGGTCCCTCGACGATCTGGCCACGGTGTTCGGTCTGGCCGTGCACCCCATCGATTTTCGTGTGCAGCGCTGGATCGAGGCGATGCCGCAGTACGGACCCGGGCACGCGGATCTGGCGGCCGAGGTGCGCGCCGGTTTGCCTGCGGGATTGGCCGTGGCGGGCAGCTACCTCGACGGGATCGGTGTGCCGGCCTGTGTCGCAGCGGCCGATCGGGCGGTCACCGGCATCATCGAGGCCTTGTGAGGCCCTGAGCAGGCGTGGCCGCACAGATGGCACGATAGGTGCCATGGCACGCCTGGGCGCGAAACTTGACGCGAAACTTGACGCGAAACTTGACGCGAAACTTGACTATGCGGCCTTGAACGCCACCATTCGCTACCTGATGTTCTCGGTGTTCGCGGTGCGTCCCGGCGAGCTCGGGGAGCAGCGGGAGGCAGTGGTGGATGATGCTGCGATGTTCTTCAAGCAGCAGGAGGAACGCGGCGTCGTGGTGCGCGGCCTCTACGACGTGGCGGGCCTGCGGGCCGACGCCGATTTCATGATCTGGACCCACGCCGAGCGGGTGGAAGCGCTGCAAGCCACCTATGCCGACTTTCGGCGCAGCACCGCCCTGGGCCGGGCTTGCATGCCGGTGTGGAGCAGTGTTGCGCTGCACCGGCCGGCGGAGTTCAACAAGAGCCACATTCCGGCGTTTCTGGCCGGCGAGGAGCCGGGTGCCTACATCTGCGTGTATCCCTTTGTGCGGTCCTATGAGTGGTACCTGCTGCCCGACGACGAGCGGCGCCGCATGCTCGCCGAGCATGGCATGGCCGCCCGCGAATACAAGGACGTGCGGGCCAACACGGTGCCGGCGTTCGCGCTGGGCGACTACGAATGGATCCTGGCGTTCGAGGCCCCCGAACTGCACCGTATCGTCGATCTGATGCGGGAACTGCGTGCCACCGACGCTCGGCGGCACACCCGCGCCGAGACGCCGTTTTTCAGCGGGCCGCGGGTGCCGGTAGAGCAGCTGGTGAACTCGCTGCCATGACCCGACCCGACCCGACCGATCCCACCCGCTTCGAGGAGATGTACCGCGACGAGCGAGTAATCCACGGCCTTCCCGCGGCCACGCCCTGGGATATCGGCGGACCCCAACCGGTGGTCCAGCAACTCGTCGCGCTGGGTGCGATCAAGGGTGAGGTGCTCGACCCGGGCACCGGGCCGGGCCACCACGCGATCTATTACGCCGCCAAGGGCTTATCGGCTACCGGCGTGGACGGGTCGGCCGCCGCTATCGAGCGCGCCCGCGCCAACGCACGGAAGGCCGGCGTGTCAGTGGACTTCCGAGTGGCCGACGCCACCAAATTGGCGGGGCTGGACAATCGGTTCGACACCGTCGTCGACTGCGCTTTCTATCACACGTTCAGCACGGCCCCGGAGCTACAAAAGTCCTACGTCCAGGCGCTGTACCGGGCCACCAAACCCGGTGCGCGGCTGTACATGTTCGAGTTCGGGGAGCATGACGTCAACGGCTTCACGATGGAGCGGTCCTTGTCCCAGGACGACTTTCGCCAGGTGCTGCCCGTCGGCGGCTGGGAGATCACATATATGGGACCGACCACCTATCAGATCAACCTCAGCGTCGAGGTGATCGAAATGATGGCGGCGCGCAATCCCGATATGGCCGACAAGGTGCGACCCATGCTAGAACGGTTCCGGGCGATGCAACCATGGCTGGTCGGTGGCCGAGTACACGCACCCTTCTGGGAAGTGCACGCCACTCGGCTGGACTGACGGATGCCGCTGGGGGCACATCCGCCGAAACTGAAATTCTGCAGCGAAAGTGCGAGTAAGGGCCTGCGAAATTACCGTCTCGGCGACGTTAGTCCCTCGGGACCAGGCGCAGCGAGATCGAGTTGATGCAGTAACGCTGATCCGTCGGCGTCGGATAGCCCTCGCCGGCGAACACGTGACCCAGGTGGCTGTGGCAGTTCGCGCAGACAACCTCGGTGCGTGTCATCCCCAGCGAGTGGTCGGGACGCAGGATGACCGCTTCGGAGCTCGCCGGGTCGAAGAACGAGGGCCAGCCGCAATGCGACTCGAATTTCTCTGTGCTGCGGAACAATTCGGCACCACATGCCCGGCACTGGTAGACGCCCTCGGTTTTGGTGTCGGTGTACTTGCCAGTGAAGGGTCGCTCGGTGCCGGCCCGGCGCAGGACGTCGAATTCCTGCTGGGTGAGCCTTTGGCGCCACTGGTCGTCGGTCAGTTCCAGCTTCGGACGCGTCATACGTCCACGCTAGCGCCAATGGCGGTGACCCGTTGGGTCCCCCGCGCTTGCGATCACCGCGCGCGCTCCCGCTCGGCCGTCAGCCAGGTCGGGTCGATACCAGCGCCTAGCCGGTTTTCGGCCTTGGCATCCAGATAGCGGAAGTAGAGCACGGTGAACGTGACGATCAACAGCAGCGACCAGCCGTAGGTGATCTTCAGGTATTCCAGGGCGCGGCCCCACCGCATCCAGTTGAACAGCAGCCAGCGGTCCAGCGTCATGAAGCCGTAGATCGCCAACCATGCCGGCCAGTTGCGGATCACCGAGTTGGGCAGCACCACCGTTATCAAGAACGGGAACAGCATCATCGAGTAGTAGCCCTGGGCCAGCGACATCACCAGCCACGACCACAGCAGCAGCACGCCCGACGACGTGGTGAACCAGAACAGCGGATCCCGGGTGCGGTAATAGCGGTACAGCAGCCACAGGCTGGCGATCGCGAGGGCGGTAAACAGCAGCCGCAAGAACACGATCAACCAGGTCGGCAGGCCGAAGTACACGCCGTTGCCCTGGATGGAGCTGTTGAAGTAGTCACGGGTGCCCAGGATGTAGGGCAGGGTCCGGGTGAAGAAGTCCATCGGGTGGCTCACCAGCGGCAGAGCGGCCAGGTTGACAACGACGGGCACCACGATGGCCGCCAGCACCGCCCGCCACTGGCGGTTCAGCAGCGGCAGCAGCAGCAACGGACCTAGCAGGGGCTTGAGGACCAGGGTCAATCCGATGGCCAGCCCGGCCATCCACTGACGGCTCGTCCGCTCGTCGAGCAGCCACCGAAGGAACAGGACCTCGAGCAGCAGGATGCAACCGTTGATGTTGGTGAACACCAGGGTGTTGGTCACCGTCTCGGTGGCGAACATGGCCAGCAGCAGGGCGGGCGCGGCCACCGAGGCCAGCGTGAAGTTGAACATCCGCAGCAACAGGTAGGCCGCGACCAGGATGGCCAGGGCGTTGATGGAGATGAACAGGTAGCGCGACGGCGCAAACGGCAGGTATCCAAACGGCGCCATGAGCAGCGTGCCGCCCGGCGGGTAGAGGTAGTGCGGGTCGACGTAGTCGAAGTGCTCGTTGTAGATGTCCCAGCCATGCCGGAAGTTCAGCACCGCGCGGTAGACCGGCTTGAAGTCGTCGGTGATATTTCCGTTGGTGGTCAGCACGATAGTGCGATGCAGTATCGACATGATCGCGGCCGGCCAGAGTGCCGCCCGCACTATCGACGCCGTGCTCGGTGCGCCGGTGCGGGGACGGAATGCGGCCAGCATCGATGCGCGTAGGCGGGTTCGAGTTGTGTCAGCTGCCGTCACCAGCGCACCGTACACCGGGGCTGCTGGCCGGCAGGTGTCAGGCGGGACAGTAGGTGTCGGTTCCGGGGAGCTTGCCGTCGGTGAGATAACCGACCAGCGGCGGCACCGTACAGGAGGAATAGATGCTGGCGCCGTGGCCGATGCCCTGCCACATCACCCGCTTGCTCGCGGCGTTGGCATTGATGACCGTGGCAGCGGTCTGCGCGACCCCGTCGACGCCGACGATCGGGTCGTCTTGCACACCCATCAACAAGACGTCGACCTTGAGGTCTTTCGGCAATTGCGGCGACGAACCGGTGGGCCAGTGCACGCATTTGACCAGATTGAGCGCGGCGATCGTGCCGAACTGGGGATAGAGCTTGGCCCAGGCAACCACTAGTTCGCGAACCCGGTCCGGCGTCGGGCGGTTGACCGCGTCGCTGCAGGAATTGACGAATTGGCCGTCGGTGTCCTGAAGGCCGTCGGCGCGGTTGATCAAGTTCGACAGCTGATTCATGTCGCCCCCGCGTGCGGCCGCCAACGCGTTGGCCAGCGTGGTGGTGGTGCCGATGCGGTCGGCGGTCGGAAAGCCCAGTGTGGCGGTGATCGCGTTGGCGATCGACGCGACCGAGGTTCCGGACCCCCGCAGCGAGCGAGCCGTGCTCAGCAACGCGCTCACGGCGCCCTTCGGATCCGGACCCAGCGCGCAGTTGATCGCGACGCACTGCGCCGCGAACGCGTCCAGCGCGGCCTGCTGGCCTTTGACCTGTTGCTCGGCCTTCGCCTCGGCGCTGACACCCAACGCGACCGGCGAGTCCAGGATCAACCGGGCCACCTTGTCCGGGCGCGAGCCGGCATAGGTGAGCGCCACCTGAGCGCCGTTGCCGATGCCGACCAGCGCCAGTGCCGGCACATCCCACAGGTTGCGCAGCCGCTCCAGATCAGAGGCGGCGTGTCCGTTGTCGTAGGCGGAATCAGCGGGTGCGATGACATCGGTGCAGCTCGTGGTGGCCTCGTTCGAGATCGCCGAGAGGTTGGCCACCGGATCGTCGCCGGTCTGGAACTGCGACTGGTCGCGCATCTCGTCACGCTGGAAGTGGTCGCGGCAATCGATCGGAGTCGACATGCCCATGCCCCGGCGGTCAACGGCGACGATCGGGTGGCTGCGCAGGATGTCGGACCCTGCATGCGACAACCACACCGGCAGCTGGGTGGAAGACGGCAGATCGGAACCGGTGGTGAACACCAGAGGTCCCGCGTCGCGCGGGGTTTGGCCGGAACGGGCCCGCACCACACCGATGGTGATCGACCCGGACCCACCGTTGAGCGGGTCGAGGTCGGAGTCGAAGCTGGCGCACTCCAGTTTGATGCCCGGCGCGGCGGGGATCGCTGCGTTGCCGTAGACCTGAGAAGTGCAGTCGCGCCAGGACAGATCGTTCTTGGGAGCCGCGATAGGTGGGGGGCCGCTAGGTGGTGGTGTCGTGGTGGCGACGCCCTGCGGCTTGGCGCCGCTATAGGTGGCGAAGCGCGGGTCAGCGCCAAGGATTGGGACGCAGCCGGCCAACACCATGGTCACCGAGCAGGCCAGCGAGACCAGGATCGTTGCGGACGTGATGCGCCGACTCATGCCGACCACAGTAACGTCAGCCTCTGACGTAGCGGGTATACAGATAACCGGCGTCGTCGGTGAGCACGTGAGCGCAGCGCATCGGGGTCTTCAGCTGGCCCGGTCCGGTGACAATGCGCCGGGCCAGACCGCCCACGACAAACGGCGCGATCGTCAGGCACAGCTCGTCGAGCAAGCCGCGCTCGATGAACGATCCGAGCAGTATCGGCCCGCCCTCGGTGAGGATGTGACGCAGGCCGCGGTCGGCGAGCCTGGCCAGCAGCACAGCTTCGTCGACCTTGGCCGGATCGGTGCCGGAGCAGTCGATCACCTCGGCAAGGCCGGTGAGGCGCCGGCGTGTGTCGTCGACGGCCGCCGCGGTGGTGAGCACCAGCGGCGGCACCTCGGTGCGGGTGAACACCGCCAGATCCCGGGCCAGGTGACCGGACTTGGTGACGATGGCCAGTTGCGGGACCTCGCTTTGGCCCCGCAGCTGCCGCTGGCCGCGCTCGGTGACACCGAGCTGGGCACCGGAGTAACCCTCGACCCGCACGGTGCCCGCGCCCACGACGATGACGTCTGCCAGCTCACGCAGCAGATGAAAGACGGCGCGGTCGCCCGGCCCACCGAGTCCGCCGCTGGTGCCTGCCACGGTCGCACCGCCGTCAACGCTGCTGATGAAGTTGGCCCGTAACCAGATGACGTGGAGGTCCGGCGGATAGCCGTAGAGCTCTGCTAGGCCGGATTCGTCGAGCGTGCGGTCGGACCCGAGCAATGTCAGGCGGATGCCGGCGGATCGGTTGGCGGCCGGGCCGGCCCCGAAGTCGGGCATGGGTCTGATTGCAGCACGCCGCTACAGTGCCAGCATGCACGGGTCCACCGCTGCGGGAGCTTCCGGCCGGCCGGGCCGCCTGGTGGATCGGCATCCCACGGTGTCGCCGGAACGCCTGATCGCTCAACTGCGGCCGCCGCCCACCTTCGCCGAGGTGAGCTTTGCGACGTATCGGCCCGACCCGGAAGAGCCGACTCAGGCCGCCGCGGTCGTGGCCTGCCAGCAGTTCTGCCAGCAGGCTGTGCAGCGGCGGGCGGGCCGCAAGAAGCTGTTCGGTAAGCGGGATGTGTTGCCGGGAGTCGGCCTGTACCTGGACGGCGGGTTTGGTGTGGGCAAGACCCATCTGCTGGCGTCGTCCTACTACGCGCTGCCCGGCGAGCGGCCCAAGGCGTTCGCCACCTTTGGCGAGTTGACCCAGCTAGCCGGTGTTTTCGGCTTCGCCGAATGCATCGACATGCTGGCGCATTACACCGCGGTGTGCATCGACGAGTTCGAGCTGGACGATCCCGGCAACACCACCTTGATCTCGCGGATGCTGTCCGCGCTGGTCGAGCGCGGGGTGTCGGTGGCCGCTACTTCCAATACGCTGCCCGAGCAGCTGGGCGAAGGACGCTTTGCCGCCCAAGATTTTCTGCGTGAAATCCACACGCTGGCAAGCATTTTCACCACGATACGGATCGAGGGGCCCGACTACCGGCACCGCGATCTGCCGCCCGCGCCGCCGCCGTTGTCGGACGAGGACGTCGCCGCTCGGGCCGCCTGGGCCGACGGGGCGACCCTCGACAACTTCGACGCCCTGTGTGCGCACCTGGCGACCATGCACCCGTCGCGCTATCTGACGTTGCTCGAGGGGGTGACAGCGGTGTTCTTGACCGGCGTGCATGGCATCGACGACCAGAACGTAGCGCTGCGACTGGTTGCGCTCACCGACCGCCTCTACGACGCCGGAATACCGGTGGTGGCCTCCGGGGCGAAGCTGGACACCATCTTCAGCGAGGAGATGCTGGCTGGTGGCTACCGGAAGAAGTATCTGCGGGCCACGTCGCGCCTGTTGGCACTGACCGCCCGCTGACGGCTCGGGTCATGACGTAGTCGTGCTCTTGGTGATCGCCCAGCTGAAACGTCCTGGTTCCGCTGACCGTGAACCCATTCTTGAAGTAAAAGCGTTGGGCGCGAACATTTCTCCGGTTCACTCCCAGCCATATGCGGTGAACGCCCCACTCGGCGGCGGTGGCCAGCGTGGTGCCCAGCAACGTCGAGGACACCCCCGTGCCGTGAAAGTCGTCCAGCACGTACAGCTTTGACAACTCGGCCGAGTCATCACGGTCGATACCGCGAACGAGCATGGCGTAACCGATAATTCGACCCTGGTCCCGGGCGGCCAGGATGGCGCGCCGCGGATCGGCCAGGTACTCGGCGAACCGGGCTGTCGACAGGTTGGCGTCGATGAATGACGCGATGTCCTCGGGGGCCACCGAGGGCGGACAGGCCAGCGGAAAGGTCTGTGCGGCAACGGCCGCCAACTCGGCCGCGTCGGCGGAATCCGTCGTGATGATCCGAACGGCCAGCTCAGAGGTTCCACTGGGCAAGGTGCTGGCCGGTCTTCCTGTCCAGCAGGACCACCACGGAGACCGGGTCGCGGTAGGCATCCCAATACACTCCGCCGCGGACGATTGCGCCCTGCGGGGCGTTGCCCAGCGCGGCGTCCAGCCAATCGGGTGCGTCGCAGGGCCGCGGCTTGTACGCGTCGGCGAACTGGGTGACTCCGTCGAAGCTGAAGTTGGTCGCCATGATGTAGGAGTTGGGCACCCGGACCGCGCGGACCGTCACGTCGGCTCGGTTGACCGCGCTGCCGGGGAAGCTTTTCACCGGGACACCGCTGCGGGTGTAGCCGAACCCCGGCGGGGGGTCGACCGGCTCCACGCTGCCTACGGTGACGTCGGCGATGTAGGTGCCGGTATCCACCCGTAGCGTGTCGCCGATGTGGCCGATCGGTGCGTCGCCGGCCCACGCGCGGGCGGTGTCTAGTGCCGGGACACCCGCTGCGGCGACGAGGAAGGTGGAAATGATGATCAGCAAGCGCTGCATCGGTGCCTCCTCGGCTCCCGGTTCGGGGACCTTCGCATGATGACACACGCCGTAACGGGAAGGGGAGGGGTCCGGGGGGCATGTGCCGTCGGGCGAACGGTTGTGGGCCGCCAACATCATGCAAAGTTCACCTGCTGTTCGCCGCGCGCGGTGCATCCTCTCGGCGGCTTTGGGACAATTCGGAGGTCATGAGACTCCTATTGCTGCTGGCCGGCGTTGCCGCCGTCGTCGGCTTGGCGGCGCCGGTGCGCGCCGACGACAAGCAAGATCAAGCTTTCCTGGTCGCATTGGGAGCCGCCGGCATCACCTACCAGAACGCCAATGCCACGATCGCCACGGGTAAGAAGGTGTGTGATATGGCCAAGGAGGGTAAGTCGGCCATCGAGGTCGTCCAATACCTGCAAGACCTCAGCCCGAAACTGACGCAGTCCAACGCCGCCAGGTTCACCGCGATCGCGGCCGGTGTCTACTGTCCCGACCAACTGCCCGGTAGCACCAAGCCCGCTAGCGGCGGCTGAAGGTCTTTCGGTCACGCCGCCCGAACGCCGACGGTGAACCGCACGACGGGACACGCCGCTGGAGCGTCGCCAGATTAGCTTCCGGTGCGGGTTCTCCCGGCGCGCTAGGGTGCGGAGATAGCTGCCGAGTATTTCGACCTCGGCTCGTATCACCGGCCAATCGAGACCACGTCCGCGCAAGCGCAGATCTGGTTTGATCGGGGGCTGGTGTGGGCGTATGCGTTCAACCACGAAGAGGCGATTCGCTGCTTCGAAGCAGCTCTGAAACTCGACCCCGATCTGGCGATCGCGCGGTGGGGAATCGCCTATGCCGTCGGGCTCAACTACAACAAGGCGTGGGAGGCGTTCGATCCAGTCGAGTTGAGCGGGTCGCTGGCCCGCGCGCGTGCCGAACTGCGACTGGCCGAGCGCGGCCGAGCCAGCCGGGTGGAGCATGGCCTGATCACCGCGCTGCGGGCGCGGTTTCCGGCCGGCGGCCTGAATGCCGGCGTCACCGGCTATGCCGACGCGATGACTTCGCTGGCCGCGACCTATCCGGACGACGTCGATGTGCAGGCGCTGGCCGCCGATGCGCTGGTCAATGTCACCGCGTGGGCACTATGGGACTCCGCAACCGGCGAGCCGGCGGCGGGTTCACGGGTGGTGGAGGCCAAGCGGATCCTCGATAGGGCGCTGGCCACGCCGGCCGGTCGGGAACATCCGGGAGTCCTGCACCTGTATCTGCACACCATGGAGATGTCGGCGACTCCGGAGCAGGCCTTGCCCGCAGCGGACCTGTTGCGCGGCCTGGTGCCTGACGCCGGGCATCTGCAGCATATGCCCAGCCACATCGACGTGCTGTGCGGCGACTACCGCAGCTCGGTGCTGGCCAATCTTGCTGCGATACAAGCGGACCGGCGTTTTGTAAGCCGTGCGGGCCCGCTGAACTTCTACTCCCTGTACCGCGCGCATGATCTGCACTTCATCGTCTATTCGGCGATGCTGGAAGGACGGCTGCACACCGCATTGCAGGCCGCCGACGAGCTGACCGGTCAACTGACCGCCGAGTTGCTGTCGATCGAATCCCCGCCGATGGCCGACTGGCTCGAGGCGTTCGTGCCGCTGCGGACGCACGTCCTGGTGCGGTTCGGCCGATGGGACGAGCTGATCGCGCAGCCACTGCCGGACAACTTCGAGCTGTACTGCACCACCACGGCCACAATTCACTACGGCGCGGTGTTGCGCTGGCGGCCACCGGCCAATTGGCGCGGGCACGTACCGAGCGCGCCGCGTTCACGAAGGCGTACAACCGGATACCGCGCTCGCGGTGCCTGTTCAACAACACCAGTCGAGAGATCCTGGCCGTGGCCGCCGCCATGCTTGACGGTGAAATCGCTTATCGTGAAACGTGTTTCGACGAGGCATTCACTCAGCTGAGACGCGCGGTCGAACTCGACGACACGCTGCCTTACGACGAGCCGTGGGGCTGGATGCAACCCACCCGGCACGCCTACGGTGCGTTGCTGCTCGAACAGGGACACGTCGAAGAGGCGGCGGCCGTATATGCCGCCGACCTTGGTCTGGAGGCGACGCTGGCCAGGTCCTGTCAGCACCCCGGGAACGTGTGGAGCCTGCACGGGTATCACGAATGCCTGCAGCGGCTCGGCCGTACCGCCGAGGTAGCGTCACCTTTCGCGCCGCGGGACTGTTCTAGTGCCTCGTACAGTGCGCGTTTGCCGGCGTCGATGTTGTCCTTGGTGCTGCGGACCGTCCTCAGCGTGCTGAGGCGGGCTTCCGCGGCCGCGGTCGACACCGGCGAGTCGAGTGGCTTCCAGTTCGATTGCAGTCAATCTCGTGCTTCGTAAGGCTGCCACCGGGCTTTGTCGAGAGCAGCGATGGCATTGAGGGTAGCACAAGTTGAACATATGCTACCATGATTAGGTGAAAACCGTTGGCTTGCGCGAACTCCGGCAGAACGCCTCCGAACTCGTTAGACGCGCCGAGCTAGGAGAGGAGATCACCATCACTGTGGCCGGTCGCCCCGGCGCACGCCTCGTTCCCGCAGCGTCTCGATCCTGGAGGCAGTGGACCGAGGTGGCCGACCTGTTCGCGGGACCCGCAGATCCCGCCTGGAATGCCGACCGTGAGGCAATAGCCGATCACCTCATCGACCCGTGGACGACGCGGTGAGAGCAGTTCTGGACACGAGTGTGGTCATTGCGACCGACGTCCCCCCCCTGGCGGGCGAGCTGGCGATCAGCGCAGTAACTTTGGCCGAACTGCATTTCGGGGTCCTTGTGGCAAAGCAGCAAAAGATGCGCTCCGAGCGACTGCGACGCCTCATGGTCCTCCAGCGCAAGTTTGACGCGCTGCCGCTGGATGACGCTGTGGCGGCCAGCTACGGGCAGTTGGCCGCGGCCGTCATTGAGGCGGGACGTCAGCCGCGGGCGCGATCGATGGACCTGCTGATCGCGGCGACCGCCCACGCTCACGCGGCCCGGCTCTATACCCGCAACGCGGATGATTTCGGCGGCCTCGACGACCTGCTCGAGGTGGTGGCAGTCTGAACCCTGGATGACCGCCCGGCCACAGCGGTACTCGATCGGGTTCGGCCTCAGCTTAGTCGGCAGCCGTTAGCGGTCTTAATGCAAAACCGCCTCTGACCTGCGAAAACTTTGGTGCGCGATACTGGGATTGAACCAGTGACCTCTTCCGTGTCAGGGAAGCGCTCTCCCGCTGAGCTAATCGCGCCGGGGATTGCAATCTGGAGGTGGAGACGGGAATCGAACCCGTGTGCACGGCTTTGCAGGCCGTTGCCTCACCACTCGGCCACTCCACCGCGGGGGATTGATGCCACTTGCACCTTCGAGCGGATGACGGGATTCGAACCCGCGACCCTCACCTTGGCAAGGTGATGCGCTACCAACTGCGCTACATCCGCGCGCAACGGACGAGATCGTCGCCCGGTGCGAAGCACGACGATAGTCCACGTGACCCGGCGCACACAAATGTCCAGGTTACTTTGGGACGCTTCGGCTATCGCCGGCCCAGGTAGCGCGTTCGGCCCAGGCGCCGATCGTGCTAGTCTTCGACCTCGTTGCCGCTCGGCGCGGTCCCGTGGCTCAGTGGAAGAGCGTCCGCTTCACACGCGGAAGGTCGCTGGTTCGATCCCAGCCGGGACCACAAGTAAACATTCAGGTCAGAGCGATTTTATGGCCTCTCGTGCACTACAGCCGGGGGCTGTGCGGCGCCACAAAGTCACACCCGCGTCGCCCACAGCGGCTGACCCTCCTTGGTGATAACGCGGGCGAGCGACTGCGTCAGCCATGGCGAGAGCCGCTGCGACAGATAAGGCGCCAGCACCTGCGACCGACGTGACACCACCACGAGGCAGGGCCTTGCCAGCGCATCCAACACCGCCGCGGCGAAGGTACCCGGCGGCGCGCCATGCTTGTCGTAGAAAGCCGCGATCTTGTCATGGTCGAGACCCCTGGTGGCCGCATGATCCCGTCGGGAACGATCGCGGTGTTGATGATGCCAGGGCGCAGGGTCACCACCGTGGCCGATGCCGGCGTTGTCGACGTCCTCGGGCCGACTCACGTCGACGGTGTAATCCGGTGCGCTGCAGCCGATTCGTGGGCAACCGCCGCGGCTGCCGCGGTGTTGACATCGGCCATGTGCACCTTGGCCCCGCGCCGCCCCATCGCAGGCCTCCATATGGCTTCATAGGCCGCCCGGCGCCTCTAGATGAAGGCCGGCTTGGCCGGGCCGGAGTAGACCTCGAAGAACCGGGCCGTCATCTCGGCGGGGATGGCGAGGTTGGCGGCATGATCGGTCCGCAGACATACCAGACTCGGACCGCGGTGCTCAACCGAACGCCGCAGCGCACCGTCGAGATCCTCGATCCGCTCCACGTACTCGCCATGGCAGCCGAGTCCCTGCGCGACGATGTCCCATCGGATTTCGCCCTGAGCCGTGCCGAAAGTCGTTCCGTACAACTGAAGTTCGTTCAGCTCCTCCATCGTCCAGGAACCCTCGGCGAACACCACCACGGTGATGTCGACGCCCTCGCGCGCAGCCGTCTGCAGCTCCATGACGTTGAAACCGGCCGCCCCGTCGCCGGTGACGCACACGACTTCGCGCTCGGGCGCGCCCAGCTTGGCCCCGATCGCCGACGGGATCCCGGTGCCCAGCATCCCGAGTTCGAGAATCGAGTGATACGAGCGGGGCCGCGTCGGGGGCAGCACGTTGTAAGCCCACAGCGATGTGTTGCCCCCGTCGACGGTGTACACCGTTTCCGGGCCGAACACCGCGCCGATGACCCCGACCGCGCGCGCGGGATGGATGCCCGGGCCCTGCCATTCGAGGATCGGGGTCGCCATCTGCATCCGTACCTGCTCGTCGAGCTGGCGGTAGCGGGCCAGGTCGGCGCCGTCGCGGACACCGAGATCGGCCGCGCGCAGCCGCGCGGCGATGCCGTCGAGTGCGACTCCCGCGTCGGCCAGGATGCCCAGGTGCAGCGGCCGCGTAACGCCGAAATTGCTTGGGTCGATGTCGATCTGGATCACCCGCTTGCCCTCCGGGTGGCCCCAGTAGGTGTCGTAGGGGACGTCCAGGTTCCCCATCCGCGAGCCGACCACCAGAAGCACGTCGGCCTCGCTGCGCGCGAGATCGCCGGCCGGGCCGAACCCGAACACATAGTGCGAATGATCGGCCGGGACGCAAGCGCGCCCGGCCATTGAGCTGATGGCCGGGCAGCCCAGCAGCTCGGCGACGTCGAGCACCCGATCGCGCGCATCGGCGCGGTCGACGCCCTGGCCGGCGATCACCACCGGCCGCTGGGCGGCAGCAAGCAGCTCGGCGGCCTCGTCGAGCTGGCGGTCCGAGGGCTGCGGCGGCCCAATCCGGTAAGCGGCGGGCGGCCACACCGGCGCCGTCCGTGGATCGCCGGTCTCATACAGAATCGGCGCCGGCAGCTCGACGTGGACGGGTCCCGGCCGCCCGTTGTGCATCTCACGGAACGCCAGGCGCAGTACCTCGGGAATGCGTGCCCACTCGAAGATGGGGCCACCCCACTTGACAGCGGGCCGGAACAGGTCGAGCTGGTCTTGGCCCTGAAAGGTCGACGGCGGTGCGGGATAGACGATCCCGAGCCGGTGCTGGGAGGTGATGGCCAGCACCGGAACACCTTCGTGCAGCGCGGTCACCACACCGGGCAGCAGGTTGGCCGATCCGGGTCCGGGATTGCCCAGCACCGCGGCGACCTTGCCGGTCGTCTTGTACAGACCTTCGGCCATGTGCACCCCGGCGGCTTCGTGGCGCACCGGCACCAGCCGGATGCCGTGCGCGTCCAGTTGCGCCAGAAGCGGGTCGATCTCCGGGGACGGCAGACCGAAGAGGAATTCGATCCCCTCGGCCTGAAGCGAACGGGCGAACAGCTCGCCGCCGGTGATCTCGGTCATCGTCAACCTCCCAAGCGTGAGTCGCTAATCCATGGATTGCACCACCGGCGGTCGGGTGAGAAGAAGAGCCTGAAGTCACCTAACTTCGATCCTCGTCGGCAGCAGCCGACCCGGAACGGGTATGGCACAACACGACGGTCGCGAATCCGGTCGTACTGCACTGACGGACGCGCACTCGTCGTATGCTGCCCACCACCGCACAACCGCGACGCTGGCCGCGATCTGCAGATTGGGTTGCTGGATGACGGTCGAGTTTACTTTGCTCGGCGACGTCGAAGCCCGACTTGATGGGCGACGACTGGAAATCGGTCATGCTCGCCAGCGGTGCGTGCTGCTGGCACTGCTGATCGATGTGAATCGGCCTATCCCGGTTGATCAGCTGGTCGACCGCGTATGGTCGGACCGGCCGCCGTATCGTGCCCGCAACTCCTTGGCGGGTTATGTGTCTCGGCTGCGAAATCTGCTGGCCGGGGCGGGTGAGACAACGATTTCTCGTGAGCCGGGCGGATATGTCCTTGCCGTAGACCCGTTATCGGTGGACTTGTACCGCTTCCGCGCCCTGGCCTCGCAGGCCCGGGAAACCCCGGATCCCGATGAGGCCGCGAGCTTGTTCGACGAGGCATTGGACATCTGGTCGGGTGAGCCGTTCGTGTCGCTGGACACGCCGTGGGTAAACGACGTCCGCCGTGCCCTGCAGGCGGAACGGCTCTCGGTGGAATTGGACCGCAACGATGCGGCCTTGCGAGTTGGCAGGCACGCCGAGTTGCTGGTCCAGATCTCCGCGGCGCAGGCCGCGCACCCGTTGGACGAGCGATTGGCGGCGCAGTTGATGCTGACCCAGTACCGCTGCGGTCGGCAGGCCGAGGCTCTGGATACCTACCGCCGGGTGCGGGAACAGCTTGTCGAGGAACTCGGCGTCGATCCCGGTCCCGAACTGCGCACAGTGCATCAACAGATACTCACCGGCGAGGCCGCGACGCAGCAGGCCCGCCCGGTTCCCGCGGATGGGTGGGCGCCGGCCTACCATTCCGCGCCGGCGCCCCCACTCGTGCTTCACCAGCGACCACAGTCGGATCTGTTGCGCCCCCTGACGAGTTTCGTCGGCCACGAGCGCGAATTGGCACAAACGATGGAAGCCCTGCTCCTGGCCCCGCTGGTCACGTTGGTCGGGGTTGGCGGCGTCGGCAAGACGCGCCTGGCTCTCGAGGTTGCGCGCCGCGAAAAGGGGCACTTCGCCGCCAGTGCGTGGATCTGTGAATTGGGGCCGCTGGAGCACGGCGACGCGGTCAGACACACGGTTGCGGCGTGTGTGGGGGTGCGCCAACAGCACGGCATGGACATCGAGGAATCCGTGATCGAGTACCTGCGGTCGCGGGAGGCGTTACTGGTATTCGACAATTGCGAGCACGTGCTGGAGCCGGCGGGACGGTTTGTCGAGCAGATCGTGCGTTACTGCCCGCGGATATCCGTACTGGCCACCAGCCGGCAACCGCTGGGTGTCGAGGGTGAGCGGATTGTGCCCGTGTCGCCGTTGGCGGTCCAGGACGCCACCCGGCTGTTCGTCGATCGGGCATTGGCCAGCCGACCGGACTTCACCCTCGACGACCAGCCGATGGGGGTAGTGATCGAGATCTGTCGACGGGTCGATTGCCTGCCGCTGGGCGTGGAGTTGGCAGCGGCGCGGATGCGGGTGATGAGCAGCCTCGACGTGGCCCGGCGCCCGGACTACTTGCGGCTGCTGCGTGGCGGCAAGCGCGGTGTGCTGCCCCGGCAGCAGAGTCTTGCCGAGACGATCGCATGGTCGTATCGGTTACTCACCGAACCCGAACAGGCGTTGTTTGCGCGGCTTTCGGTGTTCGCAGGGGGTTTCGACGTGGAAGCCGCGCACGGGATATGCGCCTCCGAGGGCGCCGCCGAGCACGACACACTCGAGCTACTGACCTGTTTGGTCGACAAGTCCATGGTTGTGGTGCGCGCCGTCGATGAACATGCCCGTTACGCCGTCCTGGAGACGATGCGAGTGTATGGACGAGAACGGCTGCGGGACAACGGTATTGATCGGCGCTGTGCGATGCGGCATGCGGAGTACTACACCGAGCTCGCCGAGCGGGCCGGGGCTGCCATGCTCAGTGCGCAGGAGCGTGAATGGGTCGAGCGGGTATTGCCCGACTACGACAACCTGCGCGCGGCGTTCGAGCATGCGCTGGACGAACACCACATCGACCTTGCGATGCGACTCGTCGCCGCCGTGCCGGAGCTGGTCGGTTGGCGCGTCGGATACGAGGTGGCCGAATGGGCCGAGCGCGTCATCGCCGTGGCTGACCCCGACCACCCGTTGTTCCCGGCGATCGTGGGAACGGCCGCTCGGGCCGCCTGGGCTCGCGCCGACTTTGCGCGCGCCAAGTCGCTGGCGATTCAGGCCCAGGGGCGACGGCCGCCCCGGAGCAGCGCGCGCGTCATAAATCCCGACGACGTGCTCAATGACGTCGCACTGTTCGAAGGCCACCCGGAAGCGGCCCGCGCGTACTGGACCGCGGAGGCGGAACACGCGCGCCGCGACGCGAACCCGACAAGGCTGGGGTGGACGCTGTTTACCCTCGCGATTTGCCAGGGAGTGCTGGGCAACGACGACGCTGCCGTCCCAGCGGCACAGGAGGCCGTGCAGACGGCCGATAACACGGGCAACCCGACCGCGCGGTCGATGGCCTACTTCGCGCTGGGCTACCTGCTCAGAAGGTCTGAACCCGAACGTGCCCTGGCCCTGTTCGATGACTCCGCGCGGCTGGCCGCCGACGTACAGAACTTCTGGGTGTACGGCAGTGCGTTGATGGAGGCCGCCGCGATCCGTTCGGTCTATGGCGATGCCCGGGTGGCGGCTCAGATGTTCATCGGCGTGCTCGAGCACTGGGAACGGTTCGGCGACGTGACCGAACAATGGCTCGCCCTGCGTTATGTCGCGCGGTTGTTGATTCGGGTAGGTGCGTACGAGGACGCTGCATTCCTCCATTGGGCTTTCATGAACGCGGCCAAACCGGCGCCCTTGACCCCGGCCCACATGGACGTTCTTCTCGAACGCCTGGGTGCTGCCGGTCTCGACGCGCTCAGCGCTCCCGCCGGCATCGCCGAGGTCGTGGCGCGGACCCGATCGAGCCTGCGGCGGCAGTACGAAGACGACACCGTATCGGCGTGCTGACCAAGCTCTCCGGTCCGCCAAGATAGCCATCTGACCAGAGCATTTCATAGTTGGCGAAGAGTTTCCCAATGCCTGGGCCGCACAGTTGACCCGTAGCAGTCTCTTTGTCCGGAAGGCAGTCACCGCGGTGTCAACGAAGATGCGGCCCACATCGAGCAACACCCTCGAGTTCTGCGCTGCTGCGCAAGCACATCACGTTGGCGGGTGATGCGGATGCCAGGACCCCGGCTGTACCTCGACGCGGTCAGTGACATGGCGGAAGTCCTGGACGCCCAGAACTCGCCGTCGTGGTGGCTGCCGTTGCTTGGGACGGCGGCGGGCGTGGTCTGGGTCGTAGTGCAACTGTGCCGGTTCCTGTTGATGCAGACCGGTCCGGCGGTGTGGCTGGATCAGCTCCCTGCGTCGAGTATGCAGATGCTTTCGACCTGGGTATCCGGCTGGGTTGATCGACTGTGGGGGGTCGCGCGCCGGGAATTCCGGCGATGAAGACCCGCCGTGTTGATGTGTATCGCAAGTTGCGGCTGCTGCCGCCGACGCTCGATGGCCGAACTCCGTTTCGGTTCGCCACCGTAGCCGTGGCTGGTTATGAAGGCAACAGTGATCGCGGGCTCCGCCGTGCGGTTGCGGGCCGCCCCATGCAGCGCACATCGCCGGCCGGGTATCCGGCCAGGCTGCCCGCGCCGACCTGTTGGAGCGGCGATCCGGCCTGGCGCGTAGGAACTTTGGTGGCGGGCTACCGCATCGAGGCTGTCGTCTCATCGGGCGGAATGGGAACGGTGTATTTGGCCCGTCATCCCAGTTTGCCCCGCCGCGACGCCCTCAAGGTCCTCGACGGTCCCCAGGCCCGGGACTCGCGGTATCGTGCGCGGTTCATGCGAGAGGCCGACTTGGCCGCCGGGCTGCATCATCCCAACATCGTCGCTGTCTACGACCGCGGTGCCACCGCGGACGGTGCGTTGTGGATCGCGATGGAGTACGTGCGTGGAACGGACGCCGAGGTGGAATTGCGTGCCGGACGGATGAGTCCGACGCGCGCCGAGTTCATCGTCAGCGGGGTGGCGATGGCCTTGGATCATCTGCATCGGCGCAACATGTTGCATCGCGATGTCAAACCGGCGAACATCCTGCTGTCTCCGGGCCTGCCCGGCGAGGGGGAGCGGGTGGTGCTGGCCGACTTTGGCATCGCTCGCAATGGCAATGACAACCATGGGCTGACGCGAACCGGTGATGTGATCACCACGGTGGCCTATGCCTCCCCGGAACTGCTGCAGGGCTGGCCTCTCGACAGTCGCACCGACATCTACTCGTTGGGATGCTCGCTTTTCCATCTGCTTACCGGTCACGCCCCATACGACGACCGCTCCGACTTGGGCGCGGTGATGCTGGCCCACATTCATCAGCCCGCCCCGCGAGTCAGTGCCTGGGTGGAAGGACTGCCGGCCGCTCTCGACGACATCATTGCCACCGCGATGGCCAAAGACCCCGGCGATCGCTACCAAACCGCCGGCGAGTTCGCCAGGGCGGTGCGGGCCACCATGACCGCCGGTTGCAGTCCGGCGCTGCCGCATCTTCCACGTCGCAGCCGAGCCCAGCTGGACCCCGTTGCGCACCGCACCTGCGGGCCGGCGCAGCGGCTCCGGGAGGAGCCGGCTGTTCCAAGTCCGCCGCAGCGGGCTGGCGGTGCAACAAGGAATCGAACGCTGGGAAGGCTGGGCAAGGCGGCAGCGGTCATCGTGGCGATCGCGCTATTGCTCGGTTACCTCGCCTTGGCGATGGCTCATCGTCATCACTCGGGCGCTCAGCACCATTCCGGTTACGTGCGGGTCACGACGGTCGAACAGGGCGGCGTTACCGCCGGAACGACTTCCCCTGAGCCGATGCCATCGCGGCTCTTGGTCGGCTGAAAACGGGGGGCCACTGCATTTCATGATCGGCGAACACTTACCGAATATCGGCTCGGCAATATTGTCATAGTCAGCGAGAAAAAACGAGGCGAGGTCGGACATGTCTTTAGATTTACCTGCGCCCGTATACACGTTTCTACGAATTCTCCGAAGGAGCGATCACGCCGTGTTGAGTACTGGGCTTAATCCCGACCTCGTCTTCGATGCCGCCGAAGAGCTGGTGGCGCAAAATGGAATAGAAGCGTTGACAATTCGAGCGCTCACCAAGGCTACCGGGATTTCCAATGGCACGATTTATCGTAGCTTCCACTCGCGCGGGGGACTGCTTGGCCGCACGTGGATTCGTGCTGAGCGCCGCTTCCTGAATCTGCTGAGCAATATGGTTGCCGACGCGAACACGCAGTCTCGGGATCCGTCGGAAGGGGTGCACGCAGCCGCGGAGACGTCACTTCTGTATCCCGAACTGTATCCGGCTTCGGCGGCGTTGCTGCTGACCGTGCGTCGCGAGAAGGTCGTGCGCCACCCGATGCCGCAGGAGACCGCCGAACAACTGCTGGCTCTCAATAGTGAATTCACGGCCGTCATGTCGCAGTTGGCGATAGCGTTGTGGGGACGCAGCGATACGGCTGCAGTCGACCTGATCGCAACGTGCATTGTCGACCTGCCCAAGTGGATCACCAAGCGGGGTGAGCGATACAGCTCGCCCATTTTGCGCGAGTATCTGCGCGCGGCGGTGCGGTCGGTGTTGGAGGTCGGGCCTCCGTCCGTTCACCACAGCGAATCGGTGCAGGCGACCCCGCGCCGGGTGACATCCGACGCGGGGCTCGGCGTCGTCCGCGTCCATGACGGCGCTCATGAGGACGCCTGTGAGGACGCCTACGCGTTCAGCGGCGGCCTCAAGGGCGCTGCCGGGTAAGGGTCAGCCGCAACGAGCGCGGACTCGGGCGTCCACATCGGCATTCCCGTAGCCGCGCCGAACGATCGCTCGGCTCGAATCGCGCGCCGGGCCGAGGAGTTCGCGTCCTAGACGAACAGCCGAACAGCCAACCGTCCGGCCTACCAGCGCGACCGCAGGGCAGAGTCCACTGTCGGGTACACGGGCAATAAGTCGCTGAACCCGCAGGCTGCCACGATACGGGCGACAGTCGAATGCGGAGTCACCAAGCGCAGCTCGGCCCCGCGGCGACGACACCGATCGGCCTCGTCGGCCAGCACGGCGTAGGCGCAACAACCCATGAAATCCAGGCCAGTGATGTCGACGACGAACAACCCCTCGTGGGGGACGCCGGCGGCCGTCTCGGTGAGCAGCTGGCGCCAAGTATGTTCATTGCAGGCATCGACCTCGCCGCCCGCGTGTATCAACACCGCCGCTCCGTTGCGGTCGGTGGTTGCCCGCAAGGTGCTCCGCGGGTCACCCAACTCGCTGACAAGCCGCGTGCTGAGCATCAAGTGAGGGGTGATCGGTTCTGCTGTAACCACGCTCATGGCGCACTCCTAATCGACTGGCGCGGTAGCGCCGCGATGGATGCCCGTCCTGCGCGTCTGAAGACAGACTTGGTTCGTTAGATTTCATTTGTATAACGAGACAGGACGGTCTGTCTACACCCGTGGTCTGAGAGTATGGTTAGGGTTCGCTATGGCCGTACCGGAGTTCGCCACGCCGGCTGTTCCCGCTCGTGAGCGCATACTGGGGGCCGCCTACGAACTGTTCAGCCGGCGCGGTATCCGAGCGGTAGGCACCGATGAGGTGATTGAGCGAGCCAGTGTGGCCAGGGCCACGCTGTACCGGCATTTCGCGACTAAAAACGACCTGGTACTCGCGGCGCTGCAGCGGCGCGAAGAACTCTGGACACACGGTCTGATCGAGGCACGCTCGCGGGAGCTGGGCAACACCCCCGAGGAACAATTGCTGGCAATCTTCGACGTACTTCACGATTGGTTCCAAAGTCGCGACGGGTATGAGGGCTGCTCATTCATCAACGTGCTACTCGAATTGGGGCGCGATCACCCGGTCGGCCAGGCTTGCGTTGCCCATATCGATCACGTTCGTGGCATCGTGCGGGGCCGGGCGGTGGCGGCGGGGCTCCGCGACGTGGATGATTTCGCCTGGTCCTGGCACATCCTCATGAAGGGAGCCATGATCTTGGCGGCTGTCGGGGACTCCGAGGCGGCCCATCGCGCCCAGAAGATGGCGCGGGTCCTCATCGAGCAGCATCGGCCCGGCCGTGCGGCGCCCGGTTAGATGAGTTCTGCTCAGGCGGCCGTGGTGTCCGCCTCGCGATAGTGCTGCTGCTCGAGTTCGGCGATAGCCCGCGACGTGCGCTCGCGCAGCAGGATCGCCGCGGTGATCCCGACCACGACGGCCACGACCAGCGCGACCCACGAGAAGCGTTGCATCCAACGTTCAGCCGCTACCCCGGCGTAATAGACGAGCGCGGTGGTGCCACCAGCCCAACAGATCGCACCCGACACGTTGGCGGCCAGGAAACGTGGATAGTGCATTTTCAAGGCGCCGGCCAGCGGCCCGGCGAAGATCCGCAGCAAAGCGATAAAGCGACCGAAGAACACCGCGCGAACTCCCCAGCGGTTGAACAGGCGCTCGGCGAGCGCGACATGTCCGGGGCCGAAGTGCTTCGGAAATCGCCGGCCGAGCCGGTCGAACAGTGGCATGCCGAATCGGCGGCCGATCGAGTAACCAATCGAATCACCGACGACAGCGCCGATCACGGCGGCCACGCCGACTCCGACGGGGTTCACGGCCAGGTCATGATGCGACGACATCAGCGCCGCACTGACCAGCACGATCTCCCCGGGAAGGGGAATGCCCAGACTCTCGATCCCGACTACGCCGCCTACCAGCAGATACACCGCCAGCGGCGGGATCGAGTGCAGCAGGGCTTCCACATCCATTGCTAAAGGATGCCTGACACAGCTGAGCCGCGCCCACGTAACGAGGCGTGTGACGCCAAGAGTGCACGCCGGGCGCTGCCGACGCGCTCCGTCGGGGCCGCCGTAGGGCGCACCGGATGGCTCGGGGGCTACGATCCCCGAAACAGAACGGGCAGCAGGCCGAGCAGGATTCTGCTGCACCCCCATAACAAGGTCGAAATCCCCTGGTGGCAGCCGTGGGGACGACGCCGGACGTCATCCCTGAGATGACACATTTCGGCAGTCAGATCGCCAGGAGGCCGGTCAGTGGAATTCAATATCGCCCAGGTGTTCTCGGCGGTGGCGGCGGCCAATGCGGATCGCGACTGCATCGTGTTCGGGGACCGGCGATTCACCTACGCGCAGACCGACGAACGCGCCCGCCGATTCGCCCACGCCCTGCACCGGTGGGGGCTCGGCGTTCGCCGGGAACGCTCGGAGTTGGCACCCTACGAATCGGGGCAGAGCCACCTCGGTTTGTATATGGCCAACTGCAACGAGTTCCTGGAGGCGATGATCGGCGCCTACCACGCCCGGGTCGCCCCGTTCAACGTCAACTATCGCTATGTTGCCGACGAACTGGTGTACCTGCTTGGCAATGCCGAAGCCGACGCCGTCGTCTACCACGCCCGCTTCGCTCCTACGCTGGCGGAGGCGCTACAGAGATGCGGCCGGCAGCCGCGTCTGATCCATGTCGACGACCACTCGGGAAACGATCCGCTGCCCGGGGCGGTGCGATACGAGGAACTGCTGGCCGCGACGTCCGACGAGCCGCTCAACGTCACTCCGTCACCCGACGATTTGTACGTTCTCTACACCGGCGGCACCACCGGGATGCCCAAAGCGGTGCTGTGGCGTCAGCACGACATCTACATGAACGCCATGGGCGGACGGGCCTTCGGCACCGGCGAGATGGCCACCAGCCTGGACGAGATCGTCGAACGGTCGCGTCCGGAGGGGCCGGGTTCGATGACGGCGGCGCCGCTCATGCACGGCGCGGCCCAGTGGGCGGCATTCATCAACCTGTGCGGCGGACGGACGTTTGTCATGGCGCCGACGACCACCCACTTCGATCCGGCCGAAGTGTGGGCGCTGGCCAGCCGGGAGCGGGTGGTGTCGCTGTCGATCGTTGGCGACGCCTTCGGCCGGCCGTTGATCGACGAACTCGAGTCCGGCGATTACGACCTGTCCGGGCTGCTGATTCTGGTCACCGGCGGAGCCGCACTCAGCGCACCGATCAAGCAGCGCTTCGTGGAATTGCTGCCGCAACTGGCGATCCTGGACGCGGGTGGGTCCTCGGAGTCCGGATCGCAGATGGGCCAGGTGTCCACCCGTACACAGGGGGCTTCCGGCCGCTTCGCTCCGAACCCGGGCGCGGTGGTGGTCAGCGCGGACATGACCCGGATCCTGTCGCCCGGAGACGACGAAGTCGGCTGGCTGGCTCAGCAGGGTCTGATACCGCTCGGATACCTTGGCGACCCCGAGAAGACTGCGCGAACGTTTCCCGTCATTGAAGGGATTCGCCATTCGGTTCCCGGCGACCGGGCCCGTTGGGCCTCCGACGGCGGAATCGAGCTGCTCGGCCGCGATTCGGTCACCATCAATTCCGGCGGGGAAAAGATCTTTGCCGAAGAGGTCGAGGCCGCAATCGCCGAGCATCCCGCTGTGTACGACGTGGTGGTGACGGGCCGTCCCAGTATCCGGTGGGGAAGCGAAGTCGTCGCGATCGTCCAGCTGGTGGAGGGCCGCCATGCCGACCCGGACAGCATTATCGCCGAGGCCGCTCGTCACATCGCTCGCTACAAGCTACCGAAGGACATTGTCTTCTGCAGCCGGGTGCAACGTTCGCCGTCCGGCAAGGCGGATTATCGGTGGGCGAAAGCTCAAGTGACACCACGAGTTTGACTCGCTCAGTTCGGGACCTGTTCAGGATACGAATCGCTTGCGCAACCGGTTGAAAGCGGTGGGCTCGCGGCAGGCCCGGTAGCGCTCGTGCAGTTCCCGGGCCAGCACCGGGGCCGGGGTGGCCGTGGTGTCCAATTCGAAGTCGTACTCGGCGTCAGCATGGGCGGCGCGGGCGCTGCCCCGGTTCCACCCGGGGTACCGGTTGCCGCGCTCTTGTTCCCGGCGGGCGCCCTCGGCGTCGGAGACGTGGACTCCCACCATCCACACCGTGCAGCCCTCGAAAATCCGGAGCGCGTCCACCAGCCAGGCACGCTTCCAGATCACCTCGTCGGCAATCACGTTCATGCCGTTGTCCAGGTAGGCCCGGATGGCGTGGTGCCGGGCATGCATGGCCTGATCCAGGAGCGGACCGGGGTGCACCGTGAACCAGTCGAGGCCGTCGTCCTCAACCACGCTGTCCCACGTGTAGTACTCGGGTCGCACGCGCGCGAGGTCCAGTTGTGCCGGAGGCAGCGCAAACCAGAACAGGTCGATCCCCAGATGCATCCAGCATTCGGCGGCCAGGTCTTGGAACGCCAACGCCAGCGATGTCTTGCCCGCGCTGGATCCGCCGTTGAGGATGATGAGTTTGCCCGGTGCTGTCTCAGCCATAGCCGAATGAGGGTAGCGCAGTAGCCCGCCAGATGCGGGCCGTTGCCGGTTAAAAGGGTGGATCGTCGGGCAATGGGGGTGGCGGCGATGGCCGCCAGTCGGGCGGGAGTTCCTCGGATTCACGAGGATCGTTCACCCAAGTACAAAATGGGCTGGTGCTCGGTGCGCCCTTTCAGAGAAACAGCATGTCGCGCATGTGGTTTCGAAATTTGCGGGCTTCGATCTCTGCTTTCCGCGCCTGCCGCAACTCTTGTTCGGCGGCGTTGGCGCGGCGTTGAACGTGGTTGCGGTTGCGGGCTCGCGCGATCCGCGCGGCGTGCTTGTCGGCGCGGGTCCGGGATCGCCGCGGCGCAGCGCTCGAGAACAATTCGGCGCCGGCGGGCACCGTCCGATACGTCTTGCCGGTCGGCGAAGTCCAGATCACGGTACCGTCGGACAGTTGCTTGTCCCGCCAGCCGGTGATGCCGCCGTGAAATGTCTTCAGCCGCTAATGTTTTCGGCATAGGCATCTAAGCTTTGCGGGCACCGTCAGGCTGCTGGCGCCGGGGTCGGCGTGGTTGAACGGGACGGTGTGATCGATATCGCACGCCCGCGCCGCGCGGCTGCATCCGTGAAAGCGGCAGGTCAGATCACAGCAGCGGACCGCGCGCTGCGGTACCGCCGAGGGGTGATACGTCAAGGCGTCGGCGCCGATGGGTGGGCCCGTGGCGAGGCGATGAATCGCCGAGGCCGTCAGGTCGCAGACCAGGTCGGCATCGATGACGCCGTAGCCCTCGACGTATCCGGGTTGTTGGCTTTCGTCCGACAGCGTGTCAGCGGTGGCGATGACGTTGACGAGCACCTGTGCGCCGGTTGGTGCGGCTGCCCGGCCGGGCCGGGCCGGACAGGCGCTCGATCCGCATCGGCGGGACGCGGCGCCACCTAGGGTCAGTGCTCCCAATGCGTCGGCGCGACGCTGTGCGATGGTGCGTGGGTCGTTGCGGCACACGCCCTTTGCCGACTGCGACAATTTGCGGTCGAAGGCGGTGGCGTCTGCGCCGGTTACGCTGTCCCACAGCTCGGCCATGCCGTCGAGATGAAGCGTGATGCCGATCTCGGGTTCGTCATCGGCGCGACGCTGGCGCTCCCGCTGATACGTGCAAAAAGTGACTCGTCGAGCCTGGCGACCAGTTTGTCGTCATTGACCAGGTCGGTGCGGCTGATAATCAATTGCGCTGTACGCCAATACATTCAACGCCGCCGCTACCTCGGCGCACGTCTGCTCGGGCACCGTCGACGGTCGCGTAGGCCAGATCGGAGTCACGGCGCTCGGCGGCGCTGCGGTGACGCAGCAACGCCGCCACGTAGGAGAGGCGTCGCGCGGTCAGGGCCGACTCCTGCCGGTAGGCCCTCTCGACTGCGGTGACCCATTGCGCCGGCCTGAGGAGGTCCAGAGCCGCAGACCCCGGCGCGCCGTCTTCGAACATGATTTCGATCATATCGATGGGCGTGACACCCGATCGGGTCCGCGGCATCGCTTGTGGATGAACTTCGGACTGTGGATAACTCCGTCGCGCCGAGCAGCAACGCTGCGAGTTTGCCCTTGTCCGCAAGGTGGTTCCGGCCAGCTGACGAACGTCGCTGATCGCTTGGCGAAGCTGAGCGTTGTCCACGCTGCCGCCGGGCAACGTCCTACCGCATCCGCCGCCAAGCATGTTTGCTGGTATTGACAGCACCGGTGCGCCGGGCGGTAGCCAAAGTGCCGACCGTCGAGGGACGCTGACCACAACATCTGGTCGCCCTAGCCAACGGCGACTCGCCTTGGCTGAAATGCCCTCGAGGTGTTCGCTGCGGCGATAGGATTTTGCTGCCGAGTGCTCAACGGTCCCTCATGGTTCCTGGCAACTGATGCGTTGTCCTGTCGGGAGGTTGCACATGTCGTTTGTTGTGGTGGCGCCGGAATGGATGGCGACGACGGCGTCGGACGTGGCGGGGATCGGCTCTGCGCTCAAGGCCGCCAATGCGGCAGCAGCCTTACCGACGACGGCGATAGTTGCGGCAGCAGAAGATGAAGTGTCGGCAGCGATCGCGGCCTTGTTCGGATCGCATGCGCAGGGTTATCAGGCTCTCAGCGCGCAAGTGTCGGCGTTTCATGAACAGTTCGTGGCAGCGCTGGCGGCGGGCGCGGGCGCGTACACGGCCGCCGAGGCGGCCAACGCAGCGCCGTTGGAAAACTTGCTGGGATTGATCAATGCGCCCACCCAGGCGCTGCTCGGTCGTCCGCTGATCGGCAATGGCACCAACGGCGCCGACGGCACCGGCGCTGCCGGTGGCCCGGGTGGGCTCTTGCTGGGGAACGGCGGTAGGGGCGGTTCGGGTGCGGCGGGTCAGCCCGGTGGCGCCGGCGGAGATGCGGGTTTGTTCGGTAACGGCGGAATCGGCGGGAAGGGTGGGGATGCGGTAGCCGGGAACGGCGGCGCCGGCGGCGCCGGCGGGGCCGGCGGATGGTTGTTGGGCAACGGTGGCACCGGAGGCGCTGGCGGAGCGGCAGCCGCTGGCGGAGTGGGCGGCGTCGGCGGTGTCGGCGGGGCTACTGGGCTGGTGGGCAGCGGGGGAACCGGCGGTTTCGGTGGTGTCCGAGCGGCGGGCACTACGGGCGGGATCGGTGGTACCGGCGGGGTTGCCGAAC
>NZ_UPHT01000059.1 GCF_900566085.1 Mycobacterium attenuatum
CTGCCGTTACCAGCAACGCACGTCGGGGCGAGGACCGATCCGCGGACACCGATCGGGGACTACACCATCGACATAATCGAACCTCCCTCGGTGCATCCACTCACAAACGTGCGACCTCGCGTCGCACTGCCGCCCTGGGGCGTGCCGGCGTCGGAATCCCTGACCGTCCCGTCGCCGGACATGATGCCGGCCTTCAGGAACGCCTTGATCAGGGCCAATACACGTTTATCGACGATCCGCTGACGGACCTGTTCCATGATTGCGGCATGGGACAGTTCGTCGAAACACGCTGTGATGTCTGCCTCGAAGACCCAGTGATAGTTCCGGGACCCCAAAGTGTGAATCTCAGCGATCGCGTCCTGAGCGCGACGTCTGGGACGGAAACCGTAACTGACCGGTTTGAAATCCGCCTCAAAGATCGGCTCCAACACCAACAGCAACGACGCCTGCACCGTGCGGTCCATCGCCGTGGGGATGCCGAGGCGTCTGAGTTTGCTGCTGCTCGGTTTGGGAATCAATCTCTCCCGCACCGGAAGTGGAGCAAATGTCCGAGGCTTCAGCTCGCCTCGTACTTGACCCAGAAATGCCACCGTCTCGGCGTTTCCTGTGATGGACGCAGGTGCCAGCCGGTCAACACCGGCCGAGCGTGCGCCCTTATTACCCCGCACCCGCTCCCACGCGACGGTGAGAAAATCCGGGTGGCAGACAAGGTTGAACACATCGTCAAAACAGCGGTCGGAATCCTCGACCGCCCAGTGGTGCAGCTTGCGTTGCATCTGTCGTACCCGCCATGCCGCCTGATCGGGATCGGGCCATGCCAGCTCACCGGTATTCACCAGTGCCTCCGTTCGTGACTTGCTCGCTGCATCAATTCCGCTGGGGCCCTTGGCCATGTGCGGGGCTTTCCCCCGCTCGGACTACTACGGCCCCTCCGCCCCACCACGTGGCCATCGACAGACGACGTATCAACCCGAGCCATTGGCCTCTGGCTGAGGCCGATGCTCGGGAGCCTCGTGGTGGTTCCCACGTTCACTGCGAACCGCTCGAGGAGGGAGGTGCCCAGCTATGCCCCTGCGACATCGCCACAGCTACGCCGCAGGCATTCACCGTGGCCTCCGGCGACAGCGACCTAAACCGCAACCGGAGTTCCCAACATCGCAATACCGACGATGTTGGTGCGCATCGCAATCCAGCCCGAATCCACCGGGTTAGAGCTGGCGGAAGACTTAAGAGGCGTTAAAGCACTGGTTCCTCGCGCACACCTTCTCCTCATGCTTGCCGGACCCAGACCATCCGGTAGTCCTAGTCTGTCCCGTCGTCGTCGGGGCTGCTTGCCACCCTTACCGGCGTCTCCCGGTTCGGGCTGCCCCCAGCTTCGCTATGCTGCTGCGACAGCACAACGGCGCAGGTCTCTCACCTCTGCTCGGTCACACAGCGCCTCGTGGCGCACTAAATCCCCTTCCCAATGTCCGGGGATCGCGCGGTCATCGGCTTCGGCGGGACGCTCACTGATGTTGATCATTCCCTTGAGCTTGCCGACGCCGGTTGGCTTGCGGCCCTGCGACTTTCGCTGAGTACGGCCGGTACGCAGCGCGTCTTTGACCAGCCGGGCCAATTCCCCGCGCGGCTGGACATACATGGCTTGATAGATCGTCTCGTGTGACACCCACATCTCCCGATCATCGGGGAAGTCCGCGCGCAGCCGGCCCGCGATCTGCTCGGGACTGTGCCGCTTTCTCAAGCCTTACAGAACCGCCTCGAGCAGGGCGGGGGGCATCCCCCGAGCTTGCGCGCCTTCGGGCGTTTAGCGTTGGCCTCAGCCACGTCTTGTCCGACCCGCGCACGGTATCCCGAACCCGTGGCGCCGCGCCCAACCTCTCGACCAATCGTCGAGCGATCTCGCTCCAACAGGCGGGCCGCCGCGGCCTGGGAATGTCCTGCCTCAAGCAGCTGCTCCAAGCGGCACCGCTCCAGAAATGACAACAAACGCCCGGATGGCACGACAAGCTCTAGACCAGCGGGAAAAGGTGTTCTCGGCACAAATCCAGCTTGCGCGACCCAGCACCGCGCAGCGTTTTCTGACACACCGGCGACCACCGCAGCTTCCGTCGGGGTCATCCCCGTGCGCAGTGCATCCCAGAACGCCTGTGGATGGGCCGAATACCGCGTACCGCAGTGCTTGGGATTCCTTTGATACCCCGCAGCCTTGGCCCACTTTCGGCCCGTCGCACCCGCCGACCCCGGCGACGGTGGCAGCCGCCGTCGGTGACAAACCCGACTCCAGCGCCTTCCAGAACTCTTCGCGAACCGCCGCCACCACCTCGACGGCAAGCTTCACACCATGACCTCGAAAAGCCACAACGCAACACCCTCTCAATCAATCAGGTGTTGCAGCGACCACTTGAGCCCAAGGCCCACAACACGCGCTCACCGCGGGTTCGATGCACTGGAGGCAGACTCGCCACGCTCAAGCGGGCAATCGCCGCATGTCGATCCCGCCGGCACCCGATAGAACAGGCAGCAGCTGCGCCGCTTGAAGCCGAGGTTGGGGCCGGTGAGCACACCGGTGGCGGCCATCCTGCCGATGCGCAGCAGGGAAGTGGTGGTTTCGACGATCGGCATCCGCAGGTCGGGCCGTAGCGACAGCAGCACGCGGGACGTTCCGACCAGTGCCGACGCGATATTGCCGCATAGCAGGCCGGGGGCCAACTTGACCTCAAGGCCGGCCGCGAACTGTTCCATGTGGTCGCGCACGACAACGCGGTACAACGCGTCCGGGAGCTCCGGGGGAGCCGGCACAGGCTGGCCCACGGGCTCGGGAAGTCTGAGTTGCGCGGTGTCGTCGGCGCGTTGCAGGTCGCTCAGGTCCGGCAGCACGCCGTGGGCCAGCGCGCAGGCCAGCACCGGCGACCACAGCCGGGCGGCGTGGCCGAGATGAACCAGCGAGGCGCCGATCCTGAGTTCCGCGGTGCGGTAGCGCCGGGCGGTTGCCTCGACCAAGTCGGCGAACCCGTCGGAGTAAGACTGGACGACGGGATGCCATCCGGTACCGTCTGCGCCCGTGCTCAATGCGAAAAAGCCGCCATATGTAGCGATTTCGGCGAGCTCCGCGGAGATATCCATGTCGTCGTCAACAGCTGATGTCGCCATGTTCGGCGTGTCCACTTGAGTCGAACAGGTGTTCGGCTACTGTGGTGAACATTGGCGAAGGGTCAACTTGTCGGTGGCCTTCTCTAGTGTCACGGCCAACCGACCGATACCGGTCAACCGAACACCGACTATAGGAGAGGCACCATGGCGCAAGCCCCCGATCGTGAGAAAGCTCTCGAATTGGCGATGGCCCAGATCGAGAAGAGTTACGGCAAAGGTTCGGTGATGCGCCTCGGCGACGAGGTGCGTCAACCGATATCTGTCATTCCGACCGGGTCCATCGCACTGGACGTCGCCCTGGGTATCGGCGGCTTGCCGCGCGGCCGGGTGATCGAGATTTACGGTCCGGAGTCTTCGGGTAAGACCACCGTGGCCTTGCATGCGGTGGCCAACGCGCAGGCCGCCGGCGGTGTTGCGGCGTTCATCGATGCTGAACACGCGCTGGATCCGGAGTACGCCAAGAAGCTCGGTGTGGACACCGATTCCCTGCTGGTCAGCCAGCCGGACACCGGTGAACAGGCGCTCGAGATCGCCGACATGCTGATCAGGTCGGGGGCGCTGGACATCGTGGTCATCGACTCGGTGGCGGCGCTGGTTCCGCGCGCGGAGCTCGAAGGTGAGATGGGGGATAGCCATGTCGGCCTGCAGGCCCGGCTGATGAGCCAGGCGCTGCGGAAAATGACTGGCGCGCTGAACAATTCGGGAACCACGGCGATCTTCATCAACCAGCTCCGCGACAAGATCGGGGTCATGTTCGGATCGCCCGAAACGACCACCGGCGGAAAGGCGCTGAAGTTCTACGCGTCGGTGCGCATGGACGTGCGACGGATCGAGACGCTCAAGGACGGCACCAATGCGGTCGGCAACCGCACCCGGGTCAAGATCGTCAAGAACAAGGTGTCGCCGCCGTTCAAGCAGGCCGAGTTCGACATCCTCTACGGCAAGGGCATCAGCAGAGAGGGCTCCCTGATCGATATGGGTGTGGACCAGGGTTTTATCCGCAAGTCCGGGGCCTGGTTCACCTACGAGGGCGAGCAGCTCGGCCAGGGCAAGGAAAATGCCCGCAACTTCCTGATGGAGAACGTCGACGTGGCTAACGAGATCGAGAAGAAGATCAAGGAAAAGCTTGGCATTGGCGCAGTGGTGACCGATGACCCCTCAAATGACGTCTTGCCCGCCCCCGTCGACTTCTGAGCCATCTCGCGAAGAGCAGGCGCGGGCGCTGTGCCTGCGCCTGCTCACCGCGCGATCACGGACCCGGGCCGAGCTATCCGGCCAGCTAGCCAAGCGTGGATATCCAGACGACATCAGCAACCGGGTGTTGGATCGGCTAGCCGCTGTTGGTTTGGTGGATGACACCGACTTCGCCGAACAGTGGGTGCAGTCCCGGCGAGCCAACACGGGAAAAAGCAGGCGCGCCTTGGCTGCTGAGCTGCATACCAAGGGTGTGGACAACGATGTGATCACAACGGTGCTGGCCGGGATCGATGCCGGCGCCGAGCGGGCGCGGGCTGAGCAACTGGTGCGGGCCCGGCTGCGAAGGGAGACACTGGGCGAGGACAACAGGGACGAAACGCGGGTCAGCCGCCGGCTGGTGGCGATGCTGGCCCGCCGCGGCTACAGCCAGACCGTGGCATGCGAGGTGGTCATCGCCGAGCTGGCCGCAGAACGGGAGCGGCGCCGGGTCTAGGCGACCCGACGCGAACCGTCCGGTCGCCGTACCATGGCCCCGTGACTTCGACGGTGGCCCAGCAGTCTCAGGCTGCGGATGCAGCGGTCAACGCCGCGCCTGCTGCGGTGCGCACCTATCAGGTGCGCACCTACGGCTGCCAGATGAACGTCCACGACTCGGAGCGCTTGGCCGGCCTGCTCGAAGCTGCCGGTTACCAGCGTGCCGCCGACGGCACAGATTTTGGAGGCGCCGACGTCGTGGTGTTCAATACCTGCGCTGTTCGCGAGAACGCCGACAACAAGCTGTACGGCAACCTCAGTCACCTGGCCCCGCGCAAGCGCGCCAATCCGGAGATGCAGATCGCGGTCGGGGGTTGTCTGGCACAGAAGGATCGAGACGCGGTGCTGCGCAAAGCGCCCTGGGTCGACGTCGTCTTCGGGACGCACAACATCGGGTCATTGCCCACGCTGCTCGAGCGGGCCCGGCACAACAAGGTCGCCCAAGTCGAAATCGCCGAGGCGCTGCAGCAGTTCCCGTCCTCGCTGCCGAGTGCTCGCGAATCGGCTTACGCCGCTTGGGTTTCGATTTCCGTCGGGTGCAACAACAGCTGTACCTTCTGCATCGTTCCGGCGCTGCGCGGCAAGGAGATCGACCGCAGTCCGGAGGACATCCTGGCCGAGCTGCACTCGCTCGTGGATGCCGGTGTGCTCGAAGTCACGCTGCTGGGCCAAAACGTCAACGCCTACGGTGTGTCGTTCGCCGACCCCCTCCTGCCCCGCAACCGGGGCGCATTCGCCGAATTGCTGCGCGCCTGCGGCCAGGTGCCTGGGCTGGAACGTGTCCGGTTCACCTCACCACATCCCGCCGAGTTCACCGACGACGTGATCGAGGCGATGGCGCACACACCCAATGTCTGTCCCGCCCTGCACATGCCCCTGCAATCCGGCTCCGACCGAATTCTGCGTGCGATGCGGCGGTCTTATCGCGCCGAGCGCTATCTCGGCATCATCGAACGGGTTCGTGCGGCGATGCCGCACGCTGCCATCACCACCGACCTGATCGTGGGCTTTCCCGGGGAGACCGAGGAGGACTTCGCGGCCACCCTCGACGTGGTGCGTCAGGCCCGTTTCTCAGCCGCGTTTACCTTCCAGTACTCCAAACGCCCCGGTACTCCGGCCGCCGGCTTCGACGGGCAACTACCGAAAGCCATCGTGCAGCAACGGTATGAGCGGCTCATCGAGCTGCAGGAGCAGATCTCACTCGAGGGCAACGCAGACATTGTGGGGCAGACCGTTGAGGTGCTGGTCGCCACCGGTGAAGGACGCAAAGACAGCCGTACGTCGCGCATGAGCGGACGGGCGCGCGACGGGCGACTGGTCCATTTCAAAGCGGGCGATCGGCAGGTGCGTCCCGGCGATATCGTCACCACGAAGGTCACGGGCGCCGCCCCGCACCATCTCATCGCCGACGCGGGGGTCATCACTCACCGCCGCACCCGCGCCGGGGACGCCTACGCCGCCGGACAGCGATCACCCGGAGTCGGCCTCGGAATGCCCGGTATCGGACGCCCGGTCGCCGCCGAACCCGTGGGTTGGAGCGCCGGGTGCGGTCCGGCGGTCGATCCGGGTAAGGGGCTTTGCGATGAACGGAGAAGTTGACGTGGCAGATTTTGACGCCTACCGGTCTGAAATCGAGGCGGCAGAACGCCGTGTTGCAGGTGAGATCGAGCCTGGCGCAAGGGGTTTCGTGGTCGCGGTTCTGGTGTTCGTGCTGCTGGGATCCTTCATCTTGCCGCACACCGGCAGCGTGCGGGGTTGGGACGTACTGTTCAGCAGCCATGGCGCAGGCGCCGCAGCGGTCGCGTTGCCGTCGCGGGTCTTTGCATGGTTGGCGCTGATTTTCGGCGTCGGCTTCTCGATGCTGGCCTTGATGACCCGGCGCTGGTCACTGGCCTGGATCGCGCTGGTGGGGTCGGGACTGGCCAGTGCCACCGGGCTATTGGCGGTGTGGTCGCGCCAGACTGTCGCCGCAGGTCACCCCGGGCCGGGTAGTGGCCTTATCGTCTCGTGGATCACCGTGATGCTGCTGACGTTCCATTGGGCACGGGTGGTGTGGCAGCGCACCCTGGTGCAACTCGCGGCCGAAGAACAACGTCGCCACTTGGCGGCTCAGCAACAATCCCAATCGTTGTTGGACAGCCTGGACCCGCCCGGCGAGCCCCGCAACGGCACGGCCACCAACGGCGGTGACCACTAGCAGACCACTAGGAGACCACTAGGACCTACGGCTCAGGGCGTCGGCGGCAGCTTCGGCCCATTGCCGCCACTGTTCGGCATTCGCCTTGGCCTGTTCGGCTTCCTTGGCCTTGCCGGCCGCCGCGGCCTTCGCAGCCTGCTGCTCGAATTGCTCGGCGCGGGCGCGGAACTGCTCGGCGCGGGCCTGGGCCTGCGGGTCCGCCCACTCCGATTCGCCGGCATCGCGCACCTTCTTTTCGACCGCGCGCAGGCGACGCTCCAACTCCGCGGAGCGTTCCCGCGGCACCCGGCCAATCGCATCCCACTTGTCGGCAATGGATCTCAGCGCCGCCCGGGCCGTATCAAGGTTGCTGGTGTCGAGCTTTTCGGCCTGGGCCAGCAGTGCTTCTTTGGCCGCGGCATTGGCCTGCAGCTCGGCATCCTTTTCCGCCGTCGCGGCATTGCGAGCCGTAAAGAAGGAATCCTGGGCGGCCTTGAAACGGCGCCACAAGGCGTCGTCGACGTCCTTACTGGTCCGTCCGGCGGCCTTCCATTCGGTGAGCAGTTTGCGGAATTCCGCGCTGGTGGCTGTCCAGTCCGTCGAATCGGACAGCTCCTCGGCGCGTTCGCAGAGCCGCTCCTTGGTCTGCCGCACACCCGAACGCTCCCGGTCGAGTTCGGCGAAGTGGGACCCGCGCCGGCGGTTGAAGGTCTCCCGGGCCGCCGAGTACCGCTTCCACAGCGCATCGTCGACCTTGCGGTCCAGACCGGTGATCGTCTTCCATTCGTCGAGGATGGTCCGCATCCGATCACCGGCGGCCTTCCATTGCGTGGAGTTGGCAGCCAACTCCTCGGCTTCGGCGGCCAGCGCCTCCTTGCGCGCAGTCTGTGCGGCTCGGTGCTCGTCGCGTCGGGTGCGCTCGGCTGCGACCATGGCCTCGGCCCGCTCCCGAAGAGAGTCCAGTCTTTGCGCAAGCGCGTCGATATCTCCCAATACGCTTGCCGTGGGTAAGGTCTCGGCCACTGCTATGGCGTTGGCCCGGATCTTGCGCGCATCGCCGGTGCCCGAGGCCAGCCGCTCTTCCATCAGCGTGACCTCGGTGCTCAAGTCGTCGAAGCGCCTGCCGAAGTGTGCAAATGCAGCTTCCGCATCGCCTGCCTGCCAGGTGCCGACGACGCGCTCACCGGCCGCGGTGATCAGCCATACCGTCCCATCGTCATCAACCCGCCCGAAGCGGTGCGGATCGCTGTGCGGGGGTGCCGCCACCGGGTGGCGGAGGGACCGTGACACCGGACCTGGCCGCGGTCCCGGACGCGGCACGGGACCCGGAACCGGCCCCGGCACCGGTGGGTGCGGTTCGCTGCCGCGGGGCTCGTCAGCCGTCATGTGCTCGTCACCTACCCTTTGCACCCTTCGCGCGTCGAATACCCGCGCATCTGCCGCGCGAAGCGGCACCCGTACGGCCGGCAGCTCTTCGATGACGGCCCGATGTGTCACCAGGGTCTCCGACCGGTTCCAACAGTATTGAAGCAGCTTGCCGGGCCGTGCGCCGCCACCTTATCGGTGTCGTCTCCGTGTCAACGGATCGCCCCGCCGCTCACCAGTGCTTTTTCCACCATGCGTAGAGCTGGTCGAGGTTGGGTCCCTCGGGATCGCCCTGGGCGAGGCAGATCATCAATTGGGCCTCATTGGTCCACACCACGGTGGGGCTGCTCTCTTGGACCGCGCAGAAGACCATGCCGCTTACTTGTGGGCTGTCGGGACGGTGCCAGCCCGTCGGTGACTTGGTTTCCCCGGGGCAGTTGACCATGATGTCGGTTCGCAGGAGTCCGTCGAAGAATTGGCGCAAGGTGGCGGTTTCCCCGAACAGCGTATAGATCGCCCGGGATGGCCCGCCGGCGTCGACGTTCTTGTCGCAGATGACTCTGGCCAGCGCGTCTTTGGGCGGCAGGAAAGGCCGGCACGTGCCTGGTGCGTAGCCCAACGGCAGCAGGCTCAGCAGCCGGGCCAACGCGTCTGCGGACGCCGTCGAAGCCGGAGACGTCGGTGCCGGGGAGGCCGTGACGGTCCGGGGAGCTGACGTTGTGTTCGGCCGAACGGTAACCCAGATGCCCTGCACTGCGAAAACGAGCACGACGGCCAGGGCGGCGGCCGCAAGCAGAATCCACGGGTTGCGCAGCCGCCCGGCCCATGACGGCGCGACCCGGCCGGAAGGCGGTGTGCCATCGGCCTTTTGCGGTGGTGGTTGCGGCTGTGGTGGCAGCGGCGGAGGTTGCGCGGGTGCGCTGCTGGAGACACCGGACCAGGAGCTGATGTCGGGGCCAGACGACGAAACGTTCACCTCCGACGTCGGAAGTGACGGAAGTGCTTGCGGCCCGGACACGTTGAAGTCCGGGTGCGCTGTCGCCGCTACCGGGGTGGCCGCCGATGGCGTGCCGGTCGAAAGCACCGCGTAGGTGACGCCGGTAATGTCGCCTTCAGCCAGCGCGTCGCCGTAGAGGCCGCCCGCCTCCTCGCTGCGCTTGAGGATGCGAAACTCCTGGGCCTGATGCGGTGCACTGAGCGCCTGATGAGCCGCCTGCGCCAAATCACCCGCGCTTGCGTAGCGGTCCTCCGGCCGTTTGGCCATCCCCCGGGCGATCACCGCGTCGAAAGCGGTGGGGATCCCCGGGCGCAACTGGCTGGGGCGTGGAATCGGCGCCATCAGGTGGGCGGTGATCAGCATGCCGGCGCTGTCGGCACGATACGGCGGCGTGCCGGTCAGGCACTCGTGCAGCACACAGGTCAAGGAATAGATGTCGGCGCGGTGCGTCACCTCGGCGTCGGAAAATCGTTCCGGGGCCATGTATCGCCAGGTGCCCACCGCACTGCCGAGCTGGGTCAGTTTCTCGTCGGTTGCCGCACTGGCAATCCCGAAATCCACCAGGTACACGAAGTCGTCGCGGGTGACCAGAATGTTCTCCGGTTTCACGTCGCGGTGCATCACCCCGGCCGCATGGGCGGCGTCCAGCGCCGAGGCCACCTGGTGTACCAGGGCCACCGCCCACGGCGGGGTCACCGGGCCGAACCGTTCCAGCAGCAGCGCCAGGTGGGTGCCCTCGATCAAGCGCATGTCCAAATACAGTTGCCCGTCGATTTCTCCGTAGTCGTGGATTGGCACCACGTGCGGTTCCTGCAGCCTGCCCGCATTGCGCGCTTCGCGTTGCATCCGCATGCGGAACACGGGATCGTGGCTTAGCGACTCCGACATCAACTTCAGCGCCACCACTCGCTGTCTGACGGTGTCGACAGCCTCGTAGACCTCGCCCATGCCGCCGCTGCCCAGCAATCGCTTGAGGTAGTAGGGCCCGAACCGGGTACCCACTCGCGAACCTCGCGCGGAGGCACTCATCGCCGACTCCTCAAACCAACGGGTAATCGCACCAGCAAGCCACACTCACCGGCCGACCTGCTGACCGCATACCCCGGTCTAGCAATCATGACGGTAATTGCTTGCTATAGCGGGCGCACCAAAAATGAAGCATCCGTCCCACAGCTGCAATCGTTCCGTTAGCTGGGGACGCTCGCCCGGGCTGCCGGCGGGCAGGCGTGATCGACAACCCCGGCGCGGTAGCCGGACCTGCGGGAAGGTGCGGGCAGCATGACTGACGCCCGATTTGTGGCCGGCGACGGCGAATCCCGCGTCGACCGTGTCACCGGCGTCAGCGGGGTTGCTCGCGGTCGGTGCGGACCGTGGGCTGGTTTGCTGTCTCGAGCCGGATTTTCGGCTGTGCGGTGCAGCGGAAATTGACCGCGCGGTCATTCGCGACATCACGAACATCGGGGGGTTGGGGCCGGCAAAGTTGCGGCGCCGGCGGCAATTGAAGCATTTCGAATGGAAAGTCCCGTTGTGATGCTTAACCAGCCGCACAAGAGTCATTATTGAACAACTGTGTAGCAGACCTTTGTCGGAACGCTTCCGGCCGTTCGCAGGGAGGTCATCGTGGCCCACGTCGAGTTCGCGACATTGCTCGCGCTGGGCGCTGCGTTGCTGGCCGGCGTCGGGTATGTGACCCTGCAGCGGTCTGCTCAGCAGGTCACCGACGAGGACGTCGGACACTTCACGTTGTTTCATCTCTCGCTGCGCCATGCGCTGTGGTGGCTGGGCAGCATGGCGGCCCTGGGCAGTTTTGGTCTGCAGGCTGTGGCACTGACCATGGGGTCGGTGGTGTTGGTGCAATCTTTGCAGGCTACGGCGCTGCTGTTCGCCTTGCCGATAGACGCTCGGCTGACCCACCACCGGTGCACCGCCAGGGAGTGGATGTGGGCGGTGTTGCTGGCCGGCGCGGTTGCGGTCATCGTTCTGGCGGGCGATCCGGCGGCCGGCCACGCCCGAGCTCCGCTGTCGGCCTGGGCGGTCGTCGCGATCGTGTTGGTCCCCGCGGTGTTGCTGTGCGTGGTCGGCGCACGGGTCTGGTCGGGTTCGGTGGCGGCGGTGTTGCTGGCACTGGCATCATCGGCGGCGTTGGCGGTGTTCACCGTGCTGACCAAGGCAGTGGTGTCCGAACTGGGTCACGGCTTCCCGGCGATGTTTCGGGCCGCCGAGTTTTACGGCTGGCTGGCGGTCCTGCCGATCGGGCTGATGCTTCAACAATCGTCGCTGAGGGCCGGTTCGCTGACGGCATCGCTGCCGACGATAACGGTGGCCAGACCGGTGATCGCGTCAGTTCTGGGGGTCACCGTGCTCGACGAGGTGATCCACTCGGGCGAAGGGCAGCTGTTCACGCTCGCGGTTGCGGTGGCGGTGGTGATCGTCGCGACCGTGGCGCTCGCCCGTGACGAGGCCGCCATGATGACCGCGCCGGTGAGCGACCTGAACGTGCCAGGTCAGCTTGCGGTCTCGTAATGGCTGTCGCTATCCGAGCCGCACCGGCTTTTCGGTGATCGGCCAGGAGGCCGGTAACGGTTCGGTTGCCGTTGGGCGTGGGCGCGCGACGACTTTCCAACGAGCGGTAGCGTGGCGCGGGACATCGGGGAGTCGGCGGCAAGGGGGCCGCAGGCCGGAACCAGCAGGTGTTCGCGGTGCGGCCCGTCTGGTGGGAACGGGCGGGGGATGGATCCCGGCGGCCTTCGGATCATGGTGGTTTCACAGCTGCGGCATAGCCGGGCACAGCTCGTGCACAGGTCGTCGCGGAAGTATTCGGAGGCGAGGAACGGGCAACCAGCAAACCGCATCTGCGACCAGAAATGTGAGCAGCGCCATAGGATTTCCAGTGAACTGCTAGCGAACAACGGGTGTACGTCAAGCTGGCCGGGGGAACGCTGGTAGGCGAGCGGAGAGGTGGAGGGTCGGCCATGTCCAAGGTTGAGATCGCCGCGGTAATCGCGTTGTGCGCGGCGCTGGCATCGGCGGTGGGCGACGTGATTCGTCAACGATCCGCTCAGGAAATCACCGACAAGCAGGTGGGCCACCTGAAGCTGTTCGGACTTTCGCTGCGCGACACCCGGTGGTGGCTGGGCGGCGGGGCCGCAGTTCTCAACTACAGCCTGCAGGCGTTGGCCCTGGCCTGGGCGTCGGTGATGCTGGTGACCGCGCTGCAGGTCACCGCGCTGCTGTTTGCCCTGCCCATCTACGCGCGGTTTGCGCATCACCGGATCACCCGTTGGGAATGGATGTGGGCGGTGGTGCTGGCGGCCGCCTTGGCGGTGGTGATCATCGTCGGCGACCCGGCGGCCGGCCACCAGCGGGCACCGCTGCACACCTGGATCATCGTCGGTGTGGTGTTGGGCCCCATCTTGGTGCTGTGCGTCCTTGCGGCCCGCGTATGGGTTGGTCGCCCGCAAGCGGCGGTGTTGCTGGCGGTGGTGTCGGGTGCATCGCTCGCGCTGTTCGCCGTGCTGACCAAGGGAGTGGTCGAAGTCGCTGAAGACGGCCTGGGCGCGGTGCTGCGGGCACCGGAGTTCTATCCGTGGCTGCTGGCGGCATTGGCCGGCATGATCTTCCAGCAATCCGCCTTTCGCGCTGGTGCCCTGACCGCCTCACTGCCGACGATCACGGTCGCCAAGCCCGTGGTGGCGGCGGTCCTGGGCGTCACCGTGCTCGACGAGACCCTGGAAGCCGGCGGCCCGGAAGCGATTGTGCTGGTACTTGGGGTGGCAGCGGTGATCACTGCGACCGTTGCGCTGGCTCGCGGCGAAGCCGCGACGATGGTCGCTCAGAGCGGGCGCGACACGATACCGGCGTCGCCGCCGGCGATGTCGGCCACGCGTGATTCTGAGGCCGGTCAGGTCGCCGATACCGGTCAGGTCGCCGACCCCGTCGTCGTCGCCGATCCCATCATCGTGGTAGACGGCCCGGTCTGGGGATCCTCCTCCGCCTGATCCTGCCGGCTATGGGCCGCCACCGGGTCCGCACGCCCGCTCGCGGACCGTTGGGTCCGCGTGCCGTCGACACGTTAGTTTGGTGGCGTGCTGGGCGCCATCGCGATCGTTCCGTCCGCGCCCGTGCTCGTTGCCGAACTCGCCGGGCCGGCGGCTGACGAGCTGGCCGACATCCGCGCTGCGATGACCACCGCGGCGGCGATGTTGCCGCCGCGGTGGATTGGCGTTGGGGTGGGCCCCGCCGACGCGGTGGTGGGCCGTGGTGCCGTCGGCACGTTCGCGGGTTTCGGTGCCGACGTCGGTGTCCGGCTCTCGCCACCGCGCGACGACGACGCACCCGGACCGCCGGCTGAACTGCCCCTGTGCGCACTGATGACGGCTTGGGTGCGGGGCCGGGCGTGCCCGGAGGCCACCGCACAGGTCCGCGTCTATGCCGACGACCACGGCCGAGGCGCAGCGCTGGCCCATGGCAGACAACTGCGTGCCGAGATTGACCGGGTGACCCAGCCGGTTGGCGTGCTGGTCGTGGCGGACGGCGTCAACACGTTGACACCGCGGGCTCCGGGCGGTTACGACCCTGGCGGCGCCGACGCCCAGCTGGCCCTCGACGACGCACTGGCAGCCGGTGACGTGGCGGCGCTGCACACGTTGCCCTCGCGGGTCCTCGGTCGGGCGGCATTTCAGGTACTGGCCGGCCTGACCGAAGGAGGGCCGCAGTCAGCCAAGGAACTTTACCGGGGGGCGCCCTACGGGGTGGGGTACTTCATCGGCGTTTGGCAGCCATGAGGCCACTGGCGATCATCGGTCCGACGGGAACCGGCAAATCGCAACTGGCGCTGGATATCGCCGCCCGGCTCGCCGGCGAGGCGAGCGCAGAAATCGTCAACGCCGATGCGATGCAGCTCTACCGCGGCATGGACATCGGGACTGCCAAATTGTCCGTCGAAGACCGCCGGGGCCTCCCGCACCATCAACTCGATGTCCTCGACGTCGCCCAAACCGCGACCGTCGCACGCTACCAACAGGCCGCCACGGCCGATATCGAGGACATCCTGGCACGGGGAGCGCTGCCGATCGTAGTTGGCGGCTCGATGCTGTATATCCAGTCGCTGCTCGACGACTGGTCGTTTCCGGCCACCGATCCCTCGGTGCGCGCGCAATGGGAGCAGCGGCTTGCCGAAGTCGGGGTGGGCGAGTTGCACGCCGAGTTGGCTCGCCGTGACCCGGCCGCGGCCGCAGTGATCCTGCCCACCGATGCTCGCCGCACCGTGCGCGCGCTCGAGGTGATCGAGCTCACCGGGCGGCCCTTCGCCGCGTCCGCGCCGCGCATCCGCGCGCCGCGGTGGGGCACCGTCATTATCGGATTAGACTGCACCACAACGCTTCTCGACGAGAGATTGGCGCAGCGAACCGACGCGATGTTCGAACAGGGCCTGGTTGCCGAAGTACGCGCGCTGCTCGCCCAGGGCCTGCGGCACGGGGTGACTGCCGCACGCGCGCTCGGTTATGCGCAGGTGATCGCGGCGCTGGACGCCGGCGGGACCGCTGCCCAACTACGCGAGGCCCACCAGCAGACGTACCTGGGCACCCGTCGCTACGTCCGGCGGCAGCGGTCTTGGTTCCGCCGGGATCACCGGGTGCAGTGGCTGGATGTGAGCTCGGCCGGCGGCCTGGTGGACCGCGCTCTGCACAGCTGGCAAGACGTATCCTGATCTGGTGATGTTCGCCAAGGGCCACGGCACCGAGAACGACTTCGTGCTGTTGCCCGACCTCGAGGCCCAGCTGGTGCTGTCGGCCGCTCAGATTGCCGCCTTGTGCGACCGTCGCCGGGGCCTGGGCGCCGACGGGGTGCTTCGGGTCACCACCGGGCAAGCCGCCATGGCAGCCGGTGTGCTCGACCGCCTGCCCGACGGCGTCGGCGGCGCCGAGTGGTACATGGACTACCGCAATGCCGACGGGTCGGTGGCGCAGATGTGTGGCAACGGCGTGCGGGTGTTCGCCCACTACCTGCGGGCCAGCGGGCTGGAGCGCCGCGACGAATTCGTCGTCGGATCGCTGGCCGGGCCGCGGCCGGTCACCGTCCACAGCGTCGATCAGACCACCGCCGACATCGCCGTCGATATGGGCAAAGCCAACCGGCTCGGCGCAGGTGAGGCCAGGTTCGAGGCTGTCGTCGGTGGGCGACGGTTCACCGGCCTGGCCGTCGACGTGGGCAACCCGCACCTGGCGTGTCTGGACCCCCGGCTGACGGTTGCCGAACTGGCGGCGCTGGACGTTGCTGCGCCGGTGAGCTTCGATGCCCGGCAGTTCCCCGACGGCGTCAACATCGAGGTGCTGACGGCTCCGGCCGACGGCGTGGTCTGCATGCGGGTTCACGAGCGCGGGGTGGGGGAGACCCGATCCTGCGGCACCGGCACCGTCGCGGCCGCCGTCGCCGCACTGGCCCACGCCGGGACCGAGACCGGCACGCTCGCCGTGCGCGTGCCCGGCGGCGAGGTCACGGTGACCGTCACCGATGCCACCAGTTTCCTGCGCGGGCCGTCGGTGCTGGTGGCCACGGGCGAAGTCAGCGGGGAATGGTGGCGCGCCCAGCAGCGTTAATTGAGGTGCGCGACACCGATTCGGCGTGCACTATTGCTAATTGCCTATGACATATCCCGAATTTCCCCAGCAAGACCAGTCGGCGCCCAGCACCGGCGAACTGGCCCTCGAAGACAGATCCGCGCTGCGCCGTGTCGCCGGCTTATCGACCGAACTCGCCGACGTCTCCGAGGTCGAGTACCGCCAGCTGCGCCTGGAGCGTGTCGTACTCGTCGGCGTGTGGACCGAGGGCAGCGCCGCCGACACCGAGGCCAGCATGGCCGAGTTGGCGGCACTGGCCGAAACCGCAGGCTCGGAAGTGCTGGAGGGGCTTATCCAGCGCCGCGACCGCCCCGACCCGTCCACCTACATCGGCTCGGGCAAAGCCGAGGAACTCCGCGAGATCGTCCTGGCGACCGGCGCAGACACCGTCATCTGCGACGGAGAACTCTCCCCGGCCCAGCTCACCGCGCTGGAGAAGGCGGTCAAGGTCAAGGTCATCGACCGTACCGCGCTGATCCTCGACATCTTCGCCCAGCATGCCACCAGCCGTGAAGGCAAGGCCCAGGTCTCGCTGGCCCAGATGGAGTACATGCTGCCGCGGCTGCGGGGCTGGGGTGAGTCGATGTCGCGGCAGGCCGGCGGCCGCGCCGGTGGCAGCGGCGGGGGAGTGGGCCTGCGCGGTCCCGGTGAAACCAAGATCGAGACCGACCGGCGCCGCATCCGAGAGCGGATGGCCCGGCTGCGACGTGACATCAAAGAGATGAAACAGGCCCGCGACACCCGGCGCAGCCGCCGGCTGCACAGCGACATGCCGTCGATCGCCATCGTGGGCTACACCAACGCCGGCAAGTCCAGCCTGCTCAACGCACTGACCGGGGCCGGTGTTCTGGTCCAGGACGCCTTATTTGCGACGCTGGAACCCACCACGCGGCGCGCGGAGTTCTCAGACGGGCGCGCATTCGTGCTCACCGACACCGTCGGGTTCGTGCGCCATCTGCCCACCCAGCTGGTCGAAGCGTTCCGCTCGACCTTGGAAGAGGTCGTCGACGCGGATCTGCTACTGCACGTCGTCGACGGCTCCGACGCGAACCCGCTGGCCCAGATCAACGCGGTGCGTCAAGTGATCTCCGAGGTGATCGCCGACCACGGCGCTGACGGCGGAGCCGCGCCGCCCGAGCTGCTGGTCGTCAACAAGGTCGACGCCGCCAGTGACCTGGCGCTGGCCAAGCTGCGTCACGCGCTGCCGGGCGCGGTATTCGTCTCGGCCCGTTCCGGAGACGGTATCGACGCGCTGCGGCGGCGGGTGGCCGAACTTGCCGCTCCCCCCGATACATCGGTGGATCTGCTGATCCCGTATCACCGCGGTGACCTGGTGGCCCGCCTGCACACCGACGGGCGGGTCGAGGAGGCCGAGCACCAGCCGGAGGGTACCCGGATCAAGGCCAGGGTGCCCCAAGCGCTGGCGGCCAGCCTGCGCGAGTTCTCGGCCGCAGCTGCACCACCGGCCTAGCCAGCTGCCGACCAACCGGCTGGTTGGTATATGTTGGGCAGCAGAGTTGTCTTCGCCGGAGGTCATTCATGGGCAGTGCCGTCAAGTACCAGCGCACACTTTTCGAACCCGAGCACCAGTTGTTCCGCGAGTCCTACCGGACTTTTCTGGACCGCCACGTGGCGCCTTACCACGACGAATGGGAAAAGGCCAAGATCGTCGATCGTGGGGTGTGGCAGGAGGCCGGCAAGCAGGGCTTCCTCGGCATGGCGGTGCCCGAGGAATACGGCGGCGGGGGTAACGACGACTTCCGATACAACACGGTCATCACCGAGGAGACCACCCTCGGGCGCTACAGCGGAATCGGCTTCGGGTTGCATAACGACGTCGTGTTGCCGTATCTCTTGGCCTTGACCACCGAAGAGCAGAAGCAGCGCTGGTTGCCGAAATTCTGCAGCGGCGAGCTGATCACGGCGATCGCGATGACCGAACCTGGCACCGGCAGCGACCTGCAGGGCATCAAAACCCGCGCGGTCAAACAGGGTGATCACTACGTGCTCAACGGGTCAAAGACATTCATTACCAACGGCATCCACTCCGACCTGGTGATCGTCGTCGCTCAGACCGACCCCGACAAGGGCGCGCAGGGATTCAGTTTGCTGGTGGTTGAGCGCGGGATGGCGGGATTCGAACGCGGCCGTCATCTGGACAAAATCGGTTTGGACGCTCAGGACACTGCCGAACTGTCGTTCACCGATGTGGAGGTGCCGGCCGAAAACCTGCTCGGCGAGGAGGGGATGGGTTTCATCTACCTCATGCAGAACCTGCCGCAGGAGCGGATCAACATCGCGATCATGGCGGCCGCGGCGATGGAAGGAGTGCTGGAGCAGACGCTGCAATACACCAAGGAGCGCAAGGCCTTTGGCAAGCCGATCGGCAGTTTCCAGAACAGCCGGTTCGTGCTGGCCGAGCTCGCGACCGAGGCCACCGCGGTGCGCATCATGGTCGACGAGTTCGTGCGCCTGCACCTCGATGGCAAGCTGACCGCCGAGCAGGCCGCCATGGCCAAGTGGTATTCCACCGAGAAGCAGGTACACCTGATCGACCGCTGCCTGCAGTTGCACGGCGGCTATGGCTACATGCGCGAATACCCGGTTGCCCGAGCCTATCTCGATGCCCGGGTGCAGACGATCTACGGTGGCACCACCGAGATCATGAAGGAGATCATCGGACGCAGCCTCGGCGTCTAGCCCAGCCTCACCCGTGGGCTTCGTGCGCCTGGTGCGCCCGCCGTAACAGCGTCGTCAGCTCGGCTTCCTGCTTGGTCTGTTTGCGGTTTTTTTCTCCGAGTGAGCCGATCTCACGTTCGGCGGCCAGCAACGCCGCGAAGATCTTCTCCCGTTCGGCGGGGGTGGCCTCGCAATGCAGATCGAGATATTCCAGTGCGTGCCGGCGTGCCCGGGCAACCGCGTTTTGCCGGCGGCCGCGCGCCGAGAACACCGACGCCACGGTCGTGATCAACAGGACGCCGACTATCACTGTCAGCGATGTCGTCGTCGTGATCTCCACGATCGGCACCGGCTTGCCGTCATTGATGAAGGGAACGTTGTTGTCGTGCAACGCTTCCAGCATCAGCTTGACGCCGATGAAACCCAGGATCGCTGCCAGCCCGTAGGACAGATAGATCAGCCGATCCAGCAGATTGTCGATTAGGAAGTACAACTGGCGCAGCCCTAACAGCGAGAACGCGGTCGCGGCGAACACCAGGTAGACATTCTGGGTCAGTCCGAACAGTGCGGGCACGGAATCGAATGCGAACAGCACGTCACTGCCGCCGATGGCGATCATGACCAGCAGCAGCGGCGTCATGACCCGCCTGCCGTCTTCGACGACGAACAATCGGTCGCCGTTGTAGTCCTGGGATGTCCGCAAGAATCGATTGGCCAGCCGCAGGATCAGGTTGTCGTTACGGGTTTCGGGCTGTTCGGGTTTGGCGAGGTTGCCCGCCATGACCAGCAGACCCAGGCCGAACGCATAGAACGCCCAGTTGAAGTTGTCGATGAGGGCGGCCCCCAGCAAGATGAACCCGGTGCGCGCGATGAGCGCGAACGCAATACCGAACAGCAGCACCTTCTGCTGTGTCACCCGCGGAACCCCGAAGCTGCTGATGATCACCAGAAACACGAACAGGTTGTCGACGGACAGTGCTTCATTGCTCAAGTAGCTCGCGAAGTACTCGATCGCCATGCCGGCGCTGCCGAAGACGGCCACCGCGACACCGAACAGAACGGCGATACCGATGAAGATCGCCGACCATAATGCGGACTCCCGTAGCGTCGGGCCGTGCATGTGCCGTACGTGGAAGACGTAATCCACCAGCATGAGCGCCGCGATGAGGAGGATCGTGAGGGCCCAGACAACTACGGAAACACCCATGTCAGCCGGGTTTCCTCTCATCGGGTCAGTCGGGCTGGGCTCTCGGGCACGGTAACCTACAACCGGTGCTGGCCGAGCTGCGGTTCCTCGCGACACGCGCGCGATCCGGCATCATTTCGGAATCGGCTGGGTATCCGTTTTCGGAATATTTACGATTTGACTTCGCATTTGTCGTTCGCTAGAGCAAAGTAATGCGAGCCCGGCGACGATGCGGATCGTAGCTGGGGGACGGCCCACAGGTGGCAATCCACCAGCTCGCGGCGCGGGCAGGGCATCGGCTGGGAGGCTTGGTGAACGGGCAGAGAGGTCAATTGAGCAGGCTGTTTGGGCGCGCGTTGCTCAGCCTGACGGCTACGGTGCTGGCTGTCGGGCTGCTGGCGCCTACTGCGGCAGCGTCTCCAATAGGTGACGCCGAGGCCGCCATGATGGCCGCGTGGGAGAAGGCGGGGGGCGAGACCTCAACGCTCGGCGCCCGGAAGGGTGATGTCTATCCCGTAGGGGATGGCTTCGGCCTCGACTTCGATGGCGGCAAGATGTTCTACACCACGGATACGGGCGCCAAGTATCTGTACGGCCCGGTCCTGGCGAAGTATGAGGCGCTGGGCGGCCCGGCCGACAGCGATTTGGGATTCCCTACCATCAATGAGGTTCCCGGCCTCGCCGGCCCGGACAGTCGGGTGAGCACCTTTTCTGCCAGCGACAACCCGGTGATCTTTTGGACGCCCGACCACGGCGCGTTTGTTGTGCGCGGCGCGATAAACGCCGCGTGGGACAAGCTCGGCAGCTCCGGCGGAGTGCTGGGTGCCCCGGTCGCCGATGAAACCTACGACGGGGACGTTGTGTCCCAGAAGTTCACCGGCGGGGAAGTTTCCTGGAACAGGAAGACCAAGGAGTTCACCACCACCCCGGCGGTGTTGGCCGATCAGTTGAAGGGCTTGCAGGTGGTGCTCGACCCGACCGCGGCCATCAACATGGCCTGGCGCGCGGCCGGCGGCGCCGCCGGTCCGCTGGGAGCCAAGAAGGGCGCGCCGTACCCGATCGGCGGTGACGGTATCGCCCAGGACTTTGCCGGCGGCAAGATCTTCTTCAGTCCGGCCACCGGCGCGAACGCGGTGGAGGGCGCGATCCTGGGCAAGTATGAGCTGCTGGGTGGACCGGTCAGCAGCGACCTTGGTTTCCCCATCGCGAACGAATCCGACGGCGGCATCGCGCCGGCCAGTCGGATCGCGGCGTTCTCCGCCGCCGACAAGCCGGTGATCTTCTGGACACCTGATCACGGCGCGTTCGTGGTGCGCGGTGCGATGAAGGCAGCCTGGGACAAGCTCAAAGGCGCCACCGGCAAACTCGGTGCGCCGGTAGCCGACCAGACCGTTGACGGAGACGTGGTGTCGCAGAGGTTCACCGGCGGCAAGGTGTCCTGGAACCGCGCGAACAACACGTTTACCACCGACCCGGCGAATTTGGCGCCCTTGCTGACCGGGCTGCAGGTGTCCGGGCAGAACCAGCCCAGCACGTCGGCGGCGCCACCACATGGCAAGAAGTTCACCTGGCACTGGTGGTGGCTGGTGGCCGTGGTCCCCGTCGTGCTGCTGATTCTGATGTTCGTGCTGGTGGTGTTGGGCGTGCGCCGGCGGCGCACGGGGCAGCCCGCTGCCGCTTACGAGGCATACGAGCAAGACCAGGATCGCGAGGCCGAGGGTGGCTATGACGCCGGCGGCGGGCGCTGGCCGCACGATGACATCGATTTCGGCTCCGAAGATTTCCCGGCCGACGACCAGCACCTGCAGGAGCATCACGGGCCGGATGCCGGGGCCGCGCCGCGGGTCAGCTGGCCGCGGGGCGCTGCGACCAGCGGTGGTGTCGACGAGTACGCCTCCGGCAGCGAAGCGCTGTCCCCGTCCGAGATGGGTTTCGAATTCGAGGACGAAAACCCCGACGCCGTGGACACCACGCCGACGCCGATCGTGACCCGCGCCGACCTCGTGCAGGCGGCGGGTTCCGAGCCCGACGTTCCGGAGACAGTGACCGGGGAACCGGCGGTACCAGAAATTTATGCCCCCGAAGCCGTGGTCCCGGAGGCAGCGGCTCCCGATGTGGCCGTTCCGGAGACCGCGGTTGCCGAAGTCGCCTTCGACGTCTTTGCGCCGCGCGCTGCCGCCGCGGATGCTGACTCCACCATGGCGGACGACGTCCCGGAGGTCTCGGCTACCCAGAGCAGGACGGGTCGTCACGCTGCCGCAGAGCCTGAGGACGGGTCATCCGACGCGCCGGAACCCGCTCCGGCGCCCGTGGCTGCCGCCGCGCCGGGGCCAACGATACGACCGACCATCCACATGCCGCTGGACCACGACCCCTATCAGGCGCCGGAGGGATATCCGATCAAAGCCAGTGCCCGGTTCGGCTTGTATTACACGCCCAGCAGTGCGTTGTACTACGACACGCTCGCCGAGATCTGGTTCGCCAGCGAGGAAGCCGCCCAAGCCAACGGTTTCATCAAAGCGGACTAGCAATTGCCGGTCCCGGCGAGGTCGGGGTGGCGGCTCGGTCCTATATTTTGCGGATCACCGTGACAACCTTGCCGAGCACCGTTGCGTCGTTGCCGGGTATCGGATCGAAGGCCGGGTTGTGGGGCATCAGCCACACCTGACCCCCCGCGCGCTTGAAGGTCTTGACCGTGGCCTCGCCATCGATCATTGCGGCAACGATGTCGCCGTTGTCGGCGACGTTCTGCTGCCGCACCACCACCCAGTCGCCATCGCAGATCGCGGCTTCGACCATCGAGTCCCCGACGACCTTGAGCAGGAACAGCGTCCCCTCGCCAACCAGTTCGCGCGGCAGCGGAAACACGTCTTCGACAGCTTCCTCGGCAAGGATCGGGCCGCCGGCCGCGATGCGCCCGAGGACGGGGACAAAGGTCGGCTCGGGTAGCGCGTCCGAGCCGCTGATCTCGGTGACCGGAGCCGGTGTCACGACGTCGTCGACGCCACGGACGTCGACCGCACGCGGGCGGTTCGGGTCACGCCGCAGGTAGCCCTTGCGTTCCAGAACGCGCAGTTGGTGGGCGACAGACGAGGTCGACGTGAGACCAACGGCGTCGCCGATCTCACGAATGCTGGGCGGATATCCGCGGTTGGTGACGGAATTGCGGATGACGTTCAAGATGGTGCGCTGCCGCTCCGTGAGCGTGGGATCCACGGAGCCGACTGAGGGGGCTTTGCTATCGCTCATGGAACCGAATGTAGCCGGCGGGCGCTGAAGAATCAAACATGTGTTCGACCGGTGTGTCGCAGTCGGGCCGGCGGCGTAGCCACTCGGTTGAGGTGCTGAATCACAAACGCGTAACTATCGGCGCGACCGGGTATCCGACGTCATGGCAGTGATGGCGACCGGCGGGGCTTGTCGGTGGCATGGTCCAGCGTTTTGCTCGCGCGACACGCTTCGATCAAATGTTCGGCTAAATCGAACACACAATCGACTAGTGTGTCGAACACACGAGCGACCAAATGTCAGCCGGAGGAAAAAAAGATGACACTCATGCAGGCAATCCCGGCACGTACCCGGAGCGTGCGCAGACTAACCAACGGGCCTGTCCGTGACCCGCTCGGCGCTCCTGCCGGCCGGGACAGGACGGTGCCACCGCGGCGGCCCGGGCCGTCCCGGCCGGCAGGAGCGCCGCTGCGCTATCGGGCGAGCGGGGTGGCGATATCGACGACTGCCCATCGCAAACGTCCCGTCACGGCGGCGACGACGATGGGGCTGGCGGTCCTTGCCGGGTTGATCACCCTATGGCTGGGCCTGATGGCGCACCTCGGCGACATGGTCAACGGCAGTGCGGCGGATTTGTCGGGTCGCGTGCCCGGCCGGCTGGCAGTCGTGCGGGTGGCGGCGGGCGAGTCCCTTCAGGACATTGCGGCCCGGGTGGCGCCCGATGCGCCGCTGCGCCAGGTTGTCGACCGCATTCGCGAACTCAACGACCTGGATGCGTCGATGCCGGCCGCCGGGCAGACATTGATCGCGCCGGTCGGCTGACGGCGTCATGCTAGATGGCAGCGAAAACCACTGCACGCCAATGTTTTCCGGGCATCGTAGAATCGAGCGAGGGTGGATCGCGGCGGCGTTGGCGGTGCGTGGGAGCGCGCAGGTAGTCTCGGAGTGGTCTGAAACACCGGGATGTCACGACGGCGAAGGGGCGGCCATGCATTGTCCGTTCTGCCGCCATCCCGACTCGCGGGTGATCGACTCGCGGGAAACCGATGAGGGCCAGGCGATCCGGCGGCGCCGGGCGTGCCCGGAATGCGGCCGACGATTCACCACGGTGGAGACGGCGGTGCTGGCAGTGGTCAAGCGCAGTGGTGTCTCGGAACCGTTCAGCAGGGAAAAAGTCATCAGAGGCGTGCGCCGGGCGTGTCAGGGCCGCGACGTCGACGATGATGCCCTGAACCTGCTCGCCCAGCAGGTGGAAGACGCTGTGCGTGCGGCGGGGTCGCCGGAGGTACCCAGCCACGACGTCGGGCTGGCCATCCTGGGGCCGCTTCGCGAACTCGACGAGGTTGCATATCTGCGCTTCGCGTCGGTGTACCGGTCTTTTTCGTCGGCCGAGGATTTCGAGCGTGAGATCGAGGCACTGCGAGCGCACCGAAAGATATCGACTTCGAGCTGACGGCGGGCCGCTAGGCTTTCGTCATGCCTGCCGACTTGCACCCTGACCTGGAATCGCTGGCGCCGCTCTTGGGTACCTGGACAGGCCGGGGTTCGGGTGATTACCCCACCATCGAGCCGTTCGAGTATTTCGAGGAGCTGGTGTTCTCTCACGTGGGTAAGCCATTTCTCGTTTACGGGCATAGAACCAGCGCGGCCGACGACGGGAGGCCGTTGCATGCCGAGACGGGTTACCTGCGGGTGCCACAACCGGGGCACATCGAGTTGGTTCTAGCCCACCCGAGTGGCATCGCCGAAATCGAGTTGGGCACCTATTCGGTGAGCGACGAGGTGGTGCGCCTCGAATTGGCCACCGCAACCATCGGATTGACGCCCACCGCAAAAGAGGTCACCGCGATTGCGCGGTCGTTCGTCCTCAACGGCGACGAGCTCTCTCACGCGTTGCGGATGGCCGCTGTCGGGCAACCCTTACAGGATCACGTCGCTGCCTTGTTGCGGCGCCAGCACTGACGTCAAACGAGTTGCATCACACCGTCATTGGCGACTCGACCGGCAACCGTGACCCAGCCCTCGGGACTCCACGTGGTCTGGAGCACCGATCCCTTGCCCTGCATGATGGTCAGGTCGCGGCTGAGGTAGTCAGTGATCCGCATTGCCGCCGAACCGGTCGCTTCGTCCTCTTCGACCCCGAGATTCGAGGCAAACATTCGGGCACGCAGTGCCCCGGCGGATTCGTCGGTCCAAGTCCACAGGTAGTGCGCCGTGTCGTCGGAGAAGTCTCCGGGATCCGCGGCCGCAAGGGCATCGAGGGAGTCGAGACGGTGAATGGCCAATTCGGGCGCCCACTCGGCACGAGCGCTGATGGCAGTGAGGTCCCCTTCATAGCTGACCTGGACGATCCCGGCCGGCAGTTGCAACGTATTGACCGGTGTTCCGCGCTCCCGCAGCCACCATGACACGCCGACGGCGGGATGGCCGGCGAACCGAATGCCGGTGCGCGGCGTGTGGATGGCTGCGTGCGCAGTGTGTGAGCCGGCGGCGGGGAGGTCGACGAAGATGGTTTCGCTGTAACCGAGCTGGGTGGCCCAGTACTGGCGGTCGCGCGGTTCGACCGTGGCGGCATCGACGACACCGAGCGGATTGCCGAAGTTCCCCTCGGAGTCGGTGAACACCCGCAACACCGATACCTCGATGCTCATGGCCCGACTGTACGACGCCACGCGAATCGATGACGGCCGGGTTGATCAGGTGGCGCTGCGTTCATCGGAACCCATGGCGCTGAGCACGGCGATGCGGGTGTCGGCCGGGCCGGACACAGATCCTTCGCCACCGCCAGTGCGCAGCAATTCCCGAAGTGCGGCCTGATCGTATTCGGCAGGTTCGGTGCGGTCGATGAAGCGTTGCACGGTGTCGATGAACCGGGCGGGATCGTCATGGAACGGGAAATGGCCGGAGCCTTCGAAGATTTCGAGGTGCGAACCGGGCATCGCGGCGTGTGCCAGCCGGGCGTGGCGGACGGGGACCACGACGTCGCGGCTGCCCCAAATGATCTGCACCGGGGTGGCCTGGGTCAGGTAACAGCGGTCCAGCATGGTGACGATCTGCCCGCGCCAGTCCACCACGGCGCGCAGGGTGCGCGTGAACGCCGACGAGGCCGTCGGCTCGGGCAGGTCGTCCAAGATCCGCAGCACGTTAGGCAGGTCCCGTCCCAGGGCGGTCGAGCCGATGGCCAGGCCCAGCACCCGCCCGACCGCCTGGACCGTCGGGCGCACCATGGGCAACCGCAGCAACGCCAGCGCTTCGGCGCCCATCGGCAGCGAGGCCAACCGGAACACGACGTTGACGTCTTTGGTAACGCCACCGGCGCCGACCAGGATCAGCCGGTCGACCAGATGCGGAAACTGATAGGCGAACTGCATCGCCACTCCGCCGCCGAGCGAATGACCGATGATGGTCACCCGCTCGATATCGAGCACACTGAGCAGGTCGCGCATGCCGTTGGCGTAGGCGGCGACCGAGTAGTCAGCGCGCGGCTTGTCGGACTTTCCATGACCCAACAGGTCGGGAGCGATGACAGTGAACCGCTGGGCCAACTTGGCGTGGATGCCGGTCCAGGTGGTCGAGTTGTCCCCGATGCCGTGGATCAACAGGATCGCCGGCCCTGATCCGGCGATCCGGAACGCGCGCTTGTACCCATGAATAGTGCGGAACTGCAGCAACGGCGCAGTCACTTCCCGCACCGGGCGAAGATTGCGCTTCCGCTCGGTCATTCGCCAACCTCGTTGTCGGGCCGCCTACGCCGTTGTCGGGCGTTGTCGGAGGCATCAAGCCTGATCGTCGTCGGACTTCTTCTCTGCCTGCTGGGCCAGAAATCGCTCGAACTCCGCGCCCAACTCGTCGCCGCTGGGCAGATCCTCGTCACGAGTGAGTAACGATCTGTTTTCCTGAGCGTCGATGAAGGCATCGTACTGGCGCTCGAGGGCGGCCACCACTTGGGCGACCTCTGCGCTCGCCTGGACTTGTTCGTCGATCTTGGCCCGGATCTCTGCTGCGGCTTCTGCCAGCACCGCCAATGGCAGCTCCAACGATCCGGTCTTGGCCACTTGTTCGAGCAGGGCCTGTGCGGCCGCGGGGTAGTCCGTCTGCGTCAGATAGTGCGGGACGTGCACCGTAAACCCGACGACCTCGTGACCGTGCTGCGCCATTCGGTACTCCAACAGGTTGGATGCGCTTGCCGGCACTTGGATTTCGGAGATCCATGGCTGGAAATCGGCGATGAGTTCGGGATTGTTGGAGTGGGCGGTCATCGTGATCGGGCGGGTGTGCGGCACCGCCATGGGAACAGTGCCCAGGCCGATGGTCTGCCGGACGCCCAGACGCTCGGCCAGCAGCCGTACAGCGGTGATGAACCGCTCCCATTTCAGGTCCGGTTCCATGCCGGCCAGCAGCAGAAACGGGGTACCGACGCTGTCACGCAGTGCGTACAGGCTGAGCTCGGGATTGTCGTAGTTGGTGAAGTGGTCCGTCTTAAAGGTCATCAGCGGCCGACGGGAGCGATAGTCCAGCAATTCGTCGATCGCGAACGACGCGACCAGCTCGGTGTCCAGCGCCGCCTTCAGGTGGGCGGCAGCCAGCCGGATTGCGTGGCCCGCGTCGGAAAAGCCCTCCAACGCGTGCACCAGCACCGGACCGCGGCCATCCGACGTCGACAATTGCGGCGCCGGCAACTCAAGCTCGTACATGCCCTGCTGCCCGGGCTGGTAGTCCTGCGCCTCATCCCGGTCGTCATCGTGCGTCATGGGTGTTGCCTCCTCTCGGGGGTCTAACCGGGTGCCCTGATCAGTGTCTCTCACATCACCGGGCACACCGAACGAACATCTCACTAATGCGCACATCTTCATAACGCGAAACGGCCCACGCCGTATCCGCAGCGAACGGCGACGGGCGAGCCTGAACGCCCGAGTCGACACCCAAAACCGCCGGGCCCGTTGGGCCAAAACGGTCCGACGCTGCCGACCGGCCTAGGCCGACCGATTTCGACGATACGGCCTCATAGCGTGTTAGCGGCGGAACTGATTGAGCGCGCGCACCTTGTTCATCACGTCGAGCGCGGCCACCTTGTAGGCCTCGGAGAACGTCGGGTAGTTGAATACGGCGTCGACCAGGTACTCGACCGTGCCTCCACATCCCATGACCGCCTGTCCGATATGCACCATCTCTGTAGCGCTGGTGCCGAAGATGTGCACGCCGAGCAACGTGAGATCGTCGGTGGACACCAGCAGTTTGAGCATGCCGTAGGAGTCGCCGGCGATTTGACCGCGGGCCAGTTCGCGATAGCGGGCCACGCCCACCTCGTAGGGGATGGATTCCTTGGTCAGCTGCACCTCGGTGGAGCCCACGTAGGAGATCTCGGGGATGGAATAGATGCCGATCGGCTGCAGGTCGGTGATGCCGTCGGTCGGTTCCCCGAATGCGTGGTAGGCCGCCAGCCGGCCCTGTTCCATCGACGTCGCGGCCAGGGCCGGGAAGCCGATAACGTCGCCGACGGCGTAGATGTGATCCACCTTGGTCTTGAACCGTTCGTCCACCCATATCCGCCCGCGGCGTTCGACCTCCAGGCCGGCGTGGTGCAGGTCCAGGTGGTCGGTCTGGCCCTGGCGTCCCGCCGAGTACATCACCGTCTCGGCCGGAATCTGCTTGCCGCTGGCCAGGGTGGTGACGGTGCCCGCCGAACCGACGTCGACCGCGGTGACCTCCTCGCCGAACCGGAACGTCACCGCCAGATCCCGCAAGTGGAATTTCAGCGCCTCGACGACCTCGGGGTCGCAGAAGTCGAGCATGTTCTCCTGCTTCTCTACGACGGTCACCTTCGTTCCGAGCGCGGCGAACATCGAGGCGTATTCGATGCCGATCACGCCGGCGCCCACCACCACCATCGAGGACGGCAGCGACTTGAGGTCCAATATTCCGTCGGAGTCGAGAACCCGTTCCTCGTCGAACTCGACGCCGGACGGCCGCGCCGGCCTGGTGCCGGTGGCGATGACGATGTAATCGCCTGTGACAGTAGTCTTTTCGCGGCGCGACTGGTCTTCGACCATGATGGTGTGCGGATCGATGAACCGGCCGTGCCCGACCAGCAGGTCGACCCGGTTGCGCATCAACTGGTTGCGCACCACGTCGACTTCCTTGCCGATCACATGCTGGGTCCGGGCCAGCAAATCGGCCGGGGTGATCCGGTCCTTGACTCGGTAGCTCGCCCCGTAGAGTTCGCGCTGATTCATGCCGGTGAGGTAGAGCACCGCCTCGCGCAGCGTCTTCGACGGGATGGTGCCGGTGTTGACGCAGACGCCGCCCAGCATTCGGCCCCGCTCGACGATCGCGACGGATTTGCCCAACTTGGCCGAGGCGATGGCGGCCTTCTGGCCGCCAGGCCCAGAGCCGAGAACCACCATGTCGTACTCGCGCATCGACCCCATGAGATAGACAGTAGAACGCACAGTGGCGACTTCGTCCACAGGATCGCGGCCCAGCCGGCGGACGTGCGCACCGGCTGACGGTGCCCCTCGTCAGCGTTGACGCTTATGACGAAGCATCGAGCTGACTTTGAACTGAATCGCCCCGGGACCCTGATTGCCGCCTTACCGGCAATCCTGGGCTTCGTACCGGAAAAATCGCTGGTTCTGGTCTCGGTGGACGAGGGTGAACTGGGATCGGTGATGCGCGTCGACCTATCGGAGGAGCTTGCCGACCGCGTGGAGCAGCTCGCGGAAGTGGCCGCAGCGGCGGCCCCTGAGGCCGTGATCGCGGTGATCGTCGACGCGGACGGAGCGCGGTGCCCGGGGTGCGGCGAAGAGTACCGGCGGGTATGTGACGCGTTGGCCAAGGCACTGGCGCGGCGTGACATCCTGCTGTCGGCAGCCCACGTGGTCGACCGCATCGCAACCGGCGGACGCTGGCAATGTGTCGACGGGTGCGGTTCGGGTGGAATGATCGACGACCCGGCGGCGTCGCCGCTGGCGGTTGCGGCCGTGCTCGACGGCCGGCAGTTGTATCCGCGGCGAGCTGATCTCGAGGCCGTCGTCGCGATCGACGACCGGGCACGCGGCAACACACTGGCGGCCGCGGTGCAGCGAGAAGCGGCCGAGCGTGAGGTCGCGCAGCGCGCCGACCCGGTGGGCTGCAGCCGCCGTGACGTAGAGGAGGCGATGGCTGCCGCCATGCGGGTGGCCGGCGGGCAACAGCTGTCCGATGCGGAACTGGTCCGGTTGGGTTGCGCGCTGACCGACGTGCGGGTGCGCGACACGCTGTATGCCCTCGCAGTGGGCGAGAATGCCGGTCCAGCCGAGTCGTTGTGGGCGATACTGGCCCGCGCGCTGCCGGAGCCGTGGCGGGTGGAGGCGTTGGTATTGCTGGCGTTCAGTGCCTATGCCCGCGGCGACGGTCCACTTGCCGGGGTGTCACTGGAGGCCGCGCTGCGCTGCTCGCCTGGACATCGGATGGCCGGAATGCTGGATACGGCGCTACAGTCCGGGCTTCGGCCTGAGCACATCCGCGAACTCGCGACGACCGGCTACCGGCTGGCTCAACAACTCGGCGTGCGGCTACCGCCGCGGCGGGCATACGGCCCGTTCGGCCAATCCGGCCGATGCGCGGGGTAATCAGACCTTCTCGACCTTGACGGCGTGCGCCATCGCGTGCGGCAGAGTGACGTTCTCGTGCCCCGGGATGACGATGGTCACCCCGCCGCCCGGACTGGTTTCGACCGTTACCCGGGCGTTCGGCACGACGCCGGCGTCCTTGAGCCGCGTGATCAAGTCGATATCGCCCTGAACATGCTCGGTGAGCTGGCGCACGACCACCGCCACCGGTGAACCGGCCGGCAGTTCGGTCAACCGCACCAAGTTGGCATCGTCGGCGCCGGACTCGGGGCCCACGCCAAGGTCCAGTAACCCCGGAATCGGATTGCCGAACGGCGACGTAGTCGGGTTGTTCAGCACCTTGACCAGCCGGCGCTCGACATCCTCGCTCATCACGTGCTCCCACCGGCATGCTTCGGCGTGCACCTCTTCCCACGGCAATCCGATGACGTCGACGAGAAGCCGCTCGGCGAGGCGGTGCTTGCGCATCACCGCGATCGCCAGGGCCCGGCCCTTGTCGGTGAGTTCGAGGTGGCGGTCTCCGGCCACCCGGAGCAACCCGTCACGCTCCATCCGGGAAACGGTCTGGCTGACAGTCGGCCCGCTCTGCTCCAGGCGCTCGGCAATCCGGGCGCGCAGCGGCGTGACGCCCTCTTCCTCGAGGTCGTAGATGGTCCGCAAATACATCTCGGTGGTATCGACCAAGTCGTTCATTCAGCATCCTCCGTTGCCGCCGAGTCTACTTGGCCAGCCGCGGATGTGGTTGGCTCAAAACGCCCCACGCAGCAGTATGCCCGCCGCTCATCGCGGCGGGCACACTGTCTTGTACCTAGCTTTTTCGGCGCTTTGTTGACGCTTTTCGGCGCTGTCTCAGCGCTGTTTCGGGACGGGCGCCGGGCCGGCTTCTCAACTGGCGTACGACCGTAACCGATCGGCGCGCTCGCCATGGCGCAGCTTGCACATCACATCCCGCTCGATCTGGCGCACCCGCTCACGGGACAGTCCGAACAGCTTGCCGATCTGGTCCAGCGTGCGTGGCTGACCGTCGTCCAGCCCGAACCGCAGCCGGATCACCTGGTGCTCACGCTCGTCGAGGGTGGCAAGCACACTACGAATATCGGTGTGCAGCAGTTCGGCGATGACCGCGTTCTCTGCGGACATGGCTTCAGCGTCCTCGATGAAATCACCCAGTGGGGCCTCTTCTTCGGAGCCGACCGGCATATCGAGGCTCACCGGGTCGCGGCTGTGTTCGAGCAGATCGTTGATCTTGTCGACCGGAATTCCGGATTCGGCCGCCAGCTCCTCGTCAGTGGCTTCCCGTCCCAGGTTCTGGTGCATCTCGCGCTTGATCCGCGCCAGCTTGTTGACCTGCTCAACCAGGTGCACGGGTAGACGGATGGTACGGCTCTGGTCGGCCATGCCGCGGGTGATGGCCTGACGGATCCACCAGGTGGCATACGTCGAGAACTTGAATCCCTTTGTGTAGTCGAACTTCTCCATCGCGCGGATCAAGCCAAGGTTGCCCTCCTGGATTAGGTCGAGCAACGGCATTCCGCGGCCGGTGTAACGCTTGGCCAGCGACACCACCAGCCGGAGGTTGGCCTCGAGAAGGTGACGGCGCGCCGCCTCGCCGTCTCGGGCCACGGCCGCCAGTTCGCGTTTACGATTCTCGCCCAACCGCTTTCGGGTTTCGAGCAGATACTCGGCGTACAGTCCGGCTTCAATGCGCTTGGCCAGCTCGACTTCATCGGCGGCATTGAGCAACGCCGTTTTACCGATGCCGTTCAGATATACGCGCACCAAGTCCGCGGCGGGGCTTTGAGCGTCCAAATCGCTGTCAGCCCGGCTTGTGGTGGCATGTGCCATAGCGCCCTCCCGATCGGCTTGTCCTGTCACGGGGTTAACGACAGGCTCGACCACAGAGTTCCCGCCGCGGCGTCATCTCACACACCGTGACGTGCAGAAATGTGCCGACGACCTGAGAATGTCCTGAGAAGTGTGCAGCGGCGCCGGACTAAGCGGGATTGGACCAGTTGTCGAGATCGGGGGAGTCCGGTTGGACCTTAGGGTCTCGTCGCGGTTCTAGCGCCGGACGATTGGCCGTCGGAAACAGCGGGGTCCGCCGCCGGGCGTCGTCGAATCGTCGGGGCTCATCGGCGCTACGGGGCGGTCTGTCGTTGGCGATGAGCACGGCCATCCACGGCAACGGAATCGAGACAGCCACGATCAGCAGTGAGACAAGACCGTTGTGCCAGGCTCCATACGCGATCGCCGCCAAGATGAGTGCCGGAACCCGGAACGCCATCAAGGTCAGGTACTTACGCACCCGGGCTCGGTGCTGCTCTTCGTAGGATGGTGCGGCGGCGGTGATCAGTACCGGGCGACCCCGATCGTCGAAGTCGTCGAAACTCAGCTCGAAGCCGCGCTTCATTTCTCTACTCTCCCATATCCAGTGGATTCCGGCAGGAGTGCGTCAGGGGGCACAATGTCTGGTATGCAGACGCAGACGATCGAACGCACCGACACCGAGGACCGCGTCGACGACGGTACCGGCAGCGACACCCCGAAGTACTTCCACTACGTCAAGAAGGACAAGATCGCGGAAAGCGCAGTGCTGGGCAGCCATGTGGTGGCGTTATGCGGCGAGGTGTTTCCCGTGACCCGGGCGGCCAAGCCGGGGTCGCCGGTGTGTCCGGACTGCAAGCAGATCTACGAGAAGCTCAAGAGGGACTGAATGTGGCGCGCCGGTACCGTGCCTGCACCGCCCCAACGACGGCAACGGCCCGGCACGCACCGCCTGTCATCCGTGATTTATTCATTTTCAGGTGCAACCCTCGTCTCGAGCTACTTCCGCTACCACAGGAGCATGCGTCCACAGTAGCGATCCTTGGTCGCGCGCACGTCGACAACCGTCGTGCGCTTCCGGGCCGCCTTCGGGATCGGGCGAGCCTGGTCGATGGGCAGTGGAATATGAATACTTGCGGTGTGCAAGGCTTTTCGTGCAGGTACCGGCTGAGCTTCAACGTCCGGTGGTCAAGGCGTCTCTGCCGGCTGTAGAACATGAAGTTCATCCTCCGACGTCCGCCAATCCGACGTTTTCCCAATCGCGCCTGGCGCGGTGTCGTTGAATTCATCACGCTGGGTGTGGGCCGCAATCCAAGGAAGCCGTTTCGTGGGATGAACTCACCGGGCTGACAACACCGGCGACCAAGAGCTGGGACCAACGTCCGCGGCCACGCTATCCCGGCTGGTGCGCCTAGTCGGCCGTTCCCGTGATGGCCGCGGTGCGGGCTCTCAGCCAATTGCGCAGCCGATGAGCGTGCGTCGCCGGCGCGGGCCATTCCTCTTGGATGGCGGCGTTGAGTTCGGCGCCGATCATGATCGCAAAGCCGCCGAAGAACGCGAACAACAAGAACGCAATGGGCGTGGACAAAGCGCCGTAGGTGTAACCAGTACTGGTGATCCATCTCAGGTAAAACCGTAGACCCAGCGTCGCGACCAGAAATACCGCCGTGGCCAGCACCGCACCCATGACCAGTCGATGTGTCGGCAACGGTACCGGCAGCGCGACGCGGTAAAGGACGATAACCCCGAACGTCAGGCCCGCGATCAGCGCCGGGTAGTAGCCGTAGTGCAGGACGTTGGCCAAACTGGCCGGAATGTGTTCGCTCACCTTCCGCGGGCCCACCACCGCCACCGGCGCGGTCGCTACCACGAACACCAGCATGACCATGTAAAGGAATAGCGCAAAAAATCGCTGCCGCACCGGATGGCGCAGCGGAGTCTGGTCATGCGCCTCCACCACGGCGTCGACGTAGGACGAGATTGCCGACGACCCCGCCCATAATGAGATCAAGAATCCCACCGAGACCACCTCGCCGCGGGCATTGGCGGTGATGTCGCGGATGGTCGGCTCGATGATCTCGTTGACGACGCTGGGGGAGAAAAAACTGTGGGCGGTGGAAATAATGGTTTTCTCGATCGCGGGCAAGGTGTCCTGACCGAACAGCGGAGCCACGTAGGCCAAGCTGCCCAGCATTCCCAGAAGCAGGGGCGGAAGGGACAGGGCCGACCAGAAACCTGCCTGTGCTGACTCGGAGAAGATCGAGTCGTCCCAACTCTTGGAAAGTGTTCGAAGGCTGATTCGCCAGATGTGGTGGCGGGACGGTTTGGGCTTTTGGTCGCTCATCCGGTCCAGCATTACCGAAGGCCGGTCACACGTGGCACATTGGGCCCCGACTTTAGGGCAACGAGTTCGGCGGACCTAGTTTCCACTGACCTCCAGCACGGCCGACAGCTCGATCAGTTTTGCTTCGTGCTCGTTGGCGTGGTGCTGGCAGAAGAGAAGTTCGGCGCCAGAAGGCAGCTTTGCGCGTACCCGCGCTGCCGCGCCACAGCGGTCGCAGCGGTCGGCTCTAGTCAGCTCAGGACTGGTCAACGTTGCGTTCATGACTTCTCCATATCTAGGTAAGTTCACTGTCTCAGACGTTCCCCGTTTTCGCCTTGTTCCCCGGGTGGTATCAGGTGTGTCCTTTCTCACGGATTTCGGCGGATAGGTTCAGGCATGCTAGCTGGCATGTCGTCCGCCCCACCGGTGTTGGTGCACATGTGTGCAGCCCGCGAATGGTCGTCCGCTCGCCAGCGCGGCGGCTTCCGTCCTGAAGCGGCCCCTGGGTTCATCCATCTGTCGACGCCCGAGCAGATACATCTGCCAGCTAATCGGCTCTTTAGCGGCCGTCGTGACATGGTCCTGCTGTACGTCGACGCAGCGGCCCTCGACTCGCCCGTGCGTTGGGAGCCGGGAACGGTGGACGATCCCGACCGGATGTTGTTCCCGCACTTGTACGGCGAGCTTCCGGCACGAGCGGTGATCAAGGTCGTCGCCTACCTCCCGGCGCCGGACGGCAGCTTCCGGCCGATTTCGCGACCTCAGTCATCCAGGTAGGCGTCGGCATCCAGGTAGGCGTCGGCTTCGATCTCCACCAGCAGGCCGGGTGTGATCAGCGCCGAAACCTCCACCATGGTCGCGGCGGGTCGGATTCCGCCGAAAACCTCGGCGTGGATATTGCCGACCTCCCGCCAGCAGGAAATATCGGTCACGTATATCCGGGTGCGGACCACGTCGGCGAGGCTTGCGCCCGCCTGCCCGAGCGCCGCCTCGATGCGGCGCAGGGCGTCTCGGGTCTGCGCGGCGACGCCGTTGCCGCTGCCGCTTGTCCCGGCCACCGCCACATGCGGGCCAACGCGTACCGCACGCGAATAGCCAACAGCCGATTCGAAGTCGGATCCGGAGGAGACACACCTGCGGCTTGCTGACATGCCGTGACACTACGACGGCGGCAGCGGGCGCGCAGCCATTAGGTGCTGCAGTTGGTGACGCAGGAGGATTTCTGATGCATGAGAACGCCAACCCGCCGCCCATGCCTCATGACGCCTGAAAGCCGACCGACGAGCTAACGAGAGTTGCGGGAAAAACTGCAACATCAGGGCGACGATCCGGGCGCGCCGGGTCTGCATCCGACTCGGGATTGACATGCCGACGAGACGTAGCCGGAGCAGCGCGCCCGACAGCGGCACAACTCAGTCCAGGTAGTCGCGCAGGACTTGCGAGCGGCTGGGGTGGCGCAGTTTCGACATGGTCTTGGACTCGATCTGCCGGATGCGTTCGCGGGTGACACCGTAGACCTGCCCGATCTCGTCGAGAGTACGGGGCTGGCCGTCGGTGAGACCGAAACGCAGCCGGACCACGCCGGCCTCGCGCTCGGAGAGCGTGTCGAGGACCGACTGCAGCTGGTCCTGCAGCAGCGTGAACGACACGGCGTCCACCGCAACCACCGCTTCGCTGTCTTCGATGAAGTCGCCGAGCTGGCTGTCGCCCTCGTCGCCGATCGTCTGGTCCAGTGAGATCGGCTCCCGGGCGTATTGCTGGATCTCCAGCACCTTCTCCGGGGTGATGTCCATCTCTTTGGCCAGCTCCTCGGGCGTGGGCTCGCGGCCCAGGTCCTGGAGCAGCTCACGCTGGATTCGGCCGAGCTTGTTGATCACCTCGACCATGTGCACCGGGATGCGGATGGTGCGAGCTTGGTCGGCCATGGCGCGGGTGATGGCCTGGCGGATCCACCAGGTCGCATAGGTGGAGAACTTGTAACCCTTGGTGTAGTCGAACTTCTCGACTGCCCGGATCAGGCCGAGGTTGCCCTCCTGGATCAAGTCCAGGAACGCCATCCCGCGGCCGGTGTAGCGCTTGGCCAGAGAGACCACCAGCCGCAGGTTGGCCTCCAGCAGATGGTTCTTGGCGCGATCGCCGTCGCGGCAAATCCACATCATGTCGCGACGCTGCGCGGCCGGCAGCTTCTCACCGCGCTCAGCCATCTCCGCCATCAACTGGGTGGCGTAGAGGCCGGCCTCGATCCGCTTGGCCAGCTCGACCTCTTCCTCGGCGTTGAGCAGCGCCACCTTGCCGATTTGCTTGAGGTAGGCGCGAACCGAGTCCGCGGAGGCCGTGAGTTCGGCGTCCTTGCGCGCCTGGCGCAACGCTTCCGACTCGTCCTCGTCCCACACGAAATCGCCGGAGGCCTTGTCCTTTTCGGTGGGCTCGGCGATCTCCTCCTCGTCGTCGGCGGCATTCCCGGGCGCAGCAACAGCCGGAGATTCAACCTCGTCGGTGTCCTCGACGACGTCGGCGACCACGTCGTCTTCCAGGTCCTCTAGGCCCAGACCTGCCTCCAGGTCGAGGTCCTCGCCCGGGTCGACGTCCAGGTCAGGATCATCGTCGAGGTCTTCGGTGGCATCGAGCCCGATAGCCGGGTCCGTGGCTGCGCCTTCGAGCTCCCCGCCGAACGTGTCGGATTCGCGGGCCGGCGCCTTAGCGGCTTTGGCCGCGGTACGGCTTTTCTTCGAGCCAGTGGTCTCGGCGGTCTCGGCGTCTATGGAGGCGTCTGCGGCTTTCGTGGACCGGCCTGCTGCCCCCGATGCCTTGGTGGCCCGTTTCGCGGGGGCAGACCCATTGGCTGTCTTTGCCGCCGATCGCTTGGCGCCGGCTTTTGCCGGTGACCCCCCGGGAGACTTCGTGGCGGTGCGCTTCACCGGCTCTCCGGTCGCCTGGCTGGCCCTGGTCGCTGCCACATACACCCCTTCGGTGGTACTCACTTCCGGTATGAGTCTGGGCGTGCTGAACCGAAAGTGTCTGTTATGTCGAATGTCGGCGTTGATATCGGCGTGGATACGTGCGCTCTATCGGTCGGGCGGTCGCCGACGACCATTGTAACTTCACTGCGCCCTGGTGCTGGCCCAGCCGGCAAAATTCAGTGGGTCACATCGGTGGTAGACGCCATTGCCGCACCGACTATCCCGGCAGCATTCTGCAGAGTTGCCGGTACCACCGGCGTGCGGTTTCCCAGCAGATGCACCCACTTGTCGGCTTTGCGGCTGATGCCGCCGCCGGCGATGAACAGATCGGGCCACATGGCGTTCTCGATGGCGACGAGGACCCTGGTCACCTCCTTGGCCCACCTTTGGTAGCTCCAGCCTTTGCGTTCCTTGACTGATGACGCGGCCCGTTGTTCGGCCTCCTTGCCGCCGACCTCAAGGTGCCCGAACTCGGTGTTGGGTATCAGCTTGCCGTTGTGGATGACCGCCGAACCGATGCCGGTCCCGAAGGTGAGCAGGATGACCAGGCCCGAATTGCCCTTGCCCGCTCCATAGCGTTCTTCGGCAAGCCCGGCGGCATCGGCGTCGTTGAGGACCGTTACGTCTTGACCTGCCAGCTCGGCGCTGATGACCTCGCGCGCGTTGGTCCCGATCCACGACTTGTCCACATTGGCCGCCGTCTGGGCGATGCCGTGCGTTACTACGCCGGGGTAGGTCACCCCGAGTGGACCGGTCCAGCCGAACCCGTGGACGACCTCGGCGATGGTCTTGGCGACGGCGGGCGGGGTAGCCGGCTGCGGGGTAAGCAGCTTGATCCGGTCGCCGATCAGCTGACCGGTGTCCAGGTCGACGATTCCGCCCTTGATGCCGCTGCCGCCGACATCGATACCGAATCCGCGACGCTGCTGGGTGGCACCGGCTGTATCGGCTAGAGGGTCGGCGCTGGTCATGGGATCTCCTCGGCGAGGTATGTGTGTCCGATCACCTTAGCCCGGTACTTGTCGAGACCCCGGCATTCCTGCCCGGGTGATGATGCGCGTGGGTCCGGCCGACTGTGATGCGATAGCGGAGTGACTCAATCCGACAACGAGCCCGCACAGTTGCGTTCGGTGGCCGAGACACTCGCGGCCGAGGCTGCCGAGTTCGTGCGCGCTCGGCGCGCCGAGATCTTCGGAGCCGACCCGGCCACCGGCGGCGACGGTGCGGTGCGTACCAAGACCACCCCGACCGACCCGGTGACCGTTGTCGACACCGATACCGAGCGACTGCTACGCATCCGACTGGCTCAGCTTCGGCCCGGGGACCCCATTCTAGGGGAGGAGGGCGGGGGCCCAGCCGACCCGACAGGCGTGGCGACCGACGCTGTGACCTGGGTGCTTGATCCCATCGATGGCACCGTTAACTTCGTCTACAGCATTCCGGCCTACGCGGTGTCCGTCGGAGCCCAGGTCGGTGGCGTGTCGGTGGCCGGTGCGGTCGCCGACGTCGTCGGCGACAAGGTGTATTCGGCTGCGGTCGGGCTAGGCGCACACGTCGCCGATGAACACGGGACTCGTCGATTGTGCTGCACCGAGGTCGAGAGTTTGTCGATGGCGCTGCTGGGTACCGGTTTCGCGTACTCGACGCGGCGCCGCACCGCGCAGGCCGGGTTGCTGGCCCGCATGTTGCCGATGGTGCGAGACGTGCGCCGGATCGGTTCGGCGGCGTTGGATTTGTGTATGGTCGCCGCCGGTCAGCTGGATGCCTACTACGAGCACGGGCTGCAGGTGTGGGACCGCGCGGCTGGTGCCCTGATAGCAGCCGAGGCGGGCGCACGGGTGGTGCTGCCCGCCGCGGATGCCCCGGGAGGGGGGTTGGTGGTCGCGGCCGCCCCCGGGATTGCCGATGAGCTGTTGGCGGTGCTGGGACGATTCGACGCGCTCGAACCGCTCCCGGTCTGAGCTGTTCAGCAACTGCTTGCGTGGATCTTGGACACCAGCGTGGGATCGGTCGGCTCGGTGGCGCCCGGCCGCAGGCTCGCGAGCACCGCGTCGATGTCGTCGTTGTGGGCCAACGTGGTGAAGTCTGTGCCGAGGGCGAGATCGACCGAGTCGTCGGCACGGCTGTCGTGGAACAACTCGGTGCATGGCGCCACCAGCCATACCGCCGCCGCGGCGGCCTGGCCTGCGGTGCCGAACCGAATCTGGCCCTGGCAGGTCAGGCGGGTGCCGGCATAGACCGGGTCGTTGGCGGCCGTCGGCTGGGCGAAACCGAGATCCTGCATGGCCCCGGCGATGTCGCCGGCTTGACCGCCTCGTCCACTGGCGTTGAGCACGCGCACCCTGGTCTCGTTGAGTTTGGCCGGGGTCACGTCGGTCATTTCGGTTCGCGACACGGGTTCACCGAGTCTGGGGGGCGCCGTCGATCCGGCCGGTTGCGGCGGAGGATTGCACGCCGCAGCCTCGCGGACGTCTACCGGGCGCGTCAGGGCAACCGTCCATACCACCGCCGTCGCGATCGCCAGCAGGACAACGGCGACAATGGCCGGGCGGGGGTTGCGCCGCCGAAATGGCCGACCGTGCTTGTCAAAGGCGGTGCCCTCGGTGATTTGTGCGACCACATGTGCACTGTAGTCGGCGCGTCTATCGCCGTATTCGGGGACGATGACGAGCTCGACCGGGGTGGTGTGACGTAAATCACAGTTGATTGAACCGAGTTCCGGGCACGAATCGTTTGGTGGATGCGTTCGACGCTGGTACAAAGCGATGCTTGAACTTATGAGAGGGCATGCGAGGGGACGGAATAATGCCTACCGACTATGACGCTCCACGGCGCACCGAGGCCGACGATGTGTCGGAGGATTCGCTGGAGGAGCTCAAAGCTCGACGGAACGAGGCGGCGTCGGCTGTGGTCGACGTGGACGAGTCCGAGTCCGCCGAGTCATTCGAGCTGCCAGGCGCCGATTTGTCAGGTGAAGAGCTGTCGGTGCGTGTCATCCCGAAGCAGGCAGACGAGTTCACCTGCTCGAGCTGTTTCCTGGTGCAACACCGCAGTCGACTGGCCAGCGAGAAGAACGGCGTGATGATCTGTACTGACTGCGCTGCTTGAGCGAACAGCTGCGCTCAGCATGCCAGGGCCGACAGCACCCGCTCGGGGTGGCGACAGCTCACCAGCCAATATGGGGTGGGGTCATCAGGGTCGTCCAGCACCAGCAAAACCATGGGGCCGACCCACGCGCGATGCAGGACGAACGCTGCCGGGTCGAGCTGGCGCCCCAGCGCTGCCGACTTGGCGGTGCGCGCCACTTCGGCCGATCGGGAGACGACGGTGACGGGCAGATGCGCCGCACCGGCCCACAGCTCGACGCCGGCCTGGCCGGCGGTGACTCGGATCTCCACCCGGCCCAGCCACAGCAGCGTGCCGGCGGCGACGGCGAACAACGTCGCGAACGACAGCCAGTCGGGCAGGGCGCGAATACCCATGTTGACCTCGAACGCGATGAGCGCGGCCGCTGCAAAGCCCAGCGGCCACCACCACCAAGGCACCCGTAGCCGTTCCCGGTATCGCACGCTGTGCGGCGCGACGCGCGTACCTGACATTCGGTCAAGAGTAGTCTGTGGCCCCGTGTCGACCAGTCTGGCCGTTGTCCGTCTTGACCCCGAACTTCCGCTGCCCAGCCGCGCTCATCACGGCGACGCGGGGGTAGACCTCTACAGCGCGCAAGACGTTGAGCTGGCCCCGGGGCAGCGTGCCCTGGTGCCGACGGGCGTCGCAGTCGCCATCCCGTTGGGGATGGTGGGCCTTGTCCATCCGCGCTCGGGCTTGGCGTCGCGGGTGGGGCTTTCGATCGTCAACAGCCCGGGCACGATCGACGCGGGCTACCGTGGCGAGATCAAAGTCGCACTGATCAACCTCGACCCTGCCACGCCGATCGTGGTGCATCGAGGCGACCGTATTGCCCAGCTGCTGGTGCAGCGGGTCGAGTTGGTCGAGCTGGTCGAGGTCGCGTCGTTCGACGAGGCCGGACTGGCACAGACATCCCGTGGCGATGGCGGTCACGGCTCCTCCGGCGGACATGCGAGTTTGTGATGACATTCGGTAAACGCACACGCAAGATTGATGGCGGGTCGACCTCGGCCGAACCGGCCGCGGCTGTTCCAAAAGCATCGGAACTGGCCGACGAAGACGGCGACGAGTTGGTGGGCCCGTTCGACATCGAAGACTTCGACGATCCTTCGGTTGCGGAGTTGGCCAGGCTCGACTTGGGTTCGGTGCTGATTCCGATGCCGGCGGCGGGCCAGGTGCAGGTTGAACTGACCGAGAACGGCGTTCCCAGTGCGGTGTGGATGGTGACGCCCAACGGCCGCTTCACCATCGCGGCCTACGCGGCGCCCAAATCTGCCGGCCTGTGGCGTGAGGTGGCCGGTGAGCTCGCCGAGTCGCTGCGCAAAGACTCCGCGCAGGTTTCCATCAAAGACGGCCCATGGGGCCGGGAAGTGATCGGTACGGCCGCGGGCGTGGTGCGTTTTATCGGTGTCGACGGCTACCGCTGGATGATCCGGTGCGTCGTCAACGGCCCGCACGAGACGATCGATGCTTTAACCGAGGAGGCCCGCGAGGCATTGGCGGACACGGTGGTGCGTCGCGGAGACACCCCGCTGCCGGTGCGTACTCCGCTGCCGGTGCAGTTGCCCGAGCCGATGGTGGAGCAGCTGCGCGAGGCCGCGGCCGTCCAGCAGGCGCAGGCGCAGGCGGAGGCTCAGCAGCAAGCCAGCCCGCCGACAGCGCGGCGCGGTGCTGGTGGGTCGGCGATGCAGCAGTTGCGCAGCAGCACCAGCGGCTAGGGTTTGCGGTTCTGGGGGCCTTCCCAGGTCTCGGCCAGCGCTGCCAGGCAGGCGGCTCCCAGCGCAGCGGGATCAGCGCCGATCTCATCCAGCGTGACCGTCCGTAACGCGGCCTGCGGAGCCGAGGTTACCCAGTCAACACCCACCTGCAGCGGGTGAATCGGGTCGTCGACAGCCGCGGCGATCCCCAAGGGCGCATTCAGCCGCTCCAGGTCGCTGCAGCCAGGTGCGACATAGGCTGCGGCTTCCTCCATGGCGCCGGGTAACTGCGGCCATTGCACCCGCCAGGAGCGGGCCAGCTCGTCGGCCAACCAGGCTGGGCTGGATGCCCGCATCTGCGTCGTGGTCGCCGCCAGGCCGTCACGGCGCAGCTGCGATGCTGTGTAACGAGCCGCATGCGCGGCCGGGGCCGCCTCGGGTGGCCCCGTCCACGCGGGTAGCGCGGCCAGGACGGCCACTGTCCGGTCGGGGTGGGCCAGCGCCCATGCGGCGGCGACGGCGGCTCCGATCGAAATGCCGCCGACCACCACGCGACCGCGGCGTGCGGCGTCATCCAAGGCGGCGAGGTAGCCGGCTATCAACTGCTCCGGTTGCGGCGCAGGTGTCATCAGCACCCCGCCGGCACCGCGCACGGGCCCCGAAAACGCCCGCTGGACGTAGTCTTCGTCGGAACCGGTTCCAGGCAACACCACGGCCGTGACTCCGCGAAAATCGATTGGCATTGCTTGATAGTGCCCGGCCATTGCGGGTATTCCGACCCGGGTGCATCGATACGTGTGGCGGAGGGGAACCAACAGGTCTACGGTGACCGTTGGCATAGATGGAATGCTGATTGCAAGAAGAGCTTCCGTAACGACGTTGAAGTGTCAGGAGAGGCCATGGGGGCCCAAGGTTATCTGCGCCGGCTGACCCGTCGGTTGACGGAAGACCCCGAGCAGCGCGACGTCGAAGAGTTGTCGGACGAAGTGCTCACTACCGGCGCGCAGCGCGTCATCGATTGCCAGCGTGGTCAGGAGGTCACGATGGTGGGCACGCTGCGCAGTGTGGAAACCAACGGCAAAGGTTGCGCCGGTGGTGTACGTGCCGAGTTGTTCGACGGTAGCGACACCGTGACGTTGGTGTGGTTGGGCCAGCGCCGGATCCCCGGCATCGACTCGGGCCGCACGCTGCGGGTACGCGGCCGGCTGGGCAAGCTGGAAAACGGGAGCAAGGCCATCTACAACCCGCACTACGAAATTCAGCGGTGACCATCTGCATCATCTGGGTCCGTCGTGAGTGCTAACCGCCTCAGCGCCGAGCGCCTGCTGGCGCAAGCCGGTGGTGTGAGCGGTCTGATCTATTCGTCGCTGCCGGTGGTCATTTTTGTCGCGGTGTCCAGCATCGCCGGATTGCTGCCCGCAATCGCGTCTGCCGTGGGCGTGGCCGCGCTGGTGTTGCTACTGCGGCTGATTCGGCGGGAGTCCGCCCAGCCCGCCGTTTCCGGGTTCTTCGGGGTCGCCGTGTGTGCACTGATCGCATACCTGGTGGGTCAGTCCAAGGGCTATTTCCTGCTGGGTATTTGGATGTCGTTGCTGTGGGCGGTGATTTTCGCCCTGTCGGTGGTGATTCGCCGGCCCGCCGTCGGCGTCCTCTGGAGCTGGGCCGCCGGACGGGACCGCAATTGGCGAGACACAGCCCGGGCCAGGTGCGCGTTTGACATCGCCACGCTGGGTTGGACGCTGGTGTTTGCAGCTCGGTTCGTCGTCCAGCGGCTTCTCTACGACGCTGACAAGACCGGCTGGCTGGGCGTCGCACGGATCGGGATGGGCTGGCCGCTCACCGCGATGGCAGCGCTGGCTACCTACGCCGCGATAAAGGCCGCTCAGCGGGTGATGCCGGTCCTGGAGGATCCCGTGGCCAAAGGCGTCGCACAGCTGGATATCGACGCCGGTCGGGATTAGGCGCCCGTCCTCTATAAGCGCGTGCGCGCACGGCGACGAATGTGCATACCGGGCGGGATCGGCCGGGTTCGACCCGCCCGAGTACTCACAGTGAAGGCCTTGGGCGCACGCTCAAGGCGCGTTGCGTGCCTGCCGGTCACGTCGGCGGCAGCAATAGCCGGCTCAGCTCCTCCTCTGCCTCGGTGACCGCGACGAAGAGCAACTCATCGCCCCCTTCCAGCGGTTCATCGGCTTGCGGCACGATGACGCGCGGTCCGCGCAGGATCGTCACCAGAACGGCGTCTCGCGGCAATTGCAGTTTGCGCACCGGCTTGCCGCCCCAGGGCGTGTCGTCGGGCAGCGTGATCTCCACCAGGTTTGCCTGGCCCTTGCGGAATTCCATCAGCCGTACCAGGTCACCGACGGCCACGGCCTCCTCGATCAGCGAGGCCAGCATGCGCGGGGTGGACACGGCAACGTCGACGCCCCAGGCGTCGGTGAACAGCCATTCGTTGCGGGGATCGTTGACTCGGGCCACCACCCGGGGCACCGCGAATTCGGTCTTGGCGAGCAGGCTGAGTACCACGTTGACCTTGTCGTCGCCGGTAGCGGCAACCACCACATCGAAATCTTCGAGGTGCACCGACTCCAGCAGGCTCAGCTCGCAGGCATCGCCCAGTTGCCAGTGCGCGGTCGGGATGGCGTCGGGGTCGAGGTGGTCGCGGTTGCGCTCGATCAAGGTCACGTCGTGCCCATTGCCGATGAGCTCGCGAGTGACTGAGCGGCCGACCGCGCCGGCCCCGGCGACGACTACTTTCATCTGCGCCACTCCTTAACCCCGGCTCGAAGCCTGGCCCAGCCGGCGTCTTCGTCGTCGGCGCATTTCATTTGCGCGGTCCTGACTCGAAGTCCTCACTGGGTGGCAGGGCCGCGATGGCAACCGCCTCGGCTGCCCGGCCAGAGATCGCGGCGACATAGACCTGGTCGCCGGCCTGCAGGATCGTCTTGGGTTCCGGTAAGACGCCCGTTCCGAAGCGGATCAGGAAGGCCACCCGCGCGCCGGTGGCCTGCTCCAGGTCGGTTACCCGGCGCCCGATCCAGTCCTCGTGCAAGATCACCTCGGCGACGGCGACGGTACCCGTGGGATCACGCCACTTCGCGGTCTCGGTTTCGCGCAGCAGCGCGTTGAGTAGCCGATCGGTGGTCCAGGGCACGGTGGCGATCGTGGGTATGCCCAGCCGCTCGTAGACCTCGGCACGCTTGGCGTCGTAAATGCGGGCGACCACCCGCGGCACACTGAAGGTTTCCCTGGCCAACCGTGCCGAGATGATGTTGGAGTTGTCCCCGGAAGACACCGCGGCGAATGCGTCGGCTCCCTCGATGCCGGCCCGCAGCAGTACGTCTCGATCGAATCCCTGTCCCAGGACCCGCTCACCGGCAAACTCGGGGCTGAGCCGGTTGAAAGCGGTGCTGTCGCGGTCGATCACCGCCACATCGTGGCCGATCCGGGACAGCGCGTCGGCCACCGACGAGCCGACCCGGCCGCAGCCCATCACTACCACTCGCACTTGACGTCCTCTCGGCTGTGTCCTGCGCGTCGCACCCAATCGGCGAACCGTCCGGGCAGCTGATTCCGGTGCGGAAAATTCTCGCCCAGGGAACGCTACCGTCAAAGCCGTCGGGGCTTACCCTTGGCTCTCGTGTCCAAACTTTCCACCGCCGCGCGCCGGCTGCTGATCGGCAGGCCGTTTCGCAGCGACCGGCTGAGCCACACGCTACTGCCGAAGCGGATCGCGTTGCCGGTATTCGCCTCGGATGCGATGTCGTCGGTGGCCTACGCCCCCGAAGAGATCTTCCTGATGCTGTCAGTGGCCGGTCTGGCCGCCTACTCCATGGCGCCGTGGATAGCGCTGGCGGTGGCCGCGGTATTGCTCGTGGTGGTTTCGAGCTACCGGCAAAACGTCCACGCCTATCCATCCGGGGGCGGGGACTACGAAGTCGTCAGCACCAACCTGGGCCCCACCGCCGGTCTCGTGGTCGCCAGCGCCCTGATGGTCGATTATGTTCTCACGGTTGCGGTTTCGATCGCATCGGCGATGTCGAATATCGGCTCGGCGATCCCGTTCGTCTATGAGCACAAGGTGTTGTTCGCCGTCAGCGCCATCGTGCTGGTGACGGCGATGAACCTGCGCGGGGTTCGCGAATCAGGGCTGGCATTCGCCGTGCCGACCTACGCGTTCATCATCGGCGTCGGCGCGATGCTCTGTTGGGGGCTGTTCCGGATCTACGTGCTGGGCAACCCGCTGCGCGCCGAATCCGCCGGATTCGTCATGCACGCCGAACACGGCAAGGTCGTCGGTGCCGCACTGGCATTCCTGGTGGCCCGCTCGTTCTCCTCGGGCTGCGCGGCGCTGACGGGCGTAGAGGCGATCAGCAACGGGGTGCCGGCGTTTGAAAAACCCAAGTCGCGTAACGCTGCGACAACGCTGCTCATGCTGGGCACCATCGCGGTGACCCTGCTGATGGCCATGGTCTTGCTGGCCGTCGAGACCGGCGTCCAGGTCGTCGACGATCCCGAGACCCAGCTGACCGGAGCCCCGTCGGGCTATCAACAAAAGACATTGGTCGCCCAGCTGGCGCAGACCGTGTTCGGCGGCTTCCACATCGGGTTCCTGCTGATCGCCGCGGTCACCGCGCTGATCTTGGTGTTGGCGGCCAACACCGCATTCAACGGCTTCCCGGTGCTGGGCTCGGTGCTGGCGCAGCACAGCTACCTGCCACGCCAGCTGCACACCCGCGGTGACCGCCTGGCGTTCTCCAACGGGATCTTGTTCCTTGCGGCCGCCGCCATCGCTGCGGTGGTGGCCTTCCGCGCCGAACTCACGGCACTGATCCAGCTGTACATCGTCGGAGTCTTCATTTCGTTCACGCTGAGCCAGATCGGAATGGTCCGGCACTGGACCCGGTTGCTTCGCACCGAGACCGATCCCGCCGTGCGGCGCAGGATGATCCGCTCTCGGGTGGTCAACGCCGTCGGATTGGTCTCCACCGGCACCGTCCTGCTTATCGTTCTGGTAACGAAATTCCTAGTAGGCGCCTGGATTGCGATTGTCGCCATGGGCGCCCTCTTCATCCTCATGAAGCTGATCCGCCGCCACTATGACACGGTCAACCGGGAATTGGCCGAACAGGCCGCAGCACAGGACAACGAAATCGTGTTGCCCAGCCGAAATCACGCCGTGGTCCTGGTGTCTAAGTTGCACCTGCCGACGATGCGCGCGCTGGCCTACGCGCGGGCGACACGTCCCGATGTGCTCGAGGCCGTCACGGTCAGCGTCGACGACGCCGAAACCCGAGATCTGGTGCACAAGTGGGAGGAAAGCGATATCAGCGTGCCGCTGAAGGTCATTGCCTCGCCGTACCGGGAAATTACCCGGCCGGTGCTCGATTACGTCAAACGGGTCAGCAAGGAATCCCCGCGCACCGTGGTGACGGTGTTCATCCCGGAGTACGTGGTGGGCCGGTGGTGGGAGCAGTTGTTGCACAACCAAAGTGCGCTACGGCTCAAGGGAAGGCTGCTGTTCATGCCCGGGGTGATGGTGACTTCGGTTCCCTGGCAACTGACTTCGTCGGAGCGAGTAAAGACGTTGCAGCCGCACGTGGCTCCCGGCGACGCGAGACGGGGAATTTTCGATTGACCCTGGGGTCCCACCTGACGGTGGTCACCGGCGCCCCCGCCAACGGCGGCAGCTGCGTGGCGCGTCACGACGGCCGGGTGATCTTCGTCCGCTATGCGCTGCCCGGAGAGAAGGTGCGGGTCAGGGTGACCGCTGAGCGCCAATCCTATTGGCACGCAGAGGTTGTCGAGGTAATCGACCCATCTCCCGATCGGACCGAGTCATTGTGTCCGATTGCCGGGGTGAACGGCGCGGGGTGTTGCGATCTGGCGTTTGCCACCCCGGAAGCCGCGCGGGCGATCAAGACCCAGGTTGTGGCCGATCAGCTGGAACGGCTCGGCGGACACCGCTGGTTCGGCTCGGTCGAACCGCTATCCGATGCCGGTCCCACCGGCTGGCGCACTCGGGTGCGGCTCGATGTGGGACCGTCCTGTCGCGTCGGCTTTCACCGCTACCACAGCAGCGCGTTGGTGACCGATCTGCATTGCGGGCAGGTGCCCACCGGGATGCTCGACGACCTGAACGCTGGTCGTTCCTGGCCGCCCGGCGGCCAGCTGAATGTGGTCCTTGACGACGACGCCCAGCGTCACGTGGTTCTCACGGTGCGTCACGGCCGAAGGGTCACCACCAGAGTCGTCGAGGGTAGCTATCACGCGGTACAGCGGGTCGGCAGGCGCAGTTGGCGGGTGCCGGTGACGGCTTTCTGGCAGTCGCACCGGGATGCGGCGGGCGTGTACAGCCGACTGGTCGCGGATTGGGCTGAGGCGGGTGTCGGTATGACCGCGTGGGATCTCTACGGCGGCGCTGGTGTTTTTGCCGCGGTGCTGGGTGAGGCGGTCGGGGAGTCGGGGCAAGTGTTGACCGTCGACAGCGCGCGTGCGGCTGCCAGAACCGCCCACGCTGCGCTGGCCGATCTGCCGCAGGTAGCCGTCGTCAACGATTCGGTGCGGCGGGCTTTGTCGAGTCAATCTCGTGCCGACGTCGCGGTGCTGGACCCGCCGCGCACCGGCGCCGGGCGCGACGTGATCAACCTGCTGGCCGCCGCGCGGGTGCCGCGCATTGTGCATATCGGTTGTGAGGCAGCATCTTTCGCGCGTGATATCGGCCTTTACCGTAGTCATGACTATGTGGTGGAGAAGATCAAGGTGTTCGACGCGTTCCCACTGACTCATCACGTGGAGTGCGTTGCGCTGCTGACCCGCTAGGAGCGGTTGTGCCGCCAGACCGCGATGAGCTTGCGCGCCAAGGCACTTGGCGCGCGGTGGGCGCAGTCTCAGCGCCACCAGTTCAGTCTCGGCGGGCGCTGCTATCGTCATAGCTGAGGTCGTCCGGTCGCTGAATCGCTCCGATTGGTGGCGCCTTACTGACTGAGCAGGCGTTGCTTCTGTTGCGCAGATTCCTCATCGGTGAGGATTACGGAATCCCGCAGGTCGGCTAGCTCGCGCAGCTCGGCAGCGATCCCGGTTATCGGGCTTCCGGTCGACCGGTGGTTGGGTTCCGCGGGCTCGTCGGCACGCAACGCCTCGTGATCACGGCGGCGCAGCTCGGCAGTGCTGCCGAGAGCCCGGCCCGCCATGCCGGCCAGCGCTATATCGCTAAGCAGCCCTGCCGAGCTGCCCGCCGCCACGTTGGTGGCAATCCCAGCGGTGCTGGGCGGTAGCGCAAGGGCAACCGGCCGGTACGCCGGGCCGTCGTGGCCCATGCAGGTGGCGCGGACAACGCTCCGACCGGGACGGACTGACCCATACTCGCCGCGGTCGGCATGCCCAAGCTCGGAAATGCGTCCTTTGTCTCAATTTCGTCTGCCTGCAAGGCAATTCCTATGCCAGCGGAATCAATGCCGAACGAGCCGGCCGAATCGATACCGAACGAGCCCGCCGAATCAATGATGAACGTGCCGAAAAGATCTACACCAAATCCGATTAGCGCCACTGTCAAAGCTGGGTCGGCACTTGCGGCCGGTGCCGCTAGGGATAAGGCCGCGCCCACTGGGATCGAGGTCGCGCCGAGCGGCAACTGCTGCAACGCCGCAGGCGATGTCAGGCTCAGCAGCGCTTGCGGCACGGCTGCGAGCGGCGCGGCGGCCGTCTGGGTGGCGGAACCGGTAGCGGTAGCCGCCGCATGGGCTACCGCGGCAGCTTGACCGGCCACTGCAACGGAGTTGATGGCCTGGGCCGGCGGGGTGAACGGTGTCAACGTCGTGGCAGCCGCTGAGCTGCTGGCATAGCCGTACATGGCGGCAGCATCCTGTGCCCACATTTCAACGTAATCGGCTTCCTTAGCGGCGATTGCCGCTGTGTTTTGACCTAGAACGTTAGTCGCTATCAGCACGGCGAGCTGGGTGCGGTTTGCGGCGATCACGGAGGGCGGGACCGTCGTCGCGAACGCCTCCTCGTAGGCTGTCGCAGCAGCCATGGCCTGGCCGGCGGTCTGCTCGGCTTCGCCGGCGCAGGTGCGTACCCATGCAACATACCCGGACGCCGCAGTCGCCATGGACGTCGACGCCGGACCTAACCATCCGCTGGTCAGCTGCGACACGACCGATTGACAGGCGTCGGCGGTCGAGTCCAGGTCGCTGGCGAGCCCGTCCCAGGCCGCCGCGGCGGCCAGCATGGGTCCAGGACCGGGGCCGGCGTACATCCTGTCGTGGTTGACTTCCGGCGGCAACATCGCGAATGCCATTGGACTAGGCCACTTTCCAAGCTATGGTCACGTCGGCGCCCTCAGCGACGTCGTGGGACGCACCGCTGGCTGTGGAGGTGCCCGAGGATTGGCCGTGCATCGCCTTGGGCCGCGCTGCGACGGTGTGGCACTTTTGGCTTGGGCAGCCAATTATCTTGCGGTCAAGGCTGATGCCTATTTCGAAGCGGTTGGGACCACCCCGGCTGTTGGTGGCGCCGCGGTGGCATTCGCGGCGCTTGGTGCCGATCCGAATAACCTCCGGGTGCGTGCCCATGAACGACATGTGGTTTCCAACTCCGCTGATCTGGTCGCCAGGCTCTCATGTCGCAAGTGGGTACCCGTTGCCGGCGCGATGAGTCAGCCGATGTCCAGGTCTGGTGTTGGCAGACCACCGGTGGCGGTCCAGAAAGCGTCGTTAGCTACGCCCGCCTGGGCGGCTGGTTGTCGGTGAGGATCGAGACGACTCCTTTGGTCTCGAAGAGGGCCAATCGAATGTCATCAGTTGTGTCATGGCCATGTTCGCGCAGGATTGCGTCTAGGTCGTCGCGGGTGAGCCTGCATCGTTTCAAGTTGCGCTGGTCAACGCGACCATTGCGGATCAGTACTCGCACCGGCGGGTCGACGAGGCGACGCACCCAGGGAATGAACCGCAGCCGCGCGACCACATCATGAGCCACGATTAAGGCCAGTAGGGCCGCTGTTCCAGTGAGCCACGACGTGTCGGAGGCCGTGGCGGTGCGGCCCACGATGGCGCCTACCGCAACGGCGGTGACCCAGTCAAAGGGAGTGAACTCGGCGATGGTGCGGCGCAACATGAGTCGAAAAGCCGTCGCGGCCGTCAGGAACAATGCAAATGCCTTGAGAGCCGCAAACATTGCGGGACGCCAGCCGCCGACCAGCTGAAGTAGCAACTCGCTCATGTCAGAACGGATGCCGCTCTAGGTGTGCCTTCAAGGCCAGAGCTCGACTCATCTGTGTTGGCGAGTCTGTTCTCGTCCGGCCGAACCCAAGGGCACTGGACAACGGCGTCCGATTCATTCATGCGAGTGGGTTACCCGCTGCACGCCGAAGTAAGCCCCAATGTCCGACGCAACGATTGCGGCCGCCCCGGTGATCATGCCGAGTCCGCTCGCGCCTTGGGTACGCTGTCGCCTGGGCGGACCACGCGGGTGGCTGCGCTGTCTTTCTTGGCGGCGGATCCGGTTGTAAAATTCACGCTTTGGTGTCCGGCCGGGCCGACTTGCCACATGGCGGCTAAGATTCACGGCTCTGATTCCGACTAATACTGTGGTCCAGTCATTTTCTCGTCAGCTCTGACCGTGGTAACCGATATTCGGCGCTCGACCTTGACGGCGAATCGGATACGAATTCAACCTCACGGAGCATGGACTGCCACCGGGGGGGAAACCTGTGGGTATGTACAAGAGCCTCGCCTGGTACGCGCGAAATGGCGACGCCATAGGCAGCATGGGTGCGTCGCGAATACTTTGGACGAGCCATGACGCCGCGGCTTAGTCAGAGTCGGCTGACACCGGATGCGTTCGCGGCGGTAATGGCTACCGGGATCTTGTCGATTGCTGCGCAAAATCACGATTACACCCGGATGAGTAACGTCCTCGGCATCCTCGCCACAGTCGCTTTGGCGGTTCTGGTCGCCATGGTGGTCGCGGTAGCCGTCGCCAAGCACAGGGTCCTGCCTTGGGATCTGTCAGATCCTCAAGTCACCTTCTCGCTGTTCACATTTGTCGCTGCATGCGCGGTCCTCAACAACCGGTTGTCATCCCAGTATCCGCCGGTGCTGCCGATTCTCGGCGTCGTCGCCGGGGTGGCCTGGCTGGGATTGGTAGTACTCACCATGCGTAATGTTGGGAGGCTTCGATGGGCAGCATTACGCGACCATGTCCACGGTGCTTGGCTGCTCTCCAGCGTGGCGACCTCAGGATTGGCGATCGTGGCGGCCAAGCTGCTTACCAACACCGGTCAACGTCAATGGCTGATGGTCGCCCTCCCGCTCTGGATACTCGCGCTAATCACCTATCTCTTGCTGACATCGCTGATGGTGTGGCGTGCCGTCACCCAGCGGCTTGATCGTGAGGGATTCGAGCCGGACTCCTGGCTCCTAACGGGTTCAGTGGCCATCGCCGCCGTTGCGGGCTACTTCATGCACCGGCAATCCCGAGATGGACTCGCCGGTACTTTGCACGCGGTGACGTTGACAGCCTGGGCAGTGGCAACGATGTGGATCCCGCCGCTGATCTACTTCGGGTTGCGCCACATCAAAACGGCGCCCGGACATGTTGCGATTCACCGGGGCATGGTGGACGCTGGTTTTCCCGCTGGGCATGTATTCGGTTGCCACCAGCCTCGTGGCCGATCTGACCCATTGGCGATCACTGGGAACGGTTGCGCTGGTTGCCTTTTGGGATGCACTTCTAGTTTGGGTTAGCGTGGCCATCGGGGGCGTGATGCGGGTTCTGCGGGCGCTGGGCGCTATCAGTGGCCACGGGCCGAGGCAGCCGCACCAATCAGGCGCAGCTCAGCGGAACCGCCGCGGGTTGGCCGCTGCGCCGCACGCGGATGCTTCAGGGTCCGGTTCGACGAGCCTAGGCTTAGGTTATCGAAGATAGCCACGGTTTGCCTGAATCTTTCGCCGCCGCATCGGCTTTCGAGTTGTCGAAGACGATCGGATTGCTTCGCCATCGGATCACGAACTCCGCGCCGTCGAGCCGTGCTCGATGCTCTAACCCGGCTATGCGGATTCGTCCTACAAGGACCTTGGCGTGTCGGATAGGGACCGTTGACCGCTGGTGGTGTTGAGAAGAAGCTGTCGCCAGCGCGAATTGCTGATCTTCGTCTCGAACGCCATTCAGCATGTTGACAACGTCGGATTGCGCCTGATGCAGCTGAATCACGGCGTCGTCAGAGCTGGTCTGGGGCGGATCCGCTCCTGCGGGCACCGGCGATGCTCAGTGACAAGACGCTCGCGTCCAACAGCCAGGATTCCCCGACGGTCTAGGCAGGAACGTCGAAGCGGTGAGTTGTCTCTGGTTGAGGTTGCTGGCTAGTGTGCACCTCCTCGCAGTGGCATGGCAGACCTGCTCCTGTCCAAGTTCGTGGACTGAGCATGCTTGCTGTTAGCTGTGGCGACCGCATTGGTGGCCTCCGTTTGTCGCATATGATCCCGCACTGCTAGCCAAAGTGTTGACAAACATGTCGTGGAAGGCGGCAGCCTGTGGGGCGATCGCGTGATACAGCTGGCATTGAGCGGCGAATTGTGCTGCGGTCAGTGCAGATAACTCATCAACGGCGGCTGGAGTCACGCCGCTGGTCGGGCCGCCGAAGCCGGATTCTGAGCGGCCAAGTCAGATCCGATGACGTGCAAATCGCTGGTCGCGGTTGCCAAACTCTCCGGTTGAGTAGTGACAATGGACATTTCAGACTCCCTTCGCGTTGCGTCGGCTTATCGCGGTTCAGTGATGTTGTGTTTGGTCCGGCGCGTCACGGCCCGTGGCCTTCGGTGTAACGGCGCACCAACGCAACGATTTCGCGTTCAAATCCGGTTAGTTTCACGCTCTCGAGACCTTCGTCCCCCGCAGACCGGGCGGTGAAATCCGAGTTCGCGGCATCGTCGGCCCGGTCGGCCGGCTGTCCTAAGGTTGCGGCGATTCCGGAGCGGTAGTCATTGCGGCCGGTGGACTTTTCGGCGCGCGCTCCAGCCGCCAGGGCGCCCCCGGCGGCACCGCCGAGGCCGGCACCGGCCATGCCCGCGATCGGAAGAGCCGGGCCACCGGGCATGTCGTGTACCGATGCGGCCGGGGCGGCGCTGAACCCGGCGTCGCGCAACGCCGCCGTGACCAGCCTGACCGGCGCGGCCGCGGTCCAACTAGACGGAACCGACAGTGCACCAACGACAGTCGCTCGCCCAATGCCTGCCGAACCTCTGCTAGCCGAGCCTGGCGTTGTTGGCCCCGACGGCGTTCGGGACTGTTGACTTTGTTGCTGCTGCTCCTTTTGCTGGATGCTGTGTGACGTGAGTCCGATATTGGTTGACACCAAACCGATATTGGTCAGTACGACCGGGATCGCGGTCGCCGTCAGCGCCGCAGCGGTTCCCGAGACTGTCGTTTGCCATGAGCTTGGGACCAGTGTGACCTGATTTTTGCCAGGGTGATGGGACCACCTGGATTGCCAGTTATGGGACCACCGGCGCGTTGCGTCGGTGGTCTCTTCGTTTGCCCGTTCGATC